>CAZCRT010000021.1:0-49304 GCA_964501185.1 uncultured Bacteroidia bacterium
ATACTGTTAATATGTTTGTCAAAGAAACTGTAAACGTAGAAGGTTAGTTATACATATAATCCACTAGTAGGTCATGAACATGATCCACCCACACTAAAACGGGGTAGTTTCTTTGTAGGGGGAGATCAGGAAGTTGGCATATCTGAGAATGACTGGGTGAGGATGAACCACCTGCGTTATGTTGAGGCAGATGGAAATCTGGAAACCAGCTATGTTGGTATTGAGTCAAATGATCTGCGGTTCTGCTTTGAATGCTTGGAGCCGAATATCGAACCCTCTACAGTTTATGGCCATTTCCATATCGGCTTAGGTTGTAGCGGTCAGCTTGAGAACTCAATTTTGCGCGGGTCAACAGCTCCTGCGCAGTTAGCAATACTTGGTTCAGATATTAACATCAACACTTGCGAGCTGTATGATTATGAGTATACCGGGCTATTCCTGTTTAATTTCGGACAAAATATCGAGTACAAACTACATGGTCTAATCATTGAAGGAGAGCGTGAAGGTGAAAATGCCCTGAAAGGAATCGATGCAGCATACAGCAGTTTCCGTTTATCAGAATCAAGAATCACCTATCATACCTCATATGGAATGCGCACAATCGAATCCTGGTCAGATATGCACCAGGTTGCGCATAACCGAATAGAACATAACTCCTCAGCAAATCCCAATACCGGTCAGATTTCCCTCAATGCATCAAATTGTCAGCTTGACTGCGGAGCAAATAGAATCCGCTATAGCGAAACCTCGACGAATATTCCATTGATTCAGTCCGTATCTGGTTTAGAGCACAACAGTACTGATGTGAGCTACAATGATTGGGGAGCCACCAATCCAGCCGACGAAGGGATCCTTCCAGAGAGTTGGGGCGACATTCTGTATCTACCCCTTTACACCTGGGAAGAGACACCACCAATCCACGATTGCCTCAATCAAAGTATCCCCAGCGAGCTGTTCGCGCTGGGTAACTGGCAGGAGATAAACGGGGAGATCGATGAAGCGATCATTACCTATAACACTATTGTCAAAGATTACCCTCTAGATCCATTCGCCAAGCGTGCGACTTTCCGCCTTGGCTACATCGGTGGCAAGGGCTACGATGAGGGTATGACTGTCATGAGTGACTTCCAGGAACTACTGGTGGAGATCGGGGATGTCAACTACAACCTGACCTATTTTATACAAGGTAATTACTGGGAGCTTTACAGCCAATTGGTCAACCTGGATGAAGCTGTCGCAAGTCTGGAAGAGCAACGCGATCAGGCTGAGACTGAAAGTGCGCGCAACTATTTCGAGCTCTGTCTGGCCTATATTGAACTCTGTAATGAAAATGGTGGAACTTACTCTGCTGGAGATCCGGTTCAAGCTGGAGTCATGATAAGGGAGAGTTTCGAAAGACAGCATGACTATATCGAACAGGTGTTGGCAATCTATAGTAGCGAAGAAGGAAATTCTCTGCCTGATAATCTCCCGGCGGAGTTTTCATTAGCGCAGAATTACCCCAACCCATTTAACCCGGTTACAACCATTACTTATGCTGTTCCCAGGAGGTGCGAGCTGGAACTGGCGGTTTACAACATCCTGGGCCAAAGGGTAGCACTGCTGGTTGAAGGGTTCCAGCAACCGGGTAACTACACGATTGAGTTCGACGGCTCCAGTCTGGCCAGCGGGCTATATTTCTATCGACTGTCAACTCCGGATGAGGTTATGAATCGCAAAATGTTGCTTGTAAAGTAACGTTTGAACGTGTGCAGTTTGACTTGTCAAACTGCCAAGCTGCCCGCAAGGGCAGCCATGCTACTGGTCAAGTAGATTTAAAACGTAAACAGTTATGTAGGGGCAGCCCCCTGTGGCTGCCCTGAAAAGGAACAGATGAAAAAGGCGATTTTCATAATAGTCCTGTTATCACTCTTTGCTGAGACAATGGCGGTGATCAATATCCCCGACGACTATCCCACCATACAACAAGGTATTGATGTAGCAATTCCCGGTGATACAATCCTGATCGCGCCTGGAACTTACATAGAAGAGCTGGAGATTGAGCAGAAGGATCTCACCCTGGGCTCACATTTCCTGACCAGCGGTGATACTACATTTATCAACAATACTATTCTGGATGGCGATTCAACCTACCACATACTGACCTGCTGGGGACCGCATGAAATCATTATCAGCGGATTGACATTTACACATGGTTATGGTGACTGGATACATGAACCATATACCGCCTGGGGTGGTGCTGTTACAGCAAATGACTATACAGATATCAGTTTCAACAGATGCTGTTTCAATGAGAACTATGGTGTACGTAACACCTGCATCAATGCAAATGATTCCTGTTCTGTAACTGTAAGAGGAAGCGGCTTCTCAAGAAACTCAGGTTTTCCCAAAACAAATGTTATCTCGAATAACATAGGTAGAGAATTAACTGTTCACGGTTGTTCGTTCTTCAATAATACTACAAGATTCTGGCCGTTGATTGTTGCGAGCTCCTGCAGATTCGCTTTCGTCGATTCTTGTGTTTTTGCCAGCAACCATGGCTCATATAGTGAATCCACATCTGGAATGCTGCTCTACTGTTTTGCGCAGCGTATCGCGGTTACTAATTGCAGTTTCTTGAACCATACATTCATTACAGCTGGCCGAAGTCTGATTGATCTTGAGCAGGCTGACACTCTGGTAATGAACAACTGCCTGATAGATTCCACCACTATCAGCTTTGCGCATGAACATGAGCTAATCCGTTTGAATGGCGGTAATGACCATGTTTTCCTCAACAACATCCGTATCAGCAATAACTATTCAACTGATGGAGACGGTTTCGGTATCGGTATCAGGGCTCAGGGAACTGAATCACTCACTGCTGACAGTATATTTATTGTAAACAATCATGAAGAATACCGCCATAACGAGGAGGGACTACCAGGGTGTACATTTGGCACTCCCGGCAATTGCACCTTAAGTAATATCTATGTCATGAACAACAGTGTATTAAGGTCAGATATTGACGAGTATCCTGATGTTTATGGTGGCACAGCTTATGTGATTGGCGTAGGTGGTGAGACCGTTAACGTGAATCATCTGGTAAAGTCAGATAACGTCAATGATTTTGTTCAAAGTGGACTGGGCCTATCCATTGGATACGCTTCTCCAGATCAGACTGTTTATCTCAACAATATTAAAATTCATGATAACACCAGATTATATGCTACTCCGAATGATGAATGGAGCTATGGTGGTTCTGGGATCATGACAACGAGTCAGATGATGAGAAAACTGGAAATCAACAACCTGCGTCTTTATAACCAGTATCACACAGTATATGCCGCCGGCATGCACTTATGGGCTGACACAGTAATCATCAACAACTCACATATCAGCGATTGCGGGAATGGTGCGATCACACTACGAACTCAGAGTTTCGCGCTGGAGAACGTATTAGTTCATGACTGTTGGAATACACGGGGTGAATCATCTTCACATATAGTTTCAACGGACCTGACAGAGAGCGCTCGCATCAGTAATTGCACAATCGTGGATTCTTATGGCGACTATGGCTCAGCCCTCAGTATCTGGTCAGCGACACAGGATGAGAAGAATGTACTGATTGAGAATTGCATCATCGATAACAGTTGTTCCTGGGGATCGGATCTGGACTATCTGGAAGACGCTAACATTGACCTTACTGTCCAATACTCCAACATCGACGGTGGCTGGGAGGGTGTAGGGAACATTGACACTGATCCGCTGTTCACCGATCCGGAGAACGATGACTACACCTTCCAGGAAGGCTCACCCTGCATAGACACCGGCAATCCGGATCCCGCTTACAACGATCCGGAAGATCCCAATCACACCGGCTGGCCGCTCTGGCCTTCGCAAGGAACGTTACGCAATGATATGGGTTGCTATGGTGGACCGGGAGCGATAGAGCTGTGGGAGTATCAGGATGTGCCGAGTGCACCACAACCAGATGTACGCCCTTCAAGGATCCAGCTATCCCAGAATTATCCCAACCCATTTAATCCGACTACTACGATCGAGTTCACACTTCCGCACCCACTGAAGGTACAGCTGACTGTCTATAACATCCTGGGGCAGCAGGTGCAATTGCTATCTGATCTCGCTTATAGTGCTGGTGTACATCAGGTTCGGTTTGATGGATCAGGACTATCGAGTGGGGTGTATGTGTATAGATTGACCGCTAATGATCATGTAATGACCAGGAAGATGGTACTGATGAAGTGAAAAGTACGAATGCCTGCGATCCACAATTGTATTCGCACGGTGTGACTGGATCCCAGGCAGAATTTCTCAGGAATCAGGTGCTTTCGCAGGAATGACCAGGACCCTGTTCACCCCCTTTCTCCCCACAGACACAATGGCAGTTGCCGCAGGCCACGATATTTAGTACTTTACAAATGACAGATCTACTCATTGAGGAGTATGTCATGAAATATCTCCCGAGCAGCTTGATGCTGTTGTCTTTAAGTATTTCACCCTCCCTGGCTCTGGATCCCCCGGTTGTATCCCTGATAATTACCCAGTCAGATGATTTTACTGAAGTTCTGCTGGTATGGACCCCGGTGGAAGGGGCGGATTACTACGGAGTTTACAGCCGCGGCTCCGACCCTTACGGAACAGCCCTGCCGCTGGAGTTTGTCACAGCCGATCAGCTTTTCTGCGATGTCACTGCCTCTGGTAGTCAATTCTTCATGGTAACTGCTGAAGAAGTAGCCCCTCCTCCCGCCGGATTCATACTCGTTCACGCCGGTGCATTTACCATGGGGCAGATGGGTGCTGCCATGCCGGAACATCCAGTTACCCTGACAGAGTCATTCTATCTGGCCGAGCATGAAGTGACAAACCTGGAATACCTGGCAGCATTGCAATGGGCCTACGAAAACGATCTGGTAACTGTTGAAGGTGATTGGGTGCGTGCCTATGGCGAGAACCTGGTCGACCTTGGTGATCAGGTTTGTGGTGAACTGTTCTTCGATAGCGATCTGGAGGTCTTCTATCTCCAGGCCGGAAGTGCTGATTACGGCAGCTGGGGGCCGGCTGTCGCTTATCCTGAGGGTTATGAACCAGCGGCACATCCGGTAAAACAGGTCAGCTGGTTCGGTGCCGCCTGTTACTGCGACTGGCTCAGCCTGCAGCAGGAGTTAACACCATTTTACAACGGTGACTGGTCTGTGTCAGCGGAACATGACCCCTATCAGGCATCCGGATACACTCTGCCTACAGAGGCGGAGTGGGAACATGCCGCCCGTTACCAGGATGGACGACGCTATCCCTGGGGAAACAGTGTACCTGATTGCGATCACGCTAATTTCTGGGATGGCTATTTCTGTGTTGGTTGGAGCAGCCCTGTCGGCAGCCTGCCTGCCGGTGACAGTCAACTTGGCCTGCAGGATATGGCGGGTAACAGCTGGGAGTGGTGTAACGACTGGTGGGACAATTATTACTACAGCAACAGCCCTCTGGTGAATCCGCCCGGCCCGTCAGCCGGTGTTGAGAGATTGCTGCGGGGTGGATTCTGGTCCTATACCGTGGAGATCATCCAGTCAGCCAGCCGTGGCTATATTGAACCGGCACACACCGGCTATTATGTCGGTTTCCGGCCAAGAATACTGGTGGGGGAATAAAAAAACCCGCCCTGCAAAATGCACAGCGGGTTTTCAAAATTCGTTTTCGGTAGTCAATCAGTCTGGTACGACTGACATATAAGTGCGACCGTTTTTGTGACGCTCGAACAACACCCGCCCATCCGCCTTGGCGAACAGGGTGTCGTCACCGCCACGCCCGACATTTGTCCCGGGGTGGAACTTGGTACCGCGTTGACGGACCAGGATGTTGCCGGCAATAACCTGCTCACCACCATATTTCTTGACACCGAGCATCTGGGCATTACTGTCGCGACCATTTCGCGTACTACCCATTCCTTTTTTATGAGCCATGATCGCCTCCCTAGACGTTAAGCTTCTTTACCTGAACGGTGGTGAACTGCTGGCGATGGCCCTTTTTGCGGCTGAAACCCTTGCGACGCTTCTTGACAAAATTGATCACCTTTTTATCCTTGCCGTGCTCTTCGACTTCAACTACCACGGAAGCGCCTTCCACCAGGGGGGTGCCCACGCGAATGTTTTCTCCATCAACCACCATCAGCACCTGATCAAAGGTAACTTCATCACCCACGCTGTTTTCCAGATGGGGTACCTTTAACTGATCTTCTTCATGTACGTAGAATTGTTTTCCACGAATGTCGACTATGGCGTACATTCATCCTCCAAATTTTCAGAACATTAAATTAACAGGAGGCTCCGAATAATGTCAAGTAGAAAATTCCTGTGTAATCTCTCTTTTCTGTTTCGGTGATACCGCTTTGAATTTACCAACCGCTAATCCTTCATCCTTCTTCAGGTTGATATGCATGAAATTCTTCCACATGAGCAGTTTGATAATGGAACGCTTTCCCTCGTCCAGATAATCGTATAGTTCGGGATGGACGATTAACTCCAGGCGTCTTTCCCGTGTCTGAGCGCGGAACCGGCGAACGAAGCCTTCTATCTCCGTAGCCATCGTTTCCCGTGATGGCACCAGTCCGGTGCCATCGCAGACTTCACAGTTGTCCTTCAGGGTCAGCAACAATGCCGGACGAATCCGTTGCCGGGTCATCTCCATCAGCCCGAACTTGGAGATAGGCAGAATGTCGGTCTGCGCACGGTCGTGAATCAGTTCATTCTCCATCGCACGCTGCACCCGGGTACGATTGCGTTCATCAGCCATGTCGATAAAATCAATTACTATCAGGCCACCCAGATCGCGCAGGCGCAATTGTCGGCAGACCTCTTTGACAGCCGCCATATTTACACGCAGGATATTTTCCTCGACATTGCGTTTACGATTGTAGCTGCCAGAGTTGACATCAATTGTGACCATCGCTTCAGTTGACTCGATAATCAACGAACCACCACCGGTGAGCCAGGCTTTGTGTGAAGTAATTTTCTCTACATCAGGTTCTATCTCGAGGTGATCGAACAGGGGTGTGCGGCTGTTATACAGTTCCACCCGTTTGACCAGCGTTGATTTTACCTCCTGCAGATAGCGGACTACTTCGCGGTGGATTTTTTTGTTATCAATCACAACCCGGTTGGTGTCCTCTGAAAAGAGGTCCCGGATAAGGGATGAGACCATCCCCACATCACGGTGCAGTTGCAGCGGGGGTGGTGCCGAATGGAAACTGGATTCAATTTCCCGCCAGAGTTTCATCAGACGTTCGAAGTCAGCTTTCAGATCTGCTTCAGACTTGTCTTCCGCGACAGTGCGGGCGATCAGTCCGTAACCCGGGACTGCGATCTTCCGCATGATGTTGCGCAGACGGCGGCGCTCCCCGGTCTTTTCAATCCGGCGGGAGATACCGGCGATCTCTTCGTTTGGTATCAGCACCAGAAAACGGCCCGGGAGCGAAATTTTCGAAGTCAGGCGGGGGCCTTTGTCACTGATCGGTTCCTTGGTAATCTGAACGACGATATCATCGCCGGGTTTGAGGATGGTGCGCCCCTTGCGATCCTTTTCAGGGGCAGCGTCATGTGTGTAGATTTCCTTGCCGTCAACATGGTGGAGGGCGTTAGCGCCCAGGTCGGAGAAGGGTAAAAAGCCATGCAGGTCCAGTCCGATATCGACGAAAGCCGCCTGAATCGAGACCACGACATTGCTGATACGGCCTTTGTAGATGCCACCGACGAGTCGCTCATCCTCAGAGTGCTCGACATGCAGCTCCACCAGCCGCTTGTCTTCCAACAGCGCTACACGGTTTTCGCGTAGATTACTGTTGATGATAATTTCTTTATTCATGGTATATCCCGCGTGACAACCATACTGACCCAACGGCCGGAAATGGCTTCCGCCCCCTGAGATACGCTGCCTGAAAGGAGGCCGTAAACCTCCTGCCGGTAACGTTCAGTCGTTGTCACGATCAGTTAGTTGTTCGACTGACCGCTGTCTTGCCAGGCAAAACCAACGGTTTGTCAAACCGCAGTTACATGACGAGCTTGGCGATCGTCTGCAACTGCATGTTGGAAGTACCTTCGTAGATTACGCCAACCTTGGCGTCACGGAAGTACTTTTCGACGGGATATTCCCTGGTGAACCCATTACCACCCATCAACTCCACCGCCAGTGAAGTAACCCGCTGTGCAACCTGTGAGGCGTACAGCTTGGCCATGGCGGCTTCCTTGATGAAATTTTTCCCTTCACCCTTTAAACGGGCGGCGTTGTAGACCACGAGGCGGGCAGCTTCGAGTTCGGTTTCCGCTTGAGCAACCTGGAACTGGACTCCCTGGAAAGCAGAAATCGGTTTGCCGAACTGCTGCCGTTCTTTCGTGAATGCAACAGCATAATCGAGGGCGCCACGAGCGGTTCCGATCATCTGAGCGCCGATGCCGATACGGCCTTCGTTAAGCGTCTCAATCGCAACCTTGTAACCTTTGCCCTCTTCACCCATCAGGTTTTCCTTTGGTACTTTGCAGTTTTCAAGCAGCAATTCGCAGGTTGAGGAGGCACGAATACCCAGTTTGTCCTCCTTTTTGCTGACGCTGAAGCCCTCAAAATCCCGCTCGACGATAAAGGCGGTTATTCCTTTATAACCATCTTCAGGTCTGAGGTTGGCGATAATGATAAAAATCTCAGCTTCACCAGCGTTGGTGATCCAGAGTTTCTGGCCGTTGAGCAGGTAATGGTCCCCTTTGTCCTCGGCTTTGCAGGCCAGCGCGAATGCGTCGCAACCGGAACCAGCCTCGGAAAGAGCGTAAGCACCCAGCTTCTTTTCAGCAAGCTGCGGCAGGTATTTCTGCTGCAGTTCATCACTGCCATAACGGACGAAAGCGTTGTTCACCAGCGTGTTCTGGACATCCATCACAACGGCAACCGCTGGATCGACCGTACTCAGTGCTTCGATTCCCATAATTGACATGAAGAAAGTGCTCTCTGCTCCACCAAACTTCTCAGGTACCTCAATACCCATCAGACCCATCTCAAACAGCATCGGCAGGATTTTGGGATCGAGTTTTCCCTCGGCATCCATCTGTTCCCGCATAGGTTTGATCTCGCCTTCGGCAAAGTCCTTTACAGTCTCGTAGAAAAATTTCTCATCTTCGGTAAATGTGGTCAGGGCATGCATCCCATCACTCATTATATCCTCCATCTGTATTCTTTGATATTTATAGAAGAGCTGGTGCGGGATTAAAACCTGCTGATCCCGCCAGCCTGTGTGTCAATGTGGAGACATAAACAGATCATTATATGAAAAGATATGTGAAAAAAAAAGTATTTGATTAACGGACCATTTGCACCAACAGTTGAATGAGGAACTGGAGCCCAGTGTGGAAGTATGGCCAGCGTTCTCAGTAACAGTTATAGCAATATTTTCTTCCCGGAGGATTTCTCTTGACATGTCAGAAATATTGCGCATATTTATAAGCTCTATCTTCGGCCAGGATTGTTGGCTTTTTGTGTCTCGTAATGCAGAACTGCAGGATGGGGCTCAACACCGGATAGACCTGTTCTTTGTGCTGGTGTAGCTCAACTGGTAGAGCAGCTGATTTGTAATCAGCAGGTTGTGGGTTCAAGTCCTATCACCAGCTTCAGATAAATCCTGATAACAGGTTGGTATACTGATGATGTCAGTGTTCCACGAGTTGTCTGAGGGGGAGGTTCCCGAGCGGTCAAAGGGAACAGACTGTAAATCTGTCGGCGGACGCCTTCGGAGGTTCGAATCCTCCCCTCCCCACTTTTCAGGATTGCGGGAATAGCTCAATTGGTAGAGCATCAGCCTTCCAAGCTGAGGGTTGCGGGTTCGAGACCCGTTTCCCGCTTCTGCAGGCTCACGTAGCTCAGTCGGTAGAGCACATCCTTGGTAAGGATGAGGTCACCGGTTCAAATCCGGTCGTGAGCTTTACATCGCATTGAATCAAGGGATTAATTGGAGGTGCCAAATGGCCAAAGAAAAGTTTGAACGCACGAAACCGCATGTCAATGTAGGCACGATCGGCCATGTCGATCACGGCAAGACGACATTGACCGCTGCGATGACGCTCTGCCTGCAGGACGAGGGTCTGGCGGAATTCCGCTCCTTCGATTCTATCGATAATGCACCGGAAGAGCGTGAGCGTGGTATCACAATTGCCACCGCCCATGTAGAGTATGAGAGCAAGAACCGCCACTATGCACATGTGGATTGTCCGGGCCATGCTGACTATGTGAAGAACATGATCACCGGTGCAGCCCAGATGGACGGCGCGATTATCGTTGTTTCTGCTGCAGATGGCCCGATGCCACAGACCCGCGAGCACATACTGCTGGCCCGTCAGGTAGGTGTACCGGCGCTTGTAGTTTACATGAACAAGGTAGACCAGGTAGATGACGATGAGCTGCTGGATCTTGTAGAACTTGAGATGCGTGATCTTCTGAACGAGTATCAGTTCCCCGGAGACGAGATACCGATCATCCGCGGCAGCGCACTGGAAGCTTTGAATCATCCTGAGGATGAGGTAAAGACCAAGAGCATCCACGAGCTGATAGATGCGATTGATGATTATATACCGGAACCGGAACGTGACCGTGACAAGCCGTTCCTGATGCCTGTAGAAGATGTATTCAGTATCACCGGACGTGGCACAGTAGCCACCGGTCGTATTGAGCGTGGTGTAGTCAAGGTCAGTGAAGAGCTTGAGCTTGTAGGCCTGAATGCTGACAAGAAGACGGTTTGCACCGGTGTTGAAATGTTCCGCAAGATACTTGATACCGGTGAAGCGGGGGACAATGTTGGTCTGCTTCTTCGTGGTGTAGACAAGAACTATATCCAGCGTGGAATGGTACTTGCGAAGCCTAAGAGTGTAACGCCACATACGAAGTTCAAGGGCAAGGTCTACATTCTGAGTAAGGACGAGGGTGGACGTCACAAGCCATTTTTTAACGGTTATCGTCCCCAGTTCTACTTCCGTACAACCGATGTAACCGGTGTTGTATCCCTTTCTGAAGACATTCAGATGGTGAAGCCGGGTGACACAGTAGAACTAGAAATAGATCTGATCTACCCGATCGCCATGGAAATGGATCTGCGCTTCGCTATCCGCGAAGGTGGCCGTACCGTTGGCGCCGGTGTAGTAACCGAAATTATCGAATAAGGTAGCTGGCTATGCGCGACATTATTTCACTGGCCTGCACAGAGTGCAAACGTCGGAATTATACAACGACGAAGAATAAGAGCCTGCATCAGGAACGGGTTGAGTACCGCAAGTACTGTCGTTTCTGTGGCAAGCATACAATTCATAAGGAAGCGAAATAACAGGCCAGTAGCTCCAATTTGGTAGAGCGCCGGACTCCAAATCCGGATGCTGGGGGTTCGAGTCCCTCCTGGCCTGCTTTTTAAGAGGAACTTATGAATAAGATCAAAACGTATTTAGAATCGGTCATGGAAGAGATGAAAAAAGTCTCCTGGCCATCCTGGCTCGAGCTGAAAGGTTCAACCTGGATGGTGGTGGGACTGACTATCTTTCTGGCCGCGGTTGTCTTTGTCTACGACAAGGTTATGAACACTGGTTTAGGATTTATTCTTAAATGATGAATTTCAGCGAAGAAGAGCGTAAACCGGTGGAAACCGAAGACAATGATACCGCTCAGCCGGTAGAGTCATCTACGGCGGAATCGGCAAACATTGCACCCTCTGAAACTGAACCGGAAACGATTCCTGAAGACAATGAATCACAACCGGACCTGGAAGAGGAAGCAACTGATTCAGCTGATGCTTCTGAGGAAGGCTCTCAGGATGATGTAGGAACAGATGAATCCCTGCCTGAAAGCGCTGCCGCTGACGGGTCTGATTCTGAAGAACCGGTATCGGCGTCCGCTGGTGAAGAGTCACCGGTTGAGCCGCCACAATCAGAGTTCAAATGGTACACCCTGCAGGTTTTCACCGGGCAGGAAGAGAAAGTTAAGAAGTACATTGAACTCGAGACCGGCAGACAGGGTCTGACTGATGCTATTGTCAACATCCACATTCCTACTCAGAATGTAGTTGAAGTACGCGGTGGCAAGAAGAAGGTGACTGAGCGGGTCAATTTTCCCGGTTACATGTTCATTCAGATGGATATTAACAAGAATACCCGCCATTTCATTCGTAACGCGCCAAGTGTGATGGGCTTTGTCGGCCCCGATGGGGAACCGGTTGCTCTTTCGGAGCAGGAAGTTGCCCGTATTATTGGGCGCAGCGAAAGTGATGATTCACTGCCGGATGTACAGTTTACTGTCGGGGAGCGTGTTCGCGTTCTGGATGGTCCTTTCATGGACTTTGAAGGAACCGTCCAGGAATGCCTGCCGGAGAGAAAACGATTGAAGGTGCTGGTGTCGATCTTTGGTCGCAATACACCACTTGACCTGGCTTTTTTCCAGGTAACAGAAATTGAAGAGGAGTAGCTGCTGATTCAGCGCTATTCATGATAATACCGGATAACACCGGTTTGTTTGACAGTCCCGACTGATTCGGGACTGTAGCGTCTATGACAGTTACAGGATTGTCTGGCAACGTTTCAAATTGATGCGTTGCGAACAGTCAGCTAAAGAACAGGATCTGAAATGGCCAAGAAAATTGACACAATCATCAAGCTGCAGATTCCAGCCGGTGCTGCCAACCCGGCGCCACCTGTGGGCCCCGCACTGGGACAGGCCGGTATTAATATCATGGACTTCTGCAAGCAGTTTAATGCCAAGACTCAAGAACAGCGTGGTCTGATTATTCCTGCGGTTATTACCGTCTATAAGGATCGCTCTTTCACCTTTATCACCAAAACCCCGCCTGCAGCAGTACTGCTGAAGAAAGCACTTAAGCTGGAAAAAGGGTCAGGTGAACCAAATCGCAATAAAGTTGGTACTGTCACCATGAAGCAGCTGCGGGAAATTGCAGAAGCTAAAATGGAAGACCTGAATGCCAATGACATCGATGCCGGTGCTGAAATTATCGCCGGAACCGCCCGCAGTATGGGCCTGAATGTCAAACGCGATTAAGACAGCTGAGATAGATGCTCACACGGTTGTGAGCTGACATATAGTAGACAGAAACCAAATATACACTAACGAATGAGGAGCTTGATGAAGAGAAGTAAAAGGTTCCGGAACACCTTCGAACTGGTCGATCGGAACAAATACTATTCATTGGAAGAAGGAGTCGGGCTGGTTAAGAAGACCGCGACAGCTGCCTTTGATGAATCCATTGAAATCTCCATCAATCTCGGTGTAGATCCACGTCATGCTGACCAGATGGTACGCGGGACAGTTTCATTCCCACATGGAACTGGCAAGGAGGTAAAAGTCCTTGTGCTCACTAAGGAGCCACGATGGGACGAGGCGAAAGAGGCGGGAGCCGATTTCGTCGGCCTGGATGATTTTGTAGATAAAATCAAGTCAGGCTGGTTCGAGATGGACAGCGTGATAGCTACACCGGATGTGATGGCGGTGGTTGGAAAACTTGGTAAAGTACTGGGACCACGCGGATTGATGCCCAATCCGAAAGTCGGTACAGTTACCAATGATCTGACCGATGCAGTAAAGCAGATCAAAGCAGGGCGAATTGACTTTCGCGTAGACAAGTATGGTATCCTGCATGTGATTGTCGGTAGAGCCAGTTTTGAAGAATCACAACTGACGGAAAACCTGACCACCTTCCTGGGTAAGGTGCTTAAATTGCGACCTGCTGCCACTAAAGGTGCTTATGTCAAGGCTGTTACCCTTTCTTCCACCATGGGCCCCGGCATTAAGATTGACCGCCAGCAGGCGCTGGCCTTATTGAAGTAACCAGGAGCGGAGAGAATAATGCCTACACCACAAAAAGAAGCAATGGTTGCCGCCCTTCGCGAGAATGTTGGCAAAGCCCAGAGCCTTTATCTGACTGATTTCTCCGGTGTCTCGGTACATGACATGGAGCAGATGCGACGCAAACTGCGCGAAGTTGAAGCAGAGTATAAGGTAATCAAAAACACCCTGCTGAAACTGGCACTTGCTGACACACCTTATGCGGAAATGGGTGAAAACCTTTCCGGACAAACCGGTATTGCCATCGGTTATGGTGATCCAGCTGCCCCAGCACGGGTTTTGCAGGATATGATCAAGTCTCTCGACCGGAATCAGGTGAAATCCATTGCCTACGAACAGGTAATTCATGACGGTGAGTTTCTTCAGAGACTGGCAAGTTTGCCGAGCCGCGAGGTTCAGTTGCAGATCGTGCTGGGTACTATGATGGCACCGATCTCCGGGATGGCCCGGGTACTGAATGCGATCAAGGAGAAGATGGAAGAGGCTGGTGACGAAGATGCTGTTGAAGCTACTCCGGAAACTGAGTCTGCTCCGGCTGAAGAGAAACCTGCTTCAGATTCAGAAGAAGCTGCACCTGCCAGTGAAGATGCTGAGACAACCGAACCGGAAGCGAAGTCTGCAGATGAATCTGCCGAAGCCGCAGCCGGAGATGATTCAGAACCTGCTGAGCCTGAAGCTGCCTCAGAGGAAACAGAGCCTGAGAAACAGGAACCTGCTGCCACTGAAGATGATAATGCTGAAGCCGATGCAGATGCGGAATCAAAGGATGAGAAGTAACGAAAAAAACAATTGAAATATCACGGAGGATATCGTGAGCGAAGCTATCATTGATCAGATCAAAAAGATGACCGTCATGGAACTGGCGGACCTGGTAAAGGAGATGGAAGAAGAATTCGGTGTATCCGCTGCGGCTCCGGTCGCAGTTGCAGCTGCTGCCGGTGGCGGCGCTGCTGCAGAGGAAGAGCAGACAGAATTCACTGCTATCCTGGTTTCGGCCGGCCAGAAAAAGATCCAGGTTATCAAAGAGGTTAAAGCTATTACGGGATTGGGCCTGAAAGAAGCCAAGGATCTCGTTGATAACGCTCCCTCACCTCTAAAAGAAGCTGTTCCCAAGGATGAAGCTGAAGCTGTCAAGGAGAAGGTTGAGGCTGCCGGCGGCGTCGTCGAACTGAAATAACAGCTTAAGTTACTGTTAATACGATGCCTCTTTCAGTCTGAACTGAAAGGGGCATCGGTATATGCGGGAACGTGGGAATCTCACCTTTATGAACACTTGTCTTATCTGCGATGTCTCCGGACACTTTTCTGACCGACAGCAGTGGCAGACAACTCTTTAATGAAATATTTCCTGATTGAAGGAGAACCTGCTCTCTGGCAGTCTCTTTCATTTCAGTTTGTTTCCTTCAAGACCGGCAGCGGAAGGTTTTGTTAACAGCTGGAGGAGCCTTGAAAGCCCAACAACTCATAGAACGTAAATCATTTGCCAGCATTGCACCAGTTATCGAAATGCCAGATATGCTCGGTGTGCAGCTGGAATCATTTGAACAGTTCCTGCAGCAGCGCATTGCTCCCGAGAAACGGGAGAGCAGCGGCTTGCAGGGTGTTTTTCTCAACATATTTCCAGTTATGGATAATCGCGAGGAAAGCATTCTGGAGTACCTTGAGTACAATGTAGAGCACCCGAAATACACTGTTACAGAGTGTATTGAGCGGGGGTTAACCTACAATGCACCTCTCAAGGTGAAACTCCGCCTTACAGAGAAGTCGGAGGATGGTGGCGGTAACAGTATCGAATCGGAAGTCTATTTCGGTAATGTGCCGATGATGACCGATACCGGTACTTTCATCATCAATGGTGCAGAAAGGGTTATTGTAAACCAGCTGCATCGTAGTCCCGGTGTCTTCTATGGTGTGTCAATTCATACGAATGGCACGCCACTCTATTCCGCCCGTATCATTCCATTCCGTGGATCATGGGTGGAGTTTACAACCGATATTAACGACGTAATCCATGTGGTAATCGATCGTCGTAAGAAATTCCCCGTATCCCTGCTGCTGCGTGCCCTCGGATTCTCCAGCAACGCTGATATCTTCAATGCTTTCGGGCTGGCGGATTCAGTTGCAGTCAGTAACAAGAATATCAAAGAGTACTTCGACCGGCGGTTCATCGACGATCTCGTTGATCCTGAAACAGGAGAGGTGATTGCTGAACGCGACGAGAAACTTGATATTGAAAATCTCAGACGTATCCGCAAGGCAAAGATCAAGCGTCTGGATTTCTACCGGCACAAGAAAGAGAACCGCGCCGATCAGATCCTGATCAATACTATCAACAAGGATAAGAGCAGTTGCAGTGCCGATGCGGTGAGCATGCTCTACACTGAGATGCGTGGTGGTGAGGCACCGGATCAGGAAACAGCTATCAAGTTGCTGGAGCGGATGTTCTTCGACGAGAAGCGTTACGATCTGGGGCTGGTGGGGCGCTATCGTATCAACACCAAGCTGGGTCTTCACCTGCCACATGATATGACTGTGCTGACCAATGATGATTTCATTGCCATCCTCAAGTATCTGATTGAACTGAAAATGGAGAAGCGCAGTACGGATGATATCGACCATCTCGGTAACCGTCGTGTACGTACCGTGGGTGAGCAGCTGGCCAACCAGTTCAGTGTCGCCTTCACCCGTATGGGGCGTAACATCAAGGAACGGATGAATATGCGTGACAATGACAAGCTGACCCCGCATGAGCTGGTCAATGTCCGCACTATTACTTCCGTGGTCAATTCCTTCTTTGGTACCAACCAGCTGTCACAGTTCATGGATCAGATAAATCCCCTTTCCGAGGTGACTCACAAACGACGTGTTTCCGCACTTGGAGCTGGTGGTCTTACCAGAGAACGGGCTGGCTTTGAGGTACGTGATGTCCATTATACTCACTATGGCCGGCTCTGTCCGATTGAGGCGCCGGAAGGTCCCAACATCGGTCTGATCTCTTCGCTCAGTACTTATGCCCGTATTAACGAAATGGGATTCATTGAAACGCCATATCGAAAAGTACGCGGCAGTAAAGTCAGTAAGCAGATTGAGTTTCTTTCCGCGGACGATGAGGATAAGGTAGTTATCGCCCAGGCGAACGCACCGTTGAACGACAAGAGTGAATTTGTCAACGATACTGTAAAAGTGCGTCAGCGTGGTGAATTCCCCGTCCTCCCCCCCGATGATGTGCATTATATGGATGTTATTCCGCACCAGATGGTGTCGGTAGCGGCTGCATGTATTCCGTTTCTGGAGCATGATGATGCCAACCGTGCGCTTATGGGTGCAAATATGCAGCGGCAGGCCGTACCACTGTTGCAGCCGGAAGCACCTTTCGTGGGTACCGGTATGGAACGGCGGGTGGCACAGGATTCAAGTGCCGTGGTAACTACTGATGTTGCCGGTACCGTGGAGCGGGTTGACTCAAATGAAATTGTCATTCGTCCCCGTCAGTTCACTCGTAATCAGAGGGAACAGCGGCCGAAAATTTATAAGCTGCGCAAATTCATCCGTACTAACCAGAATACCACAATCCTGCAGAAGCCTCTTGTACTTGAGGGTGATACAGTCAAGGTGGGCGATATTATCGCTGACGGAACTTCTACCGAACGGGGTGACCTGGCCCTGGGCCGCAATGTGCTGGTCGCTTTCATGCCCTGGCACGGATACAACTTTGAAGATTCGGTAATCATTTCCGAACGGTTGGTGTCAGATGATGTCTTCACCTCCATCCACATCCACGAGGAGGAGTTGGAAGTACGCGAGACCAAGCGGGGTGAAGAGGAGTTAACCTCAGAAATTCCCAATGTAACCGAGGAAGCAACCAGCAATCTGGATGAGAATGGAATCATCAGGATAGGTGCTCGTGTCAACCCCAATGATATTATCATCGGTAAGGTGACCCCGAAGGGTGAGATGGAAGCTTCTCCTGAAGACAAGCTGCTCAAGGCGATCTTCGGCGAGAAAGCCGGTGATGTTAAGGACGCCAGTAAATACGCTGGTCCCGGTGAAAACGGTGTTGTCATCAACACCAAGCTTTTCAGCCGCAAGAAGAAAACAGCCAAGGTCAAGCGGGAAGAAAAGAAACAGATCGATCTGCTTGAGAGGAGCCGTCTCAAGTCTCTTGAAGAACTGCGTGACCAGTTGCAGGAAGACCTGTCCGAACTGCTGGTCGGCAGAAAGGCCGGTGAGATTCGATCCGCAACCACACAGAAACTGCTGATGCATGTCGGAAACGAAATCACTGATAAGCATCTCAAGAAATTTGATCTCGATGACCTGGAAAAGAGGAGCCGTTGGACCGAAGACGACGAATTGAACCAGGAAGTCAAGGCGGTAATGGACAATTATCGTATCCAGCAGGATATCTATAACACTGATTTCCGCAACAAGCAGCACAAAATTCAGGTTGGTGATGAGTTGCCACCCGGTATTGTACAGGTTTCAAAGGTGTACATTGCCCAGAAGCGCAAGTTGCAGGTCGGTGACAAGATGGCCGGTCGTCACGGTAACAAGGGTGTGGTCGGCAAGGTGGTCCCGATAGAGGATATGCCCTTCATGGATGATGGCACCCCGGTTGATATTATTCTTAATCCACTGGGTGTACCCTCCCGTATGAATCTGGGGCAGATTCTGGAAACATCACTGGGTTGGGCCGGAAAGAAGTTGGGTGTTCATTATGCAACTCCTGTTTTCAACGGTGCCAGTCTGGATGATATCCATCAGGAGCTTGAAAAAGCAGGACTACCCACCAGGGGTAAAGTGCAATTGAACAACGGTAAGACGGGACAGCCGCTTGACCAGGAAGTGACAGTTGGATACATCTATATGATCAAGCTGAATCACCTTGTCGATGACAAGGTTCATGCCCGTTCTACTGGCCCATATTCCCTGATTACGCAGCAGCCGCTGGGTGGTAAGGCACAATTTGGTGGACAGCGTTTTGGTGAAATGGAGGTCTGGGCACTGGAGGCTTATGGTGCATCGCACATTCTCCAGGAAATCCTGACCATCAAATCGGACGATGTCCAGGGTCGCAGCCGTTCCTTTGAGGCGATAGTCAAAGGGAAGAACATCCCCCGCCCCGGTATTCCGGAGGCTTTCAATGTCCTGCTTCACGAGATGAAGGGACTGGGACTGGATGTTACTCTTAAGAGAGAAAACTAGCTGGCGAGATCAGGGGTGTTGTAGAAGCAACACACCCGACCTTGCATGAAGCATTGGAGGATCAATGTTGAACCGAGATTCAGGCAACGGACGGATTGACAGTTTACAAATTCGTCTGGCCTCGCCAGAAAAGATCAGCGATGAAGCCCGGGGTGAAGTACTCAAACCGGAAACCATCAATTATCGTTCCTACAAACCGGAAAAAGACGGACTCTTCTGTGAGAAGATCTTCGGGCCGGTCAAGGATTGGGAATGTCATTGTGGCAAGTACAAGGGTCGGCGTTACAAGGGTATCGTCTGTGACCGTTGTGGTGTGGAAATCACCAAGAAGGATGTTCGTCGCAAGCGGATGGGTAAAATCGTGCTTGCAGTCCCGATCGTTCATATCTGGTTTTTCCGCTCTCTGCCCTCGAAGATCGGTACCCTGCTGGGTATATCGGTCAAGCAGCTGGAACGGGTCATCTATTACGAAGGTTACGTAGTGATCGATCCCGGCAGCACAGAAGCCAAGAAAATGGATCTGCTTACAGAGAGCGAATGTAACGAGCTGCGTGAACAGGACAGGGCAAACGAAGATAGTGAAAAGACATTCGAAGCTGCCATGGGTGGCAACGCTATCAAACGTCTGCTGGCAGCCCTGAACATCGACGAGCTTGCTCGTGAACTGCGCGAAAAGGCCAAGGATAATTCATCTCAGCAGCGTAAACTCGACACCCTGAAGCGTCTGAAAGTAGTGGAAGCTTTCCGCCGCCGTGATGATCTAAACCAGTTCATCAATCGTCCGGAATGGATGATTCTGGATGTGCTGCCGGTGATTCCGCCCGATCTGCGCCCACTGGTCCCACTTGAGGGTGGCCGGTTTGCCACCAGTGACCTGAACGATCTCTACCGGCGTGTCATTATTCGCAACAATCGCCTCAAACGGCTGATGGAGATAAAGGCCCCGGAAGTGATTCTCCGTAATGAAAAACGGATGCTTCAGGAAGCTGTCGACTCGTTGTTTGACAACGGTAAGAAATCGGTGGCTGTGCGCAGTGATGGCAACCGCCCGCTGAAATCGCTTTCCGATGTACTGCGTGGCAAGCAGGGGCGTTTTCGTCAGAACCTGCTGGGTAAACGTGTTGACTACTCCGGTCGTTCCGTAATTACTGTAGGGCCGGATCTGGAACTGCATCAGTGCGGATTGCCGAAATATATGGCCATCGAGCTGTTCAAACCATTCATCATTCGCCACCTGCTGGATGCCGGCAGGGTGCCTACCGTCAAGAAGGCGAAAAAGATGATCGATGATGCCCCCAGTTTTGTCTGGGAGATCCTCGAAGAGGTTGTACAGGATCATGCCGTCATGCTCAATCGCGCTCCCACTCTTCACCGGCTCGGTATTCAGGCTTTCCAGCCGTTGCTGATTGAAGGCAAGGCAATCCGTTTACACCCGCTGGTCTGTACAGCATTCAACGCTGACTTTGATGGTGATCAGATGGCTGTCCATGTGCCTCTTTCCTTTGAGGCGCAGATGGAAGCCAAGTATCTGATGATGGCCAACCAGAATATTCTGCACCCCGCTTCCGGTCGTCCTATCACTGTTCCGACACAGGATATTGTTCTCGGTTGCTACTATCTGACCAAGCAGAAACCGGGCGCCCGCGGGGAGGGAATGCGTTTCAGTTCCGAAGAAGAGGTTATTGCCGCGCACAGCCAGGAGCAGGTCGAAATGCACGCGAGCATTGAAGTTCGCATAGGGCAGGATCTGGTCAAAACGACTGTCGGCAGGATTCTTTTCAATCGTATTCTGCCGGAGGCTGTCCGTGAAAAGCACTTCTTTAACGATGTACTGAATAAGAAATACCTGGAAGGGGTAATCCTCGATGTCTTCAACGTTGTCGGCCATCGGGATACAGCTCTCTTCCTGGATCGCATGAAAGAGATGGGATTCAATACCGCCACAGCCGGCGGCCTTTCGATAGGTATCAGCGACGTACTGATTCCTGAAGAAAAGCATGGTATCATTGACCGCACCCAGGAGCGGGTTAACCAGATTCAGCAGAATTTCCAGGAAGGTTTCCTGCAGGAAGGTGAACGCTATAATCAGGTGATCGACCTCTGGACTCATGCGACGCGTGAGTTATCAGGTGTACTGAAAGATCATATCCGTAAGGACAGGGACGGGTTTAATCCTCTATTCATGATGCTCGATTCCGGCGCTCGTGGATCTGATGACCAGATCAAGCAGCTGGCCGGTATGCGTGGCCTGATGGCCAAGCCGCAGAAGCGATTGACCGGTTCCAAGGGTGAGATTATCGAGAATCCGATTACAGCCAACTTCAAGGAAGGCCTTTCGGTACTGGAGTACTTCATCTCCACACATGGTGCCCGTAAGGGGCTGGCTGATACTGCGTTGAAAACCGCCGATGCCGGGTACCTTACCCGCCGTCTGGTTGATGTAGCACAGGATATTGTAATCACCGAAGTGGATTGCCGTACCGATATGGGTATTGAGATCCAGGCTCGTCGTGAGGGTGAAGAATCCTCCCAGTATCTCAGCGACATCATCGTCGGCAGAGTACTGGCGCAGCCGGTGTATGATCTGGCCGGAAAGAACAAGCTGTTCGGTGAGGGTACCACAGTTGACGCTGAGGTAGCAGAGGTTATCTACAACGCCGGTGTGGAATCAGTGATCATCCGTTCTACCCTGACCTGTGCCAGCGAGCGGGGCGTCTGCGCCAAGTGCTATGGACATAACCTGAACAACAATGAACTCGTTCATATTGGTGAAGCAGTCGGTGTGATGGCCGCTCAGTCAATCGGTGAACCGGGAACACAGTTGACGCTGCGTACTTTCCATGTGGGTGGTATCGCCAGTCTGCAGGCAAAGGAGCCGCAGGTACGGGCGAAAACCAGGGGTAAGGTGGAACTTCGCAGTATCTATACGATCACAAACCAGAATAAGGAACAGGTGACGGTACGCCGTAATGGTGTCATCAATATTTTCAATGATGATGGGCGTCGCCTGAAACAATATCTGGTACCCTACGGTGCTACTCTGTATGTCAAGGACAAGGAAGTTGTAAATGACAGCACCATTCTCTACGAATGGGATCCTTACAATGACGCAATTCTGGCGCAGAAAAAGGGTATTATCAAGTTCGTTGATATCAAGGAAGAGATGACCTTTGTTGAGGACTTCGATGAAACCACAAATCAGCGTACCCGGGTTATCATAGAAGCCAAGAACCGTAAGCTCAGTCCCCGTATTACTATCACCGGCAAGGATGGCAAGAAGATCGATGATATCGTACCACCGGTGGGTTCCTTCCTGCAGGTGAAGGAGGGGGATGAAGTTTATCCCGGTCAGATTCTGGCCAAGAAACTGCGTGAATCCAGCAAGAGCCGCGATATTACCGGTGGTCTGCCCCGCGTTTCCGAACTGTTTGAAGCCCGTCGCCCACGCAATGTGGCTGTGGTATCGGAAATCGAAGGTAAGGTGAAGTTCGGTGATATCAAGAGTGGTTCACGTGAGGTTTTCGTAATCCCGAGCCAGGATATCGAACAGAAGAAATATATGGTGCCCAGCTCCAAGCATATTCTCGTGCATGAGAATGAAGAGATCAGCGCCGGTGAGCCTATCTCAGAGGGTTCCATTGCACCACAGGAGATCTTGAGTATCCTCGGCCCCCGCCGGGCACAGGAATATATGGTTCAGGAGATCCAGGAAGTCTACCGTTCACAGGGTGTGAGAATAAACGACAAGCATATCGAAATTATCGTGCGCCAGATGTTGCAGCGTGCCCAGGTTATTGATCCGGGTGATTCAGGATATCTGGAAAACGATATTGTCGACTTTATTCGTATCGATACCACCAACCGTGATATGCAGTCAATGCAGGTTGTTACCGATCCGGGTGACAGTCGTTTCTATCTCGATCAACTGGTTACAAAGTCTGAACTGGCAGATGAGATGAACAGGCTTTCCTCAAATGCTGACAACCAGGTTCCGAAAATGCGTCAGGCAATACCGGCAACCTCAAAGCGTATCCTGATGGGTATCACTCAGGCAGCCCTGACTACGGAGAGTTTTATCTCCGCTGCTTCTTTCCAGGAAACGACACGCGTGTTGACGGCAGCCGCTATCAATGGTCGTGAAGACAAACTGATCGGTCTCAAAGAGAACCTGATTATGGGTAACAGAATTCCTGCCGGTACCGGCTTAACCATGTTCGATAACCTGATTGTTGATAATCCAGACGATATGGATGATGATCAGGTAGCGGCAGACACGGAAACCGGGCGGGATGAGAAGGCTGCTTCCGACAGTGTTGTTGAGACAGTTTAGTAGAGATATCAGTTCTATCTGGTATTTTTTGTTGACAAAGGAGTTTAGTCCGACTAGCTTGTAAGTCTGTAAATTTTTGGAGGAACTTTGCCCACTATCAATCAACTGGTCCGTAAGGGACGCAAGCGAATCGAAGACAAGCAGAACGCGAGAGCGCTCCAGCGCTGTCCGCAGCGTCGTGGTGTCTGTACTCAGGTTAAGACAACTACACCAAAAAAGCCTAATTCTGCTCTCCGGAAAATCGCCAGAGTGAGGCTTACTACCGGTATCGAAGTTACTTCCTATATCCCTGGTGAAGGACACAATCTGCAGGAGCACTCAATCGTGCTGGTGCGTGGTGGACGTGTTAAGGATCTGCCTGGTGTACGGTATCATATCGTACGTGGCGCATTTGATGCAGCCGGTGTTGAAGATCGTACAAATGCACGTTCCAAGTATGGAACCCGGAAGAAGTAATCCGCAAGGAACTGGAAAATGAGAAGAAGAAAAGCACCAAAGCGTAAAGTTCTGCCGGATCCAATGTTCAAGTCGATCCTGGCTACGAAGTTTATCAACAGCCTCATGAAACGGGGTAAGAAATCAGTGGCTGAGGGAATTTTCTACTCTGCCCTGGAAGAGATAGACCGGAAAATGGACGAGTCAGGTTACGATGTCTTTGAAAAAGCCATCCGTAACATTGAGCCACTGCTGGAGGTTCGCTCCCGTCGTGTAGGTGGTTCCACCTACCAGGTACCGGTTGAGGTACGTCCGGTCAGGCGTCAGGCGCTGGCAATTCGCTGGGTCCTGACCTATGCTCGTTCGCGTAACGATCGCAATATGAGTCAGAAGCTCGTTAACGAGCTGATTGCCGCCTATAACAAAGAGGGTGGCGCCTTTAAGAAAAAAGAAGATGTGCATCGCATGGCAGAAGCCAACAAGGCCTTCGCACATTTCCGCTGGTAACCTTTTAACACTGAACTGGTGATGAACAAGAAGCCGTTGTCTGACATCCGCAATATCGGCATTATGGCCCACATTGACGCTGGTAAGACCACTACCACTGAGCGCATTCTGTACTATACGGGCAAGTTGTACAAGATGGGTGAGGTGCATGAGGGTGCTGCCGTCATGGATTGGATGGAGCAGGAAAAAGAACGCGGCATCACCATTACTTCCGCGGCTATCAGCTGCGAATGGAATAATCACCATATCAATATTATCGATACTCCCGGCCATGTGGATTTCACCGTTGAGGTGGAGCGTTCCCTGCGGGTGCTCGATGGAGCGGTAGCGCTGTTCTGTGCTGTCGGTGGTGTCGAGCCGCAATCGGAAACTGTCTGGCGTCAGGCTGATAAGTACAGGGTACCCCGTATCGCGTTTGTCAATAAGATGGACCGGGTCGGGGCCGATTTTTATCATACTATCGATATGATCCGGGAGCGGCTGGGCGCTAACCCGATTCCACTGCAGATCCCCATCGGTGCCGGCGATATTTTCACCGGTCTGATAGATCTTATAAAAATGAAAGCTGTCTTCTATAACGAGAAGAGCCTCGGCGCGTTGTGGGAAGAGGGTGATATTCCGGATGATCTTCTGGAGCAGGCCAACAGCTACCGCGAACAGATGATCGAGGCGATTTCTGAATACGATGATCACCTGATGGAAATGTTTCTCAATGGTGAGACTATTCCGGTTGATCATCTGATAGAAGTTATTCGCCAGGCTACAATAGATCTGAAGATTGTACCGACCCTGCTGGGCTCTGCGTTTAAGAACAAGGGTGTGCAGCGGTTAATGGACGCGGTTGTCAATTATCTTCCCTCACCTATGGACCGTGACAGTGTGAAGGCTGTAGATGTGAAAACAGGTGACGAACTCGAACGGAAAATCGGTGAAGATGAACCGTTCGCCGCGCTGGCTTTCAAGATTCAGACAGATCCTTATGTAGGACGGCTGACATATTTTCGGGTTTATTCCGGCAAAGTCAGCGTTGGCTCTCGCCTTTTTAATGTAAACAACCGTAAGAAAGAACGTCTGGGACGCATTCTGCAGATGTCTTCCAATAAGCGTGAGGATATCACCGAAGTACGCGCCGGTGACATCGCTGCCGGTATCGGTTTCAAATTCACCCGTACAGGTGATACTATTACCAGTGTGGATTCCCCGCTGTTGCTGGAAGAGATGTCCTTTCCTGTCCCGGTGATCTCGGTTGCAATCGAACCTAAATCAAAGGCGGATCAGGAAAAACTGGGACTTTCCCTCGAAAAGCTGTCTGAAGAAGACCCCACATTTCAGGTGCGTACCGATGCTGATACCGGACAGACGATTATCTCCGGTATGGGCGAGCTGCATCTCGATATTCTGATTGACCGGATGCGCCGTGAATTCAGTGTACAGGCGAATATCGGCAAGCCGCAGGTAGCTTATAAAGAGAGTATTAACAGAGAAGCTACCGCTGTAGGGAAATTTGTCCGTCAATCCGGTGGACATGGTCAGTTTGGCCAGGCTAAGATTATCATCAGCCCCTCCGAAGCGGGCAGTGGTTATAAATTTGAAAATGAAATTGTCGGTGGTGCCATCCCGCGGGAATTTATCTCCGCAGTTGACTCTGGTATCCAGGAGGCAATGAAGAGTGGCGTTCTGGCCGGTTATCCGGTTGAAGATGTCAAAGTGCGGTTGGTTGACGGGAATTACCACGAGGTTGATTCTTCTGAGATGGCTTTCCGCATTGCCGGTTCGATGGCTTTTCAGGAAGCTGCCCGCAAGGCGGAACCGATGCTGCTGGAGCCGGTGATGAAAGTGGAGGTGATTGTTCCGGAAGACTATATGGGCGAGGTGATGGGTAACATCAACTCCCGTCGTGGTAAGATTTCCGGTATTGATCCCCGTCGCGATGCTCAGGTTGTTCGTGCTACGGTACCGCTGGCCGAGATGTTCGGTTATGCAACTGCATTACGTTCATTGACTCAGGGCCGCGCCATTTTCAATATGGAGTTTGCCTATTATGCTCCAATGGAGAAGAAAACAGCTGATAAGCTGATAGAGAAAGTCAGAGGATAAATAGTCAGGAGGCCGATTCATGGCCAAAGAAAAGTTTGAACGCACGAAACCGCATGTCAATGTAGGCACGATCGGCCATGTCGATCACGGCAAGACGACATTGACCGCTGCGATGACGCTCTGCCTGCAGGACGAGGGTCTGGCGGAATTCCGCTCCTTCGATTCTATCGATAATGCACCGGAAGAGCGTGAGCGTGGTATCACAATTGCCACCGCCCATGTAGAGTATGAGAGCAAGAACCGCCACTATGCACATGTGGATTGTCCGGGCCATGCTGACTATGTGAAGAACATGATCACCGGTGCAGCCCAGATGGACGGCGCGATTATCGTTGTTTCTGCTGCAGATGGCCCGATGCCACAGACCCGCGAGCACATACTGCTGGCCCGTCAGGTAGGTGTACCGGCGCTTGTAGTTTACATGAACAAGGTAGACCAGGTAGATGACGATGAGCTGCTGGATCTTGTAGAACTTGAGATGCGTGATCTTCTGAACGAGTATCAGTTCCCCGGAGACGAGATACCGATCATCCGCGGCAGCGCACTGGAAGCTTTGAATCATCCTGAGGATGAGGTAAAGACCAAGAGCATCCACGAGCTGATAGATGCGATTGATGATTATATACCGGAACCGGAACGTGACCGTGACAAGCCGTTCCTGATGCCTGTAGAAGATGTATTCAGTATCACCGGACGTGGCACAGTAGCCACCGGTCGTATTGAGCGTGGTGTAGTCAAGGTCAGTGAAGAGCTTGAGCTTGTAGGCCTGAATGCTGACAAGAAGACGGTTTGCACCGGTGTTGAAATGTTCCGCAAGATACTTGATACCGGTGAAGCGGGGGACAATGTTGGTCTGCTTCTTCGTGGTGTAGACAAGAACTATATCCAGCGTGGAATGGTACTTGCGAAGCCTAAGAGTGTAACGCCACATACGAAGTTCAAGGGCAAGGTCTACATTCTGAGTAAGGACGAGGGTGGACGTCACAAGCCATTTTTTAACGGTTATCGTCCCCAGTTCTACTTCCGTACAACCGATGTAACCGGTGTTGTATCCCTTTCTGAAGACATTCAGATGGTGAAGCCGGGTGACACAGTAGAACTAGAAATAGATCTGATCTACCCGATCGCCATGGAAATGGATCTGCGCTTCGCTATCCGCGAAGGTGGCCGTACCGTTGGCGCCGGTGTAGTAACCGAAATTATCGAATAAGGTTAAGGAGAAAAGGGTGGCAATTCAGAACATCCGGATCAGACTGAAGTCGTACGATCACAACCTGATAGATATGTCGACCGAGAAGATTGTCAAGACGACCCGCGACACGGGCGCCATGGTATCCGGTCCCATTCCCCTGCCTACGAAAAGGTCGGTCTATACTGTAAACCGTTCGCCGCATGTGAACAAGAAGTCGCGCGAACAGTTCGAAACCCGTATTCATCATCGTCTGATTGACATTCTCAATTCCACCAATAAGACAATCGATGCCCTGATGAAACTGGAACTCCCTGCCGGGGTTGACATTGAAATTAAATCGTAAGTGTTGGAGTCACTGATGATTGGAATTCTGGGTAAAAAAGTTGGTATGACCACATTTCATATGGAGGATGGCACAGCTATACCTGTCACCCTCATTGAAGCTGGTCCATGCTATGTGACTCAGATCAAGACCACAGAGAAGGATGGCTATGATGCTGTTCAGGTTGGTTTTGGTGAGATTCGCAGCAAACTGGTGAATAAACCTCGCAAGGGACAGTTCAAGAAAGCCGGGACCTCCAACCTGCGTCACCTGTGTGAGTTCAGAGATATGCAGCTTGAGGAGTTGGCCCTCGGGCAGGAGATTAACGCCGGCATGTTTGAACCGGGTGACCTGCTACAGGTCAGCGGCGTCTCAAAGGGACGTGGTTTTGCCGGTGTGATGAAACGGCATGGTTTCCATGGTTTTATGGCTTCTCACGGTGTACATGAGTCCTTCCGTGGTGCCGGTTCAATCGGCGCTTCCTCTGACCCCTCAAGGGTCTGGCCCGGCAAGAGAATGCCAGGCCACATGGGGCACGAGCGTGTTACAGTACCGAGCACAGAAGTGATTCATGTTGATGCTGAGAATAATCACATTTTCGTCAAGGGTTCAATTCCCGGTCCGAATAAAGGCCTGGTAGAAATTCGCAAATAGGTGAATAGATGGAACTGAAAGTTTATAAACGAGATGGAACCGAATCCGGTGATACAGTAAACATACCGGATGAACTGTTCCCTGATAATCCTGCCATGCATGCTATTCACCAGAGTGTGGTAGCTGAGGAAACCGCCCGTCGCCAGGGCAACAGCAGCACCAAATCCCGCAGCATGACTCGCGGAGGTGGTCGCAAGCCGTGGCGTCAGAAGGGCCGTGGTGTGGCTCGTGCCGGTACGATCCGTTCTCCTCTGTGGAAGGGCGGTGGAACTATTTTCGGTCCCGAGCCGGTTGTTCACGAAAAAGCTGTCAATCGCAAAGTGAAGCGGGTAGCACGTCGTTCAGCTTATGGTGTCCGTCTGCAGGAAGGTAATCTGCGTGTGATTGAGGATTTCACCCTGGAGCAGCCGCGGACCAAAGAGATGGTCGCTTTTGCAGAGGCTTTTGAAGCCAGTGGCAAACGGATCCTTTTCCTGACCGCCGCCAACGATAGTAATATGTATTTATCTGCGCGGAATATTTACAAGTTCCAGTTGATGCCGGTCATGATGCCATCGGTCAGGGATCTCGTAAACAGTGAAGTGATCTTCGTCCAGAAGTCCGCTCTGGACAAGCTAATCGAAGGACTGCAGAAATGACGAGGAACAAGAACATTCTGATCAAGCCATTGTTGACTGAGAAGATGGTCAACTACAAAGAGAGCGAAAACAAGTACGCTTTTGTAGTTGTAAAAGATGCCAACAAGATCGAGATCAAACATGCGGTTGAAGAGCGTTTTAAAGTGCGTGTAACTGCTGTTAATACAATGAACTACAGCGGCAAGCTGAAGAGACAGGGACGTTTCGAAGGTCGCCGCCCCGCCTGGAAGAAGGCAATCGTTTCCCTGCACGAAGGTGACGAAATCGAAGTCGTAGAAGGTCTGTAAGGAGTCTCTAATGCCTGTGAAGACATATCGGCCAAGAACACCAGCAAGTCGGTACAAGACCACGCTGGATTTCTCTGATCTTTCCAAGGTCGAACCGGAAAAATCGTTGCTGGCCCCGCTCCCGAAAAAGGGTGGCCGCAATAACAATGGACGTATAACCAGTCGTCATCAGGGCGGTGGTCACAAGCGTCATTATCGTATCATCGACTTTAAACGTCAGAAAGATGACATTCCCGCCATCGTGCACAGCCTGCAGTACGATCCGAATCGTACAGCGAACATCGCGCTGTTGCATTATGCAGACGGGGAAAAGCGCTACATCCTGGCCCCTGTCGGCCTGGAAGTCGGTGACACTGTCCTGTCGGGTGAAACCGTTGAGCTGAAATTCGGTAACACGATGCCGCTCAAAAACATCCCTCTGGGTGAATTTGTTCATAACATCGAGATGAAGATCAAAAAAGGTGGACAGATTGCCCGTTCCGCCGGTAGTGCTGCTCAGGTTGTTGCCAAAGAAGGCAACTATGTGACTCTGCGTATGCCTTCCGGTGAAATGCGACGCATCCTGGCTGAATGCCGTGCCACTCTGGGGCAGATCGGTAATCTCGATCATCAGAATGTAGTTATCGGAAAAGCCGGTGCCAATCGCTGGCGCGGAAGGCGTCCGAAAGTACGCGGTGTCGTTATGAATCCGGTAGACCATCCCATGGGTGGTGGTGAGGGACGCTCCTCCGGTGGACGTCATCCCTGTTCACCCTGGGGACAGCAGTCCAAGGGTTTGAAGACACGCAAGAAGAATAATACGTCAGATCGCTATATCGTTAAGCGACGCAAGAAGTAACGAGGGTATCATGCCGAGATCTGTGAAAAAGGGGCCGTTTGTCGACGACCACCTGATGAAAAAAGTTGTGAAAATGCAGGAGAGCGGTGAGCGCCGTGTAATTCAGACCTGGTCCCGCAGGTCGATGATTACACCTGACTTCGTCGGTTTGACCCTGGCGGTTCACAATGGTCGGAAATTTATACCGGTGTTCATTACCGAAAATATGGTCGGTCACAAGCTGGGTGAGTTTTCACCTACGAGAACTTTTTACGGCCACCGGAAAAAGTCAGATAAATCCTCTTAGGAATGGAGATAGGAATGTCTTTGGATGCCACTGCAAAACTTCGCTTCCTGCGTATGTCGCCCCGTAAGGTGCGTCTGGTCGCAGATATGGTGCGTGGGCAGCAGGTAAATGATGCGCTGGTGACTTTACGCTTCGCATCCCGATTTGCTGCCAAGCCTCTGGAAAAGCTGGTGAAATCCGCTGTTGCCAATTTCACTAATCTGGAAGGCAACGAGGAAGCCAATGTTGATGAGCTGATTATTAAGCAGCTTTACGTTGACGAGGGTCCGACTGCTAAACGCTTCCGCCCCCGAGCACAGGGACGCGCTACCAGAATTTTGAAGCGTTCCAGCCATGTGACTCTGGTGATCGGTGAGCAGAGTGACGGCACTGATGCTGAAACAGCTGTTCCAGCTGTACAGGGTGAGGGAAAGGAGGACTAATTGGGTCAGAAAACTAATCCCATCGGCCTGCGTCTGGGAATCAATCGTACCTGGAAATCCAGCTGGTTTGATGAGAAGAATTTTGCCGAAAAGCTGAAAGAGGATGAGGATATCCGCAACTATGTTATGGCTCGCCCTAAGACAGCTAATGCCGGTATCGCTAATATCGAGATTGAGCGTCATCCCAAGGCTATCGTTCTGACGATCCACACTGCCCGTCCCGGTCAGGTCATCGGACCCAAGGGTAAGGAAGTGGATACTCTGAAGGCGGAGCTGAAGTACCGCTACAAGAAAGACGTGAATGTAAATGTCTTTGAAATAAAGAAACCCGATCTGGTAGCACAGCTGGTTGCGAACAATATCGCCCGTCAGCTGGAAGGAAAGATCTCTTTCCGTCGCGCTATGAAGAAGGCAATCTCGAACACTATGCGTGCTGGCGCAGAAGGCATTAAAGTCAGATGCGGTGGTCGTCTCGGTGGAGCGGATATGTCCAGGGTTGAAACATATAAGGAAGGCCGTGTTCCCCTGCACACCCTCCGTGCCGACATCGATTATGCGATCGGTCTGGCTCGGACAACCTACGGTGTCATTGGTGTCAAGGTGTGGGTTTACAAGGGTGAGAAGTTCGGCATTGATTACAAGAAACCCCGGAAGAAATAAGGAAGCGGCAACATGTTAATGCCAAAACGGGTTAAACACCGTAAACAGCAGCGCGGCCGGATGAAGGGCAAGGCTCAGCGTGGATCCACCCTCGCTTTCGGAGAGTTTGGATTGAAAGCGATGCAACCAGCCTGGATAAATTCACGGCAGATAGAAGCAGCTCGTATTGCTATCACCCGTCATATCAAGCGTGGTGGTAAGGTCTGGATCCGCATTTTCCCCGACAAGCCGGTCAGTAAGAAACCGCTGGAAGTCCGGATGGGTAAGGGAAAAGGTGCCCCGGAATTCTGGGTAGCGGTTGTCAAGCCAGGTCGCATCATGTTTGAGGTAGAGGGTGTGTCAGTTGAAGAGGCACGACGCGCCATGGAGCTGGCATCACATAAGCTGCCTATTAAGACCAGGTTTGTGCAACGCGACTTTTACGAGGTATACCGATGAAAGCCAGTGATATGAAAGAACTCAGTCTCGAGGAATTGAAATCAAGACTGATTGAACTGGAGAATGAAGTTCACGAACTGAAATACAGGCATGGAACTCATTCGCTCGATAATACTTCCAGACTGAAATCGACCAGGCGTGATCTGGCTCGGGTAACTACTGTCCTGCGGGAGTATGAGTTGAACATCAGAAAGGCGAAATGATGGCTGAAACAACTGTCATAACAAAAAATCGCAAAGTGCGTATCGGGCAGGTTGTGAGCAACAGCATGGATAAGACTGTTGTAGTCTCAGTTGTCCGCAAGGTGAAGCACCCTGTTTACCTCAAGTACTTTAAAACCTCAAAGAAGTACATGGCTCATGATCCGGGAAGCTTTGATACTCTGCAGGTTGGTGATACGGTGAAGATTATGGAGACACGCCCGATCAGCCGCCATAAAAGGTGGGTGGTAATGGGTGTACTGGAAAGAGTGAAATAGGTGGCGCTATGATCCAGGAAAACACAAGACTTATTGTTGCTGACAATACAGGTGCGAAAGTTATTAACTGCTTCCGTATCCTGGGCGGTACCCGGCGTCGTTACGCCAGCGTGGGTGACGTCATCGTTGCCAGCGTGAAGCGAGCCCTCCCCAGCGGCCAGATCAAGAAGGGTACTGTTGTACGGGCTGTGGTGGTGAGGACTCGAAAAGAGATACGCCGTAGTGATGGATCCTATATCCGTTTCGGTGAAAACGCTGCTGTAATAATCGACGAGAAGGGTGAGCCTTCAGGAACCCGTATTTTCGGGCCGGTGGCTCGCGAGTTGCGTGAGCGCAAGTACATGAAAATTGTCTCCCTGGCTCCGGAAGTACTGTAGCAGACAGGGTAAGCGAGGAAAGAAATGCGCATTCGAAAAGATGATAAAGTGCTGGTGCTGGCCGGTAAGTACAAGGGAGCCAGTGGTAAGGTGTTGAAGGTGTTTCCGGAACGGAAACGGGTCCTGGTTGAGGGGATTGCCCTGGCCAAGCGTCACACCAAACCAACTCCCGAGATGCAGAGTGGCGGTATCCTGGATAAGGAAATGCCGATCGATGTATCAAATGTGAAACTGGTCTGTCCCAAGTGCAGCAAACCTGCCCGTACAGGTGTGAAAGTACAGAAGGACGGTAAACGGGTCCGCTTCTGCAAGACCTGCAACGAAGTGATATAAGGGGTTAATAATGGCTGTAAAAGTCCAGCTGAGGGATTTCTACAAGGAGCATGTTGTAGCCGGCCTGACAAAGGAAATTGGCTACAAGAACTCCATGCAGGTGCCTACGCTGAAGAAGATCGTTATCAATATCGGAGATGGCGAGCTTCACGAGAATAAAAAACTGCTCGATTCCTATGTGAGTGAGCTGACAGCGATTTCCGGTCGCAAGCCAGTTATCAATAAAGCGCGTCAGGCGATATCGAATTTCAAACTGCGGGCCGGTATGGCGGTAGGCCTGTCAGTCACCCTGCGTGGCGATGTCATGTGGGAGTTCATGAGTCGGCTGATTTCGGTTTATATCCCCCGTATTCGTGATTTTCGCGGGTTGCCTGACAAGTCGTTTGACGGCCGTGGCAACTACTCATTCGGTGTTAAGGAACAGGTAATATTTACTGAAATCGAGTATGACAAAGTGGAGAAGCTCCACGGCCTCGACATCAGCATTGTTACCACAGCAGATACGGACCGTGAATCACTGACACTGCTGAAGTTGTTGGGGATGCCGTTCATCAAGCGGAAAGAACAGGAGAACTAGATGGCAAAGAAATCCTGGATTGCCAAGTGCAATAGAAAGCAGAAATTCAAAGTGCGCGAGTACAATCGCTGCAACCGTTGCGGGCGTTCGCGTGGCTATTACCGAAAATTCGGTCTTTGCCGTATCTGTCTGCGTGAGATGGCCCTGGCAGGGGAGATCCCTGGTGTAAGAAAAGCGAGCTGGTAGGAGGAATGATAAATGCCTGTAACTGATCCTATTTCCGATCTCCTGACCCGAATTCGTAATGCGCAGATGGCCGGTCACAAAGTGACCACCATTCCACGCTCCCGCATGAAGGAAGAGATCGTCAAGATCCTGGCAGCCGAAGGCTACATCAAGGATTACGGTATTAACGAAGATGGACCTCAGGGTCTCATTAAAGTTATTCTCAAGTACGATGGTGATGGAAAAGCTGCCATCAACGGCATGAAGCGTATCAGCACCCCCGGGTTGCGTCGCTATGTCGATATACGGTCGCTGCCAAGAGTCTATAACAACCTCGGCATCGCCATTATGTCTACACCGAAGGGTGTGATCACAAACAAGGTCGCCCGTCGGGAAAAGGTCGGTGGAGAAGTTCTCTGCCATATCTGGTAAGGAAAAGGAGTCAACATTGTCACGGATAGGTAAAGCACCGATCGCTATCCCGGAGGGTGTCAAGATCGCCCTGACTGACAGCGAGGTGAAGGTCACTGGAAAATTGGGCGAGCTCGTCCAGCCACTGATCACCAACACAACTATTAAAGTTGACGAGGAGACCGGACAGATTATTGTGGGAAGGTCCAGTGACCTGCGCAATGACCGGGCTGCACATGGATTACAAAGAGCGCTGCTGGCCAACATGATTGCTGGCGTCAGCGAGGGTTATAAGACTGAGCTCGAGATACAGGGTGTGGGTTATACTGTTGAAGCCAGGGGTGTGAATATCCTGCTGAAGCTGGGATTCACTCACGGGATTCTCTTCAAACCACCGGCCGGTATCAAACTGGAGCTGATCAAAAACACCGGAATAATTATAAGCGGTATTGATAAACAGCTGGTGGGTCAGGTCTCTGCGGACATCCGCAAGCTCAAACCGCCGGAACCCTACAAGGGTAAGGGTATCCGCTATAAGGGTGAACATGTAACTATCAAACCTGGTAAGGCTGCTAAGACAGCAGAAGCTTAGATTCGGCAGGACAACTGCAAGGCAGAAAACTGCCACCGATCAGGTGAGCATACTTAAGAACGGATAGATGTATGAGTAGCAAAGCGAAAATCAAAGTAGAGAAAAAGCGGTTACGCAGCAGACGTCGGCTGGCGATTCGTAAGAAAATCACCGGTACGACCGAGCGTCCCCGTATCGCAGTTTTCCGCAGTAACAGTCAGATATATGCGCAGATTATCGATGATAGCTGTGGCAAAACCCTGGTCAGTGCTTCTTCGCTGGAAAAAGCGATTGCTGAAAAGATGAAGGACAGCAAGAACCGGATCGAGCAGAGCGAGATCGTCGGACAGGTCCTGGCTGAAAGAGCCCAGGCCGGTGACATCAAGCAGGTCATTTTCGATCGTGGTGGTTATCTCTTCACCGGGCGTGTTAAATCTCTGGCCACAGGCGCTCGCAAGGGCGGACTGGAATTCTAATAGGAGACCATCTTGGATCATAAGGACAGAAAAAAACAACCTACTGACGATCTGATCGAGAAGATTGTCGAGATTAACCGCGTTTCAAAAGTGGTTAAGGGTGGACGTAACTTCGGTTTCAACGCCCTTGTTGTCGTCGGTGATGGTAATGGTAAGGTGGGTTACGGACTGGGCAAAGCCCGTGAAGTGACTGATGCTATCTCCAAGGGTGCCGATCTTGCACGGAAAGCAATGCGGCCATACCCCCTTTCCGGTCGTACCATACCACATAAGATTATCGGTAAATTTGGTGCCGGCAGGATTATGTTGAAACCCGCCGCTCCAGGTACCGGTGTTATTGCCGGTGGGCCGGTGCGTGCTGTCATGGAGTGCTTCGGTGTGCATGATGTATTGACCAAGTCGCTCGGCTCAGCTAATTCCCATAACATGGTGAAAGCCGCCTTCGTGGGCCTGGACAAGATGTTGAGCCCGGAAAGCGTTATGCGCCAGCGTGGCAAGTCAATCACCGAAATCTACGAGTAGCAGGAAGATCATGGCAAAGAAACTGAATATCAAGTGGGTGCGCAGTACTATTGGTCGCAAGAAGAATCAGAAATTGACCATCGAAGCGCTCGGACTGCATCGTCTGCATCAGGTTGTGCAGCACAATGATACACCGCAGATTCGCGGTATGATTAATCGAGTTTCCCATCTGGTTACTGTCGAAGAAAGCGAAGCATAGAGGATAAAATGAATCTTGGGACATTAAAGCCAGCACCGGGCTCAAAGCGCCCGCGTAAAAGAATTGGACGGGGAGATGCTTCCGGTCACGGTGGTACTGCCGGTCGTGGTCATAAAGGCCAGCTTTCTCGAAGTGGTGCAAAAAAGCGTGCCTGGTTTGAGGGTGGACAGATGCCACTCCAGCGTCGGGTGCCCAAGCGTGGTTTCACCAATATACACCGTGAAGAAAACCAGGTCGTGAATCTGGGCGCTATTGCTGAACTCCCTGAAACAGTCAGGGAAATCACTCCTGATACACTGCTTCAGTACCGGTTGATTCGTAATATCAGCATACCGGTCAAGATTCTGGGTGACGGTGAATTGACCAGAGCCTTTGATTTTATCGGTGTAACTGTTTCCCGTTCCGCTCTGGAAAAGATTGAAGCTGCGAAAGGGAGTGTCAAGACACTATGATTGAACGCATTGCCAACATCTTCAAGATCCAGGAACTGCGGGAGCGCATTCTCTTTACACTGGGAATCTTCCTGGTTGTACGATTAGGTGTCCATGTTCCGACCCCTGGAATCGACGCCGGAGCGCTGAGTGAGTTTTTCCAGCAGAGCCAGAACACACTATTCGGTCTTTACGATATGTTTACCGGTGGTGCGTTTCAGAAGGTAGCGATCTTCGGTCTTGGCATCATGCCCTATATTTCCGCCTCAATTATCATTCAGTTGCTGGGTACGGTAACACCCTACTTCCAGCGTTTGCAGAAAGAGGGCGAGCAGGGCCGCAAGAAAATCACCCAGTTGACCCGTTACGGTACGGTTATGATTTCCGCACTGCAGGCCAGTGGTGTTGCCGCCTTCCTGCTGAGCGTAAATTCACCATCCGGTGCGCCGATCGTTTTGCATCCCGGAGTCGGATTTTACCTGATTACCATGCTGATGCTGACCACTGGTACCATGGTTCTGATGTGGTTGGGTGAGCAGATTGATGCTCGTGGTATCGGCAATGGTATTTCATTGATTATTACCATTGGTATTATTGAGGGTCTACCCCGCGCTTTCCTGGATGAATTCCAGCAGCTGAGTGCCGGAACACGCCCGATCCTGGCAGAGATTTTCCTGCTGGCACTGATGGTATTGACTATTATGGCTGTAGTATTGCTGACCACCGGTGTACGGCGTATTCCGATTCAGTATGCCAAGCGTGTTGTCGGCCGTCGTGAATTCCGCGGGCAGAGTACAGTGCTGCCGCTCAGGATCAACACTGCCGGTGTGATGCCGATCATCTTTGCACAGTCAATCATGTTTCTTCCTTCCACACTGGTTACTTTCCTGCCGGAGGGTGCTTTCCGTGAAGGCTTAACACGCGCATTTGATTTCAACTCATTGATATACATGTTCCTGTACTGGTTGATGATCGTCTTTTTCACATACTACTATACAGCAATTGCCTTCAATCCGACGGATGTTGCTGACAACCTGAAAAAGCATGGTGGCTTCATTCCAGGAGTTCGCCCCGGCAAAAAGACCGCCGATTTCATTGACAACATTTTGACCAGAATTACGTTACCGGCTTCCATATTTCTAGGATTCATTGCGATATTTCCTAACATACTCGTCCGTTTTTCCGGCGATCTGTTCGGCAGCAAGCTATCCTACTCGACCGCATCGTTTTTTGGCGGTACAGGTCTGCTGATTATTGTAGGTGTGGCCTTGGATACATTGCAGCAGGTAGAGTCACATCTGACCATGCGTAATTACGATGGTCTGATGAAGGGCGGTGCCAAAATGAAGGGACGCCGTTAGTCATGAAGAATCTGATTCTGCTGGGCGGGCCTGGTGTTGGTAAAGGCACACAGGCAAAAATGCTGGTTGAGAAATTCTCGATCCCGCAGATTTCTACAGGGGATATTCTCCGCGCTGAGATCAAGCAGGATTCAGAATTGGGACAGCAGGCTGCCGACTACATGAATCAGGGTAACCTGGTACCGGATGAGCTGATGCTGGCGATGATTGAGCAGCGCCTGCAACAGGATGACACCGGTGAGGGGTTCATTCTGGACGGATTCCCCCGGACTATCCCACAGGCAAAGGGACTTGATGAGATAATGCCCCGTCTGGGACGCAAACTGGATGCGGTAGTTGATATCGAAGTACCTCATGAAAAGCTGGTACAGCGGATAACTGCTCGCTGGGCCTGTTCTGAATGTGGTGCCGATTTTAACAGCCTTTTCTCACCACCGCAGGTGGCAGGAAAATGCGACCATTGCGGAGGCAGCCTCAGGCAGCGTCCGGATGATGTAGAAGAAACAGTACGACAGCGGTTGACGGTTTACAGTGAAAAGACCGCCCCGCTGATCGATTACTATAAGAAACAATCGCTCTTGAAAATCGTAGATGGCGATCACCCGGTTGAATCCGTATTTACCACGATCTGTAATTCTCTGGTATGATACAGATTTACAGCCAGCGGGAGTTCGAGCTGATTCGGAAAGCGGCGCAGATTATTCCGCGCGCGTTTGAGATGGTCGAGCCCTATATCGTCCCGGGAGCTACAACCGGTGAGATCAATGATCGGATTGACAGGTTTATCCGGGATCATGGTGCCGTACCTGCATTTATCGGGGTTCCCGGTAGTACGGGAGTACAGCCTTTTCCTGCTGCCTGTTGTATATCGATCAATGAAGAAGTAGTACATGGAATACCGGGGCAACGGAAGCTTGAAGAAGGTGACATCGTCGGTATAGATGTTGGCACCCTGCTGAATGGCTATTATGGTGATTCGGCACGGACTTTTGCTGTAGGTGAGTGTAGTCCTGAGGCGTTGAAGCTGATGGAAGTCACACGCGAGGCGCTGTTCGCCGGTATTGCCGCCGCAGTTCCCGGAAACCGGATCGGTGATATCGGACATGCAGTGCAATCTGTGGCGGAACCACACGGTTATGGCATCGTGCGTGAGATGGTGGGACATGGTGTGGGCGGATCCCTGCATGAGGCACCGGAAGTACCGAATTTCGGTAAGGCTGGATCAGGCCCGCTGCTCAAAACCGGCATGTGCATTGCGCTGGAACCGATGATCAACAGTGGCCGTGACGCCATCAGAGTTCGCCCTGATGGTTGGACCATAGTTACCGCGGATGGATCGTTGTCAGCTCATTTTGAGCATCAGATACAGATCACCGGGGACAAACCGCAAATATTGACGGGGATCTAATGGCCAAAGAAGGTGTCATCAAGAGCGAGGGAGTGATTGAAGAGACTCTCCCGAACGCGACTTTTAAAGTCAAAATTGAGAACGGGCATGTAATTCTGGCTCACATTTCGGGCAAGATGCGTATGCATTTTATCAAGATATTACCTGGCGATAAGGTGACAGTGGAAATATCACCTTATGACCTGTCCAGAGGACGCATAGTTTTCCGTCACAAGTAGGACGCTATTATGAAAGTAAGAGCTTCAGTAAAAAAGATATGCGAGCACTGTAAAATTATCCGCCGTAAGGGTGTGGTGAGAGTGATCTGCAAGAACCCTAAGCATAAGCAGCGGCAAGGCTAAAGGAAAAAGGAGGCAGATTTGGCGCGCATTGCTGGAATCGATTTACCTCGTGAAAAAAGAGTAGAAATCGGTCTGACATACATATACGGTATTGGTCGCTCCAGGGCGGTTGAGATTCTGACGAAAGCTGGAGTCAGCCCGGATATCAAGGTACGTGATTTAACTGATGACGATACTGCCAGGATCAGGAGTATCATCACCAGTGATTACACTATCGAAGGTAACCTGCGAACCGAAACCACCATGAACATCAAGCGATTGATGGACGTCGGTTGCTACCGTGGCTTACGCCACCGTCGTGGACTGCCGGTACATGGTCAGAACACCAAGAATAACGCTCGCACCCGTAAAGGCCGGAAGCGGTCTCCAGGTGCGGTCAAGAAGTCATAAGCGGAGGATCACTTGGCTAAGACACCCAAGAGTAAGGGTAAGGTTAAGAAGAAGAATAAGGTTGAAGCAAATGGCCGGGCTTTTGTCAAGGCTACCTTCAACAATACTATCGTCTCCCTTACAGACAACTATGGCAATGTGATTGCCTGGGCTTCGGGCGGAATTGAAAATCGTTTCAAGGGTTCCCGTAAGAATACCGCCTTTGCCTCACAGATGGCAACTGAAGGCGCTGTAAAACGGGCCATGGATCTTGGTTTACGCAAGGTGGCCGTGTTTGTTAAGGGACCGGGACCCGGTCGTGACGCGGCGATCCGTACGCTGCAGAACGCCGGTTTGCAGGTGGTGTCAATCAAAGATGTGACACCTCTCCCACACAACGGTTGTCGTCCGAAAAAGAAACGTAGAATATAGACTGGAGGTTCAACAGCATGGCGCGTTACCGTGATCCGGTATGCAAGCTTTGCCGTCGCGAAGGCTTAAAGCTTTACCTGAAGGGGGACCGTTGTCAGTCTCCGAAATGCCCACTAGAAGGGCGCAAAATTCAGCCCCCTGGAGAACATGGGCTGGACCGTCGTCGTCCCAAGAAGACGGAGTATGGACTGCAGCTGCGTGAGAAACAGAAGATTCGCCGTTTTTACGGCATTCTCGAGAAGCAGTTCCGTCTCTATTACAAGAAGGCCAGCCAGATGAAAGGTGTTACCGGTGAAAATCTCCTGGTGATGCTGGAGTCTCGTATGGACAATGTAGTATACCGCATCGGTTTTGCGCCGTCGCGGGCTGCAGCCCGACAGATGGTTCGTCATCGTCATTTTCTGGTTAACGGTAAGACAGTGGATATTCCATCCGCTCAGGCCAAACCGGGTGATGTGATTCGTGTGCGTGACAGGAGCCGTAAGATTGAGTTGATCCATGAATCGATGAAGAAGGTTCGTGAAGGATCACTCCCGGAATTCCTGGATCTGGACAAGGCCAAGATGGAAGGAATCTATAAGTCGATTCCGACCCGTGATCAGGTCCAGGTTGATGCTAACGAGCAACTGGTTGTAGAGCTTTACTCCAAGTAAGAGGGCAGACTATGAACAACCTGACACCACAGATGCCGGAAGTAATCGAGCTGGAAGAGTTTTCCTATTCCAGCAACTACGGCAAGTTTATCGTACAGCCGCTGGAGCGGGGATTCGGTGTCACGCTGGGGAATACATTCCGGCGTATCATGCTTTCCTCGATTCAGGGCGCAGCAATTACTTCGATTAAAATCGACGGTATACATCACGAGTTTTCCAGTATCAAGGGAGTCTCTGAAGATGTTACCGATATCGTTTTGAATCTCAAGCAGGTCCAGGTGAAATTGCTGAGCCGGAGACCGGAAAAGATCTATCTGAAGTTATCCGGTGACCATGAGTTTACCGCGGCTGACATCCAGAGTGCCTCTGCAGAAGTAGAAGTGCTGAATCCGGAGCATCATATTGCCACCCTCAACAAGGGTGCCAAGCTCGATATGGAAATGACCATTAATCGAGGCCGTGGCTATCTTCCCGCGGATGAGGTACAGACCAGTGATGCACCGATAGACACTATCGCCATCGATGCGCTCTTTTCACCGGTTACCAACGTGACTTTCCGGGTTGAGAATACCCGTGTCGGTCATCGTACCGATTATGAGCGGTTGATTATGGAAGTATGGACCAACGGGTCTATCACTCCTGACGATTGTCTTACCTGGGCCGGGCGTGTTCTGCGTGAACATGTTCAGCTGTTTATCAACTTCGACCTGCAACCGGATGAGGTTGAGGAGCCGATCGTTGACGAGCATGCACTTGAGATCAAAAAGCTGCTCAAGAAACCGGTTGAAGAGCTGGAACTTTCAGTAAGGGCCGCTAATTGTATCAAGGAAGCCAAGATCAAGACAATCAAGGACCTGGTCGGCCGTACAGAGAGCGATATGTTGAAGTTCAAGAATTTCGGCAAGAAGTCGCTGGAAGCTCTGACCAGAGTTTTACGGGCCAAGGGGCTCGATTTCGGTATGGATTTGCAGAAGTACCTCACCGATGAGGAAGACGGGGAATAGAACCAGGGATTTATCATGAGACATTTTAAACGCGGTCGTAAGCTCAACCGTACAGCAGCACATCGCAAGGCGCTGATGGCTAATCTGGCGATTGCTCTGATTCAGCATAAGCGGATCAAAACCACCACCGCAAAAGCAAAGGAACTGCGTGGATACGCAGAGCGAATGGTAACCTTTGCCAAGAAAAACACTATCGCAGCCAGGCGTGAAGTATACAAGCGTGTCAATGATCGCACTGCGGTCAAAGAGCTGTTTGATAATATTGGCCCGCAATACATGGAGCGTCCCGGTGGTTACACACGTGTGATCAAACTTGGACATCGGCGCGGTGACAATGCCGAACAGGCTATCATTGAATTTGTCGGGTTCGAGTCTTTCGATTCAATTTCCAGCAAGGAAGATTAATCCGCCGGATTGACCGATAAGAGAATTCTGAAGGGGCTGTATCATTAAGATGCGGCCCCTTTTTTGTATCCTGCCCATTTCACCCCTACTTGCCAAAGGGGCGCTGATTTCCTATATTGCGACTAAGAACCACTGCTGCAGCAGAGTGGCAATACCATTCATCATGCAACCGGAGGTGACAATGAGCAAGCTGACACAGGCTGCGGAACGGATGGTTACCCGTCAGGTACAGCTCTGGGGGATGCAACAGTCAAGCAGGAGATCCGGAACGAAACTCCCGGTTATAACTATTTCACGTGAGTACGGTTGTGATGGCTGGTCGCTGGCTGAGGAGCTGGGGCAGCATTTGAGTAGTGACCAATGGGAATGGCTGGTCTACGGCCGGGAACTGCTGGAAGAGATCGCTTCCGATATGAATGTCTCAACACAATTGCTGGAGGGATTCGCTGACGGGCAGCTGAACGACCTGCGGGACTATCTGGAGACTACTTTTGGTGTGCATCCGGAAACCCTGACCCTGTTTCATCGTATTGTTAAGAATATCAGGGCACTGGGGAGAAAAGGGGGCATTATCATTGTGGGTCGTGGTGCAAACTTCATTACGCGTGATATCCCCGGATCACTCCACTTCAGGATTGTTGCCGAGCGGGAGTGGCGGGTTGCCCGGATATCCCGTGGGCAGGATATTCCAATGGTAGAGGCTCAGACTCTGGTCAACAGGAGTGATCGAACCCGCCGCAGCTTCATCCAGGACACTTTTGGCCGTTCTATCGACGATCCGCTGGGATATACGATGGTGCTGAACAACCAGCTGCTGGGCAGGGAGGAGATGGTGCGGTTGGTGATAAGTATGGTTTCTGGAAACATATGATGCGTAAAAAGGGGCAGCCTCAACCGTACAGCTATAACGATTAAACCTCCTGTCAGGTTGTTGCGCCTGCGACCGGCAAGGTCTCAGATGGGACTGCCACTCCAGTTACTATGAACATGTGCGATTCAATTTTTAACTGAACTTCAATATGATCCATCCGGTCATCATCAATAGTGATCCAGCACTATGTAATAGAACCTCCGGCCTTCACCCGGTGAATCCAGATCAAAATAGAAAGTATCCGGTGTTACTGCGATCTCTGCGAAACCACTGTAGGGTTCCGGGGATTTGAAGACCCGGAAAAAATTGGAATTGATTACTCTGTCCCAGGTGAGCAGTGCTTCCTCAGATGGGAATATAATTTCGATATCCAGGTGCGGCATCTGACATATCTGGTGTTCGAGATCTGTCGTTGAAATATCCAGCGGCATGTTGTCCACATCACGGAAAATCGCATTGTTGATAGCGAGCGTTTCAATACCGCAATCCAGCCCATGCAGGAATATACTCAGGATAACACCCGGTCCACCCACTGACTCCCCCACTCCCAGTAGCACATGATCAATGTGCAGGTAGCTGTTCGGTCCGTTGATATTGTTCGTCCACCAGAGGACTGTGGGTGGGTTCATCAGGAATACCGGACCCTCGAGCATCGAAAAGAGTTCAACCAGATCGCTGTTATAACTGAGATCGAGGGAGTAACCCCGCAAATCATCCACCGCTGCGTCAATTACGAAATCAACTTTGACTACTGTGCCGATCTCAGCCACCAGCGAATCAATGACCACCGTCATCTGTTGTGCCTGGAGAAGTTGCAGCTGCAGTAACATACCGATGATCACAACGCAGAGTATTTTCATGATATTCTCCCTTTCATTCAATGTTAAAAGCACTCGCTGGGGCGCACCCTGGGAGTCGTTGAACTCCTTTCTGGATGCGCCCGACGAGTGCTACTTCTTCGAAGTAGCTTGGCAGTTTGGATAAACCAAACTGCACACATTCAAACACTATTTTACTAATAGCATTTTCTGCAGGTCATTAAATTCGCCGGCCTGTAGAGAATAGAAATAAAGACCACTTGCCAGACTGCTGCCGTTAAAACTGACGCTGTAACGGCCTGCTGGTTGTGAATCATTCACCAGGGTTGCTACCTGCTGGCCCAGTGAGTTGTAAACCAGCAATTCTACCTGTACTGTTTCCGCCAGATCATAGTTGATCGTGGTGACCGGGTTGAACGGATTCGGATAGTTCTGCGCCAGGCTGAATTCAGCCGGGATTGTGCCACTATCCTGGAAGTCAACCGGCAGCGAGTTGTTTTCTGCACCGCGGGCATCGATAGCTATTACCTGTAACTCTCCAGGTTCAGCTTCCATCTGGAACTGCAGTTGTACAACTGTTTCACCTGTCCTCAACTCACCCATTGCGGCCAGATCGACTATCCAGCCGGTTGGAGTGGCATAGGTGAGCGCCAGCATGTCATTTACCTGGACTGAGATGAGTTGCCGTGTGGTGACCAGCTCAAGGCTCATCGCGAACAGTGTTCCGCTGACAACCAGCTCACAACCTTCAGGATCGTCATACAGTCTTACCATCAGTCCCTCATCAGCCTGCGGCTGCTCATCCTTGGCCCACAATGGCCAGTTACTGGTGAACGGAGTAGGTGGCCCACTGGCCCTGTAGTTCATTGCCATGACGATAAGGTCCTCGAAGTTGACCAGTCCATCAGGACCGGGCAGACCGAAGCGTCCCCAGTCAGATGTCGGGGCCACATCCAGCTCGTCAGAAACTGTCGCCTGTGAGATCGTTCCATAGTGGATTGAAAGCGCTGCCAGATCACCAGCTCCGACATTGCAGTCATATGGTACGAACCAGTCACCGAGGAAGTAGTTGGTGGCGGCAGCCGGATCGCTCTCCGCGGGTGGGTTGATGCTGTCTATCGCGATCAGCTTATAATCATAGACAGCACGGTCAGCCATGCTGGTCTCGTCCCATGTTCCAAGATTATCATCGTCGTATGAGGTAATTCCACCCGGCAGCGGAATCATGGTGCTGTAGCTCCCGCTTGCCCCGGGCAGACCACCGGTTCCACCAACATAGTCATAGTAGTAGGGATAGGGAACCCGCTTTTCGCGCCACAGTTCATAGGAGTCATGTTCGGTGGCGGCAGTCCATTCCAGGTGTACCATGGCACAACGGGGTGCCGCGGTCAGGTCGGCCGGTGGTGTGGGTGGCAGACGATCGAGATGGAAATCCCAGCTGGCGCCGTCAGTATAATATCCCACATCATCCCAGCAGCGGAAGTTGACAGTGTAGTCCCCATCCGGTATACCACTGACATCCATCGTCCAGTTACCGGACCAGGTAGGACCGGGGATATCAGGACCCTCAGCAAAATCCCAGGCATAGCCAACGATTTCATAACTGATTCTATGCAGATTGACATTGTCCGATGCGTCAAAGTAAATAGTGGGATCGGCGTTGATGTTTGAGTTAACGGGTGGAACTACTACAAACGGAACTGGCGGTGAATGATCGACGTTGATGTAGATATCGTTACCACCGGCAGCATTTATCGGCGCATTATCGGGATTACGCATTACAACCTGGTCGATATGCACGATTGTACCGGGAATCACATCCTCTGCCAGGCCATCGAAGGTTACACTGAAGAGAGTGTGCCCGCCCTGGACGCCGTCAGTAATACCTGTGATATACCAGGTGATCTCCAGCATGCCATCAGGATTGTTCAGCAGGTTGCTCATCAGGTGATCGTCACCTCCGGCCGGATCATAGATCTGGGTCACTGCCACCGGATCCACTACCAGCGGATCATAAGCGATGAAGGCGGTGGTGGCACGCCAGTTTTCGGTAGGTGTAGCCATCACAAGGTCGTAGGTCACCGTTGCCTGGTATTGCAGCGGATCATGTTCCGGTGTCTGCACACCCGGGTCATCCACAGAGATATGATAGAAGTCTGCTGTCTGGTTCAACTGGTAACCATCGGAAAAGTACCAGGGATCGAAGAGGATATCCCCGATTGCGGTAGTACCGGTTCCAGCAGGATTCAGAGAAGCATGGTATGGACCGCTTACATCACCCCACCAGTTGCCTCGAGCATCGAAATCTCCGCTGGTGTATGTCGCAACAGGCGCACCAATTGGACTCATACTGCTGATGGCGAAGTTGCTGCAGCCGCTGAAGTCATTATTGTGAGCTGAACCGGCAGGTGCAGCATATGTGTCCAGACCTGGGCACCAGATTCCCTGATAGCAGTTATCAAAGACATTGTCATAAACATTGATGGTGTTGATTGCCCAGCACTGTAGGCCCTGACCTTCACCCCAACTGTTTTGAGCGATAGTCATAGTATTGTTGTAGAAATTAAGGGTTTGCACGCGATTGGTTTCATAGCAGGCCCAGGCATCAGAAGGACTACTGAAATTCTCGTTGATGTTTTCCCAGACATTATCGTGTACATTGGCCACGGTTGTATAGCTGGTGGAAAGACCGCGAAAAGAGATGGCCCCGTCACATTCATGAATGTAATTATAGGCGAAAGTAACGGTTCCCATGGCCGATCCATCACCTCCACTACCACTCCTGGAATCCAGCAGCGACCATCGTGCAACATCCTTGAATTCACAATAGGTGATGGTGGGATCACCTTCCAGTTGTCCACCGGAGTAAGCGTGCAGGCTTAGGGCTGGCGCTCCCCCATCAATCAGACAGTGATCCATCGTGAAGTCAGTATTCACCCCGATCGCACGGATAACAGAAGAACCACCTGCGTCACCTGTGATATTGAGATGCTGCAGCGTGACACCGCTGACACCGGCTGCAAGTGATACACCGCCGGTCAGGTAGGTTTGCAGCATGCCTGCGCCGATGAGAGAGAGATTATTGGTTCCGATGGTCAATGATAGCGGGTATGTTCCCGCCGCCACGTACACCGTGCTGCCGTAGACCGCATCGATACCATCCTGGATGTTGTCGAAAGCGTCGTAGCCCCAGGCATGGCCGTCATTGTCACAGGTGTCACAATAGCCAGTATCAACCCAGACTTCGCCGGGACGCGTCATAGCTGATAAAACCTCTCCTTCCACCTCGGTGTTATGACCACCACCAGGATAGCTGAAGAAGCCACCATCTGTATCCTGCATACTCCAGAGCCAGTCGCGGGCTGCTACGATCTCGTCATAGTAATCCGAGGAAACCAGAGGATCAGCTTTTAACAGTGCCATTACCGCGTAGGCGGTGGTCTGCACATCTTTGTCCGAAACATCCGGTGTGGCAATGTTGGAGTGCCAGTACCAGGAGCCATCACCGTTCTGGTATCCCACAAGAGCATCAGCGAGATCCTGGAGGTTGTCTATTGCGTCAATACCAGCATGCAAGGGTGCGTTAATCGCGGTAAAAGAGGTGGTTCCGGCATTTGCCAAACCGCAGACTCCTCCTGCAAGACCGATCAGATCACTGTAAACAGATCCAGGAGCGGTATTGTCGAGGGTGTTCAATCCATCCAGTACACCCTGCTCGAATAGACCGGCCTGGCCAGTGTTACCGATTGCTACAGCGGTGTGGATAAGATTGTGGAATTCCCATGGACGCAGGTTTACCCAGGTCCCTGTACGGCCAGCCTCAACCGCAGCGATCCAACCCGCAGTATCGTAGTCATCAGGGCCGTAAGTCCCTGCAGTCAACTCATCAAAAAACTCAGTTTCTGCATGACTGCTGTAAGTAGGATCACTGTTTACCTGACTCAGTGTCCACAAGAAGTTAGCTGCAAATGCACCGAAACGAGCTTCACCATTTGAATACTGGAAAGTCAGATCGAAGTCACCGGCGTTGGTCGCTGAAGTCAGATGACCGGCATATTCAGTCATCTCATAAGCCTGAAGCAGACCCATGGCGATCGGTGCGGTGATGTTGTTATAAGTGGTTGAGCAATCATCATGAGGCCATCCCCAACCATAATCTACGCACTGCTGATCTACAATGTGGTCAGCAGCAGCCTGCAGGCCGGGACCTGCACTTCGGGAAAAACCACCGCCTCCTGACTCGATGTAAATCATGGGTATTTGCGAGCCCCACGGTGTTACGATAACTCGTGGCGCTGATTCCGCCCAGACCAATACCGGGCATAATAGCACGGTAAGAATGATCACCGTTAATGTTGATTGTAAGTTAGTCTTCATAACTCAACTCCTTTGCTAAATCATTATTATCAGGTGCACCAGCTCAACCTCTGTTTTTATGTGCATGCTTTCCAAACACTCGTTGGGGTGCACCCGGTCGATATGCCGGATGCACCCTACGAGTGCTACTTCCTCGAAGTAGCCTGGCAGTTTGGGCAAGCCAAACTGCACATGTTCAAACACTACTTGACTAATAGCATCTTCTGCAGGTCGTTGAACTCACCTGCCTGTATGCTGTAGAAGTAAAGACCACTGGCCAGTCTGCTACCATCGAAGCTGACGCTGTAACGGCCGGCAGGCTGTGTGTCATGTACCAGGGTAGCTACCTGCTGACCCAGTGAGTTGTAAACCAGCAGTTCTACCTGTACCGTTGCCGCCAGATCGTAGTTGATCGTAGTTACCGGGTTGAACGGGTTGGGATAGTTCTGAGCCAGCATGAATTCCGTCGGCAGGTTCTCAGCCAGATTGTTCTCGAAGCTCAGGATAACAGGCTGGTTCCAGCCGTCACGGCCCTCTACTCCGACCGGTACCAGGTCGCCCTCACCACT
>CAZCRT010000022.1:0-41734 GCA_964501185.1 uncultured Bacteroidia bacterium
TGAATCGATTGAAAGAAGCCGGAATCAGGATAAGTATGTCTGGCCGAAGGCGCTGCTTCGACAATATCCTTGTTGAACGTCTGTGGAGGACAGTCAAACAGGAAGAGGTTTATCTGCATGAGTATGATGGTGGCTGGGATGCTGCTGATCAACTTGACAGGTATTTGAAATACTACAACAGTCGTCGTTTGCACTCAAGTATCGGGTACCGAACCCCTGAGGAAGTCTATTTTGAAAACCGTCCTTCGCTCTGCTTCGCTCCGGCTACGCCTGCGCTACGCAAAGCGAAATCATCAGCAACTTTCCACCTTAAGCAAGCCGATTATTGGTCTTGACAATGGGGAGGGGTTTAAATAGTTATCCAGTAGTAATAGTATGGAGATGAGTATTAATTCTGCTATTGCATGATATATATGAAAGCGTGAAGGATAATAGTGTTATTGCATGATAAAGTCAAGTCTTAATGAGGGTTTCTATGAACTTGATTTCTGAGAAGTAGATTAGCAGGGAGAAATATGAAGTTGAATTTAAAATGCTCTGTTTGTACCTTACGACCTGAACAAACATCGAACTGATCTTCTGAGTTTTACCCGAACACTAGAGGAGCTACAATGTATCACATTCATGGGTTTCCCCGGTTTATACTTGTTGGATTGATGCTGGCCGGTTCGACACTGACTGTTACAGCTCTTCCAGCTGTACAGACATTTACCGACCCGGCAACAGGCCAGTATCAGGAATCAGGCGTAGCGGGTAATCCGGATACAGAGACGGTGCCAGCTGTCTTCAGCAGCAGGGAAGAACGGCTGGAGACGATCTGGGAATTTGAGGATGACGGCGCCATTGTTTCCTACGCAAAAGTATCCTGTGAAAGTGGTGAAAGTTTCATCGGCTGGTGGCTCAACAATGAGCGGGTCTCTCTTTACAGCGACAGTGCTATACCACTCTGGGAAAGCCCCATCGAAAATTGCGACTGGGATGTAATCGTGGACATGGTTCCTGATGGCAGTCTGCTGGCAACCGTCGATGGGCCACTGGTACAGATCTTCACACCGGATTCATCTGTGCCACAATATGAATTGAGTTATGATACTCAGCCCAACGGTATGGAACTGAGTCCGGACGGGCTGCATGTTTACACAGCACAGAGCTATAACCTGGGTGACAGTTCCACGGTAGCCTGCCGGGAGATTTCCACAGGTGATCTGATCTGGGAGCAGCACTTTATCGGCGGATCGCAGACGCTTGTACTCAGCGGTGATGGCCTGACCCTGCTGTTCACACAGTATGGCGGTGGCACCAACGCTCTCCATGCTATGGATGCTCTTAACGGTGAAATCTTTTTCGAGGGCGACAACCGTACTCAGAATGCTCCGGCTCTTTCCCATGACGGTGAGATAATGGTACGGGGTGATTACTCCGGGTTCATTTTCGCTTATCACTACAATTCCGGCAGCGGGACCTATGAAGAGATCTGGAACTTCCATGTCGGCGGAGGGGGGACATCGGTCTGGGTCGGTGGAGTAGCAGTTTCTGCTGACGGCAGTACGATTGTGGCCGGAACAGTGGTGTTTTTCAGCGAGGGTTACGATGGGGAGATATACGCCTTCAATACCCAGTCACCGCAACCGCTCTGGGTATACGAAAATGTAGGTGATTATGTGGTTGAGGTTGACCTCTCAAGTGACGGTGCAATCATTGCCGCTGCCAGCTGGGGCCCTCTTGACCACAGCACGGCTGATTTTCTACTCTTTCGCCGCAACAGCAACCTGCCGATCTACACGATTACCACACCCGGCTCGATGACAGCTCTGGACCTTTCTGCTGATGGCAACAGCTGTATCGTGGGGGGCAAAGCTGTCCATTCCCGGGAGATGGGTAGTGGGGGGCTGCTCTATTCTGTCGAATCGGACCCGGGTGGGGGGAATGTTATCGGGAATGTGCAGCTGGATGGGATGGAGAATCATGCCGGCGCCCGGGTTGAAGTCCTCGACCTGGAGGGTTATTTCGGTATCAGTAACAGTGACGGAGACTACCTGATTGACTTCATTCCGGCGGGTGAATGGGTGCTGCAGGCTTCCTGTATAGGCTATAGCACAGTGCTGGAACCGATCTCAGTGGTTGAGGGGGAGACCGGTACACAGGATTTCACACTCACAGCCAACGGCGCACCCCCCTCCGGATTGACCGCCAGCCAGGGAGCCGGTCTCGGTATAATTCTGAACTGGATTGAACCACCTACTGACGACTACATCGGCTTCAATATCTACCGAAAAAGGTGGGCACCCGACCCCTGGCCGGATACACCACTGGTTTCACTGGAAGCCTCCGAACTCACCTGGACCGACCTGGATGCGATGCCGACCTGCAGCTATTACTATGTCGTCACCGCTCTGCTGGTTGGTGGCCAGCAGAGTCCTTTCTCAAATGAAGCTCTCGGCTGGACCAGCAGTGGTTTCGTGACAGGGGAGGTGCCGGCCTGGCGGGGCACAACGCCCATTATCGACGGTGAAATGGCACCCGGGGAATGGGATGACGCCTATCGGCTGGAATGTGCCGATTTTCTTGGCACCTACGATAACAGCCCCACAGCGGTCGGTTCGGTACAGGGCTGGTTCAAGGTAAACGATGCAGTAACCGAACTCTATATTGCCTATATCAACCAGAACGACACCGTGCTGGAGGATCATGACGAAATCGGTCTCTACATCGATGACAACAATGATGGTGTTTTTCCCCCTTCAGGAGTCCGTGACGATTCTGAGGGGAACTTCTGGGCTGCTTATTATGCGTCTGGTTCAGTGATCAAATACCGTCCACTTTATGAAGGTGGTGGTGCCGGTACGGTTATGTATCTCGATGATCCACAGATTGCTGTTTCCGATGCGACCGGTTATCTGGTTTACGAATTCGTTCTACCGATCGGAATCGAGGATTGGGAGATCAATCCTGATGATAACAATCAGTCCGGTTTCATGAACTTCACCCTGGATGATCCGGATGAATTTGATGGATGGTGGCCGGCCGGTGCGATGAGCCCCTTTGACCCGGACCAGTTTGGAACACTCACATTGGACGCGGAGATGTTGTTGCCGCCGGTACCGGAGAATCTGACAGGTCAGTCGGTTGCCGGTGGTATCCTGCTCGCCTGGGATATGCCACAGATGAACGACTTCGACCATTTCAGGGTATGGATCTCACCGGATGGCAGTAACTATGAATTGATGGGGACAACTGTCGGCGTGCAGCACCTCTGCGAGCTGGGTCAGGAGGGAAACTACTGGTTCCAGATCACAACCGTCAACCAGCTGGGTGAAGAGTCTGATCCATCAGAATCGATCCAGGTGGAATATGACAGTGTGAACGCGGTTGAGGTCCTTCCCTGGCAGACTGAGCTGTTGCCAAACTACCCCAACCCCTTCAACCCGACCACGACGATTGAGTTCACGATATCACATGCCCAACAGGTACAGCTGTCGGTTTACAATGTGCTGGGGCAGAGGGTGGCGACGTTGACGGAGGGAATACGCGCTGCCGGCATGCATCAGGTTCGGTTTGATGGGTCAGGTTTAGCCAGTGGGGTGTATGTGTATCGTTTTGTGGCCGGGGATGATGTTATGTCCAGGAAGATGGTGTTGGTGAGGTAGAACGTCATCCCCGCGTAGGCGGGGATCCAGTATTATTATGCCACTATTTCACAGTACTATAATTTGTAAAGAGAAAAATATTATCATCGAGGTAGGAGATTACAGGAGGCTACTCACTTGACGGAACTGGATTCCCGCCTACGCGGGAATGACGTACCTGGGGGGTGTCTGTAATATTTTGACTCCTGTCTCCTAGTATTCTTCCACCGTCGGATCAGACACCACCAGCTCCACCCCGGCATCTTCAAAGAGCTGCCGGGTATCCCCTCCCGCGTGATACATTCTGCGGGCCACAACCCGCTTGATACCCACACTGACGATCAGCATGGCACAGGTGCGGCATGGTTCCATCGTACAGTAAAGGGTGGTGTCCTGCAGGGCAATACCGTAACGGGCAGCCTGACAGATAGCGTTCTGTTCGGCATGTATTGTGCGAACACAGTGCTGGCGCGTGTCCCCATTCTCATCGATCACCTGACGAAAAAGATGACCCTCTTCATCACAGTGTGGCTGCCCCGGTGGGGAACCGACATAACCGGTGGCCAGAATCCGCTTTTCCCTGACGATAAGGCAACCGCTGCGTCCCCGGTCACAGGTAGCCCGTTGCGCCACCTCGTCAACCAGGTGTAGAAAGTATTCATCCCAACTGGGCCGCTTCTGCATGGGGCTCTCCCGCCTGAACTATCTGAAATCTCTCTCGATCCGCTGTTAACATAAACCAATCGCGTGAAAACTCAAACTCCCGGGGTAATCTCCTCAACCAATTGTTCATTACCAAAACATTTCCAGTATGCCCGAATTTATTTGATTGCCAACTTTAACTGCATCTTATTTTTCAGACAGCATTCCCACGCATAGAAATATCATTCTTGTCTATACCTTCCGGGAGGAAATTATGAGAAGGCTTCTTACGCTTGTTTCAGGAACTCTTTTAATGGTGGCTGTGATAAGTGCTGCCCCACGCACGGTGCTGGTGGAGTATTTTGGAAATACAAATTGAAGTTACTGCCCTGCAGCCAGCAGTTCGCTGGACAACATCGTAGCAGCACATCCTGAAGATGTAATTGCTATCCGTTATCACTGGAATTTCCCTGGTCCCAATGATCCCTTCTACCTGGCTAATCCCTCCGAGAATGACGCCCGGATCGAAGGTTTCTACAACAGCAATTATGTGCCACACGGATTTATTGATGGCATCGACCGCACTTCCAATCACAGCGGTTGGGCAAGTTTTGTCAACACACGCCTTAATGTATCCAGCCCGATCACAATTGAATTGACTCCCAATCTGAGTGGTGATGAGGGGACGGTACATGTAGTGATAGTAGTAGAAGAACCGGTTGAGTCCGATTTCGTCTATCTCTATACAGGCTTCACAGAAACCAATATCTTCTATAGCGGTGAATACTGGGATCAGGTCTTCCGTGATTTTTTCCCAAATTCAACCGGTACCAATATCGATCTGAGCGAAGTTGGCACCTTTGAATATGACATCGATTTTGAAATCTGGGGTGACTGGGAACTGTCGGAATGTACTCTCTTCGCATTCGCGCAGGATATGGTGTCACATGAAGTATTCCAGTCCGCCAGTGCAACGATTCCGATGAACACACCTTTCCTGACTGTTGCTTCACATGAAATCGTCAGTGATGATAACGGTGACGGCCGTCCGGATCCGGGTGAAACCTGCGATATGGCAGTTACTATCTACAACGATCCCCGTTTCCTGAATGCTCCTGATATCACTGCCACACTCCTCACCGACGATCCTGATATCACTATCACCCAGGCGGCAACGAGCTTCCCCGATTGTGCTCCCGGGGAGGAGGGGACCTCTGAAACACCTTTCACTTTCGAAGTCAGCCCGGACCTGCAACCGCACAAGGCCTGGTTCCTGCTGGAAATGGTGTCGGATACTTTCTCGGTAGTCTTCCAGGACAGCATCCAGGTAATCATGGGCCGTCCGGATGTTCTGCTGGTGGATGATGACAGTGAGTGGTTCCAGGAATTCTACCAGTCAAGTCTGGAAGAGCTCGGTGTTCCCTATGACGACTGGGATGTCAATGAGGATGATCTGACCCTCGAGGAGTTGCAGAATTACTCACTGGTGATCTGGGAAACCGGACGCGATGAAAGCACGCTCACTTCAGATGACCAGATATTGCTGACCGATTTTGCTGAAGCCGGCGGTAATCTGATGTTGTGCAGCCAGTACGCAGGTGAGGATATCGGTGAATCACCGTTCCTGGGTTATGTCTTTCACGCTGAGCATGGCATCGATAACACCGGGGTTCACTTTCTGGATGGTATTGAAGGACATCCCTTCAGTGATGGGATGAACCTGCTCCTGACCGGATACACAGGTGGCAATAACAGCGAATCCCCCTCAGGTGTTACTGCGCTGGCAGGAGCGGAGGCCTGCTTCTCCTACCTGAACAGTGAACATTATGGCGCTGTAAGCTGGGATGGTGACTACAAAGCTCTCTACTGCGCTTTTGCCTTTGAAGCGATTGGCGGGCTGGCCAATACCAACACAAGGGAAGAGGTGCTGGGTTCCATTCTGAGCTGGTTCGAGGTAGAAGGTGAATCTGTGGCCAATGTGATACAACCGGAAACGGTTTTACTGCTCAGCGCGTGGCCCAATCCTTTCAATCCGACGGTAACTCTTTCCTGGGAACTGCCGGTGACGGCTGCTGTGAATCTGACTGTCTATAATCTGCTGGGTGAACAGGTAGCACTGCTTCCCGCGGGTAATCTGGCACCCGGTAGTCATCAGCTTACCTGGGATGCTGTTGATTATGCCACCGGCAGCTACTTTGTCAGACTCGACGCAGCTGCGATCGATGGTTCGATGTATCACGCTTCGCAACGGGTGACGTTGTTGAAGTAATTGGTGTGACCTTCTGCAGACGCTACTCCCGGCTTCTCTCGAGGTTTGGTGTAACCAAATGAATCTGGAATTACGTAATTCCAAACCTCGCTTTAGCACCGGACATCGACAAATCGAAGCCGGTTAAGGCGCTTGCGCGATTAAAAAGAGCATATAACTATTCGCTGGATACAACGCTGGCAATGCGACAAGAACATATACGGGCGGTCCTGCTTTAACGGGATCGCCCTTTTTTAATCACCACGAAGCACTTCGCTAAACGAAGATCACGAAGCAGTTATTGATAAGAAAAACTAACTATACCGAAAGTTCGCTCGCGGCACTCTGCAAACTGAAAGGAACGAGAATATCAAAACACTTCGTGTGCCTCGTGTCCTTCGTGGTGAAGCTGTATTTTTTATACCCGTTTTCTATGCCCGTAACCGGCTGGTAACATCCTGCAGCTTTTCCCCGACAGCTGTCATCAGTTCCCCGACCAGGTTTTCCGAGAAGTCAAAACTGATTCCAGCTGCCTGGTATACTTCCGGGATAGGTCGGGAATACCCCATCTTCAAACCCTGCAGATAATCCTCCACCGCTTTCTTCTCATCACGTTGATAATTGCGCCAGACCTGCAGTGCACCCAGTTGTGCGATGGCATATTCAATGTAGTAGAATGGCACTTCGAAAATATGCAGTTGACGCTGCCAGAGCGTGCTCTGAATCTCATCCAACCCGCTCCAGTCAATTTCATGCGCCATGAAACGTTGCATCAGTGAGAGCCACTGCCCGGACCGTTCCTCGTGAGTATGCTGCGGATTAGTGTAGATCCAGTGCTGGAAAGCATCTACGGCAGCTACCCAGGGCAGAATCTCCAGCGCGCCACTGAACTGCTGGTAGATTGCCAGATCACGGTCCCGTTGATCAGGATAGAAACGATCCAGATGTGGCAGCGCCAGCAACTCCATGGACATCGAGGCCAGCTCTGCAACCTCAGAAGGAGTACTGCGGTATTCAAGCAGCGGTTGATCCTGTGTAAGGAAAGCATGAACAGCATGGCCACCCTCATGAATCATAGTGGTCAGGTCACGCTGAAGGCCGACAGCATTCATGAAGATGAACGGCACACCGGTTTCAGGCAACGGGTAGTTGTAGCCACCCGGCGCCTTGCCTTTACGGCTATCCAGGTCGAGGTGACTCATACCACGCATCCGGTCGATTTTGTCACCCATTCCGGGATGCAGCCTGTTGAATATGTCTATAACACCATCAACCAGCTCCTCTGACCTGTCGAACGGTTTTAACGACTTCTCGATAAACAGATCCACACCCATATCCCAGGGCCGCAAAGCATCCAGCTTCAGTACCTCGCGCCGCATCCGTTTGAGTTCGTTGATCCGGGGGACAACTGTCTTCTCGATCACCTGATGAAATGTGATACAATCTTCCGCAGTGTAATCGAAACGTCCCTTGCGGCGGAAACTGTAATCCCGGAAATCAGAAAAACCAGCATTAAGGGCGATCTGGTGACGCAGTTTCAACTGTTCATCGAACAGGTCGTCCAGCTTCTCCTGTTCCTGAAGGCGGCGTTGTGCTGACAGTGTCCAGGCTTCACGGCGTATCTCCCTGTCACTGTTTTTTGCAAATACGGCCATCTGCTGCATCGTGTTTTCCTTACCCTGGAAATCGACAGTCATACCACCGTTAATCTTTCCGTATGTCTGACTCTTCTCATCGACTTCTGTTTCCAGAGGGATATTCTCTTCCCGGAAGAGTTCTACATCATTGCGTGTGCTGCGGTTATAGACTTCAAAAAGTCCGGGATCAAGCTTCTCATGATGAGGATTGGCAAGGTACTGCCGCTGAAATTCGAAATAGAGCGGTTTGATTTTCGGTTCGATCTCCCTCAGAAAACGAACATAGGCCTCTGACCGTTCTTCATCATCGGTCTGACAGGTCATACGAATATACTTCCAGGCACCATTTTCACTGATAGCTGCCACCAGCTCGTCAAAATCCGTTATCCACTTTTCAAGGGCGGCAGTTGAATCAGGTTGCTGTGTCAGCAGTTGATCAAAATAGGGTTCCACTTCAGACCAGCTGTCGAGATCTACATCGGTCTTAAGAAAATGACGATTATTGACAGATGTGGCAGACATAGTAACTCCTTTATGTTGAGAAATCGGTCAACCCGGGTGGTTTTCCGAATGATAAAAGCTACAATTATAACCCGGTTATGAAACAAAAAGCCCTGAATCCTGCCTGCAGTTTATACATGTATGTTTCGTGAACAGTTGTAGACAGTGTATCCCCCATTTGCTTGACTTATACCCGGCAGGGTGATCATATTTATACAATCTGGATTATTATCCCATTGGTCTCATCCCTCTGCATTAGCTCGAGGTTACCATGAAACAACTGTTACGCCTGTTCGGAGTGCTGCTGTTGCCGGCCATTTTACTGGCAGCAAACGGTGATTCTCCCGGACCTCTTTTTGATTACTTCCGTCTCAATGTCTTTGTGGCGGTAGTGGTGATGGCTGGTCTCCTCATCTACTTCTTCCAGAAGATCAAGAAGAACCCGGAATCGATTTTCGTACGTCGTATTCCCGGTATCGACGCCATTGAAGAGGCTGTCGGAAGAGCGACTGAGATGGGGCGCCCTGTGCTTTATGTGCCAGGTATCGACGATATTACAGAGATTCAGACTATCGCCAGTATGCTGATTCTGGGTAAGGTGGCAGAGACTGTAGCCCTCTACAAGACTCCAATCCTCGTTCCCTGCCGAATTCCCTTTGTGATGACAGTAGCTGAGGAGATGGTACGGCAGGCCTACTACAATGTCGGCATGCCGGAAGACCACCGCCCTGAGAATATCTCCTTTATTTCTGATGAGCAGTTTGCCTACACCGCCGGTGTCAATGGTATCATGCTGCGTGAGAAACCGGCGGCCAATATTATGCTGGGCCGCTTCTTTGCCGAATCGCTGATTCTGTCGGAAACCGGCTTTCAGTCAGGTGCAATTCAGGTGGCCGGTACTGCAGAAGTTACGCAGCTGCCTTTCTTTATCGCCGCCTGTGATTACACATTGATCGGTGAGGAGATGTTTGCAGCTTCAGCCTACCTTTCACGTGATGCCAAGCTGCTTTCTAATCTGAAGGCCACTGATTACTACAAGATCCTGATCGTCGGTGTCATCCTGGCTGGCAGTGTCCTGGCGACTTTCGGTGTTGACCTGTTCAGTCGCATGTTGATTATCCACTAAAAGGGGAGAGAGAGTATATGAAAAAGGAAATCCCGCTTCTGATCACTTTCCTGCTGGGAACCTGGATGATCATGGAGTTTTTCTTCCATAATGTTCCCTATGTGGATCAGATCACCGAAACGCTGACCAACGGCGGTATGGTGATCGGTGCTTTCACCTATATCCTGGGCGTTATGAATATCCTGCAGGTAAACAGCAACCATATCAAGCATCACAATGATCGACCTTTCAAATGGACTCTGCTGGTCGGCTTTGTGGCCATGATTCTGCTCGGTTTCAGCTGGGGCATTGATGTTGATACTCCTTTCCAATGGATGTATAACACTGTCTATGTACCACTGCAGGCAACAATGTTCAGTCTGCTGGCCTTCTATATCGCTTCTGCCGCCTTCCGGGCTTTCCGGGCTCGTTCGGTGGAAGCTACCCTGCTGCTGGTTGCCGCTTTACTGGTAATGCTGGGACGAGTACCGGTCGGTGAGGAGTGGATCTGGAGTAAACTGCCCGATATCTCCACCTGGATTATGGATTTTCCCAATATGGCCGGTAAGAGAGCTATCCTGATCGGTGCGGCGCTGGGTGCGATTTCCACAGGGCTGCGGGTTATTATCGGTATGGAACGCTCCTACCTGGGAGGTGAATAGTGAATCTTCTGGATAGATTTCTAATTCTGGACAGACGCTGGGTATTCCTCTTCATGGCTCTGGCGATTCTGATTCCGCTGCTGTTTGATTTCGCGATACCTTTTACACCCGATAAGGCTGTCGAAGCTATTTACGAAGAACTGGAGAAACAGGAACCGGGAACCAGGATCATGGTAAGTTGTGATTACGACCCGGGATCCAAACCGGAGTTGCAGCCGTTTTCCGTAGCGCTGTTCTACTACATCTTCACTCACGAGCTGCGCCCGGTGATCACCTGCCTCTGGCCCGGAGCTCCACCACTGGTGGAGAGCGCGCTACTGGAAGTATTCGAAATGCTGGAAGAGGAAGGGGTGGAACTTCCACAGCGGCATGTCGATTATGTCCATCTCGGCTACAAGCAGGGTGCGCAGTTTGCCATGCTGTCGATGGGATCAGATATGCGGGGCACTTTCCCGCTGGACTACGACGGGGTCTCAATCGATTCAATTGAAGTCATGAACGGTGTTGAAAACCTTAACTCATTTCCGTTCTTCATGGAAATTTCTGCGGGTGGCGCCGGCACTAAAGAGTGGGTTCAAACCGTACAGGGGCGCTATGACCTGCGTATGGCCGCATCGTGTACAGCTGTTATGGCGCCCGATTGTATCCCCTATCTGCAGGCGGATCAGCTGCTGGGACTGGCCGGTGGCATGAAGGGCAGTGCGGATTTTGAGAAGCTGGTGTACGAAGGCACTGACCGGGTAGGGCAGGCCACTATCGGAATGAATGCCCAGAGTTTCGGTCATCTGGTAATTATCATCTTCATCATTCTCGGCAACATCGCCTTTTTCGCAACCAGAGAAAAGAGGTAACCAATGGATTTCGCATTCCTGGAAAGTCCTTTCGTACTGCAGCTGTCCGGCTGGATAACGGCGGTTCTGACCCTGTTGATCTTCAGCTTCCTGTACAAGGATAACCCGTTCTACAAATTCGCTGAGCACCTCTTTGTGGGTGTTTCCGCCGGTTATGGTGTGGTGATCGTCTGGTACAATGTGATTATTCCCAACCTCTGGATACCAACACAACAGGGGCAATGGTATTACTGGATTTTTGGTGTGCTGGGTGTGATGATGCTGTTCAAACTCTCCGCTAAACTTCACTGGATCAGCCGCTGGCCGCTGGCATATGTGGTTGGTGCTTTTGCCGGTATCCAGATTATCGCCTACGGCCAGAGTGATCTGGTTACACAGGTGCGTGCCACCATTCAGCCGCTCTGGATAAATGGTGATATAGTAGGAACCCTCTCCAACTGGTTGATTGTTTTTGGTGTTGTAGTGGGAATTCTCTACTTCTTCTTCTCGAAAAAGCATACCGGCGCACTGGGAGTAGCTGCTAAAATCGGCATCTGGTTTCTGATGATCAGCTTCGGTGCTTCATTCGGCTATACTGTCATGGGTCGTATTTCGCTGGCTATCGGCAGGTTCCAGGATCTACTCGTGTTCCCTGTTATCTCGACAATTGCTCTCATTGTTATCATCGCAGTACTGGTAGTTTACTCTATCATGACACGTGACAGGGCAATTGAAGAATAGCAGAACAGTTTTCAGAATGACATCAATCCAATAGTTGGAAAGAGATTATGAAGACGATCATGGTCACCGGTGGCGCCGGGTTTATCGGCAGCAATTTCATCAGGATGCTGCTGGCAGAGACAGATGGTTATGAGATCATCAATGTCGACAAACTGACCTATGCGGGCAATCTGGAAAACCTGGCAGGCGTCGCAGACGATCCCCGTTACAGCTTTGTCAGAGCTGATATAACTGATACACTTGCCATGGAAGCGGTCTTCAACCGCGGTCCACTCTGGGCGGTTGTAAACTTCGCGGCTGAGTCACATGTAGACCGTTCTATCACTGATCCCGGTGTCTTTGTGCGGACCAATGTACTCGGTACGCAAATGCTGCTGGACCTGGCTCAACGTCACGGTGTGGAGCGTTTTCAGCAGGTTTCAACTGACGAAGTCTACGGTTCGCTGGGGAGCACCGGCAAGTTCACTGAGGAATCTCGACTGGCACCAAATTCACCATATGCCGCCAGTAAAACCGCTGCGGACCTTTTCTGTCGCGCTTCCTGTAAAACCTTTAACCAGCCGGTTCTGATTACCCGTTGTTCAAATAACTATGGCCCCTGGCAGTTCCCGGAGAAACTGATTCCACTGATGATTGCCAACGCTATGGATGACAAACCACTCCCGGTCTACGGAAAAGGTGAGAACGTGCGTGACTGGCTTCATGTCGAGGACCACTGTCGCGCCATCCTGCGTGTGCTGGAGCAGGGTGAATCGGGACAGGTTTATAATGTTGGTGGCAACAACGAGTGGCAGAATATTGACATTGTGAAGCTGATTCTCAAGGAACTGGGTAAGCCGGAAACGCTTATTAAATTTGTGAAAGACCGCCCCGGACATGATTTGCGTTACGCGATCGATTCATCCAGACTACAACAGGAACTGGACTGGCAGCCACGGCATGATTTCACTACCGGTATCCGGGCTACAATCAACTGGTACCGCGAGCAGGATAAGTGGCTGGCAAATATGCGGGATGGCAGTTATCGCGAGTATTATGATAAGCAATACGGACAGCGATGAGACTGGTGATCGGAAACCGGCTCAGCATCTGTGTTCAGCTGTTGGGAGATGCCGGAGTCCCGGCTGTGACTGTAGTTCTGAGTCCTTGAGAATTTGATTTTTCTGTTTAAAAAAATTCATATTACAGAATGTCTTGCGCTGTTGCAGCCTGATGTATACATTTATCGAGAAGCAGGATCGACGAATTCCCTGTTAACGCTACTAATCTCATGATGGTGGGACTATGTAAGTGCTCTGCATAATGCAATTGCACAAAGTAAATTTGCTATACCTTTACACGATTCCATTTAACCTGAGAAATACTTTTCCCTCAACTCACATACACTGAAACGGAAGGAATGAACTATGAAGAAATTTACGACACTCTTTTTGACACTCCTGGTTGCCAGCAGCGCCCTGGCTGTCAGTGCGGACCGGTTGACCGGTTCGCCTGAAAAGAGCGATCACAACAGCAGCACAACTGTTTTCTGGGCTGAGCTGGAAATTGATAACCTGAAGGCTCAGGGACTCGATATTCCTGCTGAGCTGTACAGAGCAGTACGCGACCATTATGGATTGCCACACTTCACCGAACCGGGTGCCCGCCAGGGTGGTGACACTGTTGCAGAAGCTACTGTTATCAGCGAGCTTCCCTTCAGCAGCGCCGGTACAACAGTTGGCTATACTGATGACTACGATGAAGTCTGCCCTTACGAGGGTTCCACTTCACCGGATGTTGTCTACAGCTTCTCCCCCGCTGAGAATGTCGCCCTCGATATCACACTCTGTGATGCCTCCGATTATGACACCAAGCTGTATATCTACGAAAACGAAGTCACACCTGGTGCCCCCTTTGCCTGCAACGATGACGAATGCCCCGGATATGTCAGCGAACTTATGAATCTGGGTGTTACCGGTGGAAACACCTATTACATCGTGATCGACGGTTACGGTGGAGACGAGGGTAATTACACACTGGATATCACTGAAGATGTCTATGTTGATCCTCCGCCCAATGATGCCTGTGAAGATGCTGAAGCTATTACCGGCCCCTATCCTGTTACTGTTGCCGGTACTGTCGATGGTGCAACTGTTGATTGCCCCGGTCTTTTAGATTGGAACGCAGTATGGTACACAATCGAATTACCTTATGACATGCAGACAGTTACAGTTGACTGGTGCGAATCAGCTGCGGATCCAGAAATCACCAACTATGGTATCATCTATATGGATGACTGTGCCTGCGACGATTATGTAGCCGGTTCATATGCATGGGATTGCGATAACGGTAACCTGATTCTCTCCTGGTCCGGTGTGATCGGGCCTGCCACAATCTATTTCCCCTGCTACATTGAGGGCGCAACCGATTTCAATATCACAGTTGATGTTGAAGGCTTTGAACCCAGTGACGGTGATGCCTGTACCGAACCATTTATTGTTGACGAGCTTCCATACTCTTTTCTCGGTACAACAGAAGATAACACTGATACCTATGGCAATGCTGCACCAGATGAGTGGCACTACTTCACTATCTGGGATGATGCTACAGTTACAGTTGATCTCTGCAGTGAAAACACACTTTATGACACCTATATCTATCTGCTTACCGGAGATTGCTCCACGGAACTCGCTTCCAATGATGACGGCCCCGATTGTCCGGAAAGCCCGGCTCCCTATCCACCATCCCAGCTGGAAATCGATTTAGGACCTGGTGACTATGTTCTCGCAGTTGACGGTTACAGTTCCAACTCGGGTCAGTACGAGCTTTTCATCAGCTCTGATGGCTATGAGCCCCCTGAATACTACAACTGTCAGTATCCACCACATACTCCTGATGAAGGTTGGAGCGCTGGAACCTCACATAATAACGGATCTGATATCGATTATCTGCGTGCCGATCGTTTCGGTGATGCCGGTGAGATTACCGGTCTGACTGTTGCCGGTTTGAGCCTGGTTTATGATGCTGGCTGGAGTGACTGCTACGAGGATCCGATGACCTTTAATGTCATCTTCTATGAAGATGGTATGCTCCCCGGTGACGAAGTTTGCAGCTATGTACTTACAGCTACCCCGGAAGCTACCGGTGACTATTATGCCAATTACCCGCTGTATGACTTTGACTTTGAATTGCCGACACCATGTGACCTCGAAGCTGGCTGGCTGGCAGTTCAGACTGTAGGCGATTGCTGGTTCCTCTGGATGAGCACCGGTAGTGGCGCTGATGAGTCCTCCCAGGTCAATACAGATGGTGGTGGCTGGGTAGCATACGACTATGATATGACCTGGTGCCTGAATTTCGAGCCATACGCTGTTACCGATGTTGACACACCCGGTTCCGTAATTCTTAACGCCAACCATCCCAACCCCTTCAACCCGGAAACAACTATCAGTTACGAACTTACTGCTCCGCAGCAGGTTGAACTGGTTGTCTTCAATGTTTCAGGTGAGCGGGTTGCAACTCTGGTTGATGGCGCCCAGACAGCTGGTAACTACACTCAGCAGTTTGACGGCAGCAGCCTTCCCAGTGGCATTTACTTCTATCGCCTGACAGCTGGTGACTTCAGTCAGACTAATAGAATGTTACTGGTCAAATAGTTGAAACGCTGATACTGAAGTGATCCAAGAGTCATTTCAGAATCAACAGACTATTAAAAAGCCCCGCGCAAGCGGGGCTTTTTGTTTCCACCTGTTCAAGAACATCCCGTGAAACGGGTGTTCTTAAAGCTCAACCGGATCGCAGGTCAGGTTGAGCACCCCGTCATTGTGCGGGGCTCTCTTGTTCATATCCTGAACAAGTGTAATGGATGTAGAGGTGGGGATCATGATCTGGAGGAAAACCACCCGGGGATCATACCTCAAGATCATCCCTGATAACAGGGGAGAAGTTATAAAAATGGCAGCTTCGGTAATGAATAGATTGTTTGCACTGGTATCAATTGTATGATACATTGAGATTGAAACAGGGTGAGTTTCGCCTGGCAGGAGCTGTATACAGGATGGCAGCGGTCATGTTATATCTATCCGGTTTCGAATCACTATTGCTTTATAAGTTCAGACAATACGGTTTGTACGAGCTGGTTTCGTACAACTCAGATATTCACGTACACATTCCATAACGGAGGAAGTGAGCTATGAAGAAATTCCCCAACCTTTTATTCGCATTTCTGATCGTTTCCACTGCCTGGGCAGGCAATTCTGACTGTCTTACTTCGATGACCGGGCAGATGGCTTATGACGGACAGAACACCGGTCTGTTCTGGGCAGAGGAGCAGATCAACGAGCTCAAGGCAGCAGGCAGTGATGTGCCTGGACATTTATACCAGCTGGTCAGGGATTACTATGGACTGCCATCAAAAAGCGAATCCGCATCGCGAGAAGGTGGTGATACAGTCGATGACGCTACAGTTATCGATGCACTCCCCTACAATGACACCGGTTCCACCAGTGAAGCCAACGATGACTATGACGAGGTTTGTCCATACGAGGGATCTACCTCACCGGATGTTGTATACAGCTTTACACCGGCTGAAGATATCACCATTGACATTACCCTCTGCAATGGCTCTGAATATGACACGAAACTGTATATCTACGAAAACGAAGTCACTCCCGGCGCACCCTTTGCCTGTAATGATGACGAATGCCCCGGTTATGTCAGCGAGTTGCTGGAGTTGAGTTTCATCGGAGGCAACACTTACTTCATCGTGATCGATGGCTATGGTGGTGAATCCGGAAACTATGTAATCGACGTGACCGCTCCGGGTGGCGGTGACAGTTGTGAAGATCCGTATGTAGCGGAACTTCCCTATCAGTACATCGGCACCACAGTTGATAATACCGATACCTATGGAAACGGTGGTCCGGATGAGTGGCATTTTTTCACCATAGAAGAAGCAGGACTGGTAATCGTAGACCTCTGTAACGAGACTACTGATTACGATACCTATATTCACCTGCTGAGCGATGACTGTTCAACCGTAGTGGCTTCTAACGATGATGGCCCTGAGTGCCCGTCAAGCCCGGCTCCCTATCCACCTTCCTACCTAGAGGTAGAACTTGAAGCTGGCAGCTATGTTCTGGGCGTGGAAGGTTATGATACCGAAGCCGGTAACTATCAGGTGGATATCTATGAATACGAACCACCTCTTTATGGTACCTGCCAGTATCCTCCACATACTCCCGATGAGGAATGGAGTGCCGGTACATCGCACAGTGACGGTGACCTTGTTGAATATCTGAGAGCTGACCGGTTCGGTGAAGCTGGTGGTGGCGCTATCACCAGCGTCCTTGTTTCCGGTCTCAGCCTGGTGCAGGACGGGGGGTGGATGGAGTGTGTCGAGGACCCGATGAGCTTTGCCGTCACTTTCTATGAGGATGGCGATCTGCCGGGAGCTGTAGTTGCTTCTCATCAGATTGAAGCATCCCCCGTAGCTACAGGGGATCTCTATGCTGATTTCCCACTGAATGAATACACCCTCGACCTGCCGACTCCTCTTGAGCTTGCTTACGGCTGGGTCAGTGTTCAGACATCAGGTGACTGCTGGTTCCTCTGGATGAGTACGCCTGATGTTGACGGGCTGTCCGCTATAAGTGAGGCAGGTGGTGACTGGGGCAATTATGATTTCGATCTGACCTGGTGTCTCACCATTTCTGAAGGTGTATCCGATTCTGTTACACCGAATACAGTAACGCTCTTTGCCAACCATCCTAACCCCTTCAACCCGGAAACAACTATCAGTTACGATCTGGATGCGCCGCAACAGGTTGAACTGGTTGTTTTCAATGTCATCGGTGAGAAGGTTGCAACATTGGTTAACAGTACTCAGGCTGCCGGAATGCATACACAGCTGTTTGATGGAAGTGATCTGCCGAGTGGTATTTACTTTGTCCGCTTATCAGCAGGTGATTTCAGTCAAACCCGTAGAATGCTTTTAGTTAAATAGCTGACAAGCGATCAGGATGTTACTCGTCAAGTAATTGTAAGCAGCTCCAGTAACAACGACTATAATAAAGCCTCGGCATTTGCCGGGGCTTTCTCTCGCGATTCACACATGGCTTTAATATTTTACAGAGAAGAAAAGTGCAGCTGTACATCAGTTAACTACCGATCCTCCCACAATTTCTTACGCACGGGAGAAGACTATGAAGCCCCATTTCCGAAAACTGCGGCTATTGTTGTTGATCCTGCCTGTCATCTGCTCTGATATCGCTACTGGAGCGGCAAAGCTGCCTCCTGCTACGGATATCACACTCAAGGCGAATTCCGCTTTCAGCACCGGTATGGCTTCAGTGCCACTTGAGAAACCGGTAGAACCAGCGACAATCACCACCGCCCCCATGTCCCTGATATCTACTGACTCTGATCACCGTGACCCTCCACCTAACGACAACTGCGAACAGGCACAGATAGTCAGTGCCCCATTCCCGGTAGATATCACCGGCACTGTTGCGGAGGCAACTGTGGATTGCCCCGAGTTGCTGGGTTGGAATGCAGTCTGGTATGCAATTGAATTACCTTTTAACAGCCAGCATATCACTATTGACTGGTGTGATACACCGGATTCACTAGAGATCACCAATTACGGAATCATCTATATGGATGATTGCGCATGTGATAATTATGTTGCCGGTGACTGCACCTGGAATTGCGGAAACGATAATCTGATATTGCACTGGTTCGGAGTTTCCGGACCCGGGGTGATCTATTTCCCCCTCTACATTGAGGGTGTTACCGAATACAATATCACCATTAATGTCGAGGAGTACTTCCCCATCCCCGGTAATTACTGCAGTACACCGTTCGAGGTGAGCGAAATACCCTACCAGTTCTCCGGTTCGACTTCTGATAACACACACACATATGGTGAGCACCTCGCCCCGGACGAGTGGCACCGGTTCTATCTTGAGAACAGTCAAGAAGTCACTGTATCACTTTGCGGAGGAGGTACGATCTATGATTCCTACCTGTATCTGCTTGCTTATGACTGTATGACATTACTTGCTTCGAATGATGATTACTGTGGATACCAGTCAGAGATAACAGTCAACTTGAGCCCGGGTGAATACAATGTCTCTGTTTCCGGTTACGGTATCAATCATGGGAATTATCTGCTGGATATTACCTTTCCACCCCCATGCAATATCCAGTGTCCTCCCGGGAGTGTCTCGGAAGGGGAAGTAGCTTGCTTTGATGGGTATTTTGATGTTGTTAACGGGGGCTGTAATTCCTCACCACCTCTTTTTGGCACTATTGATCATTCAGAGATTATCTGCGGTAGTTCCGGAACCTTTCTCTACGAAGGAATAAACCACCGCGATACGGACTGGTTTCAATTTGTACTGGCTGAATCAAGCAGGGTTATTTATGCCGGAGAAACAGAGTTCTCCGCAGCTCTCATGATTCTGGATGCTGATAACTGTGATTCATTAGAGGTGCTGGATCAGATAACTGCCGATCCCTGTCAACCATTTACCAGTTCTGTGATCTTACCGCCCGGGGAGTTCTGTGCGTTTGTGGCCCCTGCTGTCTTCAGTGGTGTTGAATGTGGCGCGGAGTACTACCTGCAACTCGATGTGGGAGACATCAACAACGGTGAGACAATTGAACTGGCCATACCACTGGAGCCCGGAACCTGCGTCAGTAATAATACAAGCGGCTACCTCAATGACTACGATGAAGTGTGCCCTTACACCGGTTCCACTTCCCCTGACATAGTCTATACTTTCCAGATGGACTATGTTGCGGATGTTCTTTTCGATATGTGTGAATCCGGTTATGACACCAAGCTGTATGTATACAACACAGCTCTGGAGCTGATCGGTTGCAGTGACGATGACTGTGAGAACTCCCAGGGAGACCCGTATCGATCCTTCATAGAGACTGAAGAACTACCGGCTGATCGCTATTATGTGGTATGTGACGGCTGGGGTGGGGCTTCCGGTGATTTTGAACTGTGTGTTACGATTACCAATCCACAACGAGTTGCACCACAGCCGGCGGAACTTCCACCAACTGCTGTTCTGCTGCCCAACCATCCCAATCCATTCAACCCGGTGACTATGATCAGCTATGAGTTGAACGCTCCGGCGCTGGTTGAGCTGGTAGTCTTCAATGTTACCGGTGGAGTAGTTGCTACTCTGGTAAACGGTATGCAGACTGCCGGTCTCTACAGTCAGCAGTTCGATGGTAGTGGACTGCCCAGCGGTATCTACATTTTCCGCTTAACAGCTGGCGATTTCAGTCAAGCGCGGAGAATGCTCTTAGTTAAATAGCTGCCAGGTGACTCACAACTCCTGGTCTGTTCAGATTTCCGGGGAGCGAATGTATCGTCTCGAGACTGGTGGCGACCACATGACAGCCAGAAGATCCAGTCAAGCCAGAAGGATTTTACTCGTTAAGTAGCTGTCAAGTGCGCTGGACATTTCCGGGCTATTCAGACTTGAAATCAATACACAAACCCGCCTTATGGCGGGTTTTTCAGTAGTGGGCCCACAGGGACTCGAACCCCGGACCAATTGATTATGAGTCAACTGCTCTAACCGACTGAGCTATGGGCCCTGCGTCAACCAGTTACGCCTGGATTTGGGCATTTATGTTATGAAACTTCATTCCGAATTGCAAACAGTTTGATACCTGTCAATCCGGGCTTGAGACAAAAAGGGAGCAGCGCGTGGCTGCTCCCGTAACTTCGATAGGTAACCAACCAGCCGAATCTTAACTGCTGATTCTCTTGCTGAAGAAGGTCTTGTGTGTAAGATCATACAGAATAATCCCACCACCCAGTATCATCATCCCGTCAGGAAGCAGGCGGAACCACATCCAGCCCTGCATATCCTGCAACGCTTCACGAGTACGGGTAAAGAAGTAACCCATCTCAAAGGCAGCTTTCGACTGCTCAAAACCAATAATCAGGGTCGGTATCGCAAAGAGAAGCACGCCAATAGTCAGAATCCAGAAACCTATGCGTGAGAGTTTCTCGTTCCAGACATAATTATTCGCCAGCGCGTTAGCTCTGGAAGTCATGTACAGGAAGGCAATTGAAACATAACCGAAGGCTCCGAGAAGGGCGACGTGGCCATGAGGCATGATCAGATAGGTGCCGTGTGAATAGTAGTTGATCGTGGGAGTGTTGATTACCATGCCCAGGAATCCTGCCCCTATCCAGTTGAGAATCGCGGAGCCTGCAATCCACAAGAACGGTATACTGAAGTCAAAGCGTTCACCTGAGTGTAGTTTCTCACGGTGATTCTTGACAGCTTCGATTATCAGCAGCACCAGCGGTAAAGGCTCAAGTGCCGAGAAAATTCCACCGATTGCGATCCAGTATTCGTCCAGTCCCTGCCACCAGTAATGATGACCGACACCAAGCGTTCCACTCAACATGATCAGGAACAACTCAAAGAACATGACCCGAACGGCAGTCTTATGTGAGATAAGTCCAAGTGTTACTGTAAAGAAGGCGATCACACCCACCGCAAACAGTTCAAAAGTCAGTTCCACCCAGAGGTGAATTACCCACCAGCGATAGTAATCATCAACTGTGAAATTGGGTATCACCTTGTGGATCGGCATCATTCCGGCAATGTACAGAGTGGCAATGGCGAACGCTGCCCAGATGATAGTGCCTACCAGCGGATTGTTGGTGGCGGCCTTACGGATGAGGGATACTATCAACAGGAACCAGAATACCAACCCGACAACCAGGCCGATATCCCAGACACGACCCAGATTGATCAGCTCCCGTCCTTCATTACCGAACCAGAACCACAATTCACGCATCTGACCGGTTGCGCCCATATACAGACCGATAACTGAGCCGAGACCCACTACCAGCAGGGCGATCCAGAGTACATCCACCAGCCAGGGGAACTTATGATCCTTGTTGGCGATCCAGGGAGCGATCAGCAAACCGCCCACAAGCCAGCCGATGGCAACCCAGAGAATGGCAATCTGTGTGTGCAGTGAACGCACGACATTGAACGGCAGAATCTTCTGTGAGACGAGAAAATCGGCAGTTGGATCGGTGTAAAGATGCGCCAGATAACCACCCAGAATCAGTTGCAGGAAGAAGAAACCGGCAACAATCGGGATATACTTGAGTAGTTTTTTCTGCGATTTGAAGAGTTTTGTAATCTCAATCGGCTTTTCGAGCTTCTCGCCAGGTTCCTTCTTGAAGAGATATTCATAAGCGAGGAAGATAACCAGTATTGTCAGAGCCCAGAGGATCAGGAACTCCCAGAGTGATACGAGATGACTGTTCCAGCCGGTATCCTGATCAATCAGTGGTTCCGGTGGCCAGTTGTTTGACCATGTACGATCGGTACCCGGGCGCAATGAAGATGCGACCAGTTGTGACCAGTCCACGAAGGCAGCGATCTTAACAGCTTCTTCACTGCGTATTACACCACCCGGAAAGGCCCTCTCAGGATCACCATTAACCAGCATGTCTGTCAGGTAGGCAACGTTCCTGTGGTATGCCGCAGCTGAACCTGCGGAGTAGGTGACACCGCTTTCCAGTAGAACAGTCTCCTGTCTGAAGTCCTGCTTGACCCGTTCCTTGACAGCAGCTCTTTCTATAGCGGTCAGCTCAGCGGCAGATTTCTGGTACAATTCCTGACCGTAGACTTCATAGAGGTGCTCAGCACGATAGTGAAGAAAGTCAGTTGTGAAATCCGGCCCTATATATGCACCCATTCCAAGCATCGTTCCCCAGTCCATGAGATCGAATTCCTGGAAATAGCCTTTACCTTCGACTACATCATCGTAGGTGTAAAGAACTTCTCCGGTGGGGGAGACTGTCTGTTGCGGGATCGGTGGGACCTCTTTCTGAAGATTTGCGGTAAAGTATATCAGCGCTGACACCATGAAAATGGCGATCAACCAGAAGCTCGCTGACAGACTCTTTTTACTCATGAACTTGTCGAGTAAAGTAGGTTTCATTTTTCCTCCTGCTATAAGATGCTATGAATGGTATGATAACATAAATGATTCAGCGATGTAAACTAATAGAGAAATCCGTCTATGCAAGAAAATACTATAAGGAGGTAGCATATAGGTTCTGGCAGATAATTGCCGAATTTATCCCGGGAGCAATTTGTTACTCCTGAAACGGTGGTTGAAACCTGTAAGCAGTGTGATAGGGCGCACAACTCTTTACTGACAGTCTATTACCTTGATTAACAGATGACCGGCAACCCCCTGAATTACTATCCGAGTTCAGAGTTAACAGTATAAATAATACTTGATTATTTTATTGAACTTCATTATTAATATGAGCGAGGAAAATATTACAGTTTCATTCTTCCGGAACCGGTAATCCGTGGTGAAAAATTATTGTTCTTTATCAATTCACACACACTGAGGAGGAAGCTCAGGAAAAAGAGAAATTGGCTTTGGCAAGGCGCCTGGTCGAAGATAGCTTTGACCGGCGCGATTACATTTCTGCTGGGTACAACCACCTGGGCAGTTGCTGCCCATTCCCCACTTTTCCAACAACAGGCCGAGGAAACTTCACAGACATTCAGCGCCGGTGTACAGACACCCGGGCAGAATGTAGCCACACCTGTTGCGGGTGGAGATGGCAACGGCAGCAGGCACTACACTGATCCCTGGGTTACTCCTGAGATCTGCGAGCAGTTCATTACCAACCCTCACTGGGATCCTTACTGCGAGTTCTTCACCGATCCTGAAATGACACCTGGCTGCGGTCCTGACTGGACCATGCCACCGATGGATCCTGACTGCTCGACCTATCCCTATTATGATGCGGAATGTCCACCTACTAACCCCGTGTACGATATCGACTGTGTTACCGATCCTGCATGGGATCCTGAGTGTGCCAGCGGTTACACAGATCCCGACTGGGTACCTGATTGTTTCACCGACCCGGAATACTGGGCTGAGTGCTACTTCACTAATCCGGAATGGTGGGACGAGTGTGTTACTGACCCCACCTGGGATGATAACTGTGGTCAGTACACAGATCCTGACTGGGTGCCGAATTGCTACACCGACCCGGATTACTGGGATGAGTGCTACTTCACCAATCCACAATGGTGGAACGAATGTGTCACTGATCCTGAATGGGATCCTGATTGTGGGCAGTACACAGATCCAGATTGGGTACCGGATTGCTTTACCGATCCGGATTACTGGACTGAGTGTTACCTCACTAATCCGGAATGGTGGGACGAGTGCATGACCGATCCTGAATGGGATCCGACCTGTGGTCAATACACAGATCCCGGTTGGGTACCGGAATGCTATACCGATCCTGATTATTGGGATGAGTGCTGGACTAACCCGAACTGGGATCCTCCCTGTGGTCAGTACACCGATCCATGGGTAGAGCCTGATTGCTACACAGATCCTCAATTCTGGGATGAGTGCTGGACTAACCCGGATTGGGATCCTCCCTGTGGTCAGTACACCGACCCATGGATAGAGCCTGATTGCTACACAGATCCTGAATACTGGTCAGAATGCTGGACCAACCCGGATTGGATACCAACCTGCTGGACCGATCCTGAGTGGATGCCAGATGAATGTCTGACAGCGATCTATCTGCAGAGTTTCGAGGTTAACTGGGAGAATCATTGTGTCGTGCTTGATTGGCAGACTGCGCTGGAAAGCGATCTGGATCACTTCCTGATCAGTCGCCGCGCTGCTGATGATGCGGAATTCTCACAGCTTTACATCCAGGATACCGATGAGAACCGGAATGCACCCACTCATTCATACAGTTACATTGACCGGGCGGTACTCCCATCCAGTGACTACAGTTATCGTCTGCAGTTGATTAACCTGTCCGGTGAGGTAAGTGAAAGCAGGACAATTGCTATCGCGACCCCGGCTGCTCAGCAGCAGAATCTGCCAGAGGGTATCACTGTTTACCGCAGTTATCCGAATCCGGCTAACCCGGTAACTCATATCGAGTTCGCTCTCAATGGTGATATCAGTGGCAATATCGAGCTGGCTATCTATAACGTCGCCGGTAAACTGGTGACTACGCTGGCAAGCGAGCCTGCCCATGCAGGTTATTATAACTATACCTGGGATGGAACAGATGCTGCCTCTTCAGGTGTCTATTTTGCCGTGCTGCGGGTAGGTGACAAGATCACCACCATGAAGCTGATGCTGGTAAAATAGTTGAACAGTGACCAAAGGCACTGTTCAACGCGGTGGTTGAAGCTGACGACTGCATCGCTGCTTAACAACCGCTGTATGATCTGTAGAAATCTACAGCTACTTGATAAAGTGTATTAATTGCCGTATTATTCTCGCAAACATACAAAGAGCGAGGGGAGGCCCTCTTAAGGGTCTCCCCATTTTTATGACCTCTACTTTCATTCATCATCGTGTGATCGCCTGGCTGACACTTTTGCTGATATGCCTGGCAGGAGGGTACTTCCCGGTTCTTCCGGAGTTTGCGCAAACCGTTGCACTGATGATTGCAGCAGTACTGTTACTGATGCTGGATCCCGCACCGCTGCGTCACTGGCTTCCATCTGCGTTGACGCTTCTGCTCTGGGTGGCGGTTCTGATGACGCCTCCACTTTTCCGCCTGCTGCCGTTGACACTGGTCCTGCTGGTAATGCGTGCTGAGCAACCTGATCAGAAGCTCCGGCAGCAGCAAAGGGCTCTGGTTACAACAGCATTTCTGGCAGCCCTGATCTCACCTTTGTTTCATACAGCTCAATTGCGCTGGTTCTGGCAACCGGTGGAGACAGTACTTAACCGGCTCCTGTCCCTGCTGCTTCCGGGTGTCTACGATGTAAGCGCTTCCATTGTTGCTTTTCCACTCCTGCTTCTGTTTGTCATCTGGTGGTTAAACGGAAGCGGTGCGCGCAGAGGACTGAGAACGATAACAGGTGTACTGACTGTCACTATCATCTATCTGGTAGCACTGGTTGTTTATCTGGCAACAATGCCGGAGACAGCGCGTGGTATTACTCCCTGGTTTCCTTTTGTACTGTTTCTGATACTGGCTCTTCTCTGCACACCGGTGTACCAGGGGCAATCGCAGGGAGAGGAAAAAGGTTCCGGAAAGTACAACCTGTTGCTGCTGGCACCACTGCTGGGCGCAGCAGCACTGATCTGGTTCAACTGGACACCCCACGCGATCGACATCAGGGATGTCAGGATTGCAGTACGGGAAGAGGGGGACTGGGCACGCATTTCTACCCGTTTCGGTGAGGAGCATGGGCCCCGCCTGGGTGCGTTGCTGGATCTTGCCCGGAATTTCGGTGCTACTGTTGATATCCTGCCCGATTCCGCATTGGTGGATCTCAGCGGGTATGACCTGCTGTTTCTCTTTCATCCTGTAACCCGTCTGGACAGCAGCCTGGTCAACCACTGGTACGAATTTCTGCACTCTGGTGGGGGTGTGCTGGTCGTGGGAGACCACACTAACATCAAGAACATTCAGACCGGCGTCAACAGCTTTCTCGAAGCAGGCAGCCACCTGCGTCTTCGTTTTGACTCAGCTATCTCTACCGGATTAAAGGTCAACTGGGCTGATAATCAGCTCTATCTGACCGGTCCCGGCAGTCGTGCCCTCTACAACTCACCTGATTTCGGTATCAGCATCGGTGCTTCCGTTGAAGCGAAGCCACCCGCCTTTCCGTTGATAGAGGGGATCTATGCTTTCAGCGATCACGGTGATCCAGCGACAGCTGCCACTGGAGGTATGGGGAATTCGCACTACGACAGAGATGAGAGATTCGGAAACATTGAGCTGGTTGCGGCAGAGCGGATCGGTGCCGGCAAACTTGTACTGATCGGTGATACTTCCGGTATGATGAGTCTCAGTATACCACACAGCTGGCGCTGGCACCTGGAACTGATCGATCGCCTGGCCGGAGATTCCCGCCACTGGGGATTCAGCCCGGTGTGGTTCAGCTGGCTGCTGATGCTGCTGGGAGGGGTAGCTGCCTGGAAAGCAGGAGATCGGCGCCAACGGCAGGTACTGCTGCTGCTCCTCTGGTTGTTCTTCTGGCAGGGCTTCAACATGACCGAACCCCGGATACTGCCACCTGCACAACCTGAGAACATCTGCTGGATCGACAAATCCCACAACCCCAACTGGGATATGGCTTCCCGTTACAACTGGTCAGCAGCCAAACTGCATGAGCTGCTCTATGAAAACAATCTGCAGCCGCTGCATCTCCATGATCTGGACGCCGCGCTTATCGACGGTAGCCGCTTTCTGTTGCTGAACGGGCCGACCAGCTTCTTCAGGCAGCGTGAGCGGAGAGAGCTGCAACAGTTTCTACAGGATGGCAATCATCTGATACTCGCTGCTGATGCGCGCAGAACTGCCGCCCTGGCCGGTTTGCAAAGGGAGTTGGGTTTCGGGGTACTGGACATCCCGCTGGGTACTGCGTCTGTGGCAGTCAGTGAAGGTGATACACTTGACTGGCACTTCTATGAAGCCTGGCCTGTTACCTGTGAAGAGAAATGTGATACATTGATCAGTGCCTGGGAGTACCCTCTGGCGTTGCGGCGTCAGGTGGGGCAGGGTATCTTTACTCTGATCGGAGATCATCGCTTTTTCTGCAAACAGTCCCTTGAGGGTGAGGAACGCAAAGGGGGACAAGCGCTGGCTGTCGGTAGCCGCTATCGTAATAAATCCTCTCCTGCTCCGGTAACCAGGCAACGTCCGGCCCGGAGTGCCTGGGAGCAGCAGCATAGCGAGCAGCTGATTCAGCGTATCGGGAGTAGCGCCAGACCATTGGCTCAGAATTATAATGCAAAACAGGAGGCAGCTCTCTGGTTGCTTGGACTGCGGGGGGTGAGACAATGAAACCACGCTCTCTGCTGTTCGCTTCTTTTGCCGTTGTCGCTACCGCCCCTCTGATCTACCCGATCTATGTCAATCCTCCACAGGTATGGCTCTGGATTCTACTCGGTATTATCATGGCTGGCTGGCAATTCCATCGTGCCGGTGTAAGCCTGTTACAGGAAGCGCCCATCTGGTTGCGCCTGCTGCAATTGCCTGCGATTCTGCTGTTGTTCCTGTTACCGGGCAGACTACTCTGGTGGCCACTGGGAGTTCTCACTGTAGGCGTTGTACTGACAGTTATCACCAATCGGGGCAGGGTGGCTGCCATCGGTGATGCCCTGTTTGCGACCGGATTACTTCTGTCAATGCTGCTGGCACTGATGCAACCATTCGTAGTGTTGCAGGCTATGCTGACTGCCATTGACCCGATCGGCTGGCTCGCCACTATGCTTGCCGGTTCACTGACCGGCCTGACAGCTGCCTGGATATCACCAGAGCTGTTCCTGATGTCACCGCAGGAACTGCTTGCTTTCAACGCTGCTCCGGAATGGACCGGGCTATACTATCGCTTCGGAGTGCTAATCGCCTGCTTTATTCTGCTGGGCAGTTATCGTCCACAGCGGTTTCTACTCAAAGCTGCCGGTTTCCTGTTCTTCTGTTTCGGCTGGTGGACACTGCTGTTTCTGGGGCAGGTAACCTGGATGCTGACAGTCAACTATTTCGAGCTTCCCTGGAGTCCATTGTATCACACGTTTACTTCACTTCCGCCTCTGCTGCTGGCAGGACGTATGGTTGCTGCCAGACCTCAAACCCATTCAAGTAGCGAAGGTGATACATTTAACAGATCCAACTGGATGATTCTGATCGCACTCGCGCTGATTGCATTCGCCCTGACTTATCAGGATCCTGGAGTGCCGGGTCAGGGCCGTGTGCTGATGGATGAGTGGCACAGTGACTGGGAATGGTCAACTGAACCTATGGACACCCGGAGTTACGGCACCCGTACAACCTATAATTATCACGGGATGGTGGAGCTGCTGCGGCAATACTATGATGTCACTATCCATCAGGCACCTTTGACTGCGGAAACACTGACAGAGACTGATGTACTGATCCTGAAAACTCCTACCCGCCCCTACACAGATGAGGAGGTGGAACTGGTGCTGCAGTTTGTGGATGGTGGTGGTGGCCTCTATGTAATCAGCGATCATACCAATATCTTCGGAATGAGCAGTTATCTGGAACCGATTGTCGAACAGCTCGGTTTCAACTACAATTGGGACACTGTCTTTGACATTACAACTACTGATGATCAATTCTGGGAACGGACAACCCCTCTGCCGCATCCGGTAGTCGAACATCTCGCCAGCTACCGTTATCTTACCGGTTGCTCTATTCACCCGAATAAACTGATCCCGACACCGATGGTGGGGCTGTCTGCCGGCAGCGACCTGTTGAACTACTCTACCGGCAATTTCTTCGACAATCATCCTCCCCGCGCTGATATGAGGTTCGGGCCGATGATTCAGCTGGTTGCCCTGCGCAAGGGCAAAGGCAGGGTAGTCGGCTTTACCGATAGTACTACTTACTCGAATTTCGCCATGTTCTGGGGTAGTCGTCTGGCACACCTGCTCGGAATTATCGACTGGCTCAACCGGCGTAATGGTTTTCCCCTGAACCTGACCAGCGGGTTACTGGGGGTGTTACTCCTGGGAGTATTAGGATGGCGTGGCCGGCTTTCGGGGCGCCTGTTGACAGTGCTGATTCTGCCTGCCTTCACCCTGGTGGCCCTTCCGGCTCGCCTGTTGCAATTGCAGGCTTATCCTCTGCCCGAGAAGCTGACACCCGGCCCCTGCGCGTTGCTCGATACCACTGTTTCGCTTGTGCATCTGCCACTGGACAACAAACTGTCCCATGAAGATCCACTCAACCTGGAAACAGCTTTCATCTGGTTGTATCGAACCGGCCTTCTGCCACAGCTGGGAGATGCCACCATCCAACCGGAAGAAAAACTGCGTGTGATTTTCAATCCTCAGGGGAATTGGGACGAAGAACGCTGTGCTACGCTCAACGGCTTTCTGAATGATGGCGGAACTCTGCTGGTGCTGGCTATGCCGGGTTATCATGAACCTGGTATCAACCGACTGCTTGGCGAGCATGGCCTGCGTCTGAACGATGATCAGTTCAGTGATCAGGAGGTTCAGGTAACGGGCAGGGACTTTGATATCTGGGTAGATGATGCCTGCAGTGTCTCAGGTGGTGTCCCGATACACTGGTTATCGAATAATCTTCCTGTTTCAACCATGCAGCCTGTTGGCGAGGGAGTAATCGTGGTCAGCGGCCTGGGAGCGTGCTTCAACAACAGTAATCTGGGTCGTTACGATTCGGTCCCATCGGGGCTGGCCTGGGAGTATCTGCAGCTTTATTATCAGTTACTTAACAGGGTGATACAGCTGGATGCAATCCCGACACAGGAATGATGCCAGTCGGTGCAATACCTTTTTACGAAGGTAAAGCCATTTGAAACCCCGCTAAACCATCCACCGTAGATGGTCTTCAACCGGATGACGGTCCGGTGGCTCAGTTGCTGCCCGGGGATATCCCAGAGGAGTTACTGTAGCGATATAATGGTTGAGTGGTAAGCCCAGCAGCTCTTTAATCTCATCACGATCCATATCAGCTATCCAGCAACTACCCAGACCCAGTGTTTCAGCCGCAAGCATCAGGTAGGTTGCCGCGATGCAGCCATCCTGAACGAAACGGTTCGAAAGCGCAGGATCAGCAGAAACAGCCACAGCTACCGGCGCACTTCCAATAGGGCTGCTGGACTGACTCCTGACCCGGGCAAGGTTATCAATCACCTCTCTGTTGCGAATTACCGTATACTGGCAGGGCTGCCGGTTACGGGCTGATGGTGCCCAGCGGCACAATTCCAGAGTTTGCAGGATGAGATGATCGTCCAGGGGCTGTTCGGTGAACTGACGCACACTGCGCCGCTCTTTCAGAAGCTCGTCAGCAGTCTGTAAACCGGTAACCGGTTGCATGAAGTACTGAAACTCCAGCCTTCTCCCTTCAGGATCCCGCGCAAAAAAATGGTAGAGCCCATAACGCTCATTCTTCTGTGGCCGGTCCTCAGCCTCTGCGGCCAGTTTGTGATACATCTCATCTACCTGTTCCGGTGAAGAGCATACAAAACAGATAATACCCGATGTCTCCACATCTTCACGCTCACAGAAACCCAGTGCCAGATTCCCCTGCTGTAAGACCAGGCAATCGGCCTGTTCCAGCAGCAGGTCCAGATTCAGCTTTCCACAATAGAATCCACGCATGTGCGCCAGATTAGAAGTGTCGTAAAATACTATTCCTGACATATATGCTCTCCGTTTCAATTGTCTCACAGGGGCAGCAGATACTCATACTCGGTCTGCAATAACTGCAGCAGGCGCAGTAACTGTTTCCCTTGAGAGTCCTGCACCAACTCTGAAACTGCTTCTGTTATTACCGGTTCCCCATCCCGCCTGAGGGTTACCTCCAGAACCACTTTCTCCAGCCTTACCCTGAAGTATCGTTTACCTTCTTTACCAGCGCTCAATAGAAGAAATCCTGAACTTCCGGAAGCATTGAAAGCGTCAACAGAACTGAACAGAGTAGGCTTTTCCCGCCAGGGGGCACCTTCGTGCGGGCAGAATGTGACACAATTACCACACTCATTGCAGAGCGCTTCCAGGTGGAGAATCTGGAAACGGTCCTTAAACAGTCCTTCCGTATCCATATCGAGGGCAATATTGGTACGGTTGGGACAAACATCTACGCAGCGATTACAGAGCAGGTCGCAGGCGAGACAGCGCTCTGTCTCGCGGTTACATTGACTGCCTGTAAGTGGTTGCGCAGCAGCTTCGGCGAGTTGGCCACGACGTTTGTGCAACTCCGGCAATGGTAAAGATGGGGTGCTGCCAGCCTCTAACGGGAAGGGAGCCGGTTCTACCCCTAATTCAGCCAGTACAGCTGTTGCCACCCGTCTCCCATCAGAGATGGCCTCCACAACTGTAGCAGGACCACGACGGGCGTCACCACAGGCAAACACACCGGCCCGGGAAGTTGCCAGGGTGTTTTCATCAACCCGGATAGTGCCCCCGGTGAGTTCAATCCCATTGGCAGTCAGTATCTCTTCATCGACAGTTTCACCGATAGCGGAGATCAATGTATCACACTGTATCCTGACAGGGTTTTCTGCAGCAGGTTCCACACCACGGCGTCCTGTCCCCTTTGCAGCAACCAGTTGCATCGGTTGACAGCTTAGTATTCCGGCTTTGACAGAAAGTGGTGCCACCAGTTCGCGCCATTGGATGCCATCATCAAGGGCAGCGTAATACTCCTCCCGGTCAGCCGGCATCTGTGCACTGGTGCGACGGTAAGCAATTGTTACTCCGGTTACACCGGGAAGCCGCAGGGCTGCCCGGGCACCATCCATAGCTGTATTACCGCCACCGATAACTACTACATGGCCCTGTGCCTGAGCCGGAGGCCGTCCTTCCCTGAGACTGCTCAGGAAATCAACAGCATCATATACAGGTGTTGTATCACACTCAAGTTGCAGTGATCGTGAGCGTGTTGCTCCAATCGCCAGCAGGATATGACTGAAACCATCCTGCAGCAGATTATCGATATTGAAATCAGGTGAGCTGCCAAAAGCAAACTCAACACCAAGCCCGGTCAGAAAATCCACATCCCTGGTGACTGCCTCTTCCGGCAGGCGAAAAGTGGGGATAACATGCTGTACGACACCTCCTGCGTTTTCACGTTGATCGAACACAGTAACCGGAACACCGGCACGCCTCAGGAAGGAAGCTGCAGCCAGTCCGGCAGGCCCGGCGCCGATGATGGCTACCGGCTTCAGGTTCAGGAGGGGTGGGGCTTCTATGTGTGACATAATTGTATCGCTGCCCGACTCTGCAGCCAGGCGTTTCACATCTCTTATGAGAAGTGGATCTTCGTAATGTTGACGGGTGCAGGCAGCCATACATTGATGATCGCAGATATGACCTGTGATATGTGGCAGGGGATTGTGCTGCAGGATCAATGCCAGTGCATCTGCAGGGCGGTTCTTCTCCATCAGTCGCAGGTAGCCCGGAACATCCTGATGAATGGGGCAGGCTTCCCGGCAGGGAGTAATGCGACAATCGAAGAGCGGAAGCTGTGTATCAAACCCGGTGTTGCTGTCAAGATGCAGTTCTTTTGCCACCAGTCGCGAACCGGTTGCTGAAAATGCCAGCGCTGCGATAGCTTCCGGATCGTTATCTTCAGGTATTCCTTCCAGTAATACCTTCTGAGCAACTCCAGCTATTTCCACCAGGCGCAGGTAACCACCGGGTTTGAGCAGATCTGTGGCTGCAGTTACCGGTTGAATACCACACCTGAGCAATGCAGCCAGATTGAGTGCGTTGGCACCTCCTGAAAAGGAGAGGGGCAGCTTGCCATTGAATTCCCCGGAAAGTTTCGCTGCGAGATTAACAGTCAGAGGATAAAGCGCTCGTCCGGAAAGATACAGCTCACCACCGGCAAGCAGTTGACGCTGATTCCTCACCGGTAGTGTGTTACTGAGTTTGACCCCGAAATTGCGTTCCTGCAGTGTGGCTTCCTCCTGTAGTCGACGGATCAGAATTTGCGCTTCATCGAAGGAGAGGTCAGCACTGAAGGTTTCCGCAGTGAGTTCCAGGTAATCGTAGCCACACTCCTCCAGCAGTTCCCTGACCCGGCTTTCACCCAGTAGCGTAGGATTCAGCTTGACGATTGTGTGCAGTTGCTTTTCACGCAGCAGGTAGCTCCCGATCGCTTCGATCTCATCTGGTGGGCAACCATGCATGGTAGAGAGTGTAACTGAGTCCGTGATACAACTGCCGGTATTCTCTACAACCTGCTTCAGATGAGAACTGTCAATTTCAGTACCCGCTGCAAATTGATCCAGCTCCTGAAGAATTGTATCACGCAGCTGAGAAAACAGTGGGGTACTGCCGGCGTTACGCATGTTTTCGATAAAATCGTCAACACCTGAAGAGCGAATTCCGGCCAGATCATAGCCTACGCTGATATTGAAGACATAATCGGGTCGGCCGGCGCTACCCGGTTGAAGCAGTTCCTTTAACAACGGTAGCAGTAGCCAGGCCTTGGCGTATTCTTCCCAGGCCTGTACAAGCGATAACTCCGTGGACCATTCACTGTTATAACACTCATCAACCGCATCAATACAGGGCTTGGCGATTTCGAGTTGATCGAGTTTCTGTACTGTCTTCAGTTCGAAAAAGCGGCCACCACAGAGGTAGGCTGCAATAATGTTCTGTGTCAGTTGTGTGTGTGGCCCGGCAGCAGGTCCTACTGGCAGGGCACAGTCATTGCCGGCGTAACTCCACTGGTTGTTGCCCTGGTGAAACATGCGTGATACAGGAATACCGAAAATTGCATCATGCCGTGTGTATTCGGCTTTGATCCAGTGCAGCAGGCTGCGCAGCGGAACCGGTTGCATCTGGTCGGTAGCAATATTCATGAAAAGTAGTCCTCTGTTTTATGATACCGGGGAGTAGAAGTGTGACCAAAATATAGCATAGTATTTCCCTAAAGGAATTGACGGTGCAGATTATCACTTTCAGGAAATACTATAAAGCGATTCATGAATAACTGCTTCCAAATGACAATTCTGTTTGAGAATCGCTACATATTACAATTGTAAACTGAATTATAGTCAGAGTCACCTGAACATGCAACTGACGCCCCTGCTCACTTGCTAATGTTGCTGACAGCAGTTATTTTTTGCTGAGGAGAACTATATGAAGTGCATTGTTCTGGATATTGAGACTGCTGGTGTTCCGTTCGAACAACTTTCAAAATCTACTCAGGATTATCTGTTGCGCTGGAATGAGACAGATGCGGAGCGTGAGGAGACAAAGAAAAAGACCGGTCTCTGGGCACCATTCGGGGAAATCGTCTCAATTGCACTCTACAAACCGGATGAACCGGAGTCCCTCGAATGTGTAAGTGAGCTGACCGGTGAAGCCACCATCATCTATAACAACAGCGGTGGCTCTATCGGTGAACTGGAATCTCCCGTTTCAGGTGTGCGTCTGCGTAACCCCATCGGCGGCCATGAAAAGGAGATGCTGGAAACATTCTGGAAAGGGATAGCAGCCTATGACCGGATCATCACGTTCAACGGACGGGGTTTTGACGCTCCTTTCCTTCTGCAGCGCTCTGTGATACATGGTGTGCCGGCGAGTCGTGATCTGATGCCGTCCCGTTTCTACGGGCTCAAGTCACATTACGATCTGCTTGAGGTGTTAACCTTCTTCGGTGCCAGCCGCAGGTTTAATCTGGAGACCTGGGCTGAAGCTGCCGGCGCTATCAATCCGAAGGATCAGGGAATCACCGGTGCGGAGGTGGCAGACTACTGGCGTGATGGCAGAATCGGTGAAATAGCTGCCTACAATGTTCGTGACGTGCTGGCCACCTGGCAGCTTTACTGCAAGGTTAACCATACCATGCCCTGGCTGACAAAAGGCTGACGGCATATGGTTAATAACCAACTGTGGAGGACGATTGATGAAGTTGACTATTACCTACTGCGACAATTGAAACTATTTTCCACAGGCACAGGCTGTGTCTGATGAAGTGAATCTTCTACTCCGGCAACGTAACGAGATAGTTGATATTGAGCAGATTCCTTCAGGTAATGGTATTTTCGATGTTGCTCTGGATGGAAAAATCCTGTTCAGCAAATATGATACAGGACGTTTTCCACAGACAGGAGAGATTGCCGGGCTGTTGCTGTCACTGATTTGACGTATATTGATGCTCAGGATATGAATAGATTGTGCCACAGCATGCAAACATAAAGGAGGAGTGATGCGTACAGGTTTTCCGGCCATACTGCTGCTGACAGGTGTAGTGCTCTGTGAAGCTGCAGCTGGAGCGAACTGGCAGATACCGGTAACACGCAACCTTGACCCGATGAATCATCCTGTTCTCACCCTGGATGAATATCAGGCCAGTCATCCCTACCAGCCAACCAGTTTCCGGGAGATCAACCGGGTTCAGTTGCCTGAATGTGATACGCCTGAGCAACGTACAGAACGGAATTTACTCATTGTTGTAGCGAGTGATGTGCAGCTGCAGATATCTTCGGCTCTCGATACATACCAGCAGGATCTGTTACAGCAGCAGATAAGTTCATTCCAGGTTGCCTTCAATGGCTCGGAAGTTGAAGACCTGCGCAATCTGATCATCGACTGGGATAGTAGTGAATCACTGGTTGGTGTTTTCCTGATTGGAGATTTGCCCACCGCCTGGTTTGAGCTTCATGATGATTTCAATAATGACGGTCAACCGGATAACGAATGGATGAGTCAGTTCCCCTGCGATCTGTTTTTTGCTGATCTGGATGGCCTCTGGGCAGACCTGAATGAGAACGGCACTTACGATTACCACGGTGGTGGAGTTGAGCCTGATATCTGGATCGGGCGCATAAAAGCTGATAATCTGACTTATCCCCAGGTGGGTGAAGCGGTAATGATTAACAGCTACTTTGAGCGCAATCACCTCTTCCGCCTGGGGTTGTTGAACAGCAGTGGCACAGCTCTGGCATATGTCGATGACGATTGGGCGGAGTGGGGTGATCAATATGCTGCGGCACTGGTTAACGGCTGGGATAATGTGGAACTGATCAATGATATCAATGCCACCAATGCTGTCGATTATCGCGAGGAAAGACTGCCTGCTGATTATGACTACATTCAGGTGATGGTTCACTCAGGACCCGATGCCCACTATTTCTACTGGAACAATCATCAGGAATACGATTTAGTGGAGAACTGGGAATTGCACGGAATTAATCCGACCGCCCGTTTCTACAACCTGTTTGCCTGTTCCAATGCCCATTACGAGACCGATAACAGTATGGGCAGTCTCTACCTGCTGGATAATGACCACTGTCTGATTTCAGTTGGATCCACGAAGACCGGCAGCATGCTCCGCTTTGAAGATTACTATACACCGCTGGGAGCTGACAGTACTTTCGGAAGCGCCATGCAGCAGTGGTGGACGCATAACGTCGATGTCGAGAATGATGATACCTGGATTACCTGGCAACGTTCCTGGTTCTACGGTATGGTCACTCTGGGTGACCCGGCTTTGAAAACAGATTATCCGTTTCTGGAACCGACTGGACTGGTAATCTCACTCAGTGAGGACAGTGTCTTTCTTGAATGGGATGAGTCTGCTCAAGCTGCCGCCTGGAGGGTCTATTCTGCCGACGATCCCTATGGTGAATTTCAGCTGGACGAATCAGGTGAGTTCAATGATTGCAGCTGGATGGCTCCGCGTCCTGTGGAGCAGCGTTTCTACCGTGTGACAGCCCTGTTTGAGTAACCCCCACTCTGGAGAGCTATTGTGTTACATCTAAGTTTGAAGTGTGGACGCATCAAACAGATGACGATCATTATGCTGCTTCCCATTGCAGTAAGTGGAACAGAGCTACAGGTACTGTTTATCGGCAGCAGTCACACCGACGCCAACAATATGTCCGGAATGTTTGCGGGGCTGGCTGATGCAGGGGGGCATCTCGTCTATGTGGACCGCTCTGTCGTTGGCGGGGGGACGCTGAGCTACCATTCGCATCATCAACCAACTCTGGATCTCATTTATGAACAGGAGTGGGATCATGTGGTGCTTCAGGAACATACGTTGCTCACCATAATTGAGTTCTATGTGGATAGTAGCTTCATTCCCAAAGCAACCCTGTTGGACTCCATGATTACGGCTTCAGGTTCACACACCGCCTTCTACATGCATCAAGCCTACCCGGATCCGACCGGTCCTTACTGCGCCTGGGACCACTGCAGCCGGGTATTTGAAGACTATTTCGATATGCAATCAGAGATGTCCACCTCCTACTCTATTGCGGCTTCAGAACTGGATGCACTGCTGGTGCCTGTCGGGAACATCTGGGCTGCTGCGCTGCATGAGGATCCGACTCTGCCTCTCTGGAGTTCGGACAGCCTGCACGCTACCCCGGAAGGCAGCTATTTCAATGCCTGTGTTTTCTATACCTCCTTTTTCAATGAAAGCCCGGTCGGGCTTGAATACTATGGAGGCCTGGAGGAATCACGAGCATTGATGTATCAACAGTTTGCCAATCGATTTACAGTTCCACAGAATCTCACGATTTCTCTTCTGGATGAAACACACCTGGAGCTGGTCTGGGAGCCTACAGTGGGCAGGGGATATAACATTTACTCTTCTGCGACAGCGGACGCAGAATTTCCCGGTCAGTGGTCTCTTGAGAACGATGTAACTGTTATTGATCCCGACCTGGTTGTTGAGATCCAGGATGAGAAGCGCTTTTTCCGGGTTACAACGGTAAGGTGATACCAGGCCTGTTGCGGGCATCGCGCACTATCATTCAGGTGGTTCACAAGTTATGGGGTGTGATGCGAGTCCCTACTTTCTCAGCGCTGCACGGGTGAACAGGTGTGGTGGTATTGCAATATCGAACTCAATCTCCTCAATCACAATCTCAGTTCCATCACCTGTTTTCAGCATATCGCGGAAGTACATCCGGCGCGGGTACCAGCGGTCGCCAATATGTGATACTTCAGTGATTCCGGTCTTTTTGAGCAGGCGTCCACTACGGCCATAACGTTCCTCCATCAGTGGTAGATACTGTTCCTGATCCACCCAGAGTCTGCGGGTGTGATACGCTGTCTCCATATCCTCCCTGGTAGATAACTCCACAACCCAGCAACTGCGATCGGCAACCGTGTCGATACCGGTTACCCTGGCTTCGTACAACTGCAGCAGTTCCCGGTTGTCGAGCAGATCTTCGTAGGAGAGGTCAGAGCCCATTACCGATTGGCGCAGAAGGTGGCCGGCAATACGTATCACGCGGTCAGTGCCTGGATGGAAGGTCCAGAGCTGGTTGTCCAGCTTGAGCATCTTGACACCCAGTTCTCTGGGTGGTGCCAGGAATTCAGTGAAGGAATTATCGTTCTCATCCGCCCAGCTGCGGGCACGGATTGTCCGGCTGCCCCGTCGGGTCTGGATGGTCATGCTGAATGTTGAACTCTGTGTAGTCGAAACCATGTTGGCATCAATCCGCTCCAGCAGCTGCTGTCCGGTTGGATGTGTTACATCGGTCTGTGCCAGCAGAGCAGGAGGAGCACAACAGAGCAGGGTCACAAGAGCTGTCATCAGTCCGCGAGACAGATTCATACTTCAAGCTCCTTGAATAGTTGCGCGGTCTGACGACGATACACCGCCAGTCCGGAAATCATGGTACCCAGCAGGGGGGACAGCATACCGGGAATGAAACCGGCAAAGAAAGCGGCCGGTGTAACCCGCGCCCTTATTACACTGTTGAGAATCATGGAACTGTTCTTGAAGGCAAACCCATAATCCAGCCCTTTGTACTGCATCCATGCACCCAGGCTCAATCCAATTACGCTGCCTATTAAGGAGCCGGCCAGACCGATAAACACCGATTCATAGAGCAGGGAGCGGTAGAGGCGATGCTTGTTTTCTCCAAAAGCCAGCCTGATCCCGATTTCACCGTAACGGCGCAGGCTGCCCATCAAACCGCTGTTCCAGAGTACGATTGACATCACAAAAACAAACATGCCGATCAGAATGGTGGAAAAAAGGTGCCAGAGTTCCAGAATCTGACCCAGTGAACTTTGCCGGTGCAGCGGATACATTACCGGCGAAAACTCATCGGAATCATCGTTATGTGATACATTGAATGCTGCTGCCAGTTGTTCCGCATAGGCTTTCTCAAAGAAACCTGTCCGGAAGAATCCGAGAATTTCTGTGGCCCCCCCAGACAGATCCAGAAACTGTCCTGCTGCTTCCAGATCCAGTATGATCCCACCCCTGTCCACAGCGGGTATACCGAAATTCATTGTGCCACAGAGATGGAGATTGACCAGGCTGGTGCTGCCGTATACCGTTCCACCGAGCAGGGTGACTGTATCACCGATTTTCAACTCCAATTGATCTGCCATCTGCTGACTGATTAACAGCTCGTCAGGAGATTGTGGCAGTCGTCCGTCTGTCAGAGCCTGCTCCAGATTCAACCGTTTGATTTCAGCCGGATTGTTTTTCAGATCAATTGCCAGTCCCAGTGCAGGCCCCTGACTGCGAGTTTCACCATCCGTATCAGGAACATCCAGCAGGCAGCCGAAACGGATGCGGGGGGTCCACTCAAGAGCCGGTTCAGTTTCACGCAGATCTGTCATCAATTCACCTGTCTCCAGCAGAGCCAGATCGACAGGCAGCTGATGCTCCAACTGATGGTAGGCAGAGGTCGTGATACGTACATGTCCTGTCTGAAAAGCTGCGGTGGCACTGATGGCATCACCCCGCATGCCGGTCATGAAGCAGAACATGAAAACGGTAATTGACACGCCGGCTGCAACAGTGAGCAGTGGGAAGAGGCTGCGGGAGCGGTCACGTAATAATCCGATGATAAGAAAACGTGTCACTGGCGCCTCCCCCGCAACGCATCCACCGGGTTAAGACGGCTGATACGGCGCGTTGGCAGGTAGCTGACTATAGTTACTGCCAGCATTACAAGTACTGTTGTTCCCACAACCAGCTCCAGCGTATAGATCGGGTAGAGTCTCTGTCCGATAGCGAACTGGAAATCTTTTGATGCTTCCGGCAGTGCAAAACCGGTAACCGCTGTCCAGTAGATTATCGGCCAGCCATATAGCAATGCCAGCAGACCGGCCAGCACCCCGTGCAACGCCCCTTCCAGCGTAAACAGGCGGATCAGCGCTCCCCGGCTCAACCCCAGCGCCATCAGTGTGCCCATTTCGCGGCGTCGTCTGAAGAGGGAAAGCACCTGAGTATCAAATACCGCTATCAAAGCCAGGAAGAGCAGTAGGGCGTACATAATACTGGCACCCGCGGACTTCGAGCGAACCATCGCTTTCAGATCGGCCAGCAGGAAGTCGTGATCACGAAAGATCCAGTCTGTGGCCAATGCACTGCTTTCAGACCCGGGCGCCACTACCACCAGCGTTGCCGCACCGGGATTGCCCAGCATTTCCTGCAGGTCCTCCAGCGGTAACCAGATCTGACCCCGATCAATCGTCGGAACAGGGCTGTCGAATACTGTAGTGACAGTGAACTCCCGGGCATCAAAAGTTCCGGAATTGTCACGCCAGCGCAGCGTCAGCAGTTCTCCTGCACTCAGGTCCAGCGACTCTGACATCTCCCGGCCAATCATCACAGGTTTCTCGCCCGGTTTTGAGGCTGCGGCGATCGGGTGCAGTTTAAGAACCTGCTGAGCTGAATCGAACCCCTTGAGCAGTACAGCCTGAGGTCGGCCATCAGAATAGATGGTACCCTGCGCAACCAGAAGTGCTGTCGCTTCCCCGGTTATGATCAATTGCTGCAAAGGTTCCGGGATAGGACCATTCGCCTTTGGCAGGGTCAGGGGATCATAAGGGTCCCAGATGGGATGCCGGTATTGCCCACCACCGATCTCCATATCGATCATATTGCGGGTAGCGTTAATCTGCATCCCCTGGTACATACCCTGTGACCAGATAATGGTGAAAAAGGAGAGTGAAAGTACGAATGCATTGAGCCAGGTCCTGATCCCGGCCCCTCGCAAATTACGTACTGCAAGTTTGATGATCATAAGAACCACCCGCGGGGGCCGGCGCTGACCGGTACCCTCTCAGTCAAAACAGTGTGGAAGGCGAATGCGGCCCCTCGCAAATTACGTACTGCAAGTTTGATGATCATAAGAACCACCCGCGGGGGCCGGCGCTGACCGGTACCCTCTCAGTCAAAACAGTGTGGAAGGCGAATGCGGCCCCTCGCAAATTACGTACTGCAAGTTTGATGATCATAAGAACCACCCGCGG
>CAZCRT010000022.1:41834-49096 GCA_964501185.1 uncultured Bacteroidia bacterium
AAATTACGTACTGCAAGTTTGATGATCATAAGAACCACCCGCGGGGGCCGCTGCTAGACTGCATCTTCAACCCCCTCCCTGATTTCATCCTGTGCTATCCGGCCGTCATAGAGTACGATCAGACGCCTTAAATACTGTATCACTTTTTCGTCATGTGTTGCGAAGAGAAAGGTAGTACCGAGGTCCTGATTCAGGTTGACCATTGTCTGCAGGATACGATGGGAATTTTCAGCGTCCAGATTAGCGGTCGGCTCATCCGCCAGCACCAGTCGTGGATGCTTTACCATGGCCCGGGCAATCGCTACCCGCTGGCATTCACCACCTGACAGCTCTGATGGACGTGAGCTGACACGGTCAACCAGACCAACCCGCTCCAGGATTTCCATAACTGCTGCCCGGCGTTTCTGTTTATCCATTTCTACCAGCAGAAGCGGAAATTCTACATTTTCGTAAACGGAGTAAACCGGTAACAGATTGTAAGTCTGAAAGATAAAACCAAGTTCTTCCCGCCGCAGTTGTGCTGCTTCCACCGCATTCAATTCATGCACCCTGCGTCCCAGTACTGTTACCTCCCCGGTACTGGGTGCATCAAGCGATCCGATGATATTCAGCAGCGTGGTTTTACCAGAGCCGGAGGGTCCGACCAGACCGGCAAATTCCCCCTTGTTAAATGTCAGATCGATATCACTCAGGGCGGCGAAGTTACCACCACTTACAGGATAGAACCGACTGACGCCACTGATCTCAATGACCGGTTTCTCTGTCATAATATTCCCTGCCATTTCGGGTTTGCATTGATGTTGAGGTTTCCAACAGCTGTTACTTGCTCCTGAAGCCGGTTTCCAGCCCCTTGATGATCAGCAGACTGAACAGTATCAGCGAGAAGAGCTCTGTGTTGTCGCTGATGATAAACTCATGAATCACACCCAGCACACCTATTCCCACCAGTGGTATGCTCTCGCCCCATTTGAACGACATGTTTTCCTCCAGCGGTTAATGATTGTAAATCACCAGCAGCCGCACACCATTATCAGGCGTACTCTCACTTATAGCCAGAGCAGTATTCATATTACCTGACAGAAAGCCCTGCAGGTGCAGACTCCAATAGTCGGTAAGATGCCCCCAGTCCAGCATCAGAAAGGAACTGCTTTCATTATCCAGCATCGTCAACAGAGAAAGACTGTCGAAAATTGACAGTGGATAGTCGGCCATAAACGCGGTGAAGTGGGATCGTGATACATTGTCACTTCCACCGGGAAGGTCAAAGCCACTCTGGACGATGAACAATTCGCTCAACAGGTGCAGACCGTTACCCCAGTTGAAGGTGTAATCGAGACCGCAACAGGTCAGGCTGCTCCAGGGGGCTTGCCCCGGATCCTCGTTGTGTTGCAGGAGCGATTCAAACCATATACCTGCACCCAGATCCCAGCTGCCGTCCAGAGCTATCCTGTTTTCACGGCCGCTCTCCTCCAGCAGCCTGGAGTGTGCAGTCAGAGCCAGTTCACCACGACCTACGGGCAGTTGCAGACGTCCGCCCCCTGCCACAGTTCCCCTGCGCGTCTCAAGCAACTGTGTACCGTTGTCATTGATCAGCATCCAGCCGCGCAGGGTAGAACGGGGTGTCGGTGTGACACGTAAGGTGAGTCCGGTAACCCCTTTTGTATAACCGCTGGGATCACCGGGATTAACTGTGTCAAACCAGCGCAGCACCCGTAACAGACGTGAAGGTCCGAAGTTCAGTTTTTGCAAACCGGCACGTAACTCCCAGCTGGAGCGGTCCAGCCGCAACCAGCAACGATGCAGATCCAGTTCAAAATCAGCTGTCAGCTCATCTGCCTGAGATACTGTTCCCCTTACAACACCAGCTATCTCGGCTCTCAGGTCGGGGAAACCGGTGAACTGCCATCTGTTCTCAAGTTGTGGCAGATAGCGCAATACAGCTGTTCCCAGCAGTTGCTCATCTGTATCACGTTCAACTGTTGTCAGTGCAGCCAGCTCACCGTGATACACAAACGAACCGGCTGGTGATACATTCGGCATCATCATCAGCGTAGCCAGCAGCAGGTATAAAGTTTTTCCGGCACTGTTCAAGGGCATGTTCTGATTGTGGTCCATAGTGTGATTACAGGAAGATAATTGTTGATGATCGTATACGCAATTCTATCGTTGAGTATGCAGGCTGAAGAATCTAACCGCGGAGTGCTGAAGCTTCACGAAGATACGATGTAGTAATCCATAAGAACCAACCTGACCATTTGTTTCCCTTTGTACCGCAAGGTACAGGAACTCGAAGGAAAAAGAACTAATGTGGTGAAACACGGAAAAGATGTGTGGCAAATCATTTTGCGGGTTTTTCTTAATCATAGCTCCTCTTCGTGGCTTTCGCTCCCTTCGTGGTAAATTGGTTTTGTGAGACACACCCACCCGCAACCTACAACCCGATTGCAATAATAAATCCTGATCCACATATTGCGCTGTGATACAGTACGCGAAAACCGTATTAAGCTGGAGACAGGGATGAACGAACTGATTATCTGGTTGGAACGAAGCAAAGATCTTCTGAGCGAATATGTCTGGTCCTGGCCGACAAACTGGTATCCGCAGAGTGTACCGTTGCTGGTTGTATTGCTGCTGGGAACAGGTATCTATGTAACACTGCGCTTTCGCCTGATTCAGGTACGCTTTTTCAGTCATGCCATTGATGTGATACGGGGTAAATTCGATCGCCCCGAAGACGCCGGTGACATCAACCATTTCCAGGCTCTCTCTTCTGCTCTCTCCGCCACTATCGGTATCGGTAATATTGCCGGGGTTGCCACCGCCATCCACTACGGCGGTCCCGGTGCTCTGTTCTGGATGTGGCTGACCGCTTTCTTCGGTATGGCGCTCAAGTACTCAGAAGGTACACTGGCCATCAAATACCGCAAAATCAACCCGGATGGCTCCGCCAGTGGTGGGCCAATGTATTATATTCTGTACGGTCTGGGCCGTCACTGGAAATGGCTGGCGATTGCCTTCGCATTTTTTGCGGTTATCTCAAGTTTCGGCCAGGGCAATATGATCCAGTCCTTCACCGTCACCGATCAGTTCCAGAGTGAGTTCGGAATCCCCCGCTGGTTGACCGGTCTGGTGATGTCGCTGCTGGTCGGAATGGTGATTATCGGTGGTATCAAGCGGATCGGACTGGTAGCCAGCCGCCTGACCCCCTTCATGGCGCTCTTCTATTTTACCGGCGCCGCCCTGATACTTCTGGTTAACCTGCCGGAGTTGCCCGGTGCTTTCGCCCGAATCATGCATGACGCCTTTTTACCAAGAGCTGAGATCAGCGGAATCGCCGGTGGTGGTTTTCTGGTGTTTCTCAATACAATGCTCTGGGGTGTGAAGCGCGGTCTCTTCTCCAACGAGGCGGGACAGGGTTCTGCTCCGATTGCCCATGCCGCCGCCAAAACTGAAGAGCCGGTACGGGAAGGTGCCGTCGCCATGCTGGGGCCATTCATCGACACGCTGGTAATCTGCACAATGACCGGCCTGGCAATCATTGTCACAGGTGCCTGGCAGGCTACAGACAGTTCCGGTGCCCTTTTGAACGGCTCACTGATGACCACCTGGGCTTTTCGTCATGGATTGCCCTTTCTGGGTGGGTATGGCAGCTATATCGTTACCCTGACCGTGTTCCTCTTCGCGTTATCCACTGCTATCAGCTGGAGTTACTATGGTGACCGCAGTGCACAGTTTCTCTGGGGTGACCGGGCGATCCTCCCCTACAAGATGCTCTATGTCGGCATGCATTTTCTGGGTGGTATCTTCTCACTGGAGCTGGTCTGGGGATTCGGTGATATCGCTCTGGGGCTGATGGCGATTCCCAATCTGATCGCAATTATCTTCCTTGCCGGAAAAGTAAAACAGATGACACTCGACTATAGTAACCGCTTTGGTGGTTCAAAGGGAAGGTGATGGTGATGACTGCGATGGATTGATTCTGTTACATGCAGGGAAAATCCAGAGATTTATTAACACTTCAAGCGGAAATGCGTAAAAACAGTTGTGTTTGTGAGACAAAATGAGTATTTGTTGAACTGTTCAACAATGAATATAATAAACGTGCCCGCTGGTTTCTGTTGTAAACCGCACCAATAAGCTTCCACATATATGCCATATTTTCAGGTTCACACCTGTGGAGAGACTGGTTTATCCCGTGTCACAGGTTTCACAATCGGTAAGAGAACCTGATCACGCATGCTGCAGAATAGGTTCGATAGTGTTCAGGAGGGAACAGGTGCTTCCCAGGCAGGTGGATGGATTTCCATCACTACAGGCTTTTCATACCGGTGATTTTGCCAGCTGTTGCGAACTGGCGGACGCTGATCTTCTGACAGCTGAGAAAGCTGAGGATCGAGCGGAAATACTCTACCGGAAATCCTGGTCACTTTCAAGGACCCGCCGTTACCGGGAAGCTGTTGCCAGCTATTACACCCTGTTGCATGATGCATCTCTGCGTGACCACTACCCCTATTTCAAGGCATACTATAACCTCAGTGTCACCTATTATTATCTCAGTATGCTGGAGAATTCACATCAGGCTCTCCAGAAAGCTATCGAATATGGCACTGAGGACCCCTATAGCAACGCATACGCCATGCTGCAGCTGTTTGATCTCAACAAGAGGCTGGGCAGGAACAACTTCGAAAATCTGTTTCAGGAGGGGGTGGCGTACTTCCAGCAGGTTGAAGACCCGTTACAGCGCAACCGCCTGTTGCGGATGATGCTCTATTGTCACAACACCTGGAATGTTGAAATCCTCCCTGTTGCCCGGCTGATCAGCAGTTTTAAATTTGGCCTGGATGAGGAAACCGATCAGAAGTTCAGATTATCTGTAGCCAGGTACCATCTTGGAACCGGTAATTTCAGCAGCTATCACGAGACAATAGCGCTGGTCAAACCTTTTGACCAGGTGCAGCAGTCAATTCTTGAACTGCACCGGTTGCATTACCGCGTGTTGACTGAGCCAGACTCTGTTACAGAAACAGATCTGAACCAGTTCGCTGATCTGGAGTTATGGGAAGTCGCCATCTACTTCAACTATATCAAGCAGTTGGCGCGTCCGGAAAAACCACTTCCCGGCGGTTTTCTTCCCAGTCATTTCAATATTGTCGGCGCTGCCGAAGCGACAATGCTGATGATCGAGCAGATCGGGAAGCTGCGCCATGTTGATGAAAATGTGCTGATTAACGGTGAGAGTGGTACCGGTAAGGAGCTGGTTGCCCGTGCGCTGCACTACTTCTGCAAGCGTGCCAGTCATCCCTTTGTGCCGGTGAATGTTGCCGGAATCCCTGAGACACTGTTCGAGGCTGAGCTGTTTGGTGCCCGACGAGGCGCGTTCACCGGTGCCAGTCAGAATCGGGAGGGTCTGATCCAGCAGGCAGAGGGAGGTACTCTCTTCCTGGATGAGATCGGTGAATTGCCACTGTCAATCCAACCCAAGCTGTTGCGTTTTCTGGAAACACATCAGTACCGGGAAGTAGGTGGAACCGCTACCCGGCAGGCCAGTCTGCGAATTCTCTTTGCCACTCACCAGGATCTGGCCGACTGTGTAAACCGGGGTACATTTCGCAGGGATCTTTACTACCGGATCAACACACTGATGATAAGGGTTCCACCTTTACGTGACCGTCGTGATGATATCGCTTTTCTGATCGAGTATTTTCTGGACGAACTCCGATTGAAGCATGATCGTCACTGGGAGATCACTCCAGATGTACGTCAGCTGTTGCAGGATTATCACTTTCCCGGCAATATCCGGGAACTGAGGAATATTCTCACCCAGATCTGTCTGACCTCTACCAGGAATATCGCTGACAGGGACCAGCTTCTGCCCCTGTTACGGCCGGAGGAAACCAGTTTCACAGAAGAGGTAACAGAATTGGGATTGCGGGAACAGTTGCGTCGTTACGAGTATCACCTGGTGCAGAAGTCAGTCAGAGAGGAGGGTGGTGACTATGATTCCGCTGCCCGTCGACTGGGTATCTCCACCCGTTCACTATACCGGAAACTACACAATCCAGACATGAGTGCTGCCACAAGTCAAAATGAGAAACGAGAAAACGAACGAGGTTAGAAATGCGTAAGATCACACTCATGCTGGCTGGATTACTTTGCAACGCCTCTTTGCTGTTGGCAGGAACAGTAATTGGCCAGGGGGAGACAGTAGTTGTCGAGGGGGAGATGCAGGGCAACTATCAGCTCAACGGTGGTGAGCTGATTATCCGGGATGTCCCCGCTGATCTGGGTAAAATCGAGTTAAACAGTGGTATTCTGCGGGTGGACCACGGTTTCAGCAATCTGGATATGGAGGATTTTCCACTGCGGATTGAACCAGGTATAACTATAGATATGGGCATGTGGGATCTGACCGACACCGGATTGGATACTGTAGCGATTATCAATGGTGGTGCTCTCTCAATGCGCTGGTGTATTATTGCAGCAGAGCAGGTAGCGATCTGTTCAAATGAGACTTCGGAGCCCATTGTTGTCTTTGGTTGTTACTTCGGCCGGTCCCAACAGGCTTCAATTCAGTTGCTGGATGGTGATCTGCTGATTGACAGTTGCCGCTTCGTTACCAACAATGTAGCTGTGCAGGTTTTCAATGATGCCCAGGTACTGATAGAGGATTGTCAGTTTATTGAAAGCAGCCAGGCTGTTGCGACCTACTCTGATAGCGCTTCTGTTGAAATCCAGAACTGTGATTTCATTGGCAATCAACTGCATGATGTCCATTGCCAGTCAGGTTCTGTTAACCTGGTAGAATGCTATCGCGATGGTGCTGCTGATCTGGTCGGGGATGTGATTGAGAATGATCCATTGCCGGACCAGCTCGGAGATGACCCCCCTGATCCCAGAATCACCAGTGGGGACGCTGTTGGTCCCGATCTGCTCAGCTGGGTGGAGGTAAGGAAAACAGTAGAAGATCGTCCGATCCGGGTCGTTGAGTACAGGATCTACCGCAGTGATAATCCATATGCGGTTTTTGCTCCGGAGAATTATCTGACAACCACCTCCCAGACCTGGTACAATGATCCGGGTCATGGCGGCCTGGACAATGCGTTTTACAGGATTGTTGCCGTCAGCGGACCCTGATCTGTTGTCAGGCACATCAGGAATTTCAAAAGGGGGGCTGATGCCCCCTTTTGTACAATATGTTATATCGTCCTGAGAGGTGGTCCCGAAAAAATGGACACTCGCTTAAGTGTTTTTCTGTAGATTAA
>CAZCRT010000023.1:0-48422 GCA_964501185.1 uncultured Bacteroidia bacterium
GAAAAACACTTAAGAATCAAGCTGAGCTGTCCTGGGAAACCGGACCACTTCTAAGTTGGCAACGTGAGGTATATACGGAATACATAAAAAAATTAATCTGAGAAAAGTGTGTCCTCATGAGAAATCTATACAATGAGAATTCTGACAGGTGTGTTTATCAATTGGGGCAGGGTACTTGAATAGAAGTGGGCAGGGTTATTACAGCAGTGTAAAGCTGCGCCTGCGCGTCATAAAGCTCGGCCAGACTGACATCAGCGGCAATTACACCTTCTTCAGTGAACTCTAACGGGAGGCTGAAAATTGTTCCACTTCCAGAAACCGCCAGTCCCGGCCCCATGAGGGCACTGTTTACAATCAGCTCTCCAGACTGGTACTCGTACCAGAAAAATGTGGGGCCCGCATTGCTGAACCAAATTCCTTCCTGGATATCGGATTCGTTCAGGATAACTCTGGTCGTATCAAAACGGATGCGAACATCATACACTTTGAGGGAGTCACCCGGTTCAAGCCTGATCTCCACAGACAATATCTGTGGAGTATCGGGAGGACAGCATTCCGGCAGCTGTGCACGTACCAGGATCTGGGCAGTTGCCAGGCGCAACTGGCCAATCAGCAGCAGACCGAGAATGCAGGCTGGCAGGATCGTGACTGATGATGGTGAAAATGGTGTACGTTTCATAATCATTACACTTCAACAAAGATGGGTAACAGGGCGGCAATGAAAAAGTGAGCCGCGGCATATGAATGCGAAAACGATATGATACAACAATCAAATATGTGAAGAGAGTATCAACAAGAATCGGTCTCCGGATTAGCGAGTAACATCAGTAATTTACAATGATTCTCAAAACAATGTCGTTTCCGGGAAGATGGAATCTCCCGAACCGTAAAAACGTCATTCCCGCGAAGGCGGGAATCCAGCAAGCAGTCAAACATGAAAATCACATGTATAACCATCATAGTCAGCCTGCGAAACAATATACAGATGCAAGCAGCGATCTGATCAGGCAGGTCTGGAAACACAGGTTGATCGCATCAACATGTTATAGTATACATCAGCTGGTTTATGCTATCCCGAATGCAAAGATACTGGATTCCCGCCTTCGCGGGAATGACGTTCCTAGTATGCGAAATGACATATAGCTCTCAGGGAATGCAAAGAACACATGATACTGAAGTGTTGCCGATGGCAACGAAAGCGAGCGATCGTATTGGCGATATCGTCTGTGTGTCCACTAAAGGTTATTCAATTCTCAAGTGATCCCTTTGGTATATAAAAGGAGATTCACTATATTCAAACAATGAAACTGATTTCACTTCAAGTAGTTATCTCTCTTCTTTTCATCTGCCAAAGCGCCGCAATTGCTGATCAGCTTCTGGTTCCCCAGGAATATTCCAGCATCCAGCTTGGCCTGACTGCAGCCTCTGGAGGCGATACCGTTCTGGTGTCAGCAGGCACCTACTACGAAAACCTTCATTTCCCCGCCGTCCCGGTTACACTGCTGAGTGCTTCCGGGCCGGCAACGACCATAATCGACGGTAACAACGATTCTCACACAGTACTGTTTGACCAGGATCAGACACCCACGACCCTGCTGCAGGGATTTACTATCTGCAATGGCAGTGCTACGCTGGAGGGTGATCGATTCGGTGGCGGGATATATTGCAACCGGGCTGCTCCCACCATCCGCGGCAATCTGATCAGCGACAACCAGGCTTTTCTCGGTGGTGGGATCTGTTGTTTCCAGTCTACGGCAGTTATCATGGACAACACTGTCTCTGCAAACAGCGCTGCCAGGGGTGCCGGTATATATGCATTTGAGAGCCAGCCGACGATATCCGGCAATCGCTTCCGTTCAAACCAGTGTGAAGACAATGGCGGTGGCGGAGCCCTGGCTCTGGAATTCAGTAATGCCATCGTTGAACACAATTTCATCCGGGAAAACAGTGCGTTGTCAGGTGGCGGCATAATCTGTCGTTTCGACAGCAGCAGTGTCAACAGCAACACAGTGGTGGCTAATGATGCGACCGACGGAGCGGGTATACTCTGTCGCTACTCAGCTCCCCTGATCCTGCAGAATATTCTCTGTCACAATCTGGAAGAGGGGCAGGGAGTTGTTTCCCGCATGTGTACCCCCGGTTTTGGTTGCAACGACATCTGGGGAAACAGTGGTGGTGACGATTGGGAAGGGGAGGACCTTGGCGGCAACTTCTCACTTGATCCGCTGTTCTGTGACCTGGCGGGTAATGATTTCCGTCTGCAGCCGGCATCCCCCTGCTGGCCCGGTGCTGATTGTGGCCTGATCGGCGCCTCTGATGTTGATTGTGATGGACAGGATGTTCCCGATATCGGGACTCAGTCACAATACCTGCCACAAACCATCGAATTGCGGCAGAACTACCCCAATCCGTTCAATCCGACGACCACAATTGAATTCTCTTTATCATATCCAGCTGAAATACAGCTGACGGTTTATAATACCCTGGGGCAGCGGATCATGGTACTGGCTGGGGGCCGCTACAGTGCTGGTGTTCACCAGGTTCAATTCAACGGTAGCAGGTTGACAAGTGGTGTGTTTGTGTGCAGATTGGTAGCAGGAAAACAGGTGGTCACCAGAAAGATGATCCTGTTAAAGTAGCATCACGAAAAGGACACCATGAGAAGGAATCTCCTGTTCCCCCTCATCTCCCTCCTCACTCTGTACACATTGAACAGCTGTTGTACAATCTTCGGTACGGGCATCGCTATCGCCCGGGGGCCGGCCCTCAAACAGGTTACCGGTTCAGAATTCAGCCGGATAGATTCAGTGCAGAGAGGTTGTGAGGTAGTTCTCCTGAATAATAATGGATCGAGAAGCGACGGGCTGTTTGCCGGATTCGGGGAGAAAACAGAAGAGGAGTTCCAGCAGGATTTTGAATCCTTTCTCCTGAGTCTGCCCGATTCCGCCCGGTACAATCTTCACCTGGAAGACAGTGTCATCGTTGATTACAGGTCCTTAATACCGGCATATGACGGCCTGGTCTGCAAAGTGAACTCTTTTGGTTATAACAGCATTGTTCTGGAATTCACAGGCTATGAAGAAAGCAACCCCGGTAATCTGACCCGGTTGCCCGATTCCTTCAGATGGCCCTATACAGCCGATATTCTTATTATGGAGGAGACTGACTTCGGCGAGATTGGTCCTGATTTTCCGGATGAGTTAAACACTATCAATGCGACCCCGGACGAAATCAAGCAGCTGCGCTTAGCAGATGGGTCACTGTTGACAAGGAATGATCTGTACCAACTCCTCACACACCCGGATATGCCCTCCAGAAGAGTGCTTCAACTTACATGTGTAAATGGTATTTCAGAATTCGAATTCAGCGGTATCCGGAAAGTGCAATACAAACCGGATCGACTTAACGGCGCGTGGTTTATTGCGGGAGGATTGGTGGTGGATGCAGTTATCATCAGCCAGGTCGGGCTGGGCATTCGCTTTCCTGATGTGAGTCCTTTTGGCGGGATGTAGTTTCCAACTGCACTCACTGCGAAAGTGATTCCTGCTTGCACTGGCCATGTACGAATGATCCTGTTGATACTACATAACGAAAAGGACATCATGAGACGAAGGTTCTTTCTCCCCATCATTCTCCTTCTCGCCCTGTTCACACTGAACAGCTGCACGGTAATGGGATTGAGTATGGTTGTCAGCAGCGCAAATCTCAATCCCCATTTCGATTATATTGCGCCGGTGAAAGTGGATGAGGCATACTTCGGCTGTGAATTCGCGATTACAGATACAAATGGTGTTACCAGTTACGGTGAACTGGTGGATTTCAGGGAACTGGATCAGCAGCAGTATGAAGAAAGCTTTAAAAGATATATTCGCAGCCTTACCGCTTCATCGCTGAGCTATCCGTTGCCGGGTGATACGGTTGTAGTAGCTTATCTTCCGGCAATCAAGAAATCTGACAGCCTGATCTGCCGGCTTTCAGGTTTCGGTTTCAACAGCCTGCGTTTAGACTTTATCGCTTATCAGGACACCGATCCGGATCCCTACGCAAGGCTGTCCCGCCGCCTGTATCGACCACCGGACAATATTTATGTTGAAGTTGAAGAAATATCCGCAATCCGTCTGGCTGATGGGACGCTGCTTTCGAAAACCGATCTGAAGGGGCTTCTCAACCGGCATGGAATACCGGATAGCAGAGTCTTTCTACTGAAAATGGAAGATGAGAGGATCGTTGAGTTTGCCGGTACCAATATAGGAGCTCTTGCCTGCAGGCCGCATCCTGACCACAGTCTCTGGATAGCAGTCGCAGGTGGGGTGATGATGGATTGTATGATCATCTCATTACTTAACTCTTCAGATATCCGTCTCTGGCCAATATTCCTGCTGTAAGCATGGTCAACACGGTTTTTTACAGAGCGCCGTTCATTCAGACTAACATACCACGCACCCTGCCCGGTTCGCGGGTGGCAGGTGTAATCAGAATGCCGGGTGTGATCTCGATCTTCTGCCGCTTGACTGCTACTTAAAAAGCAACATTCTATTCGTTTGAGTGAACTTTCCAGCAGTCAAGCACATTCGCATTCCGCAGGTTTGAACAGCTCTACAACTTAGAGCGCCGCTTGACTGCTACTTCATAAGCAACATTCTATTTGTTTGAGTGAACTTTCCAGCAGTCAAGCGATAAAAATAAACGCCACTTGCCAGATTACCGGCATTGAAATTTACCCGATATCTACCTGAGAATTGCTGTTCATCAACCATTGTACTGACCAGTTGTCCCCGCAGGTTGAAAAGCTCCAGGGTTACATGGGATGGACTCGCCAGATCGTAACCGATAGTAGTGCCCGGATTGAAGGGATTCGGGTAATTCTGCATCAGGCCGAACTCTATTGGGAGGATATCGCTGATCCGGACTGCAATCCCTGTAGCATAGAGGTAAGAGATAGAGTAAATCTCATAGGCCCCATCCCTTTCATCACACCACACCATGCGCGCCATTCCGCTGGCATCAACATCAATGTTCGGCGCATTATCACCGTAGGAAGTACTGTAAGTCACATCACCATCTGTAGTAAGCTGCGTTGAGGGTACGATGCTGTTTGTTTCAGTATCAATTATCATGAAGCAGATATCCACTCCAGCATCTGTATCCTGATAGTACGATATGTAGATGTATTCACCGAGTATGGTGGTCTGGGGATTCTTGGATTTCAACGCATCGTCGGGAGTCAGCGCCGAATCATCAATCAGGGTGATTGCGCCAGCATCAGCCGCATCTCCATCCTGATCGTCAAGGTCTGGATCGAGTTTCTTGTAATATATTTCAGCTTCTGATCCCCGGTGGTCATGCCAGATGATGTGCACCTTATCCTCTGAGTCAACCTGTATCGTCTGACGTTTGGATTTCTCACCATCATCAGTTGTTATCTGCGTTGCATCAATCAGTGTATTGCCATCGCTGCCATCCAGCATCATGTAGTGAAGCTCATCATCAGAGGTATTCTCATAATCATTCCAGCAGATGTGGACATTGTCATCAGAGTCCACCGCTACATCGGGACGTCCATACCAGCTGTCACATTCCCTGATATGGATGGTTGGAATCAGAACAGAACCCTCATTGCCCGCCTTCAGGTAGTAGATCTCATCACCATCCTCTTCGAAAACCACATGTATGTCGTCATTGCTGTCCAGGGCAATGCGGGGATGCGTTAGATAGCTATCCACATCTTCTGTCAGTTCCGTTATATCAACAACAGTAATCTGTTCGGGATCAGCCGCGCTTCCATCCTGGTCGTCAAGAGCCGGATCCAGTTTGGTAAACTGAATCTCATGGGTAGCCCGGTCAGAAAAGACAATCAGCACCATGTCATCTGAATCTACAACGATTGCCGGGTGCTTATCACTGTAATCATCATCGACTGTCAACCGCGTATCATCGATCAGGGTGTTGCCACTGTTGTCGAGCATGGTATACCAGATTTCCCGTTCAGAAGTGCCACATTCGTCAAAGTAGACAATGTGGGAGTTGCCTTCAGAGTCAACCGCGATATCAGGCTGGTCGGCACGCTCCTCACAATCGGTAACACGAATCTCAGGCCCCGGTTGAGCCACAATCACTGCAGGTGGTATTGCCAGTGCAAATACAACCAGCAGGATCAATCCCCGGATAATTCTCGCTTTCATAATCCGCCTCCTTTTTCAACGCGATTAACAACGCTGTTGTTTCCCGGCTATCCTGTATCTCTGAAGATCGCAGGTGCCATGATTTACATCCGGTTGTATCAGGCAGCCGTCAGTCAGTGATCATTTGTACTGATGAAACTGTTTTGGAAGATAGTAATTGTAATACAGTTATGCTAACTGAAATCAGTGAGATTTGTTACCGGAGGTTTGGCAGGCAGAAGTAAAGTATGATATGAATTTCACTGTGCTGCGAATGGATGATCTGCAGTATCTTTATCAGACGAACACACCACGCGCTTTGCCCAGCTCCCGGGCGGCAGGTGTAATCAGCATGCCGGGTGTGATTTTGATCTTCTGTCGCCGCTTGATGGCATCCAGCACATCCCGTTCGTTGATCAGTCTTTTTTGAGGGTAGTAGGCGTCAGGTAGGGTGGTCACCGGAGGTGGTGTCTTCAGTATTTTCACCAGGCTGCCACTGCTGACACCGGCCGCATTGGCTTCCTCCACATCCAGATGCAGTTCGCTGGTGGTTTCGTTGCCGATGCGGGTTTCCACACCGGTGAGAATAAGATCCCGCCCGGCGCTGCGCAGGTGAGAGGGATGATCACTCTGAATCACAGCCATTACAAATTCACCCCTACTGATATGAAATTCCCGGGCATCCTGTGGCAACAGGTGCAGATGACGCAATGCCACCACCACCGGTATGGTCAGATTACGTCCATCCGTCCCGATAAGTGTCAGTGAAGGAGCGTCGAGAATATCGCCAGCAGTTCGTACCGGTGGGTCGAGTTGTAACAGGGCAGCATCACCACGGGTGATGAAAGCGTGGCTGTGTGGTACAGGGTCAGGGCTGACCGGTACTTCGGTCAGACGGTTGAGAGCTGTTGCCAGGATGCAACGGGTGTCCAGCCAGCCACTTCCGGAACCAGTTCCGACTGTCCTGGGTTCCCGCCCGAAAAGGAATTCCCGGTCAGACTGGCTCAGCCGAATATGGTGGGGGATTACCCTGACCGGTAGTCGTTTCATTATTTGTTCTGGAACTCGCGTATGATTCGTTCTACATCCTCGTCACTGAGGCGGGTTTCACCGTAAGTGCGTGAGGCCTGTGCTTCCGGATAAGCAGTTTCTGCAGTTGCGTCAGTTGTCTTCTCCACCGCAGGCTGTTCGGGGCGGAACCGGTACTGGTCGTCATAGCGCCAGCGGGAATTCTGCTCCACCGATCTGCCGGCCAGTGGTTTAATCTCCCGCACCAGCCGTTTGATGTTGACCAGATGCAACGGACCCACATTGTCACTGGTACTGCTGCCGCCCCAGGTGCCACAACCCAGTGTCAGCGCCGGTGGCAGGCCGGTTGTATATCCGATTGCCCCGTGTGTGGAAGGAGTGTTCACCATCACCCGCATGGCTGGTTTTTTCAGTGCAAATTCCATGATGATCTCTTCATCCTGAGTGTGCAGCGCCATGCTGTGGCCGACGCCGCCATAGTTGAGGATCTCGATTGCGCGTTCGCAACCATCCTTCCAGTTATCTACCGTGTAGAAACCGAGTACAGGTGAGAGTTTTTCACAGGAGAGTGGATCTTCCGGGCCGACCTTTTCCATCATGGTTACCAGCACGCGTATATCACGTGGTACTTTGAATCCCGCCATCTGCGCCAGCACATCAGGTGCCCTGCCGACGATTTTCGGACTCAGGTTGCCCTTGTCATCCAGCATCAGTTTCTCCAGCAGGCCCTTTTCGCGGGAATCGCAGATATAACAGTGATTGGCGCGGAGTTCGTCAAGTACCCGGGAGGAGATCACCTGACAGCAGATCAGCGATTGCTCGGAGGCGCAGACAGTACCATTATCGAAAGACTTACCTGCGACGATATCTGCTACCGCTTTGGGAACATCAGCGCTTTTCTCGATATAGGCGGGGACATTACCGGGACCTACACCGAGAGCCGGACGTCCTGAAGAATAAGCCGCCCTTACCATGGCGGAACCACCGGTTGCCAGGATGATAGCGGTCAGTTCACTTTTCATAAGCTCGTTGGTGCCGACCAGTGAAGGCATAGTCATGCATTGCACGGAATGACGGGGTGCGCCAGCTTCCACAGCCGCATCTTCCATTATTCGAGCTGCTTCCGTGATACATTCCAGCGCGCCGGGATGCGGGCTGAGGATGATCGGATTGCGTGCTTTCAGCGCTATGATCGCCTTGTACATCGCGGTGGAAGTGGGGTTGGTACTGGGTACGATACCGGCGACAGTTCCCATCGGTACCGCGATTTCGTATACTTTTTTCTCATCGTCCTGCCTGATAACATCGCAGGTTTTCAATGACTTGATATAGTTCCACAGATCCCTGGTGGCGAACTGGTTTTTGATCACCTTGTCCTCGTAGCGACCAAAACCGGTTTCATCGACCGCCAGCTTGGCCAGACGTTCTGCAGCCTGCAACCCTTTGGAAGCCATGCGGGCAACAATCTGATCGATATGAGTCTGATCAAAGTCCTTCAGAACCTGGCCGACCTCCTGCGCTTTCAGCAGCATGTCGCGTACTTCCTGAATGGAGGCAAGATCCCTGTCCACAGTAGCTCCCGGTTTTATGAAGCGGTTGAACCGCAGTTGTTATAGGGTGTTCAGGTCAAACTTGAGTATACCCGTGCAACCAGATATAATCAAGGAAAAGCCTTCGGCAGGGCAATGGTGAGAGACTGCCAGGTGGTAAATTCGCAAGTGCCGCTGGTATGGTTTATCGCTATAGCAGGCTGAAGGAGAATTGAGATTGTATCTTGATTTTATCCCGGGGCTTACTTCCGTGAAAATAGATGTCTTTTCGATCTCTGAAGAAGTAACAGTCACTTCTCCTACTACGAACGTCATTCCCGCGAAGGCGGGAATCCAGAAGCATTCTAACAATGAATTCTCATAATAAAGCCATCTTGATCAGCAGGTGAAAATACAGAGGCACAAGCAGAAAATGTGCCTGATAGATATGGGAACTCAGGTTGATGGTATTGTCATGAGCTATCTGGTGAGTTAACTCGTATGTATCAGTACGTAAGTTAAGAAGTGGATTCCTGTCTTCGCGGGAGTGACGGTTTTGAGAAATAGAATGATATCTACGGCTCGATAGGTTTTGTCTTTCCGGTAGTGGGTATATATTTACTGCAGTGATGCTCAATGCATCGAAACTGAAACAGTGTGACTCAGAGACGGGATAAACCACAGACTGGAATTTATGAGTGACATAACCGGAAATGTAACACGATTATTGTCAGAGCTGCCTGATAACGTCGATCTGGTTGCGGTGGCAAAAACCAGGAATGCAGATGAGGTTGCCGAAGCTTTGGCTGCCGGTGTAAAGATCGTCGGACAGAATTACCTGCAGGAGGCGCTGAAGGTTATCGCTGTATTGCACGAACGCACTGGTGATCAATCACCGGCACCTGTAGAGTGGCACTTTATCGGCCATATGCAGTCCAATAAAATCGGTTCGGTAATCAGCAACTTCCAGATGGTTGAGACGCTGGACAGTGTTTCTCATGCAGGCCGTTTGCAGAGATTGCTGAGGGAGGCGGACAAAGTGATGCCGGTTTTACTGGAGATAAACAGCGGGCGGGAACAATCAAAGCAGGGACTGTTGCCTGAGGCTGTTCCAGAATTCCTGGAAAGTATTACTGAATTGGACCGGGTGCAGGTCAAAGGGCTGATGACTATGGGGCCGTGGGGAGTCGGTCCGGACGATCTGCGTCAGGCATTTCGTGATACAAACAGACTTTTTCTTGAGCTGGACAGGGCAGCATTCCCGGGAGTTGAAATGAAGACACTTTCGATGGGGATGAGCGCTTCCTGGCGACTGGCGGTTGAGGAGGGAGCCAATATGGTGAGGATCGGGGCTGACCTGTTCGGTCCGCGTACTGCAGATTGAAAACTGGCAATAGCCATCCTGGCGCTGTTTCGCTTTTGCATTCACCCCTGATTTTATGAACTTCTGCAAAATGCAAATATCCTTTTCCTTCCTCCATCCATTAGCTAATTTACTGAATCTGGAAGAGAGAGAATCCCTGTGTGATCGACAAGCGAATTGCCCCTGTAATTAATCAACTGACGGGTAGCTTTTGTATACTGTTCTGGTTGTAGGCAGCCACGAAGAAACAGATTGCGAAATTTCTGCACTGGCAAAATCGGGGGAGTACAATCTCCTCGAAGCTGAGAACCCCTCCTCAGTACTGGCTGTTCTCCAGACATATCCTGTGGATGTGATGATCTGTGCCTTCAGGGCACCCGATAGCAGCAACCTTGAGTTATTGTCACTGGTCAAACAGCAGTACACCACAATTGAAATCATATTGATGACGGAGATGTCCAACCTGGAAGCTGTCGATCTGACGATCAGGAATCCCTCCCTGAAGATTCTCAACCGGCCCTGTGATGATGATCTTCTGCTGGAGACACTTGCAAAGGCTGTAGCACAGGTGCGCAGTCAGGAGGATGTGCTGGCGGAGTTGACTCAGCTTTCCGATGAGAAGCGCATGCTGACCGAGTCGCTGAAGGAGGAACAGCATTCTCACAGCCGGCTGGAGAGCGAGTTTCGCAGCTTCACCGAAAACTCCGGTGATCTCTTTCTCCGTATCGATGAAAAGCAGAATCTGGCCCATGCCAATCCGGCCTGTCGTGCCCTGCTGGGAATTAACGACAATGAACAGACACCTCTTGCTGGGTTATTCAATCGGGTAATATATCCCACCGATCAGCAGATGCTGTCACAGGGATTACAGCGTGTATATGAACGGGAAAGTGATTTCGAATCGTTTGCGCTGCGCCTGCGTACTCCTGATCAATCTACCCATTGGGTACAGCTTTCACTGACCGCCCTGCAGGTGGAGGGTGAATTCCATGGCGCCAGTTGCACAATCCAGGACCGCACGGACAGCTACATCGCGCAATACAATCTGAAACAGTCCAATCGCAATCTGAGAGTGCTGCAGCAGTTTGACAGACTGCTTGACATGCACCTGGATTCCGATGATCTGGAAGAGCAGGTTATGCAGGCGCTGGTGAGCGAATTCAACCTGACAGCAGCATTCATGTTCGCACCACATTCCCGGGGGTTACAACTGGTGGCCAGTGGCGGCCAGACAGAGGGAATCGAGACAGACGCCATACAGCAATCAGATGAACAACTGGAGCAGATGCTGAACTCCCGTAACCCGGTTCAGGTAGCCAGCTGGACACCGGACAAGTATGCGGGGCATATCTGGAAGTCGATTGGTGACGGTAAAACACTACAGGTCGGTTTTCTCCACTGTTCACTGGGGGAAGGGTTGCAGCGCTATATCCTGTTGCTGGACAGCGGTCGTGATTTTGCCACCGTCTCCAACCTCTTCCTGTTGCGGCAGATTGTAACCAGCCTGGCCCGCAGCATAGCCAACAATCTGCTGTTCCGGGTAATCCGTGAAGCCAAGTCTGACTGGGAAGCCACCTTCGATTCCATACCGGATATGATTGCTGTAGTGGACAAGGAAGGTTGTATTCTGCTCAGCAACCAGGCTCTGGCAGGATTCTGTTCCCGTGATGTCGATGCTCTTGAAGGAGTCTCGTTCTGCGAACTCTTTTTCGAAAGTGATGATCCCGGTTTTATCCAGATACAGGAGCTTATCAACCAGGGTATACCCGGTTCACTGGCCAGCAGTGACATACCCCCTGACAGGAAACTGAGGTTCCGGGTGGTTCCCAATATCTACAGCAGTAAAGCAATCAGTATTGTCGTCGTTCAGGACGTCACCGAAGAACAGCATATGCAGAAGCGAAACCGGGAGCTTGAGTTGAAGCTCTTCCAGGAGGCGCGTTTATCCTCCATCGGCCTGCTGGCAAGTGGCATAGCGCATAACCTGAATGGGCCGTTGATGACCATCATGGGTTCGGTAGATCTGGCCCTCCACCACGATCCGGAGAACAGATCATTACAGCGCATCGGTCGGCAGGTACAGGTAATGAAGGATATTATCGGTAACCTGATGACCAAGAGCCGGCGGGAGCAGGAAACCGGCACAGAAGAGCTGGATATGAATCAGCTGCTGCAGGATCAACTGGATTTCCTGCAGGCCGATATGCGTTTCAAACATATGCTCGAGAAGAAGATCCACCTGGATCCCGGTTTCCCACACATCATGGGTGTCTACGCTGACTATTCACAGGTTGTTAATGCCATTCTGAATAACTGTATCGAAGCGATGCTGGAGAGCGAGACCAGGGAGTTGGTGATTCGGACATCATACAACGATGAAACAGCGTTGCTGGAGATCAGTGACAGTGGTATCGGGATGGATGAGATCACCCGTGACAGGATTTTCGACCCGTTCTTTTCAACCAAGAAATCGTCGGACCCGGCTACAGATGAGTACCAGGGTGGTACCGGGCTGGGGATGACAACAGTCTACAATATTCTCAAGAACAACAATATCCGTATGGAGGTGGAATCAGCTCCCGGTAAAGGGAGCAGGTTCAGCATCTATTTCCCTGCTGCCCTGCAGGTAGCAACCAACCGGAAGAACGAGAAAGCTGTCGATTATGAGTGATATTCTGATTGTCTGCAGGGCTGAAGAGTTGCGCCATCAGCTGACATCCCGACTTGGAGCTGCTGGTTTTTCAACAGTATCGGCTCCAGACGCTCTCGCCGGGCAGGAGCTTTGGCTGCGGGAGAAACATCCGGTAGTGCTACTCGATCAGGAAGCCCTGAATACAGCCGGTATGGTCTGGCTGAGTGAGCAGGCTGTCAGCTCAAGGCTGTTGCTCCTGCAGGATGAGGATTCACCGGAGCTTGCTTCCCGGTATCTCTACAGCCGGTTGAGTGGTATTGTGCAATTGCCGTTGGAACAGGAGCAGCTGCTGGCACATGCCGGCAGTGCTTTGAAGCTGGCCACAGCTGCCTCGACACTCAAACCGCAAACCGGTTCAGCTATGGCGGTTCCGGCACCCTCCGGAGAGGTAAGTCATTACGATCAGGAATTGGTGGACATCATTCTCACCGCCAAACGGGAGTGGCAGTCAATTTTCGATTCCTTTCAGGAACTGATGCTGGTCGTTGATCAGACCGGACAGGTACATCGTCTCAATCTGGCTGTTCAAAAAATCTATCAAGAGCCCTTTGTGAAACTGATTGGCAGGGAGATATCCGGGGAGCTTCAGGATTTACTGGCAGAGGGTCAGGATTTCCCCCGATTGATGAGCGACTTCAAGCTGTTGGATCGATCGCCTCTGATATCCGGACAGTGGGAATTCACTGCTTTACCACTTAAGATCAGCGGTGAGAAGGAGACAGTATTGCTCTCCGGGCGTGATGTAACTGAGCGGGAGCGGATGCGTGCACATCAGAAGCAGATGGAACTGGAACTGATGCACGAGGCTCGTCTTTCCAGTGTCGGGATGCTGGCTTCCGGGCTGGCGCATAATCTGAGTACCCCGGTTCAGTGTATTCTGGGTTACTCCCGCATACTGCATCGGGAGTATCCTGAAGATGACCGGCTCCACCGGCTGGAGGAAATGAGTAAGAGCCTGAAGCAGATTATTGAAAATCTGATGTTGAAACTGCGGCGGGACCAGACCACCGAAATAAGCCTGATCAATCTGAACAACCTGCTGCAGGATGATCTGAAGTTTCTGGAGGCGGACCTTTACTACAAGCATCAGATTGAGAAGGACTTTCAATTCGCTCCTGAACTGCCGGTAGTGCAGGGTGGACATGGAGATTTCTCACAGGCAATCCTGAATATCGTCTCTAATGCTGTCGATGCAATGTTTGAACGACCGGAGCGGGTGCTCGCCATTCGCACGTCGCTGCAATCTGATAAAGTACTGCTGGAAATCAGTGATACCGGCTGTGGTATGACCCCCGAGATCAGGGAGAATATTTTCTCCCCCTTCTTCACAACCAAGCCGACTCGTGAAGAACGGCAGGGTGAAGAACCTGTAGGTACCGGGTTGGGTCTTGCCAGCACCCGAAATCTGCTGGAGAAGTACCAGGTCATTATCAAGGTTGACAGCACACCCGGTGAAGGAAGCTGTTTCAGTCTGCTGTTTCCCATAGCGACCCAGGAGTCGACAGCGCCTTGACAGGCTTTTTGTGGAAACCAACTTAAGAGGACCTCTTGCTGCCTGACAAAAAAAGAGCGTCACATACAGGTTCTGACCATACCCCGGATCTGGAACAACTACTCGAACAGCTCAAGCAGCAAAAGGCGCAGCTTGAAGAGCAGCAGCTTGAGATTGACGATTATGCCGAGCAGGTTGATAAAATGCACTTCCTGCAGGAGATGCTGGAAACGAGTGGCGCAGAACTGAATGTTGCCCACCAGAAATTGCTTGAAAGTTCCCGTATACTGCAGCAGACCCGTGACGAGTTGGAAATTCACCAGCAGGAAATGCAGGAGAATTTTGACGTAGCACGGCACATTGTGGAAGAACTGTTCCCCTTTTCCACTTTCCGCAGCGGGAACTTCAGTCTTTTCGGTCAGACAAATGTAGCTAACGACCTCAGCGGGGATTTTTTCGCAATCCTTAACCAGCGCCCCGGGATGCTGACCACCATACTGGCCGATGTGTCCGGGCACGGTCTACCGGCAGCAATGATTCTGATGATGACACGGTTGCTGCTGAACACCTTCAGCTCTTCCAGTATCATGCTGCGTGATCTGTTGCTGCTCACGCACAATGAGCTGTATGATAATATCCCGAAGGGCAGCTATATTGCTTTCGGGTTGCTGGATATCGACCTGAAGAGCGGTATGATTCGTTATGGAATCGGTGGCCTTTACGCCGGATTAGTGTTGCGTCCCGGTGAAGAGGAGATGCTGCAACTTCCCACAAACAACTACGCACTTGCTTTCCATGAGAACACGGAATTTCAAGATAGCGATTTTCAGTTAATGCCGGGTGACAAGCTGGTTCTTTATACAGATGGATTGCCTGAGACTGTTAATGCGAAAGACAGTTATCTTGGCCTTGAACAGATTCAGGACTTACTCACCCGGCAGCGGCATCTGACCGGGCACGGGCTGCGGCATCTGCTGTTTGATATGCAGCATGAATTCGCCGGAGATACTCCTGTTCGTGACGATACTTCAGTCATGATTCTGGAGATGGACAGCAAACCTGCCTATGAGACTGCAGTCAATGAATCATCGGCTGATCTGCCGCAACGACTGACTGAGATTACTTCCACCATAAACTGGCAGCTGAAGGATCAGAAACTCATAGAGCAGCTCACGGATGTACTCAAACAGGCGATTCGGAACGGAGTCGAATCCTGTGAACGAACACAGCAGGATGTGGATGTGCAAGTACAGATCTTCCGTAATTACAGGCAGTTAAAGATCAGGGTAACTGATACAGGCCCTGGATTCAAGCAGACGATACCTGTTGATGGTAACAAGGACCGGTTGAATCCGGCTGAACCTGGTGGCCGCGGTTTTGCCGCTTACCACCAGCTACTGGATGAGATTTATCTCAATGAGGATGGCAACGAATTCAACCTGGTGAAATATCTGGAGGAGGATGACAATGGTGATTAATTCCCGCAAAGAGGGAGAAGTAACTGTCATCAAGGTTGATGGCAACCTGATCGGCGGCAACACCAATCAACTCTCCGATGAGCTGATGAAATGCATTACCGACAAACGGGTCAACATCCTGATTAATCTGGCTGATACAGCACAGATGGACAGTTATTCGATCGGGGTCCTGGCCAGTACCGGCAATGAACTGAGCAAGCTGGGTGGTATGCTCAAGTTCAGTGAACTGCAACCGTTTATTGAGAACCTCTTCGAGATGATGAGAATGAATAATCTCTTTGAGACATACGAGACTGAAGCTGAAGGAATTGAGAGTTTCCAGCACGCTAATGAGTGATCGACAACATACTATTTTACTGGCTGATGACGATAAGGCGGTACTGGGTGTACTGCAGGAATACCTTCTGCTGCAGGGATTCAAAGTGCTTGTCAGTGAGAACGGGCGCGAAGCTTTACGTGAACTGAAGAAAGAACATGTTGATCTGGTACTGACAGATATGTACATGCCGGAAATGACCGGTATGGATCTGATCGAGCGGGTCCGGCGTTATGATCAACAGGTTCCCATAATTCTGCTGACCGGATACAGTACTGTCGAATTGACCATCGAAGCGCTGCGTGCCGGTGCGACCAACTTCATTGTCAAACCTTTCGATCTGGAAGAGCTGTATAAAATCATCCGGACTACTTTGCAGCGAGTGGAAGAAGCGGGCAGCTTTACCGCTATCAATCAATACCTGTCCAGATTCCAGCGATCGTTTTCACTCCCTAATTCTGAGGATGAACTCGCTCACCTGATCAGGCTTTTCCAGCATGACCTGCAGGGCTTCGGTTTTTCCCCCAGCCAGATTTCGAACTATCTGCTGTTACTGCAGGAACTGTTGTTCAATGCAATCTACCATGGCAATCTGGAAATCAGTTCAGAGGTGCGTAAAGATGGGATAGACGGGCAACGTAAGTTTCAGGAGCTGGTTGCCACCCGTCTGGCGGATCCCGGTTACTCTGGCCGCAGGATTGACCTCTCCTGGTCGTGGCGGAAGGAATTCCTCGGTATCACGGTACGTGACGATGGCCCCGGTTTCGACTGGCAGTTGTGGCTGGAAAAAACACGCAATCTCGATTCACTGGATGCATCCGGGCGGGGGATGATGCTGATCCAGTCGTTTACCGATAAGATCGAGTTCAACGAACAGGGAAATGAGATAACGGCACTGCTTAAATTGCCGACAGGGTGATTGGGGTAAGCTCTCTTTGATTGAGTAATGATCAAGTGATTCTGAATCTTCGAATATTCCAGATATGAACTAGAGCTACGAATTATACTGACCCTGTGAACGTTTGAACCTGTGCATGTTTCGCACTGCGAAACTGCCAAGCCGCTTCTTCGAAGCGGCCGTTTTGCTTGCCCGTAAAGGTGAGTGGGTGTATTTTTTGCTGTGAATAATTAACCAGCTGCCGACAACCAGACTGTAAACCGGAATGATAATGACCAGAATTCTTGCAGGTATCGAAGTATCTTCCCGCATTAAAGAGCAGCTTGACAACGTAGATCGCAGCGAAGAAGTGTACTTCCGTTTCAATGATCCGCAGTATCTGACACTGGTAGAGGTTGGTGAGCGGGAATTCCTCGGGCGCTGGCTGGAAGATCCGATCTCACTGGACCTGATTGAGAATATTTATGAAAATATCACCAGCATAATCAAACTGATCCTGCCCCATAATCGTCTGACCCGAAACCACTACAAACTCTTCCTGTTGGATGAGGATTCCACCACGCTGTAGCTGTTTCTCTGCCGCCGCAGGAGCCCTGCAGCCTGCAGAGGCTTTAGAATCAATTCAATATCGTCACAGTATTCGCTGAAAACCTGACTCAGTTCCTCAAGTTCGTAGCTCCGCTCCCTCTGCAGATGCCCTATGAAGAATCGTTGCAGTAATTCCCGGTCGCGCTGTTGGGGTGGGAAACCGCCAAATCTGCCCTCCCTGAATGCATTCGCAAAAACGCTTTTCCGGAAGTCACTTTCATAATCCTCAAGTTGCCGGTTAAACTGCAGTGCCTGCTTCAGCCAGCTGTGCAGCTGTCCCCAACGCTCCCGTTTCAGTGAATAGTAACGATAATACTGTCGCTTTTCAGAGCTGACCAGACCGATTGCAGTCAGTTTGCTCAAATGGTGATGGATTGTGGCAGGTTTGCGTTCCAGCATGGTGGACAGCTCTTCCAGACAGGCTTCACGCAGATTCAGGATACTGATTATTCTGATTCTTACCGGGCTGGCCAGTGCCGAGAAGAAGGCCGCCAGCTGTTCCGGAGTAGTCTCTGTACTGTTATTAACACGTGTATCCATGGCTTCAAACTGTTTTACGGAAGCCTGCTACTCCCGTATCAGTTCCGGTCTCCTTTTTCTCTTTCTCCATAGCCGGAGAGTATTATCCTTAAATGTGTAATAAAGCACTGTTTCTACTCTCAAACCTGAACAGGACAGCTGCTGGAGTGGTCATATCGCCGACAGCTACACATTAGACCGCCAGAAACTGGAATTCAACAATAACAGGGATCTCGATGTCTTTCGGACGGAAATCACGTGTCTACATGGAAACCTACGGTTGTCAGATGAATTTCGCTGACAGCGAGCTGGTAACATCCATCCTGGAGGAAAACCGGTCGGTGATGACGGACGACATCGGTGATGCAGATGTGATTCTGGTCAATACCTGTGCTATCCGGGAACACGCTTCGGAGAGGGTACTGCAACAGCTGCATCGTTACCGGCAACGCAAGGATGAGCATCCCGGGACTGTGATCGGCGTACTGGGCTGCCTGTCGAGTCACCTGCAGGAGGAGATAAGCCGCAAACAACCCTGGGTTGATCTGGTAGTCGGTCCTGATTCATACCGGCAACTGCCAGAGCTGATCGAAGAACGCCGGCAGGGGATGCCCGCTGCAATTGCAACCGACCTGGATCGCTATGAAACCTACGAGCAGATATTTCCCCACCGGGAAGGAGGTCCCAACGCCTGGGTGACAATTACCCGGGGCTGTGATAATTTCTGCAGCTATTGTGTGGTTCCCTTTGCACGGGGCCGTGAACGGTCACGGCCTTTGCAGGCGATACGGGCCGAATTAGAGCAGGTTGTGGCAGAAGGTTATCCCGAAGTAACGCTGCTGGGGCAGAATGTCAATTCCTGGCAGGAGGGAGATAACCGCTTTCCGGAGCTGCTGGAGGCAGTCGGTCAACTGTCCGGACTGGACAGGATTCGATTTATCGCACCTCATCCCCGTGATTTTTCACAACGATTACTGGAAGTAATGCGGGACATTCCGCAGGTTATGAACCATATTCATTTACCGCTGCAGGCTGGCAGTGATCAGATTCTTAAGCGAATGAACCGTGGATACACTGCCGCTGAATTTATAGAGTTGGCTGGCAGAGCACGAAAAACAGTACCGGAGCTGGCTGTCAGTACTGATATTATTGTTGGTTTCTGTGGTGAAACAGAGGCTGATTTTGAGAAAACGCTGGAGGTGGTACGGGAGGTGCAGTTCGACTCCGCTTTTACCTTCAAGTACTCTGAACGGGCAGGCACGATTGCTGCCAGAAAATATGATGATGACGTTCCGCCGGAAGTCAAGGGAGAGCGGCTGGAAAGGCTGATTGAATTGCAGAACGGCATTACCCGTCAGCGAAATGCTGCCTGTGTCGGCATGGAGTTTTCGGTTATGGCGGAAGGCCCCAGTCGTAAATCGGAAGCCGAGTGGATGGGGCGCACCGGTTGCAACCGTATAGTGGTTTTTCCTCATCAACCCGGTGTTGAGTCTGGAACAGTACTGCCGGTAAATATCGTGGAACTGTCCGGTTTTACTTTGCGTGGAAATGTGATACAAAAATAGCCCGGAGGATGTATGTGGACATTGCGTTGGACTCTATTCATTATAGTGCTCTTTCTGGTCCTGGGATTTTCGATTCTGAACAGTGGACAGATCATCGACCTGAACCTGTTCTGGAGTAAATATGAAGGGGTATCCCTGGTACTGGCTCTGTTTGCCGCCTTCATGCTGGGAGTAGTGTTCTGGTTCCTGGTGACAGTGCTGCAGCACCTGACACTTCGCAAAGACAACCGCGCTCTGCGGCACCGGGTCCAGAGCCTGCGCGATGAACTGCGCGACCTGCGCAATGCCAGTTTTGGTGACACTGATCAGGATGACAAAAAGCAACTCCAGGAGACATCATGACCGTGCTTTACTATCTGGTTCCACTTCTGATTCTGGGGCTGATCGTTTTGTATCACGCTTTCGATCGTGGTGAGAAACTGGAAGAGGACTCCTCCTACTATCTTTCAGGGTTGCGTTTGATGGTGCGCGGTGACAGGAAAGGGGCTATCAAGTCCTTTCAGGAAGAGATCACCCGTGACACCGACAATATCGATGCCTACATCAAGCTGGGTATGCTCTATCGTGAAACAGGCGAGGCTGTTCGGGCCTCCCGTATTCATAACGAGTTAACGTTGCGTCGTGAACTTACCCGGGGGCAGCAACTGGAGATATGGAAAGAGCTCGCACTCGATTTCATAGCTCGTGAAGATACCGATTCCGCACTCAACTGGCTCCGGAGACTGCTGGCTGAAGACAAACAGAACAACAGTGCTCGCCGCCTCTATCTGGAATTACTGGAGAGTCGCGGGGAATGGAGCGAGGCTTTCGATGTTCTGAAGAAGCTGACCGTCGCTGAAGATGAAAAGCAGAACAGTCACCTTGCCCTGATTCGTACCGAGGAAGCACGTCAGTTCTTCAAAAGAGGTGAGGGCAAAAAGGGGCGGTTGCTCTGCAAAGAGGCGATAAAACTGGATCAGAAATGCACCCCTGCATATCTGTTGATAGGGCAATCCTACGTAGAAGAAGATCGTTCGGTTGAGGGTGTGGAGTTCTGGGAAAGACTGACCAGGGAAGTCCCTGAAGATGCTCATCTGGTGATAGAGGACCTGGAGCTGGAGCTCTTTAAAACCGGTAGTTTCGGGAAGGTGGAAACAATCTATCGTCAACTGATTGACAGGGCACCACATCAACCCGCTGCTTATCTGGCGCTGGGCCGGTTCCATGAAAAGAAGGGCGAATTCCAGGATGCCCTTGACATCTGTCGCGTAGGCCTTGCCGGGACTGATAATAACATCTGGCTGGTTCGCCTGGAACTGAAACTACTCGGCAGATTGGAGAAGACGGAAGAGATACTGATCCGGACACAGGAGGTCATCGAGAACCTTTTCTCCGTCAGCCGGACCTTCCAGTGCGATCGATGCGGTAACAATTCGGATACACCTATCTGGTTCTGCCCCGGCTGCCATGCCTGGTCCAGTTACAAAACAGATGCGCCTCCAACATCTTTTACAACTCGCACCTGAGCAATTGTGTCACGCGCGAGTTCAATAATCCTGCTGATGCTGATACTGTTTTCAGAGCAGGTAGCTGCAGTATCTCCACAGCTGCAGGCTGCACGTGCCACTACTGACGTTGATTCTGCACTTTTTTTGTATCACACAATTCTTGAAGCTGATGGCAGGGCGGGGGAGGGACCTGAAGCCCTGGCCGGCCTGCTCGATTACTTCTGTTTTACAGGGCAGGTTGATTCACTTCTCCGGTACAAAAAAATGTGGCACACCGAATATAACTGTTCCGGAATGGATCTCACTGGTGATTGCTGGCGGGTACAGTTAGGGGCTTTCGCTGAACGGGATAACGCATTTCGTATGGCAAACAGGCTGCGAAAAGAGGCTGGTGCAATCGAGGTGGTCGAGCGACAGGGCCGTTATCTGGTCGTCAGTAATTGTTATACAAGCAAGCGCAAGGCCAAAGCAGCCGCCCGTGGTTGGCGACAGGATGGACTCATCAATGATTATATGCTGCGCAGATTTAAACAATAGTGAACCGGAATCAGGGAGTGGTTTTGAGCCGGAAAGCGGACAAAGATAAAATGACCCCGATGGTACGACAGTACTACGAAATCAAGCGGGAGTATCAGGATGCCATTCTGTTCTACCGCATGGGGGATTTTTATGAAATGTTCTTTGATGATGCGCTGACCGGCAGCGAGGTGCTCGGAATTACACTGACCCGGCGCGGGCAGCATAAGGACGAGGATATACCACTGGCCGGATTTCCCTATCACGCGCTTGAAGGTTATCTGCACAAAATGCTGCAGGCCGGTTACAAGGTGGCTGTCTGTGAGCAGGTAGAAGACCCGGCCCAGGCGAAGGGGGTAGTGAAACGGGAAGTGATAGAGGTATTTACCCGGGGGACTGATCTGTCCAACTCAGCGCTGCTGCAAACCTCGAATAATTATGTAGCGGCATTGTATCACAGCGAAGAGCTTTGGGCACTGGCCTGGATGGATGTGACCACGGGTGAATTTGTCGCATCTGAACTCACAGAGGATGCTCTGCTGGCCAAACTAGGGACCCTTGACCCCGCGGAGTATGTCATTTGCCATGATCAGCAGCAACTGTTTCAGAAGTTGCTGCCGCTTGCCAGTGTCCCACTGGCCCGGATGGAAAACTGGTTTTATGAACATCAGTTTGCCCGCAACCTGCTGCTTGATCACTTTGGTGTCCGAACACTTAAAGGATATGGCCTGGAGGAAAACCTGACGGCTGTGATTGCAGCAGGGGCACTGTTACACTATGTACGTGATAACCTCAAGCGTCCTCCCCGGCAGGTCCAGGCTCTGAGCTTCTGGGAACCCACAGGGTTTATGAAAATTGATCCTGCTTCACGACGCAATCTGGAGCTGGTTGAACCGTTGCAGGGTGGTGACCGGCGTCAGACACTGTTTGCAGTTATGGATCGCACACTGACGGCAATGGGCAGGCGCCTGTTGCACAGGCGTCTTCAGGAGCCACTGATGGACAGGAGTGCTGTTGAACAGCGATTGGATCAGGTGGAAACCGCTCTCACTGACGCAGCAGTGCGTGGCGCAATTCGCAGCCTGTTACGTCACGTGACCGACCTGGAACATCTCGCCGCAAAACTGGTTTCTGTCCGTGCCAACGCCCGTGACCTGATCAGCCTGGCTTCCCTGCTGGAGGTGGTTCCTGAACTTCAGGAGCATGTATCACAGTTTAAGCTTGCCGCCTGGCAGGATCTGGCAAACGGCCTGGACCCCCTTGAGGAATTGCTGGGGCAGATTCGTGCCACGTTACGCGATGACCCACCCGCTACTGTAAGGGAAGGGGGTATGATCCGTGAGGGCTTTCACAGCCATCTTGATGAACTGCATGCTATTGCTTACTCCGGTAAAACCTGGCTGAAGAGGTTTGCCGAACAGGAGCAGGCAGCAACTGGAATAAGCAGCCTCAAGGTGAAGAGTAACAAAGTCTTCGGTTACTACATTGAAGTCAGCAATGCCAACCTCGACCGGGTACCGGATCACTATATCCGCAAACAGACACTGGTAAACGCAGAGCGCTTCATCACGCCGGATTTGAAGGAATATGAGGAAAAGATTTTCAGCGCCCGTGATGAGATTGAGCGTCTTGAATATGAGATTTTCCAACAGTTGCTGGAAAAAGTGCAGCAGGACATTGCACCAATTCAACGCAACGCCGCCAGGCTGGCTGAGATTGATCTCTACAGTGCGCTGGCAACACTGGCCGAGGAAAACCGCTATCAGCGTCCCCACCTCGGTGATGATGGTGAGATATCTATAAAAGAGGGGCGTCATCCGGTAGTGGAGAAATTGCTGCCGGTAGGTGATCAGTTTGTCCCGAACGATGTCGAACTGGAGAACAATCACCGTCAGATTCTGCTGATCACCGGCCCCAATATGGCCGGTAAATCAACCTACCTGCGGATGGTGGGGCTGATCGTCCTGATGGGGCAGATGGGTTCCTTTGTTCCTGCCAATGCTGCCCATATCGGTATGGTGGACAGGATATTTACCCGGGTTGGTGCCAGTGATAACCTGGCGCGGGGTGAATCTACCTTCCTGGTGGAGATGAATGAAGCGGCCAACATTCTCAACAATGCTACCAGCCGCAGTCTGATACTGCTGGATGAAATCGGGCGTGGCACCTCCACCTTTGACGGGCTGTCACTGGCCTGGGCGATTACGGAGTACCTGCACAATCATGAGGCAGTGCGGGCCAACACGCTCTTTGCCACCCATTATCACGAACTGGTCGATCTGGAGCAGACATTATCCCGCCTGCGCAATGTCAATATTCAGGTCAGGGAGTATGGTGGAAAACTGGTGTTCCTGCGCAAAATCGTCCCGGGTGGCTGCAGTCACAGTTATGGTATTGATGTTGCACGCATGGCCGGGATCCCGGCAGCGGTGATAGCCAGAGCTCGTGAAGTGCTGGCAACCCTGGAGCAAGGCCAGCTTACCAGTGATGCAGAGCCCCGGTTAGCCGTTCACACGGAAACAACTGTTCCAGTTATCGCAGAGAGGGTGCCGCAGCTCTTTGAAGAGGAGGAACAGACTCTGCTTGACGAGGTATTGCAGCAGAAGCTGGATCGTATGACACCGATGGAGGGAATGCTGTTTCTGGACCGGTTGCAGAAAAAGATCCGCCGCCAGAGGAAACGACAGTGATGCGCAGAGTACTCTTTGTCTGTTCCGGCAATATCTGTCGCAGCCCGATGGCGGAATTGCTGTTCCGTCAACTGCTGCAGGAGCAGGGGATTGACTGGATACAGGCGGAGTCCAGCGGCACACTGGGGATCAAAAACGCACCGGTCACCGATAACAATATGACTGTGCTGCAGGAGTTGAATCTGGAACCTGAGCAGCACCGGTCCAGGCCGCTGCAGTTTTTCCACATCTATCGTGCTGATCTGATTATCGTCATGGAACCGTTTCACCGGGACCTGATCGCTGAAGAGGCAGGTAATGATCCTGAAATAATGGATCGGGTTCTGGCCATCACAGAGTTCCATCCCGATCCCGGGGAGCGTAATGGAGCAGGAATCTATGATTTTGTAGCGGCAGATCTGGAGACCTATCGTGAAATGGCTGATGATTTTCGATTGCGGTTGCAGGCGATGCTTGAATACTGCGTACGGCTGTGGGGGTAGTTTCATTCAAAATCCGAGAAGCGGGGAAGATAATGTGTGAGATCAGAAGAAGACTGCTGGGGATTGCCGGAGTTAGCCTCACTCTGGTTTTACTGTCAGTACCGTTTCAGGTTTTTGCACAGGCATGGAGCTGGCAGGTGGGGAATGGCGCCAACTCAGCCCGGAATTGTCAGGCGGAGGGGGTGCTGGCCCCGTTGACTGCTGATGAGGTCCTCTGGGAGGGGAGTACGGTTTATACCTACTGGCCTCACCAACCATTTACACAGGACGATGTAATGGTCACGGATCGCACTTTCAATATGGCTGATGTTTTGCATGGCACAGCCATCGTTGCCTACAACCTTCTTAGCGGCGATACGCTCTGGACTCAGGACCTGCCGGTTACATACCCGGGCACCGACTGGCGTAACAGGGTCTGCGGTTGCTGGGAAGGGGTAGTCTATGCTACCCGGTCAGGCAACACAAATGCTTCCCATCTTTATGCACTGGATATAGCCGACGGCTCAGTCATCTGGGAGTCAGTTTCACTGGTGGATATGTCTTCTACCGAATGCGTTGTTTTCGCCCCGAATGGCGATCTCATCGTCGGCAATTTTCATAGTATTACCAGAATTGACGCAACGGATGGGACGACAATCTGGGAGGAGACCAGATACAGCCCCACTTCCGGCGGGAGCGAGGTCGCCCTGTTTGACGATCATGTCTATGGTTGGGCAGCAAGCGGAGACGGGCCGAAAATCGTAGTTCACGATCTGGCTACCGGTACCTTTCTCTATGAGAGTCACGGTATCGGGGGTGGGATTGTACAGCAGCTCGGTTGCCTGGTCGGCCCCGATGGAATCGTTTATGCACCACGGACCTGCAATAATGTAGTGACCGATTCGCTGGTTGCTTTCGAAGATACCGGCAGTTCACTTGACGAGTTGTGGCATATTCATCTCGCCTATGTGCCTTTTGCTACCTTCGGCGTTGATCTGGCAGGAAACATTTACTCATATACACCTGATTACCGGATCATCCACATCGATTCGCACAGTGGTGAAACCCTGAATTTATCCGGGCCGGTTGCTGTTGACCATCCCGTAAACAGGCATCAGTTCTTTGGTGGAACCATTCAGGCAGCCGCCGGAGAGAACAGAATCAGAGTCTCCATACCGGATCTGTCATCCCGTGAACCAGCTGTACTCGATACATCTATAGTCATTGCTGATCCGGATGAGGGAGTGGTTTCACCTCAGGCAGCTGTCGATGCAGAGGGCTACCTTTACGTCACCAATCATCAGGCTGAGCTATACTGCTTCGATTCCACTTTGAATCTGATATGGCTGGAGACATTTGACCGGCCTGACGGACCCGCCATTGCAGGGGATGGACATCTGGTTATCTGTGCTGACTCTTATGAGATGCAAGTATACACCGGCAGAGGTGCTGTGGATGAACCGTCTGGGGGGACTCTGTTCGTCGGTCTTGAGGGGGGGACGCTGCCGACATTCCACTCCGATATGTCCGGATTTCCGGATGTCACCTGGACCAGCGGTTTCTCTTTTGATGTCAGCGGCGCAGCTGCCACTGAGGAGGGAATAATCTACCTCTGTGAAGGCGCTTTCACTACCCATCTCTACGAGGCAACCCTGGAGACAGCTCCGCAACAGCTCTGTACGATTGAAGAGGATATGAGCGGACTGGCATATGGGCGTGATCAGCTCTGGGGCTATTCCAACTATGCCGATCCCCGGGGAATTTACAGCATTGACCCTGCCAGCGGAGCAACTGAACTGGCGCTGGATGTCGGTGCTTTGCGTTTCTTCGCGCTGGGTTACAATCCGGTCGATGATCTTTTCTATGGGTATTCGGAATACGGAACTTCCGGCCTCTACTCCGTCGATATTGACAGTGGGGAGATGATCCATCTGGCCGGCACTATCCCGGCAACCAACGGTCAGGGGCGTGGGCTCGCTGTCGGGAACAACACGGTTTTTCTGACTGCTACTCGTGGTGACGATGATATTCCCTGTTTTGCCTATGATATCGCCCAGGGTGCCGGTGGTGAATGGGCCGGTTTTCCCAATCCCTATCCTGACTATCATTCTACCGGTGGAGCCGCCTGGATACCTGATGAAATCGATGGTGTTCCAGATATGGGGGGGCGGTCACTCCATTTACCTCAAAATATCATCCTGTCCCAGAACTACCCTAATCCCTTCAACCCGACGACCACGATAGAATTTACTTTGCCCTATCAACAGAATGTCCAGTTGACCGTCTACAATGTGCTGGGGGAGCTGGTGGCAGTGTTGGCTGATGGAATGCAACAGGCGGGTGTTCATCGTGTAACGTTTAACCCATCTGTAGGGGCGGAGTCATCCCGCCCATTGGCTTCTGGCGTCTATGTTTATCGTCTGGAATCAGAAGATGATATCGTTTCCAGGAAGATGGTGCTGATCAGATAGAACGTCATTCCTGTTTCCACTGGGGGAACAGGAATGACACGATACGGTTTCCCCCCTTTGGTACGAAGCGGTAGGCTTCGCTTCAGCAGGGGGGCTGGGGGATGTTTTCTATTCCTCCTGATCACTCACCACCACCCGGAAGAACTTCTTCGTCTCACCTGATACCGGATAATCGAAATGCGGTTCTGTCACCGTGGTCAGCAGATGCTCCTCATCACAGGTGAACCATGGTGTATCTCCGGCATAAATACGGTACCAGACACCGTTCAGCTCCGGATATGAATTCCCCTCGAAAGTACCATACTCAACCTCATCCCAGCTCAGGGTAACAGTAGATTCGTCCAGGGAGGCGGCAAAGGCAGTGGTTGCATCCGGGGCGATGTTGTCCACCGAGTAGCCGGAATCGGGATGGGAGGGGAAGTTTATTGAAATTTCATCTGTGTGTGCGAAAACCTTAAAGGCAGAGTAGCTAACTGAAACAACACTCGAGTCCATAAGTGTCGGGGATACAACAGAATATTGAACAAATTCCATCGCCGGCAACTGGGCAATGAAGGTCAGGATCTCCCCATCCCGCTGCCAGTAGTAATTCTTACCACTGTCGTTGACTGCGTTTTCAAGCAGTTCCCGGGGATCTTCATATATCTCAGCAAATCCTCTGCCACCGAATATATCATCATATCTCCAGAGGGAATATGTTTCAATAGGATTTGGTGAGTTAGGGGCATCCAGGGGACTCCTGTCCCAGATAACCTGAACCTGTCTCCCCTGATCACCGGGGACATCCGTAACAGCATTGATCAGAGGTGCGCCAGGGGATTGGTCATAGTAGAAAGCTCCCATATCTGCAGTGGTTTCATCCGGATCTAACGGTGATGAAGGATCACCTGTATCTATACAGGGAGATATGGTCGCATCCGGGATCGGGAAACTTGCCCAGGTCAGCTGATAGTCGCCAGCAGCCGGATTTACAAACAGGGGATCGCTGTCGAGGTTGCCGGTGCCGGGCCAGCCTCCCTGGATATCGGAGTAGCTCACTGTAACTGTGCCGGAACTGATATTGATCTCATCCGGAATGTTGTTCCACAGGATGGAGTTAAGCAGACTCACATTTGAACTGTCAAAGCAAGTAAACCCACCACCATAACCAGCAGAGTTACCTGATATGGTGACATGATCCAGCTCCATATTGGATTGATAGCAATAAAGCCCGCCACCATATTCTAAAGCAGAATTATCTGTGATAGTGACATAGTCCAGCTCCATAGTGGATTGATGGCAAAGAATTCCACCACCATGAAAATTTCCTGCAGAATTATCTGAAACAGTAACATTATCCAGTTCTAAAGTTGAACCCCAATAGCAACAAATCCCGCCACCATTTTCTTCAGCAGAATTACCTGAGATGCTGACATCAGCGATACTTAAAGTGGAGTTAGTGATTTCAAACCCACCACCTGAGCCACCGCTGCTGTTTCCGGATAAGATGGCATTCTCAATAACCAGGTTGGAGTTATTACATCTAATCCCACCACCGGCAGAGAAAGCAGAATTTCCAGACAGTGTTACATTTCTGATAACAGAGTTCGAGAACTGGCAAAATACACCCCCCCTGCGTGACTGGCAGAATTACCTGATATGATCAGATGTTCCAGATACGGACCGGCGTTATTGCAAGAAATCCCTCCACCATAGCCACCTGCTCCATTTGTAACAGTAAAGCCAGAGAATACTGTAGTAGAGTCTTCGCCATTTGCAAATGTCACAATACTGCCACTCCCACTTCCATCTATAATGGTTGAAGAAATGTAAACCGGGTCGCCGGTGGTGAGATACAGTGACGCGACTGTAATGAGGTTGCCATTATAGTTGATGTTTTCAAGATAGGTGCCGGGTTGGACAAGCACAGTGTCGGTATCGGCAGCACTGTCGATACCATGCTGTATGGTGGCAAAGGGATATTGTTCCGTTCCGTTGCCAAGATCATCGGAGCCTGTCGTGGAGATATGCCATACCGGACCATTGTAGGGGGGAGCAGTTACCCAGATGTAATCCACCCTGGTCTCACTGTCGGTATTGTCATTCAGATCGATAACTGTCAGTGTGACTGTATATTTTCCCACCACCTGGTATTCATGCGTTGGATTCTGCAGGTCAGAATATTGCCCATCACCGAAATCCCACTGCCATTGATCAATTGCTCCCGAACCCTCTGTAGAAAGGTCGCTGAAAGCGACGGTCAGGGGAAAGGGGCCGCTGGTCGGGTCCGCGGAGAAGTCTGCCGTGGGTGGATGCAGATAGTAATAGGCGCCCATCTCTGTGATGGTGCCATCCGGATCAAGTGGTGAGGCAGGATCTCCGGCATCAATACAGGGTGACCCCGGCTGCAGGTGATAGTCACCGATACCGGGATACACGAACAGTGGATCGGTATCGATATTTCCCGTTCCTGCCCAGCCACCCTCGATGTCAGACCAGGTTACGATAACAGTCCCTCCGTCAGATACAGCGATCTCTTCCTGTACGTCACCCCAGAGGATTGAATTGATCAAAACCACATCACCGCTATCACAGTACAGGCCACCGCCACCATTCAGGCCGGAATTACCTGACATGGTTACATTCTGCAGTACCGGTTCGGAGGAAGAACCACAGTACATTCCACCTCCCACACCATGGGAAGAATTATCTGTGATATCTACATTCTGCAGAATGGGATTGCAGTAACCACCGCAGTAGATTCCACCACCGTTAGCACTGGCAAAATTACCGGAAATCCTGACATCCTGCAGACTGGGATTCGAGTAATTGTGACAATAGATTCCTCCACCTACGGTCAAGGTGGCATTACCCGTTATCGTCAAATTCTGTAGAATCGGGCTGGCATTAATGATAGAAACAGCTCCACCTTGCCAGGCATCTGAGGAGTTACCTGATATTACCAGATCCTGCAGGATCGGGCTTGAATTATCACAGGATATTCCACGTCCATTGGTGATAGTAAAACCCGACAGGAGCGCAGATGAATTCTCTCCACTCTCTAATCTTACAACCCGGTCACTACCGCCGTTCCCATCAATAATAGTCGTGGAGATGTAGGCCGTATCTCCGGTCGTCAGGAACAGAGAGCCGACTGTGATCAGCTTGCCATTGAAGTTGATGTTTTCGAGATAGTTCCCGGGCTGGACCAGCACCGTGTCCCCGTTGACTGCCGTACCGATTCCCCCCTGAATGCTCGGCTGGTCTGCCGGGATGTTGATGATGGTAGCCTGTAGCTGTGACTGTATCAGAAGAACAAAGAAGAAGCCGACCAGGTTCTTCCACACCGTTTTCATTTTAACATTGACTGATATAACTCCTCCTGCCTGAATTCATCCACATCTGGATTGTCTTTCACTCTGAATTTATCGGACAACTTCCGTACTCGCATGTACATATACCGATGCTTGTAAATGATGACCTTTATTAAACGTTAAATAGAGCATCGGCCCATAGTATTGCTTAGCGTACGATGCTGATCTACCAGGTATAAAGCCTTTACGGTTCTACCAGCATCGCTTTAAATGTGACGAACTGCAAGTTCGTCTGAGCTCAAGCAGCATTACTTGCTTGAGCAAATCTTTAACGGTTGTTAGTTTAACGCAATACTATAGTAGTATTTCCGCAAACCTGCCAGCGGTGCCCTCCAGCTTGTGCCGTCAAACGTACCGGAGCTGTCTTCCATAAAACCGCTGTAGGAATCATCTGAGGTCCCGGGCTGTACCAGAACCGTATCACCATTCTCCGTTGCATTAACGCCATCCTGAATTCCCGGCTGCTCATCCGGGCATTGATAACTGTGGCGAAGAGGGTCTGTGTGAAGCCAATGCACAATATGATAGCAAGTAAAAATCTGTACATTATTCCCTCTGGTAACAGATAATAAATCTTTCTGTCTGAATATAATATATACAGTTCATAAAATAAAGTATTCTCTCTACTGTTAGCCTCCAGTTATACCTTACCAATTGAGCAGATGTGCCCTGAATCCACTCATACCACTTTCGTGATTGATCCCGGGAAAAGGTTGTGTGAGGAAAGATGCTGTGGAGGCTTAACTCAAGGCATGGAAAATGGTAGATTGATCGTGAAGATCTGAGTAGTCGACTCGATTGTAATCAGAAGCAGCAATATGATGGATAAAGCAATCGGATGTTTATTAACACAGGTGTTTACAGGTTTACCAGAGAGGGTACTACATCGCAAAATCAAACTTCACCCCGGTCAGCTCCTCAGAGACCTCCCACAAGCTGGCAGCCACCTCTCTGTCGTGGGAGGCTGCATTTGATTCTACCCTGACCGGATAGCCGCGCATCTGCCGCCATTTGTGAGGGCCTATAAACTCTCCACCCCTGATGTCACCTTCAGTTGCCGCCATGAGTGTCGGGAGTGTGCCTTTCCAGACCGGCATTGCCAGCCATGGATTGAGGGTTCTGGCAAGACCGCTGGTACGCTGCAGATTGGTTCCGGTCCAGCCGGGATGTGCAGCCAGCGCTATGGCGGCAGCCCCTGCTGCCTCAAGCCTGCGATGCAATTCGTAGGTAAACAGTAGATTGGCGAGTTTGCTCTGGCCGTAAGCGGCCCAGGGATTGTATTTACGCTGCTCCCACTGGAGATCATCGAAGTCAATTTTGCCCAGCTGATGTGCCGTACTGCTGATATTGACAATTCGGGAACCCGTTCGCTTCAACAGCAATTCGAGCAGCAGACCGGTCAGGGCAAAATGCCCCAGGTGATTGGTACCGAACTGAAGCTCGAACCCCTCAGCAGTCCTGGAAAAGGGTGGAACCATCACACCGCCATTATTCACCAGCAGATCGAGCTGTCCGTAACTCCGGATAAAACTGCTGGCGAAATGGTGTACCGATTCCAGGCTGGCCAGGTCCAGTTTCATGAAGTTGACATCCGCTGCCGGTTGTTCCCGCAGAATCTGCTGCTCTGCTTCTGCGCCCGACTGTGGATTGCGGCAGGCCAGAACTACCCGCGCTCCCTTAGCCGCCAGCACCCTCGCCGCTTCGTAGCCGATTCCGCTGTTGGCACCGGTGATGACGGCGACTCTGCCCTCCTGTCCGCTGATTTGCTCCGTGGACCAGTTGCGACTACTCATCTAACCCTCTCATGGTGTGAACGGCTTCCTGGCCCGCGCCCGGAAGCAGGCCGCTGAGTCAGGCATTTCCCGCATTTCAAAACTCTGCGCCAGTCGCTCGCAGGCCAGCCGGTAATTGTAGGCGGCATCCCGGTGCAGCGGATTTAACTGCAGGGCTTTTCCCAGCACCTGTTCCGCCGCTCGATAGTCTCCTTCCATGTGATACAGCGCACCCAGATTGGCAAGGGTCTGCACACTTCCCGGATGATACTTCAATTCCAGCTCGTATTCCTGCCGGGCTGTCCGGTGGTCTTCTCTCTGCCAGGCGATAACTCCCAGATTGAGGTGCAGGTTCGCCCGCAGTGAGTCCTCCTGCAGTCCGATTCGATATTGATTCTCCGCCTTCATCAGTCGCCCCTGACGCAGCCAGGCATTGCCGAGAGCCAGGTGTGTCTGTGCGTTGTTGTCAGGTTGTGTGGCCTGGTGTGGATAAATGACCAGCAGTGAAATCACCAGCAGTGCCAGCATTTCCAGATGTGATACACGCTTGCGTTGACGCTTGTGCTCGAAATTTCCTGCCAGCTCCAGGCCTGCAAAAATAGCCAGGAAGGGGAGCAGCGGCAGTCGAAAACGGGCATTGACGAAGAACAGCACGATACCAAAACCGTAACTCAGTAGAAACCCCAGCCAGAGCCGGTGCCCGGGATCACGGCTGCGCAGCAGGCGCAGCATACCCAGCAATCCCAGTATCAGCAACGGAATCAGTGTCCAGTTACGCAACCATGCTAACGGGGGGTGTTGCCGCATGGAAAACTGAATATCACGATTGTTGCCTATTTCCGTCCGGCTGCAGAGCAGCGCGGTTTTGTAGAGCATCAGCTTCAACCAGCGTTCTGGCGTAGCTGTGATTTCCTGCCAGCCTTCCCGGTAGTAGTAGTCTGACAGCTCTGCGTCGGTCAGCTGTTGCTCCGTATCGCGCAGCGCCTTCAGGTGGGCGTCCGCCATGGTCCAGTTTACACCGGCTGGTGGTAGTGATGAACTCCACCCGTTGGCATCTGTGTGATTACCGATATAGAAATTCACGCCACCCTGTGTGGCAACAAGAACTGTCTCACCTCCGACGAAGCGATTGACAGCAGTAATTGTCAGAATCGGCAACAACAGCATTACGATCAGAGTCGCTGTCTGTGGCCAGGACTTCCGGTAGCGCCAGAGCCAGATGAAGAGCAGTGGCAGGAATATCAGTAAACTGGGACGGGTGATTGCAGCCAGGCCGAACAGGAGTCCTGATCCACCGGCAGCAAAGAGGCCGGTACTTTGCTGACTTTGCTGCAGCAGCAGAAAGCCCCCCAGCAGCAGGGACATGAAAAAAGTGACAATCAGCAGTTCCGGCTGGAAGTAGATAATCGTGCCATTGAATGCGTAAAGCCCGAATACAACCAGCCAGGAAGGGTGTCTGACATTGCGTTGCAGCAACAGGCCGACCAGGAAGAGATTCAGAGCACCGAGCAGTAATCCGAAAAGCCGTCCGGCAAAAATCGAACCGTTGAACAGGCTGTAAACAAATGACAGAAATGCGGGGTAGAGTGGTGCCCTGAAAAACGGGATCTGTGGACCTGCTTCTCCCTGAGACCAGGCTGTCGCCCACTGGTGGTGAAAAGCTTCATCGATTGCCGGGGAGTCAAAAAACGGTGATTGTCCGGCGCTGATAAAATACCACACACTTAAGGAGACTGAGAGAATGAAAATAGCTGTGGCAATTCGGCGCTGGATCTGTGTCACACTCGAATCTCTTCCCTGTTCAGTTCCATCATGGCAGCATTCTTCTCAAGTAACGGCAGGATGCTCTGCCGAAGATAATCCTCCACCTGCCTGCCAGCCAGCCCGGTGTAATCCTCCGGATTCAACAGTGTGGCCAGCGCCACGGCCTCCAGCGGGAATTCACTGTCCGCGGCCAGCCGCTCCAGCAGGTCGTTGTCGCCGCCTGAACGGATAATTGCAGCCGCTTTCATAGCATGTTTGCGGATCAACTCATGCAGCTGCTGACGATTACCACCGGCTTCCACAGCCCTCATAAGGATATTCTCGGTAGCGATGAAAGGCAGCTCCTGCCGCAGGCGCCGTTCGATAACTGCCTTGTTTACTACCAGCCCGTCAGTTATATCAGCCAGCAGAACGAGGATGGCGTCAATTGCCAGAAAAGCCTGTGGGACGGATAACCTTTTGTTGGCGGAGTCATCGAGAGTACGCTCCAGCCACTGTGTGGCCGCAGTCATGGCAGTGCTGGTTCCCAGGCTGATCACAAAACGCGCCAGTGAGGCAACCCGTTCCGAACGCATAGGATTGCGCTTGTAAGGCATGGCGGAGGAACCTACCTGGCTTTTACCGAACGGTTCCTCCAGCTCGCGATGATGCTGCAGCAGGCGGATATCATTGGTTAAACGGTGGGCTGACTGTGCGATTCCACCCAGCCAGCTCATCACCCGATCGTCCTGTTTACGGGAGTAAGTCTGGCCGGTAACCGGTTCACTGGCAGCAAACCCCATTTTGTCCGCGACCATTCTGTCAAGCTCGATTACTTTCTCCGCGTCATCATGGAAAAGCTGCAGATAGCTGGCCTGACTGCCGGTGGTTCCCTTGGTGCCACGCAGTAGCAATGTATCACGTAAATGTGAGCCATCATGAAAATCGATCTCCAGCTCCCGCAACCAGAGAGTAGCCCGTTTGCCTACCGTGGTCAGTTGAGCAGGTTGATAATGTGTGTAGCCCAGAGCCGGCTGATGACGCTGTTCCCGCGCGAAATGAGTGAGATTCTGTATCACATTGAGCAGGCGGGATTGAACCAGGTCCAGCGCACTTCGCATCTGAATGATATCGGTATTATCTCCAACGAATGCCGAGGTGGCACCCAGGTGGATTATGGGCGCGGCCTCTGGAGCTGCCTGCGCAAATGTGTGAATGTGACTCATGACATCATGTCGTGTGAGACGTTCCTGCCCGGCTGCCGCTTCAAAGTCGATATTATCCAGCTGTTGCCGCATGGCATTCAGCTGCTCATCGGTTATCGCCAGGCCCAGCTCCCGCTGGCTTTCCGCCAGGGCGAGCCAGAGGCGCCGCCAGGTGCTGAACTTGTACTGCGGGCTGAAAAGCCGCAACATTAGCTTCGATGCATAGCGGGATTCCAGCGGGTTCTCATAACTATTTCTGTCAGGTGACATTTTCTGATGCTCCTATTTTACCAGCCGCTGCTTCTACCGGACCGCTTCTCCAGTTTGAGGTCGCGCAGGGTGGGGGACTTGACTGAAACCTTCAGGAAGAACGATTCATAGGGCCCGCTCGGGGTCCAGCTGAAACGGGCTTCCCAACAGTGAAGATCGCGATAAACTGATATCTGTTGACTTACGAGGTCATGACTGTTCAGATCGTATCGACCGCGCCAGGTTATTTTCCAGTTACGGGTAAAATTAAAGGAAAGGTTACCGGAAAGCCAGGCGCTACGGTCTGGATCGTCAGGTATGTAGCGGTTCTCCTGATAATAGAGGGAGATGGAACCATTCCAGGGAATTGACATATCTATCGGATCAATCTGTGGATCGAAGCGATCCAGTACAGGGTCGTTTCGTAGTTGATTGGTTGTGTCACTTTCAGAACGGTTAGTAATTCCGGAGAAAGAGATGGAAGTGGAGAAGCTGAAACTCTGCAGGCGCGGTAATCGGGGGGCGCTGCCGTAGCCATCCAGGAAGATGTATCGATTGATCAGGTTTCCCTGACTGTCACGCTTGTACATACTGTGTACAGTTGAAACCTCCAGGCCCAGCCCTTTCACCGGCAGGTCGGTAATACCCAGAGCCTGCAGGGGAGAAGCTGAAAAGCGGGAGGAAATATCGCTGAGTGGATACGTTTCAGCGAAGAAATCATAACTGAAGCTGGAATTGATATTGAGCAGGTCGGTTTTGACTTCCTCTTCACCACGTCTCACTTTGGCCTGGAAAAGGTTGCCGAGGCTTCCGGACATTTTCAAACTGCGCCTGCTGCCGGTGCCACCCCACATGGATCCGCTGAAACGGTCCAGCCTGTACTCTGTGCTATCGTCACTCGCAAAGCTGTAGTAACCCCACTCCTCGCTGGAAAAATCCGGACGGAAGCTGAAACGGGTAGAGGGGGTGATAACATGTCGCAGTGCTTCCAGGGGGCCCCAGTGAGTCCGGAAGAGCCCGTAGATTTTTGTGCTGAGTGCAGTGTTGGCGCTGAAAGTCAAACGTCTGGCGAAACCATTTACTTCAACCGTGTCCACAAGACCATCCTGCTGATGCAGCTCCTGGTAACGATCAAACCAGTGTTCCTGCACCTGTACTCCGGGTGAAAGCGACAGTGGCCCCAGCTTGAGCGGCCCGGATATTCCGCTGGAATGACTCACGCCTGCGCGGTAAAGGAACTCGCTGTCATCGCCGGCATAACTGACCGGGACATCGAATTTGCTGCTGTAGGAATAGCGCAGCTTGGAGAGGTAACCCTCTTCATGCCCGGGCAGGAGCGCCCGGGATCCGTGTCGATAGGAGATTACCGGCAGATGGCCACTCCCCGATTCCGTTACCAGATTCTGGTTGTAACTGAGTCCCAGCGAGTAGCTGTCCTTCCAGGCGGGAATCCTGCCGGCGAGGTTAACACTGCTGTTCATCGACTGCTGCAGACGGGTGTCCTGGTTGTCGCTGGCGTTGCGGTAGTAGTCAGCGCTGGAAGCGTAACTTATGCGGGCCCGTACACCCAGATACGGTGTCAGCTTCTGGTCATGTGAGATGTTCAGATCCCAGGCCCGGTCGTAGCTGAGTCCGGAGTGAAACCAGGAGGCATTGACCCGTCCATTAAGGCGATCGCGTAATCGATAGCGCATATTGCCGTCAAAAAGATAATCCGGTCCTTTGTCAGCATAATCCATTTTAAGCCAGGAGTCCCAGTAGCGGTTGGGTGCCCAGTACCATCCGAGATGATTCAACTCATGGCCCCTGCGGCCGGACTCGGAATATGAAGGCATTATCAGACCGCTGCGGCGCCCCCGCTTGATGGAAAATACTGCAAATGGAATCCCGAAAGTCCGCACCCGGCCGAAATAGAGCCAGACCGGCCTGGCAACTATCTTGTCTTTGATCAGCAGTTTCATCCGGGGAGAATAGAAATGATAGTGCGGATCATCCCGGTCACAGCTGGTGAAGTTACCACTGCTGATATGCATGGCATTACTATCGTTTTTCTTAATACGCCTGCCATAATAGTAGCCATCACCAAATTCTGTTCTTCCCTGTAGAATCTTGCCCCTGCGTGTGTGGAAGTTATACACCATCTCTGCGCCATGGATTTCTCCATCACGATCATTAAACACAGGGGTTCCCCTGACAAACAGGGAGTCAATTTCGGTGCGGGTGGAATCAGTCCAGGTAGTATCCGGGATTCCGGTAGCGGTGAGTAGATTGGATATCCAGTCGATTTCGATCCACTCCGCTTCCAGCTCCATTCCCTGAAATGTGATACGGGCATCTCCCTTGAGCCAGGTGTATTCCCGGTCCATTGAGATGCTGATATCCCTGGCGCTGTAGGTGATGGTGGAGTCGGTTGCAGCATGCCAACCGGTATTCTGCAGCAGTTGTTGAATCAGTGTAGTCTGTGCACCTGCGGGAGCAGGCTTCAGCAACGCAAGCAGGAGCAACTGTAAGAGCAACAATCTGCTACTACAGCGCTTTATCAGATATGTTACCGGGTGCCTGCGAGAAAACATGCTCTGTTTAGTTTGATATGATCCGTAATGTGTGAAATCTACAGGTGTCAGTCTTGTAAGGAAAGCCTTTTTGATTGCAGGCGATCGTGTTGAATCGAATAATAGCTTGCTTGCAAATTTGAAAAACATGAAATTATACTCTATTTGCTCAGAATCGACAAACATACTTACCAGTAAACTCTGACAGGAGGAAGAATGCGACGCATTACATTAATGTTTACTTTACTACTTGTAGCTGGTACCGCAATGGCGGGACAGCTGACAGTAACTGACTGGGATTTCTTCGGATTGGACTGTTTCCCGACTGAAGACAGTACCCCCAATCTCGGTTGGACTTTCGAAGCTGAAGCAGGCGCCGGAATTGAAATCGTTGATATCAATGTATGGGGTTACGGCCAGTACGATGTTATCTACACCGGTGGTGGCCTGTTGTCCTGCAAATTGAACAACTGCCCGGAAAACGTGGGTGCAGATTTCGTCTGTGATATGCCAGATGACGATTTCAACCACTATTATCCATATGTGGTTCTCGAAGCGCCGACTACTTTCTGTGATTATACATGTCCAGATCTTCCCGGTATCGATGTTCCAACTTACAGCTATGACTACGGAACAGTTACGGTCGGCTCTTCGCTCGATTGGGAACTGGTTATCACCAATACCGGAAATATCGATCTCGTCGTCGATGACGTCGTTTCCGATGCGGCCGCTTTCACAGAAGATTTTGATGGCCCTGCGACTATTGCTCCGGCTGCAGATTATTCCGTAATGGTTACTTTCACTCCTGATGCTGAAGGTGCTTTCGAAGGTGTTCTGACTATTACCAGCAATGCCGAGGAATCCCCGCTGGAAATCGCTATGGCTGGCCAGGGTGCCGCCGGTGATGTGCCGGACATCAATGTTAATCCGATGGAATATGACTTCGGTGGCATTGAGGTCGGATTCAGCGCCGACTTTGAGCTGATGATTACCAATGATGGTGCTGCAGATCTTGTAGTCAGTGATATCGCCGTTGCCCCCGAGGTATACACTACTGATTTCCCCGGTGAAGTCACAATCGCTCCAGCAGCTTCTGAAACTTATACCGTTACTTTCATGCCAATTGATAATGTTCAGTATGATGGTTCTCTGACAATCAGCAACAATGATCAGGAGATTATTGTTCCGCTGAGTGGTCTGGGTACCGAACCGGACATCTACATTCCGCTTAACAACCATGATTTTGGTGAAGTCCTGATCGGTGAATCTGCTGAGTGGACCTGTGTCGCCTACAATAACGGCAATGCTGACCTGATCATCACCGAGGCAGTTGTTCAACTCGATGTCTTTGAAGATGATATCGAACTTCCTGCAACAGTTCCGCCAGGTGAATCACTTTCCTTCGGTATTACTTTTACACCTGATGCTTCCAATACTGTCTTCAACACACAGTTGCAGCTGTATACCAACGATCCTGCAGATCCCACTATGGTTTTCCTGAGTGGTACTGCGCTTCCTGGTGATGCACCGACTGCGTTCGCTCTGTTGACACCCGCTGATGAAGGCACAGTAGAAGAACTGCCTGTGACGGTTACCTGGGAGGAATCCACAGATCCTGATGGCGGAGACGTGATTTACACCCTGTTTGTATCACCGACAGATGATTTCGGTCATGTGGATTGTGACACAACATCAGGTTTAACCGATACCAGTTATGAACTGACCGGTCTCAATGATGATGCCACTTATTACTGGCGCGTTTTCGCTATGGACGATAACTCATTCGGTACTCTATGTGATGCTGACTTCAGTTTCAACGTAGCAGTTCCGGAAGCCCCGTCAGCATTTGATCTGATGGCACCACCTGATGGCCAGAACATCACCCTGCCTCAGAACTTTTTCTGGATGGAATCTGTTGATCCTGATCCGGGTGACGTAATCACCTATCTTTTTGAGGTAAGCGATTCTGATGGAAATGTTGTTTTTGAAGCTGAAACGGAAGAAACCAGCTATACTCTGGATGAAGATCTGGACGACGGCATCTACTACTGGACGGTGCTGGCACAGGATACAAACACAGAAGGTACCTGGGCAAATGAAACCTGGGAATTCTCAATTACCTCATCCGTTATCCCAGGAATGGGTATTCCGGAAGATTTCAGTATCAGTTCCATTTATCCTAATCCGTTCAACCCGCAGGTTAATATTGTCTATGCTGTACCGCAGCCTGCCAGTATCAAAGTCTCAATCTACGACCTCAGCGGTCGTCGTGTAGCTCAGCTGCATCCCGGTTTTGTCCAGCCCGGTTACCATGAGATGACCTGGCAACCTGAAGGCGCAACCGGTATCTACTTCCTGCGTATTACTGCCGACACCGGTTGGAGTGAAACCCGTCGTATGATCTACCTGAAGTAATACTGAATCCGCCCGGAATTCTTCCGGTCCGGAATCTAGCCGATAATGACAAACCCGTCCAGCAACTGTTGGACGGGTTTTTTTATATCAGGAAATGGTCTGCAATGGAACTGTTTACTTGCATTTATAATGGTGAGTAACAACATTAGCATTAACCGACATGATAATTTACACCATACGTTGTATACAAATACCCACTGCGTAATACGCGTATAGAATTTGAAAAAAGAGCGACAGGAGGAAGTATGAAGAAAGTGGTACTTTTTCTCTTTACAGGATTGTTGTTAACCGGTACAGCTTCAGCCGGTCAGATTACAATCGGTGAGTGGAATTTTGCCGGTATTGAGTGTTTTCCGGTAGCACCGGAAACAACGACCGGCTGGGGATTTGAGGCAGTTGCCGGTGCAGGTGTCACGATTACCGAGATAAACATCTGGGACTGGGGACAGTATGACATCGTCTACGAAGGTGGTGGTATCATTTCCGTGTCGATGTTCAACTGTAACCTGGGTGGAACCGATGGCACTGATTATGACGTAGATGCACCGGATGACATCTTCAACCATTACCTGCCGGAAGTCGTTGTAGAAATGCCGACAACATTCTGTGACTACTGCCCGATGATAGATGTACAGGAAATTTATCTTTCCGACACTGTTATCGATTTTGATGAAGTAATCATTGACCAGACAGCTGACTGGGAACTGGTAATCCATAATTTTGGTGCAATCGACCTTGAAGTCACTGATGTCAGCAGTGATAACCCTGCCTTCACCACCGACTGGGCGGATGTCCGCACTACTGTTCCTTACGGTTCACCGCTGACTGTCACAGTCACTTTTGCACCTGTTGCCCTGGAAGAGTATTCCGGTATTCTGACTATTACCAGCGACGATCCGGACGAATCGGTTCTGACAGTTAATCTTCAGGGTGAAGGGGTTCCTTTACCGGTACCAGATATCAATCTGTCCTCTTATACCCACGACTATGGTGAGGTTATAATTGGTGAAAGCCTGGATTGGGAACTGTTTGTCTTTAATGTCGGTACCGGGGATCTGGATGTTACCGATATCCAGAGTGCAAATGAAACTTTCGTAGTGAATTATGAAGGGGCACGGGTGCTTATAGCACCTGGTGATTCGCTGCTGGTGACAGTTACATTCTATCCAACCGAAGTCATGGAGTACAACGGCACTCTGATGATTCTCTGCGATGATCCGGATGAGCCGGTAGTTGGAGTTGGATTGCTGGGTGAGGGTATCCCCGACAATTATCCTCCGACACTGGTGCTGCCTGATAACTTTGAGTTCGACGAAGACACAGCGCTGGAAGTGGACTTCAGCGCTTATGCTGATGATCCTGATGAAGATGAGTTGACTTTAACCGGTGACCAGGGTTCTAATGTCTTCTTCGTAATCGACGGGCTGATGGTGACATTCAGTGCCATGCCTGACTGGTCTGGTGAGGAAACATTGAGTTTCACTGTGGAAGATCCGGAAGGTGAAACTGCCACAGACGATGTGCTGATTATTGTCACTGAGGTTGCGGAACCTGATCTCCTGCTCAGTCCTGAAAGCTGGGACTACGGCGTAGTTCAGACCGGCACCCTGAGCGAGTTTGTTCTGACAATTGCCAATGGTGGTGACGCTGACCTGGAGATTACCGATATCACCAGTGATGATGCTGCCTTCTATTCCGATTTCACTGATACGATAGTGTTAGGGCAGTATGAGTCGGCGGAAGTCAACGTAACCTTTGCACCGACAGAAGAGATCGTCTATGAAGGCACGCTGACCATTGTCAGTAATGATGGTGATGGTGACGCCCTGGTTGCATTGACCGGTGAGGGTTGGGAAGCAGCTTCACCCGCTCCATTCAGTTTGCTGGAACCTGCCGATGGCAGCGCGGTGGACCCACCGCTGACTTTCACCTGGGAAGAAACCAGCGATCCTGATCCGGATGATTTTGTCACTTACTATTTCTTCATGTTTGGTGATGAAGATCTGACAGATACTCTCCTGACAGTAGAACTTGACGGTACCAGCTATGACATGGAAGAGTTACCTTACGAGGGTCAATTCTGGTGGAATGTCCTGGCACTGGACACGAATACAGATGGAACTCTGTCCAGTGAGACATGGTCATTCACCTGGCTGCTGGCTGTTAATCCCATGCCCAACGGTATCCCGGAAGAGTTCAGCATTTCATCTCTCTACCCCAATCCGTTTAATCCTGAGGTTACCGTAGTATACGGTGTACCACAGCCTGCTTTTGTTAAAGCATCCATCTACGATATGAGTGGTAGACTGGTGGCTGTTGTGGATCCAGGTTTAGTACAGCCCGGTTACCAGTCATTCAGCTGGCGACCGACCGGCGCAACCGGCATCTACTTCCTGCAGATGAGTTCAGATAACGGTTGGCGTGAGACCCGACGGCTTATCTATCTGAAGTAGAAGTTGATCTACAGACGATTATTCATGGCCCGGCTCAAACCGGGCCTTTTTTTTTACGTCGCTTTCCATGGGGTAATTATTGTAATTCACTCTTTGGATTAATTATAGAGAACCATACATTATATCGCGGTCATAAATAGTATCACCCGGGGGCAATTAGGAGGTCTATTATGCCAGATCAGGTCAGAGTTGACGAAGAGGCCGGTATTATCAGGGTTCAATCCTATGGAGCGGTTTCAAAGGATGATGTTGCCGAATCAATTAAGCAGATCCGACAGATTTTCAGCGAGCTGGGTTTTAACAGGATTCTCGTGGACACAACAGGGCAGGAAACAATGGCCAATGCTGCTGAGATCTTCGAGTTATTCTCAAATTTCCCTCGAGAGCTCATTCTTGCCATGATTACCGATCAGGCTCAGGCAACAGCAAAGGATATCGCATTCATAGAGACCGTCGGTGTGAACCGTGGATTCATGATGAAGGTCTTCCATGAAGAGGAACAGGCACTGCAATGGTTGAACCGGGAGAAGTAGAGAGAACCCCCTGCTGGATAAATACAGCACCCCCGATGAATAGAGCAAACAGTGAAAGTGCATCAGCGTGATGCCTGTCTCACTTCAATTGCAACCGGATATAGTGGAGCGATACCTCAAGCTCCTCTCTGTTCGCAGAAGCGCGCCAACCCTGAATGCGCTACGGGAACTCGTTCAGGCACACATGTTTCGGGTTCCATTTGAGAACCTGTCCAAGTTGTATTACAAAAAGCACAGAGGGCTGCGAACTCTGCCAGCTGTCGAGCTGTTTCTGGATGGCATTGAGAAGCATTATCTCGGTGGCACCTGTTATGTAAACAACTACTACTTATACCTGCTCCTGACAAACCTGGGATATCAGACGATGTTGTGTGGGGCGAAGATGTTACACCCGAATGCCCACCTGGTAAGTATGGTTGACCTGGATAACCGCCAGTATCTGATTGATGCAGGTTATGCTGCTCCATTTCTGCAACCACTGCCACTTGATCTGAAAGAGGATCTTGTCATCCTGTCCGGAGCTGACCGGTATCTGCTCAAACCACGAGATAAATACGGGTACTCACAACTGGAGCTGTACAGAAATGGAGAGCTGTACCATGGGTATCAGGTGGGTCCGGAGCCACAGAGAATTGAAGACTTTGAGGCTACTATTACTGATTCCTACCGGGATGAGGCAGCTTTCATGAACCAGATTCTGATAGCCCGGTTCTTCCGCCTGCGGCGTAAGACGAGCAATGATCTAACAAACTCTAATAGTTATCCCTGTCGTATCTTCCAGGGCCGTTCATTGTGTATCAGGGATATGACCTTAATCGAATCCAGCGGTTCTGAATCAACCTTCCGGACATTGTCAGGCAGAGGCGAGCTTGTTCAGACCATCACAGATTATTTCGGGATTACCTCCCCATTTACTGATGATCTGCCGGCTGATTGCTGCTGATACGCGGTATCATAGCGATTCTCCACCCCATGCTGAAAGCACGCTTCAGCAAAAGAGTTGTTGTTCGAAAACAGTCACTTCTGAATCGCTTTTCAGTATTTCCCTGAAATGATAATCTGTACCGGTAGTTCTTATAGGGAAATACTATAATGGCTTTTCGATGCCGATAAGATATAATGATAAGATCAAACCAGCTTTCCAGGATTGTGAACAGGAAGATAACAGATCGCAGATCAGAGAGTGGTGAATGGAAATAGCACGATTGTATTTCAGAGTCTTCACATTATCGTTGTTACTGACAGCCTGCTCTGGTGATTCAAAGCAACCTTCAGATTCCCGTCAGCATTCCTCCCCTGACACTGCAGCGGCAACTTCTGCAGCAGGTGAATTTGAAACCGGGGCCGGTTACAGTGTAGATGATATCCCGGCAAACATGACTGTGCTGGAGAAAAAGCAACGATTTAGTACTCTGGTGTTACCGGTCATTGAAGAAGTCTACGCAGAGCTTCTGGAACTGTATAAGGAAGTAGGCAGCCTGATCGAGAGCGGCAGTGACAGTACACAACTTGCGGTACTGAGGAAGAAATATCGAGCACCGGGCAACCTCGCACTGTTGCAGGCAATCAAACCTCATCCTGTCAGTATCGCACTGGCACAGGCGGCTATGGAAAGTGGCTGGGGAACTTCGCGTCTCTTCCGTACTGCCAACAACCTGTTCGGTGTATGGTCATTAAGTGCAAATGAACCCCGGATTGCAGCGGGTGAGAAGCGCGGTGAAAAAACAATCTGGATGAGGAAATATTCCTCCATTGAGGAAGCGGTAAGGGATTATTATCTGATACTGGCTCGATCATATGCATTCAGCGAATTCAGGGTGTTGAGAATGCAGACGAATGACCCCTTCACACTGGTAACACAACTCGATAATTACTCTGAAAAGGGTACAGCTTATGGTGAAGAGCTGGCTGCCCTGATCAGATACAACAGGTTTGATCGGTACGACAGGTAACGCCCGGAAGTGTCACAGATGGTTTCACCATCCCCCAACCCGTCATAACACCATATTTTCCGCATCACATAAGAATCACTCGATTGTTAATGGCTTGTTGTTACTGTAATTCTTATTATTCATAAGGGAGTGACAATTACATGTATCTCTCTCAATTCGCATGTTCCTCATATATCCATAAACAATAGACCGGACGATAACAATCCTGGGAGATCTCATGTATTATCCGAAATCGATCCATTTCCTGTCATCACTCTGCTTTACAGTAATTGTCCTCACCCTCTATACAGCTGTGCCGGTTAACGCCGCTGTTCTCCAGGTTGGTGAAGGACAGGATTACGAGCTGATTATGGATGCGGTAACTGCTGCCGCTCCCCACGATACGGTGCTTATCCACGACGGCAGCTACAATGAAAATGTGGATATCAGCTCCAGTCTGACTCTGACTTCTCTAAATGGTGCCGAATCTGTGATCATCAGCACATCGACTGACTGGGAAGATGTAATTGATGTAACAGCTGACAGCGTGTTTATAGAGGGTGTCAGTGTATGCGACGCCGTGTACGGTATCGGTATTCACTATCATAACGTGATTGGCGGGACTGTCCGGCACTGCAGGGCTGGTTGGGAACCTGGTAACAGTAACCAGTGGGGTATCTATCTGCAGGACGCTGATCAGATGATTCTGGAGTATAACCTGTGCTCTTACAATGGTGAAGTAGGTATCTACATGTACAGCCCCGAAGAGGTAATCGCGCGCTACAACATCTGTAACTACAACATTGCCCCGGTTTATGAAGAAGCCAGCGGGATTCGTACCCACGCATCATTCCATACTTTTATCCATGATAATGAGTGTGTGGGCAACGATATTGGCATTCACTACGCCTACAACTCCACTAATGACTCCATCACCGGCAACAGCTGCAACGAGAATCGCTACGGTCTTTACAGCTATTTCCAGACCCGTTTGAATATCTCAGGCAACAGCTTCAATGATAACAGCCAGGCAGGTATGTTCATTTCCAGTCTGAACCGCTGCACAATTGCCGGTAACGAAGTAATGAACAACACTCATTTTGCCATAGATGAATACTACTGTCAGTCTACTCATTTTTTCCTCAACGACTTCCTGCACACAGCCGATACCCTTTTCCACCTGACAGGTGGAGGTAATCTGATTTTTCATGCACCCTCCATGCTGGCGTTTAACAACGGGGAATCCACCATCAAGAGTTACCTGGGCAACTACTACAGCTGCTATCCGGGAAGTGATGATGACAGTGACGGTATTGGTGATAGCCCTTATGAATTCGGTGATTTCAGTGATCAGTTTCCGTTGATGAATTCAGGTTCTGATGCCGCCTCACTGACCTGGTTCCCCGGCGAAGAGGGTATGACCCGGGGGGATATGGGCACTATCGGCGGATTTGAGCATGTGGACGAAGAGGGGACCTTACTCTGGATTGCCGATGAAGCGGCAGTCAGTAATCTCACTTTTCCTGCAGGTTCGCAGGATGATTCCACCAGCTGGACCGGTTTTCTGATGTATGAATACAATGATCATCCGGAATTGCTGCTGGAGTTCGGCAGCTGGGATGGAGTGACCTTTACACCGGGTGGGCCGGAAGTGCTGCTGGAGGGGTTCGCTACTTACTATATCCATCGTTTCGCCACAACTGCGGCGATGTTCATGGTTCCAGAGGGGCACTATCTGGCTGTTCGGGGAACACTGTATAACGAAGACCGCGACTTCAATTTCCATCGTGGTGGCGCCTGGGCATTTCTCTCCGCACCGGAGGGAACACCACAGTACCCGGGCCTCGAAGCGATCGGTGAGCTAACGGAGCAGCCAGAAAGCTTTGACCTGCAGCTGAAGAACTACCCCAATCCCTTCAATCCGACCACGACTATCGAATTCAGTCTCACACATCCGCTGGAAGTCAGTCTGGTTGTGCGCAATGTTACGGGGCAACAGGTTGAACTGCTCCAACTCGGGCGGCAGGCTGCCGGTACGCACCGGATCAGACTCGATGGCAAGAATCTGGCCAGCGGTGTATACTTCTATACAGTTACCGCAGGGGAGCATAGTCAAACCGGTAAGCTGATGTTACTCAGATAGACGCTCTGCTGAGATGACAATGACCACTGATCCGTAGGCACTATTCGGAGGTGATTATGTGCAGTTCTCTGTTTTTGTTGTTACTCCTGATAAGTCACTCTATATCCGGTGGTGGTGCTCTGGCAGCAAATCCTGGAGATGGCGACCTTAACACTGTCCTGTTCAAGCGTGTGCAGGAGCCAAATGAGAACGCTTTCAGCCTGCTAGTACCTGAGGGATGGCAGCTGGAAGGTGGAATCTTCAGGATTGATCCTACGGCACAGGGTGGCGCCGCACAATCTATTGCCGCCAGATGTGACCTGACGGTTAAGAAGGATCGAATCGGTAGCGTCATGATGCACTGGTTGCCTGACATGCTCTACTTCGACGCCCGCAACTCCCCGGCCGGACAGATGGGCCTGTTTCCACCCGGCAGTAATTACAACGGTATGACGGTAATGCCGTTACTGGCGGCCGGAGATTTCATGAGCCAGCTGGTCTTTCCCTATCTGCATCCGGGTGCGGCTGATGTGCGTGTTGTGGAACATAAGCCACTACAGGATTTTGCCCGCAGGTATCAGCAGCGGCTTCAGGTGGCATTCCCCGACATGTCATTCAGCTATGACGCGGCTATGCTGACCGTCACCTATCGGGAGGAGGGTGTAACCTACAGGGAGATGCTGTTTGCTCTGGTCGAAAACTGGGGCCAGCTCGGTGCCGGCATGTGGGGAAACAAGGAGACCTTTGTAATACGCGCTCCGGCAGACCAGTTCGACCGGTGGGAGTCGCTCTTCAGCATCATGCATACTTCGGTGATTTTCAATCCGCAGTGGATTGCC
>CAZCRT010000024.1:0-32555 GCA_964501185.1 uncultured Bacteroidia bacterium
TTCTCACAATTTAGGAACACTGCCCATTCTTATACACAACTTTTGAAGCTAACTCATGTTTCTCTCCAGTTGTGTTAGGAAAGCAATTGCCAGTTTCGGTTTCCAGGGTTTGTCAAGGAGGAGTCGCAACAGCTTAGTGATGGAGTATTCATAATTTCAAGCGGTTAACATTTTATCACTGTCACGATACATTCTCAAGAAAAAACAGGACGATGAAAATTATAGCAAACCATGAAAAATGACCTCTGCCTCCAGTTATATGAAGAGATCAGGATTGATATCAACAAACCCTCATCATTCCGCTATCTGGAAACAGGTATCAGAATATCGATGTATTGTAGTAGCCGCATTTTACTTGCCATTATCAAATAAACGGGGTTTGATGTTGTCCGCCATCTGGAATGGCAGAGAAGCAACTCAGTAACTTATAGCCGAAAACTGCCTCAGAACGGTGACTCATAACCGGGGGAGGCGCTGTTTCAGCGGATTGCGGGTTACAGAGCTGTGGGATTCATCAGAAACTTAACTATTGAAATAGGAGACAATTATGAATCAGCAGAAGAAAGTGGTTCTCTTTACTACCCCGACCTGTAGCTGGTGTACACGGACGAAACGATACTTCATCCAGAATCAGATTCGTTTTACAGAAGTGGATGTGACTCGTGATAAACGTGCGGCGCAGGATATTGTGAGGCGCACAGGTCAGCAGGGAGTACCGGTTATCCTGATTGGCAGTCAGGCAATTGTCGGATTCAACAAATCCCGCATCGACAGGTTGCTTAATATCAGCTGAAACAAGCGGGAACGATCGGATTTTCTATCAGAGGCACCCAGTCCGGGTCCCTTAATTATTCTTAATCAAGGCGATTGTACATCCGGGTGGTTCTGGACTTACTCCCCATCCTCTTCTCCTCGATCCATCAGCCTTTTGCCCTCGTCGATCACTTCTCTGGTTTTATCCATGACCTGTTGGGCAGCCTGTTTGCCCCCATCCAGTGATTCCTGGACTTCAACCGGAACTGTTTGATCGGTGAAGTGGAAGTAGCCGAGATAGATCACAATCGCCAGAAAGATCACCAGAGCCAGTTTCAACAGCTTCTTGATGATACCGAAGAAGAATACAATCACCAGCACCACGAAGATACCGAGAAAAATGGGGTCATTGAAAATCTGAAGCATATTTTCTCCTTACAGTGAACCGGTTCCTTTGCATCAAGATTTATCGTTAGTCAAAGGTGTTTTTATCCAGAGCCAGATCCCCGCTGCCAGCATGACAATATCCTCCAACACCCTCCACCAGGTAACCTGACTGGATCCTGATTGCGTTGAATAGCATCCACAATCCAGAGAAAGCCCCCGTAACAGCGCCTGTGACATCATCAGAATAAACATAACCAGCAGAGAATTGATTATGAATAGACAACTCTTACGCCAGACACCTGCAATCAGCAGGATGCCGGTCAACATCTCCAGCCAGGGTACTACCAGAGCGGAGGGATTAACCAGCAGCAGCGGCAGCACCTGGTAGTTGCGAATCATGCGGGCAAACAGATGTGGTTCCAGAGCTTTGTCGATGCTGGCCCAGATGAACAGCCCACCAAGGGCAAAACGCACGAGAAGATCGATCGTCATGTCAGTGCGATTACTGGTTTTCATTACTGCTCCCCCCGGACAAGTGGCAACCCGTTTGCATTCCAGGCTTCAAGCCCTTCGTGGAATACATAGACCGGTTTCATTCCCAGCTCTACCATCAAATAAGCCAGATCGGTAGAAAGCAGACAGGATTCACCATCGCAATAAGTTATATAGTTAGCAGAACTGAGGGAAAGCAGTAGAGGTTCCGGATCAGACAGTTCGTCGATTGAAACAGAGACAGCGCCCTGGATATGCTCGTGCAGGAATTCCGCTTCAGTCCTGGCGTCAATGAACAATGCTTCACCGGAACTGAAAAGCTGGCGTGCCTGTTCCAGCGCGATCATCATGGGTTCGCTGTATTCCTCATCCACGCCGTTGATGGTCAGGCTATCGGCGGTCCTGATTTCCTCACCGTTATGAGCTATCAACGGTAGATGAGGTTTATGGAAGGAGTTGTATATCAGACCAACCCCGAATGCGATGACAACCAGCAGGAGAACCTGCACTACTGTCCGTTTCACTCTTCACGCCCTTTCTTTATCCAGCAAATCCGATCGGCCTGTTGCGCTGGTGACTGGAAGAGATTCCATGCTGCACAATCCAGACTGAAGTAATTCCAATTGAAGCAATCTTGATTGAAGCAATTCTGTTTGCACTATTCAGATGCAGCAATTCCAACTAAAGCAAACCTGTTTGCACTAATCAGAGCAGCGGAGATGATATGAGCAAGTAATAACGAAGCCTGTTTACATTACGTTCCAAAACAGTGGTTTCAGAACCTCGAGCATTATACTATAGTGTCATGAATTGCTGAGAACGTGATACAAACGGACATATATCCGCAGATGGCCGAGTTTACTACTTACGAAATCAGGATTACAGACAGATCCCGCAGTCTGCGGGCAGCTCAGCTGATTGCCAGCTATACTGGAATTCCCTTTGCGCGAATTCAGGATGAGCTGCTCACGCCACCTTTCCAGATGCCACGCAGCCTTCCTTTGTCCCGTGCAGCTACCATTAAAAGGGAGCTGGAGAATTGCGGTTGCCAGGTTGAGTTAAAGAAAGTAATTACTGAAGTAGTGACAGCTGAGGAGATGGAGCTGGAGGAACAGGACCCACTGGAACATTCAGCACCTGAGGAGAGCTCACCTGAGATCACGCTTTCCAACGATAGTTTCAGGGTAATATCTGCCCACAGAAACCGTCGCTGGCTCTGGGGGCTTCTGCCATTACTTCTCATTTCAGCTATAATCTGGTGGCTGCTTCCAGCTGGCGATAGCGATGAGGTGGACAGGGACAAACGCCACAGCAGTGCGCAACATCTGCTGTTGAATCTCGATCAGGAATTGAATTCAACCGACCGGCTGAGTGACACAGAACAGCACATAACTGCAGCCCGGGGTTTGCTGTTGCGTCTGGAATCGCTCCTGCGCGGCATTGATGATGAAGAAATGCACTTTCTGCTGGAAAGGGAGTTTAATCATCAGCAACAGCGTCTGGATAATATGATTCTCCTTCAGCGTCTTCCGGAATACTCCCGTCGTCAGGTGGAACAGGAGATCGACAGGTTCCGGGCACTGCCACCCGTTCCAGCTATCACCGATGCGCAACGCTATCCGGCGGGAACTTCTCTGGCGGAGTATTTTGACTATGAACTTGAAGCATTCTTCCAGCGTCTCCGTTTTCTGAAAATTGATGCTGAACTGGATTATGGTTTTCTGAATTCACTGCAGCGTGTTGAAACACTCCTGCCATTTGCGAGCAGCGAACATGCGACACCCCGGTGGCAGACGCTGATGTCACGTCCCGAAATCGAGAATCAGCGGGAACTTGCCAGACAGCAGTGGTATCATGATCCACAATTGGAGTGCTATGAACATAACCGGGAACTCCGTTTTGTTACCCATGCAACCGGAGCTGATTCGCTTCATCTCTCGTCAGCTGAGCGTGATACAGCAGTAGCTTTCAGCAATGGAACGACTGTTCTACCCTCTGAGTGGAGGCTGGCAGAGGTGCAGATAGATGATACTGAAATTCCGGTTCCTTCACATCACCTGCTACCACGGGCACTGACCCCGGATTACCGGCATCCCGACCACGCAGTCGCGCTGTTACAGCTTCTCAGCAACGGTCAGGATGAAGTCAGATTCACTGAAACCGCCACTGTGTTCCTCTCAAATGCCCGGGATGATTCACCCTTCCGTAATGCGCTGGAAATGGCATGGCTGGTCTTCAACCTGAGTGGAAGAGAGCTTCAACCACTCATTATCGCCGCTAACGGTCATCTCGGTATCGTACCGACAGATCAGATGTGGCAATACTTCATGACTCGTTCACAGCAACAGGTTCCATTCTGGACCGCGTTCTTTCTGTAGTTCCGAAATCGCAGGCACTCGCCGGAATGTCTCTTCGCCTTACATGTGTAGAGCCTCTGCTCTGCACATGTAAGATACGATCAGGATAACCTGCAGGCACTCGCCGGAATATCTCTTCGCCTTACATGTGTAGAGCCTCTGCTCTGCACATGTAAGACTTCATACGTGAGTGTTAAGTATTGCTCATGGCTGAAAACCGGTATTCCCGAAAACCTGCATATTTAAATACATGTCAGCAGCGTCGGCTGAGAATTCGGTTTCCTGCAGGTTGATGCTCATAAAGGGTGGTGAGTATTTACCTGCCGGTAGAGTATCAGTCAGACTCATTACATCTACTTCAATGGAAAAGCCCTTTCTACAGCGGTATCAGCAACTGTACCGGTAATTTCTGCTTCCCGGTATCCGGCAGGTCATACTCTCAGGTGATACCTGGTGTACGCCTGAAGGGATTGGATTTCGGGATGAATGGAGCGGGAAACAGTGCAAATCCCGGAGCTTTCGGCACGATTGTTGCGTTAAAAACAGTTGAATGCTGTGCGGTTTATTGCAGCTGTGAGAACCGGTACAGATGACTCAGGTTCAAAGCTCAGCTTGGCGTTTTACTTGACACCTACACTGCACACCATTAATTTTATGGTTCATGCTTTCTAATTGGACGACATATTTTGAACCACTTTGATACACTTTTCTAAATTTCCCATGGAGGTTAGACCTATGAAGAGAAAATTACTACTTAGCTTTGTTGCGTTGAGTATGCTGGCCGCGACCAGCTTCGCCAGCCTGATTGCTGAGCCACAGTCTGCTGACAAACGCGCCAAGCAGTTGATCACACCCACAACTCCGATGCCTGTCGCACAGACAGCTTTCGGTAGTTATGATGTTCAGTCCCGTTACGAGACCTGGGACCTTGGTACTACCTGGTATGATTATCAGCACAACGGTACTCAGAACAAGCAGATCGCCATCGGTGACGATGGTGTGATCCATTTCACCTGGATGAAAGCTTTTGACTCTGGCGCTGCCAACCGTCATTCTGTCTATGCCTGTCTGCTGGACGGGGAAATCGTCGGTGGTAACTCTGTTGACAATACCGGCCGTTCCGGTTACAACACCATCGATGTCCTGGATGCCGGAGCTGTTTACGCTAACGCTGCTGTCGTAGCTTTCCATCAGCAACCCGGTACCGATTTCGTGACCGCCCTGGCGCCTGACTACGGTCCATGCTGGCAGGCTTTCCTGCCCTTCAATCATCCTTCAGTAGATGAATGGGGAGCCGGCGACCAGCCGATCTGGCCACATGTTTGTATCGATGCCAACAACAAGGCGCATGTCATTTCCACCCGCGCTGATGCCAATGATCATTACTACGATGCCACTGCTGATTTCACCACCTGGGAAATCCCCGGTTGGGAAGATCTTCCCTCTTTCAACAACTCGATTTCCTCGATGCCGGTTTCTTCCGAATTCGACAACCGTGTTGCTTTACTGGCCCATGACCACATCAATGTTCATCCGGCTGACGACGGTCTGATCTTCTCCCAGTCCATTAATGATGTCTGGGTATATCTGTCAGAAGATGGTACTTATGATGATTTCACCGGTATCAACCTGACTAATCTGTTGGACGAAGAAACAACTGACCATCCACTGCCCGGTAGCGTTTACGCTTACTGTGACCTGGATGGTGTCTTCGATGCTGACGGTAACCTGCATGTTACCTATACCACCCGCCCCTATTACGAAAACCGCACCTACCTCGACGGTGAAGAAGCTGATCCGGAATACTTCGAGCGTTGGAGTCAGGATGGCCAGATCTGGCATGTAATGGTAGATACCGATGGTGAAGTGGTTGAATTCAGCCATGTTGCCGGTTATGTCGGTGAGAACAACGAAGATCCTGATGACTGGGCACACTACTTCGAAGGTAACCCCGGTGGCTGGGGATCCTCTGTTGACCGTCCATCACTGGCTATTGATCCTGCTGATGGCGCTCTCTACTGTATGTACCGTAACTTCGAGAACCTGCCTGACACTTCTGCCGGTGGTTTCTCCAATGCTGACGTATACGTTGTTTCCTCCTGCGATGGTGGTTCCAGCTGGGGTACTGCAGTAAATGTTACCGATACATATACTCCTGCCTGTGCTGCCGGTGACTGTGCTTCCGAAGCCTGGGGAACCATGGCTGAGGTAGTAGATGCTGGCGGCCTGCTCCATATGGAGTTCGTATTCGATCTGGATGCCGGTGGTATACCGCAGGACGAAGGCAGCTGGACCGATAACCCGGTCATCTACATGCAGGTTCCTGCAACAGAAGTTCCCTGCGGCGACGCCTGGGATACTGACGCCCGCGCTACCCGTCTTTCCGACACCGCCTGGAACTGGGGCGCCCTGGAAGATGGCACCTATGTTATCGAAGACTACATGCGCGTGTTCAATGAGAGCCGTACAAATGTTGTAGTTGAGAGCATTGAAATTCTCTACAGTGGCACACAGCCGGATATCGTTCTGGTCGGTGATGTTGCCGGTGAGATCGCTCCTTATGAGTACTTCCAGTACAGCTATGAGTGGAATGCAGAAATTGCCGACAGTGAGTATGATGCGGTTGTTCGCTTCAACACCACTGGCGGTACCTGTGACTTCACACTCGCTAACCGTAACGATCTGGATCTCGGTACTGCTGACAGTTTCATGCTGTGGGAAGATGTAAGCGAAACCGCTGCTGTTCCGACATCCATCGAGCTGAGCCAGAACCATCCGAATCCGTTCAACCCGAGCACCGTCATCGACTACACCCTGACCAATCCGGCCAGCGTTACCCTCGATGTCTTCAATGTTCTGGGTGAGCAGGTTGCTACACTGGTTGACGGTCATCGTTCAGCCGGTACACACACTGTTAACTTCAATGCCGGTGACCTGACAAGTGGCGTATACTTCTATCGCCTGATTGCCGGTGACCAGACCATCACCCGTAAGATGGTGTTGGCCAAATAAAATTACACAACGCTGTCCTGCGGCAGCGTTGCTGGCAGCGATTCAAGCTGACAACACATGTTGCAGCTTAATCTTCTGCCTTTCCAATCAAGCCGGGATGGATGCAAGTCTGTCCCGGTTTTTTTTGTGCTACTGCATGATACAGGTTGCTGCATTACGGACCACATTGATCCGGACCACCTGCATAGCAAGGTCATGTCTCTGCCCACAAGGTCATTCCCAACTCTGCACTTCCTGATTTGGATTCCCGCCCCTGAAGAGAAACCGTCTCCTCGAAACCGTCTCCTCGAAACCGCCTCCTCGAAACCGCAGGGTTTCGCTTCAGAGGGTTTCGCTTCAGAGGTTACGAGACATGCGGGCAATCGACGGAGAAACGTATCGCACCGATGGAACGCGCTTATCCGCCCTGCTCCCATTAAGTGGGGCGGGAATGACTTAGAAAAAACGAGAGTGATCTCAGGAAACTGTTGACACTGTCATCCTATATACTACCTTGAGGTAGTATTATAATAAATGGCACCTAATATTGAGTATTGCCTCTGTTTATAGTACACTCTGACGCTTACACAATGTGGCTCTGCAGGCGTTGAACCGTCCTGATTATTGCAATGTTGATGCGTTTTCAGCCACACTGTTTTATCAAATTCGAAAGGAGCCCAGATATGGGTGAAGATCGCCAGCAAAGAATAGACATAATGAAAAACCTGGTTCGCCAGCTGCACGATGGAAAGGCACCGGAAAAGGTAAAGAAGCAACTGGAAACGATTCTGGACGGAGCTGATTACGCTGATGTTTTCCGCATGGAAGTACAGCTGATCGAGGAGGGAATTCCCCAGGAAAGTATTCAGGCCCTCTGTGACACGCACACCCATGTGCTGAAGAAACAGCTGGACCTGGTGGAAACGCCTGAAACTAATCCCGGGCATCCAGTTCACACTTTTGTAGAAGAGAACAAGGCAATCAGCGAGAAAGTCAGCCTGATCAGAATGCTGGTTGACCAGTTGAATGAGCTGGCTGATGAGGATGACGCACTACCGCAGGTCCGCAGGATTCAGGGTGAACTGAATGAGCTGATGGATGTGGATAAACACTATCGCCGTAAAGAGAACCTGGTTTTCCCATTCTTTGAGAAGAATAATGTCCCGGGTGTCCCGGCAGTAATGTGGGGGAAAGATGATGAAGTGCGTGAACTGCTGAAGACCACTCTGGCCGGGTTGCAGGAGATTGAAGGTATCAGTGCCGGCGAGGCTGTAGCGTTCAGTCAGCTGGCAATACTGCCAGCTGCCGAGGCTGCAGAGGAGATGATCTACAAGGAAGAGAAAGTGTTCCTGCCGACTGCTCTCGACCTGCTGACAGAGGAGGAGTGGTACCAGATCTACAGCGAAACCCCGGAGATCGGCTACTGCCTGTGGGTACCGGAATTCGAATGGATGCCAGAGGGTATCGACCTGGAGGAAATGCAGACAAAAATGGATGGCAGGGTTCAACTGCCAACCGGTGCTCTGGAGCTCGAGGAGATGATCTCCATGTTCAAGACACTGCCCTTCGACATCACATTTGTCGACAGGGATGACAACGTGCGTTTTTACAGTGAAGGCCCGGAGCGCATTTTTGAGCGAACCCGTACCGTTCTGGGACGCAAAGTGCAATACTGTCACCCGCCCAGCAGTGTACACACAGTCAATCAGATTCTCGACGATTTTAAAACCGGCAAGCAGGATCAGGCTCGTTTCTGGATCAATATGGGGCCAAAACTGGTTTATATCGTCTACTATGCGGTTCGCAATGAGCAGAAAGAGTATCTCGGTACGCTGGAGGTAACACAGGATATAGCCCCCATGCAGAAAATAGAGGGTGACCGGCGCCTGCTCAGCTATGACGAGCCGGATACGGGCAGGTAGACATCAGTCGAATTATTCGAAAATGGAGAAATAGATAATGGATATACAACTCACAACCAGGCTGTTTGCGATCTTTGAAGAGTATCCCGCACTGGAAGAGAAAGTAATGCAGATGGCTCCGATCTTTCGCAACCTGACCAATCCGGTGTTGCGAAAAACCGTGGGGAAACTGGCAAGTGTAGAGAAGGTGGCAAAGATTGGCAAACTTGATCCCGGCACCTTCCTCAACGCCCTGCGCCAGGAAGCTGGCTTACCGACTACTGATGAGCTTCCGGAAGAGACAATTGAGATCCCTCAGGACGCTCCCGACTGGATTTCAGGTGACCCGTTACATGTAATAGACGGTACCGCCATGCTGGCTGAGGGTGTACATCCGATCGGGCTTATCAACGAGCAGATGCAGGAAGCAGCGTCAGGAGAGTTCGTCCTGTTGCAGACCAACTTTCCACCGTTACCGCTGGTTGAAGCGATGGAGAAACAGGGCTACCTGGTTTTTCACAAGGAAACAGAGGGTGAACATCAGACTTTTATAGGGAAGAAGTAGATCTGGATAATTTTCCGGACAGTAAAGCCAGGATTCACTCACCCAGCAGAGCGGCAATAGCGGTTACATTCATGATGTCCTTTGCTACTGCACCACGGGAAAGATCAAGAAATGGTTTACGAAGGCCCTGAATCAGCGGCCCCAGGGCGTCAGCACCTGCCAGTCGCTGTGTAATCTTGTAAGCGATGTTACCTGCATTGAGATCCGGGAAAATAAAGACATTAGCCTGCCCCTGCAAAGTCCCTTCCGGGGCTTTACTGCGGGCAATTGCGGGAACCACCGCCGCGTCAAACTGCAGTTCTCCATCAATTGTCAGTTCCGGAAAGCGTTCCCGGGTCAGACGCACCGCATCCCGCATCTTGTCTACCAGCGGATGATCAGCGCTGCCATGGGTGGAAAAGGAAAGAAAAGCCGCCCGCGGTTCAGTCTGTGTCAATGCGATATGTGTATCACAGGCCGCCCGGCAGATACTGGGCAGCTGTTGTGCTTCAGGATCCGGTACTACACCGCAGTCGGAATAGGTGAAACCGCGACCATCCGGAAGTACCATCAGGAAAGAGCTGGACACCACATCCAACCCCTCCTTCATACCAAGACAGTAGAGCCCGGCCCGAATTACAGCCGGTGTAGTATTGACAGCACCGGCTACACCACCATCTGCCCGGTCCGTTGCCACCATCAGCGCGCCAAAATAAAGCGGGTCCAGAACCAGTACCTGAGCCTGCTCCAGCGTCATACCTCTGTCCCGCCGCCTGTTGAAGAGAAAACGAGCGAATTCTTCACGCCATTCCGACCGGGCGGGATCGATAACCTCACGCCTGGAAAGCTGCAGATCTTCTCCCGCTGCCAGCTCCAGAATGCGGGTTTCATTACCGAGAAGTGTGAATCTGGCAATGCCGTTCTTACGAATCAGACCGGCTGCTGCTATCGTGCGGGGATCATCACCCTCCGGCAATACTATGTGTCGTTGTAATGCGGCTGCCCTGGTCTGGATTTCCTGAAGTATGCTCATCACCCTGTTCCTGTTTTTTATGTGGTGATCTGTTGGGAAAGTTTCTGTACAAGTTTTTCAGCTACAAATTCAGGAACAAACTCCTGCAATGGCGCACGCAATTTCGCCAGCTCCCTGACAATACTGGCACTGAGGTAGATATATTTCTCATTTGGAGTGAGAAATACTGTTTCCAGTTCGGGCAGGAGTTTGCGATTTGTCAGAGCCATCTGAAATTCGATATCGAAATCTGAGATCATCCTCAGGCCACGTACAACTATCCGCACATTATTGCTGCGGGCGTAGTCGGTCAGCAATCCATCAAGCTGTTTGACCTGTACATTATCGATATCAGCCACCACCTGCTGAGCCAGCTCCAGACGTTCTTCCAGGCTGAAGAGAGTATCCTTGCCGGTTACAGCAGCCACCAGCAGTTCAACATGTTCAAACATGGATGCTGCCCGGTGAATAATATCAATATGTCCAAAAGTAATGGGGTCAAAGGTGCCGGGATAGATAGCGGTAACACTCATTGCCACTCCTTTCCGATCATAGTCTCAAGGGTTTCTGCAAGCCCTGAAATTCTACACACCCCCCCGGGGATAGTCAAGAGATTGCAATGAGAAGAACTTGTACCACGAAGATCACGAAGGGCAGGAAGACAGAATTATGGTTAAGAAAATTCCAAAGTTAAGAGTTCATGCAATAACTGTAGAGTAAGCGAAGTAGAAACCACTATGAATATGCTCAGATTTACATTCGTCATGATAGCAATACGACTCTATCCGGCAAGCAGAACGAACACGTAATATGATTAGCTGGAATGCAGCTGGCAGCTATTTGTTCGCTTCTCACCCGGGGTATGATAGGCAGAAAGAGATATGGTTCATTCTTAGTCATAGTAACCTTCGTGTCCTTCGTGCGCTTCGTGTTGAAAACGCTTTTTCCTCAAAAAAAGAGCCCCCGATAACGGGAGCTCCATACAAACTCTCAGGAAATTCCTGAGAGCTGTGGGGGGGGTGTTAATCAAGCAGCTTCTCGGTGTTGGATTCACCCTCGATTACCCGCTGCACATATTCATTCAGAGCAACCAGGTCTTCTACATTGAGATCGGAGAGGTCACGAATCATCTTACGAATAATAACGATTTTTACTTCGTTCATCCGTAATGTCCGTTTGATATCCTCATTCAGGATTGAGTCAGGTGTGATCTTGATAAACAGAAGAGATGAGATCAGCTCAGAAATAACTTCTATCGACTGACGATAAGGTTTACGACCTGCCAGCCACATGGATACAGTTGCCTTTGAAACACCGCACATTTTGGCGACATAGGCTTTTGTGATGCCCAGGTTCTTAAACACATATTTCAAGTTTTCAATAAAGATGGAAGATTCCATATGTTTCCCTGCCTTTCAAACACTGTGTTGATATTTAATTCGCTAACTAAACTATATTTTGCCAGAGATAAGCAGTAACAGAACGGTTCATATGATTGAAACCGACACGCCACCTATAAATAAGTAACATATAAAACACGCGTACTGTTCTGTATCATGACTATCAGCATATGCCATAATATCCAATTACCGCTTTTATGTTTAAAAAGCATCAACTGGCTACATGTGTAAAATAATATAGGTGCAATACCTTGTCAAGTATAAAAAATCCCTATTTGAGAAAAACTTCTGTGTATTGCGTTTGCTTTTCGATAGCTGCCAATCAGTCATTGTCATAAAACTATTTTCACCACTGAGTTGCATGGCTGATCCTGTCGCAGCACACTGCCCGAAATTTCTGACAGAACTTTCACATCATCTGAGAAGCAGTTCTCAGCTGGTGAATGGTACTGCAATTGTATCGTGTGTACTTTGACCAATCATTACCGGTCACTGTTCAGGTTATACATCGTTTCTGAACCAGACTTTATCAGAAAGCTTGAAAAAGGTAACTGGCCTGCACTCCTGCAGCAGGCAGGAATCCCGGAGGCTGACATTGCAGCTTCGAGCAACTGGAGTTTTTGTTGGATATTAGCTCGCTATCTTAGTATCCTTTTGCCGGCACTTCTACGCTTACTGCAGTCAATGATTCACTAGCGGGGTGCCTGCAAGGATGAAACCGGGAGAAACAGATGTCGATTTTTAAAGCTTATGATATCCGTGGTATTGTGCCTACCGAGTTGGACGCAGAAAAGACTTATGAAATAGCCCGTGCTGCCGCTGAGTTTTTCTCTGCACGTAACATGGTTGTCGGAACGGATGTACGTGACTCCCGTGATATGCTGCTCACTGCTTTCACACAGGGACTCTCCGATGCCGGTGTCGATACTCTCAACATCGGAACTGTATCAACCCCGATTCTTTATTATACAACTGCGGTTGAAGAATATGACGCGGGTGTGATAATCACCGCTTCCCATAATCCACGCGAATATAACGGTTTCAAATTCTGCCGCCGCGGCGCTGTACCGGTCCCCTCGGATGAACTTCAGGAAATCCGCCGACTGGTGGAGAAGAGGAATTTCACTAAAAACAGCGCTGGCAACTTAACCACGCATGATCCCCTGCCTGCTTATCGAAAGCACATCTATGGATTCGCGAATTTCGAGCAGAAGCACAGAATCGTTATTGATACAGCAAACGCTGTCTGTGGTTCCTACCTGATGGACCTTTACTCCGATCTGCCTCTGGATATTGTACCGCTCTTCTTTGAGGTCGACAGTCAGTTCCCGAACCATGCTCCCAATCCGCTGCTGGAGGAAAACCTGATTGATATCAAGCGAAAGGTGCTTGAAAGCGGTGCCGAACTCGGGGCTGCTCTGGACGGTGATGGCGATCGTATCATTTTTGTTGATGAAAATGGGGAAACTGTCCCCGGTGACTTTGCGACTGCTCTACTGGCACAGGCGTTACATGATCTTGGGAACAGGGATTTCAACGTGCTGATTGACTGCCGCTCTTCCCGGATAATGGAGGAGCTGCTGGGTGGGTATGGGCTTAATACAACCCGCAGTCGCGTAGGTCACACCTTCATCAAGAAAACCATGCGCAGTAATAACTCGCTCTGCGGTGGTGAGCTTTCTGGCCACTACTATTTCAGGGAAAGCTATTTCACTGAAAATGCGGATATGGCGTTGTTCCTGATACTGCAACTGATGGAGCGGAAGGGAAAAACTCTATCAGAACTGGTAGAGCCGTTAAAAAAATACGCTCAGAGTGGTGAGATCAATTTCACAGTGGAGGATGTGCCTGCCAAGTTGAAGGAAATTGAATCGCATTTTGCAGATGCTGATCAGGAATGGATTGACGGATTGACGATAAACTACGGGGATTGGTGGTGCAATATCCGTCCGTCCAATACTGAACCGGTACTGCGTTTGAACCTCGAAGCTGATGATGATGCCCTGCTCCAGGAAAAACTGGCACTGATACAGGAACTCATTCAAAGTTAAGCGAAACGGAAATCCCGATATTTCTTATACAAAAAAACCCGCTGAATGCGGGTTTTTTAGTCGCTATGTTTCAGATATTATTCTGTTTCTTTTTTCGCGTTACCCACGGTGGGGGGTGCCTGTTTTCGCAAAGTGGGGGCTACAGATCGCTGGCCGGCGGCAGGTTTTCTGCTGGTCGAAGTCAATCCCGTTTGTGGTGCAGCTGCTGAAGTAGTTCCAAGCTGATTGGTAGTTCCAGATACGGGCTTCCTTGGAGAAGCAGTTGGTGCTGAAGGCTTTTTAACACTGTTGAAGTGTACCAGAAAATCATCAACCTGAGCCTTGACGAATGGATCTTCCGGATCGGCTGTTTCCAGCGATTCGATATGGATGGCCACGGAATCAATTACCTCTTCACTATTAAGACGCAACTGCATCAGACCGACAAAACGTCCCCGGTCACCTGAGTTGATATAATAACTGTCACCAACTATGTGTTCACTCTTCATGGGGCCGGCAACTTTGCCACCCATGACAATATCTATTCCGGCGACTGAATCAGGAAGCGCTTTAGCGTTACGGTCGTCGATATGGGCAATACAGATGACCAGATCACAACCTTTTCCACGCAGTGTTTCCACCATACTGCGTGCATTGGCGAAGTAATCTTCCTGGATCGCTTTTTCCTTGCGAAGCAGTGACGCCCTCAGTTCACCAAAGATTCCAATTCTCAATCCACCGACTTTTTTAATGACATATTCATCCCATATATCATCAGAATCCCGTGGATCGATATTGCTACCCAGTACGCTGAATTCCGCCTGTTCGATTAAATTCCGTAAATCCATTTTATCCAGCGACAGATCCAGCTCACCAAGCTGCATGGCGTCGTAACCAATGTGATTCATTATTTCTGTGATAAACAGATACTTCTCAACATCGACTTCTTCACGCGCATAACTGCAGAGGTTTCCACCATCCAGCAGGAGGAAGTCGCCTTCCAGTGTGTTTCGTAATGAATCGATGTAAAACTGTCTCCTGGCAAGACCGCCAAGTTTATGGCTGTGTCAACCACAGTCCTCGAGAAAACCCTTTGTATCGGAAGTATAGATGATATTGAGACGATATTCATCCCGCCCCAGCGAGCAACTCATGATCAGAGCAACCTGAATCATCGCCAGCAGGAACATCAACGGTTTCTTCATTCAATTCTCCTCTCTATTATCATGTCGATTATCTGCATCTGAAAAATGTGGATTACTCATCATTGAATAATCAAACAATATAGCTTTGTTTCACTCCAATACCAGATAAAAACTGGCTTCATTGCAGCTCTTCGGTATTGAGAATGTAAAAAATCACCTACCATAGTATCGACAGTAAAATTGCAGTCTTGATCAAAACCGGGGCCGCTTTAACTGTGTTATCTGATCGCTTATGAAACCGCACCTGCCTGCTAAGCTGTCATACGCCAGTTTGTCGAAAAAGCTCCTAAATATACTCAAACCTCGGCATCTTTAATCAGAGAAGCTATATTCTCTCTATCAACTTGCTACAGGGTCTCGATCCTATTTCAGTAAAGCGGGGAAACAATGAAACTATACACAACTCTTTCCGAGGAAACCGTCTTCATCGGAGTATCCGCACCTGATAAAGAAACACTGCTGAAGGATCTTGTGCGACGGATGGCTGAAGTATACTCCTACCCGGATCCGGATCTGCTGGTTGAGATCATCCTTGAACGGGAAACGGAGATTCCCACCGGCATCGGTGGCGGAGTGGCAATACCACACGCCAACCAGGCACCGGTAGAAGAAACAATGCTGGCGGCTGCGACTATTGTTTCGCCACTGGAATTCAATGCTATAGATGGACAACCCGTGCAACTGATCTTTCTGGTTATGACCGGTTCTGGAAAAGCCGGACTTCACCTGAAAATCCTGGCGCGCATCTCCAGGATGTCACACAAAGTTGAACTGCTGCAGAAGCTGATCGACTCAGCCACTCCAGCGGAGTTCCTGCAACACCTGAGCAGCTTTGAGGATAGATTTACGGATATCAGCACATGAAACTACTCATCATCATTCTCAATAAAGAAGAGTATCTCGATGAGTTGCTGGAAGGCTTCATTGAGATGGATATCCGTGGGGCGACCGTGATCAATTCACAGGGGATGGGAAGCATTATCACCACAGATATACCGATTTTTGCCGGTCTCAAGGATCTACTGCAGGGAAATCGTCCCGGAAATAAAACTATCCTCACGCTGATAGAAGATCCATTGATTCCAGTTGTAGTCAACCTGTTTGAAGATATTGTCGGTAAGATGGATGAGCCGGGCAATGGCATAATTTTCACACTTCCGGTGGATTCCGTATTCGGGCTCGGCAGAAAGTTCGATTCCGGCCGCCCGGATGAGGGCTAGTTGATGACTGCTGATTCTACCTCCCCCCAACTCACACGAGCTCAATTTAACCGCTGCCGGTCGCTGCAACGCAAGCAGAAACGCCGGGAAGAGGGTAGTTTTCTGGTGGAGGGGATTAAAAACATACAGGAGTTGCTGAAAAGCGACTTCAAGGTTGAAATGCTGCTGCATCTCTCTGCTGTTGCACCGGAGACAGTGCTGAATCATACAGTTGACTGCCCCGGCTTCACAGTTGCTCCGAAGTATTTTGATCAGCTATGTGAAACGGTTTCGCCCGAGGGGATACTGGCTGTAGTGGCATTACCGGAAAACAGCGCCTCTCTGAAGTCTGATCAACCTGCTCTCTATCTTGATGGTATCAGCGATCCCGGCAATCTGGGTACGATCATTCGCACCGCCGACTGGTTCGGGCTGGAACCGTTACTGCTGAGCCATGATACAGTTGATCCTTTTAATGGTAAAGTCATTCGCTCCAGCATGGGCTCTCTGTTTCATCTCCCGCTGCTTCAGGATGACAGTGATAACACCATCCTCAAACAGCTGCAAAGCGAGGGTCGCGAACTTATAGGTTTGACTCTGGATGCAACTGAAGAGCTTCATACAGCAACCCTGCCCACTGCGCCTCTGCTTGTTGTGGGAAGCGAGAGCAATGGTATCAGGCCGGGAATTGAAGTGCAGCTGGACAGAACACTGCGTATTCCGGGTGCCGGGAGAGCGGAATCTCTCAACGCTGCCCAGGCTTTTACTCTCGCTGCCTATCAGCTGCAGATTATCAACCGTAATCAAGCGGGAGAACATGCATGATCAGAGGTGGTGACCTGCTGCTGATCCTGCTCGGTGCGTTTATTCTGGCTTCGCTTCCGGCACTGTTCCTGGAACCGACTGCAGTTACCGGATGGATACTCAGCGCCCTGCTGCTGATGTCTCCACTGGCAGTATTGCAGTGGAAACGGCGTCCTGACGCCAGCCAGCTCTACCCATTTACACCTCCGGCTCACATTTCCTGGCCGCAACTTCTGCTCTTCAGTGTATCAGCCCTGCTGGCACTGGATCTCGTTGATTATCTGATCACACAGGTACTGCCCCCCTCCCCACAGCTCGCTGGTGATATCAACGGACTGCTCCAGTTCGGGACTCCGCTGCGGGGGCTGGGTGTGATGCTGGCGGTCCTCATTTTAGGTCCTCTCGGTGAAGAACTGCTTTTTCGTGGATTTGTTTATCGCTATCTGTTGAAGAATCGTGGAGTAACTGAAGCCGTACTGATCAGCAGTCTGCTCTTTGCGCTTTTCCATCCCGGTGTGTACACCTTGCAGATACTGCTTTTCGGCTTTCTGCTGGCTCTGTTACGCTGGCGTACCGGTTCCCTGTTACCACCTCTGATACTGCACCTGCTCAATAACAGCTGGAGTCTGCTCGATGTCAACCTGCCGGGAGTTTCTCCGGGAAGGGGCGAACCGCTATGGTGGATAATGGTGACGACAGGTACATTGCTTTGCGGCTGGCTCTTCTATCAATTCTTCGTCAGGGAGGCTGATGATGAACAGGGGAAATGACACTGCCATCCGGGTACGGATTCAGAATGACAGGCAGCAGATCACTATCAATTGTGAAGGGGGTATGCGGCTCAGCACCGCTTCCTCAAGTCAGGAGCTCCCCGGGGTGCAACGGCTGGACTGTCAGCTTCTGGAACGGGTAGCTGCCGCGGGTGATTTCTGGTTCAAGCATACCCTTGCATCAACCCGTGAGGGGCTGCGACAACAGGCCGCGGCACTTGAGGCAGTTGATATCGCAACACTGATTATCCCTTACGGCAGTGAAGATAGCCTGAGCCATATACGAACCCCGCTTTTCCTGCTTCTCGCCTGGCCATTCGCTGAGGAAGTGAATAGACATGCTGCCCGGGAAGAGTATTGTTCCCGTTTGCCACAGGATATGATGGGGGAGTTTTCATCTGCTGATGATTTTCTGTTTGTTGCGACAAATGCTGCTGCATCAAGCTGGCTGTGCCAGGCTGAAGAATGGAGAATGCAGCTTTCTGAAAGCCTGCGGATAGAACCACTGCAGACAGGCGCACCTTTACAGGTGGAACAGGTACGTATCGGTATCGATTTCCATTGGGATCATTCTGAAACTCTGACCTATGAAGGTGCGCTGGAGCTGTTCATCAATCACCGGGGAACTCTGAGCCTGCTTAATGAAATTGATCTGGAAGAATACCTCGCCAGTGTCAACTCCTCGGAAATGACCGCTGATTCACCACTAGAGTTGTTGAAGGCGCAGACGATCGCAGCTCGCTCTACGCTGCTGGCCACACGGGGAAGACACCACTGGGGTGAACCGTTTGACCTCTGCTCTGACGATCACTGCCAGTGTTATCATGGACTGAAGCGGATTCAACCTGCTTCCAGGCGGGCTATGTCAGAAACCGCCGGTCAACTGCTCATTGCGGATGGCGATGTCGTCGATGCCCGTTACAGCAAAAGCTGCGGGGGTATCGTGGAGGCATACCACCATGTCTGGGAGAACAGGGATATGCCAGCGCTGATCTCGTTCCCAGACGGGGATGACAGCGTACCCTTCCCGGCAGACAGCGAGGAAAAAGCCCGCCGGTTGATAGACGGTGATTTCAATTCCAACTGCGATACCGGTCAGCTGCAACTACCGGAAAATCTGCAATATGCTGATGATTACTTCCGCTGGGAACTGTTCTATGAAAACAGGGAGTTAACCTCCATCGTCAATAGCAACCTTGGCACAGACTGGGAGCGGATTGACGATCTGGTACCACTGGAACGGGGAGATTCGGGACGGATCAAGCGGCTGCAGATTATTGCCGGTGATCAGGAGCGGATTATCAACAGGGAGCTCACTATCAGGCGTGTTCTATCCACCAGCCATCTCTGGAGTTCGCTTTTCTATGTGTTACATGAAGGTGATGGTTTTCGTCTGCGTGGTGCTGGCTGGGGACATGGTGTCGGGCTCTGTCAGCTGGGCGCGGCTGCTATGGCCCTGCGTGGAGTCAATCACAGGGAAATCCTCAGTTTCTATTACCCGGGATCAGAACTGAAAGAGCTGCGTTCGTGGTAATTGTTCAGATCCCCGGTTCTTCAACTCAAAAGTGAGCATTTCTCAACAAACCGTTTACATTGTGGTTCTGAATGCAACGACCTCTTCTCTCGATAGTATTGCTTGAAATCAATTATCATTTTGGATTCACTGATTTAAGCAATACTATGAGCCGATGCTTCAACAAACGAGTTAGAAAAGGTCATTATTTATGAGCATCGGTATAAATGGAACAGTGATGCAGTCCAAACTGATTTACGATAACATTCTCGAGACGATCGGCAATACCCCGCTGGTCAAACTCTCCAAACTCACCGGTGGCCTGCCGGTGACTCTGCTGGGAAAACTTGAACGCACCAATCCGGGCGGTTCTATCAAGGACCGGATCGCACTCAGCCTGGTCGAGGCAGCCGAGCGTTCCGGTGAACTTAAACCAGGTGGAACCATCGTTGAGGCCAGTTCCGGCAACATGGGCATCGGCCTGGCGCTGGTAGCCGCACAGAAGGGCTATCAATGTATAATAATCATGCCCTGGAAAATGTCGGCTGAGCGAGAGCAGATCATCCGCGGACTGGGTGGGGATGTTGTCCGGGTGCCGACAGAGGTTGCTCCGGATCATCCCGATTCCTTTCTCAATACAGCCCGCCGTATTGCTGCTTCTACACCGAACGCAATACTGATCAACCAGTTTTACAACCAGGAAAACCCTGCCACTCACTATCATACAACCGGTCCTGAAATCTGGGAACAGACCGAAGGAGCTGTAGACGCATTTATCATGGGTATGGGCACCGGTGGCACCATCAGCGGAGTCGGGAAGTACCTCAAAGAGAAAAAACCGGGTGTACGAATTGTCGGTGCGGAGCCGGAGGGTTCTATTCTCAAAACCTACTTCGACAGCGGTGAAATGCCTGAAGGCAGGATCTACATGGTGGAAGGCATCGGTGAGGACTTTCTGCCGGAGTCGCTGCATCTGAAATGGGTAGATGAAATGCGCTGGGTCAGCGACCGGGCTTCATTTGACATGACGCTGCGGTTGGCCCGTGAAGAGGGGATCTTTGCCGGTGGTTCCTCAGGGGCACAGATACAGGTTGCTCTGGAAGTGGCTGCCGAACTCCCCCCCGGCTCTACAATTGTCACAACAATACCTGATACCGGCTCCCGCTACCTCAGCAAACTCTACAATGATGGCTGGATGGTAGCGCAGGGATTTAAAACCGCTGATGAGCTGAACGCGGGTAAAATCGTCGAGATTACGGGGAGACCGTTCTATACGACTCTTGCTGAGACACCCGTACTTGAGGCGTTGGCATTGATGGAAACCCACAATCTGGATCTTCTGCCGGTTCTGTATAACCATACCCTGCAGGGTACGCTTTACCGGAATGAGCTGCTCTCTCTTCTGCTGCTCGGGAAAAATCTGGATCAGACAGAAGCAGGGAATCAAATGCAGCCGCCGTTAGTGGCGGTGGAAGCTTCGACACCCCTGTCAGAGCTGCGTAAACTGCTAAGTGATGAATCATCAGTCGTGATAATGGAGAACGATAAACCAATTGGCGTGATACACCGGCGTGAAATGTACCGCTTCCTGAAATGAGATCATCATATTGCTGTTCTGACATGTTAAAAGGCAATCCTGTTGCGGCCATTTTCTTTTGCTTCGTACAGCTTAAGGTCGGCAAACTTGATCAATGCTTCTGTTGAAGTGCAGTTCTCCTCATTCAGGAGTTCCGCCAGTCCGATTGAAATGGTTACATGCATGGTAGAGTCGGGTGGATGGGCAAACTCATGACCCTCAATCAATCGCCGGATTCTTTCAGCTGTGATACGGGCGGAATAGAGTTTGGTCTCCGGCAGCATTATCAGGAACTCCTCGCCACCATAACGGACCAGCATATCAGTATCGCGCAGAGCTTCACCAACTTTTTCAGATAACTCCTTCAGGATGAAATCACCCTGTTGATGCCCATGGGTATCGTTGACCTTCTTGAAATGATCAATGTCCATCATCAGGATAGCCAGGTGACGGTCATATCGCTGAGCCCGTTTAAATTCATGCTCCAGAATCCGTTCCATGGATCGACGATTATTGACACCTGTCAGCGAATCGATGTTGACAAGCTCTTTCAGCTTATCATTGGCATCCTGTAACTGCCTGGCCAGCTTTTCCGCCCGCTTGTTCGCCTTGATCAGTTTCCTGTTCATCTGCTCATAGCTGAGGTTCATCTCACTCAGCTCGTGGTTGGCATTCTGCAGTATTTCCGCATAGTTAGCCTGCTGCTCCAGCTTTACACCGAAGAATTCAGCAGATTTCTCAACTTCGTCGAATACCTCTACCAGGAAATCTTCCAGCTCCTTACTCTCCAGTCCGAAAGCGTCTTCCGCTTCCAGACGGGTCTCCTTCATCGACTCCTTCAGGTTCGAGTGATAGAAAGTGGCTGCGCATCGTTGAGCGAAGAGGCTGATCTTGCAAAGCGTTTTCAGCTCCTCATCTACTCCTTCCGTGCCTTTCAGATCATGATGCCAACCGATCGGTTTTGAAAGCTTCTCCGGAAACCCCCATTTTTCTGCCAGCATGGTGCCGATTCCGCAGTGATCGACACCGAAGGTCTGCTGCTCCATGACAGCCAGCTCTTCACCATCCTGTTCGCGTTTCATCAGGGGGATGTAAGTTCCGGCAGCGTGCTTGATAAACATCAGCATACCTACATCTGCCAGCAACCCGGCTATAAACGCTTCATCCGGATTAATATCATCTTCACGCAGTGATGCGATCTGACGGGCAGTAACCCCCATGAAGAGTGAGCGTTCCCAGAGATTCTGGATCTGGTGGACCTGCTCGGAGTCGCTGACCAGGAGTTCCATAATTGACATGGAAAGAACCAGATTCTTGATGGTGTCCAATCCCAGAATTACAACAGCCTGCGCGATAGTTGTGACCTTGCTGGGAAGAGCGTAATAAGCGGAATTCACCACCCGCAGTACTTTTGTAGTGAGGGTGTTATCATTCTGGATAACTTCCGCCAGGGATTTAGCGGAGGCGTCATTGGTCTTAATCAGCTCCATCACCTTGCTGACAACTGGAGAAAGACCGGGGAGGTCTTCTGTACTCTCTATCAGGCCTTTGATGTCAATTGCCTGCTGGGGATCGCTCATTGCCTGTTGCGGTTCACTCATTACTTGTTGCGTTTCGCTCATAGAGTTTTACAATCGTGTTTCCGAATAACTTCTCTCGATAAAGCCTCAGCCTGTCAACCTGTATCTCCATACGTCGAGGATGCTCTATGAAGAGTAATCCTCCCGGAGCAAGCCAGTTGTACTTTTCTATATCGTCTAATAGAGGCTGGAAGTTTAGCATTTTATATGGTGGATCAATCAGAATCAGATCATATGGACCGGCCGGTTGACGACGCAGAAAACGGAGTACATCACGGCGGCGCACCAGAACCTGGTCACTGACACCGAGCATTTCAATATTGCGCAGCAGGCAGGGAAGTGCTGCCCTGCCCATCTCAACAAACTCCACACTGGCTGCGCCCAGACTTAGAGCCTGCAAACCCAGTGCCCCACTCCCGGAAAAGAGGTCCAGAACCCGGGCACCGCTCCAGTGATCCCCCAGAACTGAAACCAGGTATTCCCGTACTTTGGCCGTCGCAGGCCGCACACTCAAGCCCCTGGGGACCTCCAGCGCTCTACCTTTGAACTGCCCGAATCCAAGTCGTAGCATTAATGATACCAGAGTAAATTAAACTGTTCTCCATCCCGCAGCAGAACGATTTTCGCAGCAGAATCCAGTTCGTTGCCATTCAGCATATCTATCAGGTCGTCATATGAAAGCAGACTCTGCTCCAGGTGCTGGAAGGAGGGCATTTCCAGATCGGTGGAAAAACTCAGTGAATCAAATTGCCCCTCAGCGGTGCGCCAGGTCATCCATCCAGGCAGGACAGCGATATAATCCAGAGTGTCATATGCAACCATCTCCAGAAGTCTCTGTGCCAGATTCACTTCAACAGATGTAGTGGCTGGTACCGGGTCGTCATCAGGCGACCGGTCTGATATGCTGACAACGGGTGCTTCCCTGATCGATAAAGCATGCTCACCACGGCTGCTGTCAGCTGCTGTAAGTGCCGATCTGGACTCCTCGCCCGGCTGTTGAGAAGTATCAATAATCTGAGATGGCTCGTTTTTGAAATCTTCCGGCGTAAAACGGTCACTCCATAGCAGGAAAACGCCGACCACCAGTAAAGGGAGCGTGACTAACAATACTACCTTTGGCCAGCGACGTGGTTTCTGACGGGTGGCTGCCAGCAGATCCCCCCAGGCGCGACTTCGCTTCAGGTCAAACATCTGTGATTCTTCATGCTGATCCTTAAAACGGACAGCAGCCGGTTCCAGTCCCAGTGGTTTGAACAGCTCTTTCAAAAACTCTACGACGATGGAACGCAGAGCGAGGATCAAGGTACCACCGGTTTCAGAGTGGTAATCCAGGTGATAGGCAGTGGGCAGGTCAGGTGCGTTCAGTTCCAGTTCGCGGCACAGAATCAATGGATCACTTATCAAAGCTGCCGGGTGTGGAGTGGCAATCGAAAAACTGCCCCAGAGAGCTGGGATTTCAATCAGCAGCGTACCGGATGATAAATCCCCCGGAAATTTCTCCCGTATTAAATCAGCCAGTGATTGTGCGCCCTCCCGGCCCTGACGCACCAGTGATTCCAGAGCAACGGGGATGTCTACCCGCACCTGCCGGTCGTCATAAAAAAAATCGAGGTGGTCGCTCTGCAACACACCTCGATATTTAAATTTTCCGTCAGGAGTCATACTGGTTCCCCTGGCGATTGTTCCAATCGGAATGATTGAAGCAGACCGCTATTCCTCCCAGGATTTTACATTGTCGTAAATGAAACCGTGATCCTCCGGCAGGTCGACACCAAAAATCCGGTCCAGAAGCGAACGGTTTTCAGATGCACTCTCCGGAATCGGTGCGTAAACGGCCTGCCCCACAGTATCAGTTTTTGCTACAGTAAAACCGAGTGTGGCCTGTATCCTTTCCATTATGCCCTGGAACTGCTCCTCGGCCATCAGTTTCTTGTAAAGCTGTCTCATTTCAGGGGTCAGCATCAACGGAAAAACTGTCTCCTGGACATTTTCATATTGCTGGAAATACTCCAGAGAATCGGATCGGAATGTCTCTCTGTTATCTGTAACCAGCTGACTCTGGTAGGTAATCATCTCATCGGAGCGTCGGCTGGCCTGTCGTGGCAGATCTACCAACTCCGCCATGGCCAGACGCATTTCAGCCTCAATAATATTCACAATGGAATCGCGTGGCAGTTCATATTCCGGATCTCCCATCTCCTCACGCATGGTAGTGGCGAGGGCAGTAACCTGGGCGGTATACGACTCCTTGAGATCGTTCTTGAACAGGTCCAGGAAAAGCAGTGCGGTTTTCTCATCCGACAGCAGAGAACTGTCCAGCGGTTCTGCCATCAATTCGAAATCAATCGTCCCGGTGTAAGTGAGTTTCAAAAGATTGTAGAGCAGGAATTCCTCGTTGAAGAGAGGTGTATCTGTCATCTCATCAATAGGATTCTGGAAGACATAGTTAATGATGGGGACACTGACCGTATCACCGTGAACCACGGCGATGCTGTCAAATTCAAGTGGAGTAGATGCCCACCAGGCGGTTTCGGCCAGTCCGCCCACACGGTGAATCATACGAATCGAATCGCTGGACATCAAACGCAGTGTATCCGTTCCCAGTACAGTGAAAAGAGGCTTTGGTATGATAACTATATCAACCTGGTCCGGTTCATTCTGAATCACCAGCAAAGTATCACCGTGGAACCGGTCATCGAAATCAATCAGCAGCGAGTCCCGGGTCCCTTCCAGGCCAAGATCTATCTGTTTGCGCTCCCATACAAAACGCATCGGTTGAACATCCGGAAGAGTATCACCACGCACATGCGCAATCATACTATCAAGGTCTTCGGTGAAATAGTGGTGAAAGAAATAGTGCTGAAAGGACATTTTTGAAATATCTTCCAACTGAGAGCGGATCTGGTCGCGGTTGGCGGCCTGCTCTTCCCACTGATTTTTCGGGTAACGGACAGTGAATATCAATAACAGCACCAGCACTACAATCAGAGCGCGATAGAGGTATGATTTCCACTGTGTCGGTTTCTTGTCAGCCATGTTATCCCCAGCTAAGGTTTCGTTCCCACTATTATTTGCGACTTCAGCCGCTCCAGGCTTTGTGGCCCGATACCACGTACCTGCAACAGATCATCTTCAGATCGAAAAGGGCCCTGCTGTCGGCGCCATTCCACAATTCTCTCTGCCAGTACCGGCCCGATGCCGGAAAGCGATTCCAGTTCATCAATTCCAGCAATATTGATATCAACCGGCCCCGTCAGGATCACTGCTTCATCTGGCAGCGAACGGTTCGCGCCTTCAATCTCAGAAGCTGAATCACTATCAGTAATTCTGTAACCTGCATCGGGCAGGCTCTGTGCCCTGGCCAGAAATTCCCGGTCCAGGCTATCCAGCGGCAGCAACTGTGCCTGCTGTTGGTAGTGATTGTAAAGCCGGAGTGCACTGCCCAGCAGAAAAGTTCCCAGGATAAATAGAAAAACCCGCTTTTCCTGTGGTGTAAAGACCAGTTTCAACATCGCGAAGTCCACTGTTAACATACATCCCGGAATTGTCCGGGTACGGACTTCAGCAGGCTTATGAAACAGGCAAACAGATGTATACAGTAACCGGGTAAAAACCTGGAATCACCTGGAGTTGCTGCAAACGGCTTATGTCAGCTGCCTGACGGTAAAAACTTATGTGGCGACCAGCTAAGAATCAATTGAAAAAGGCTTTTTTCATCTTCCTGATAAAGCCCTTTTCATCACGCTCTCTCGGTTCAAACTCACCGGATTGCCGCAGTTTTTCCAGCAATTCACGCGCATTTTCAGAGAGTTTCTCCGGGGTAAACAACTGCACATAGACCAGCTGATCACCTCCACTGTAACCATCATGAGCAGGTATACCTTTACCACGCATTTTTAACAGCTTTCCACTCTGAATGCCAGCCGGTATACGTAACTTGGACTTACCACTCAGAGTCGGAACTACCTGCTCACCACCCAGGGCAGCTGTTGGCAGGTCCAGCTGCAGGAAATATATCACATCGTTACCACGCCGCTCGAAATAGGTGTGCTCCTTTTCATCGAAGACCACGATAACATCACCCCGCTCACCACCGTGTGGCCCGTTGCTGCCCTGTCCCCGAATCCTCATGTAATTACCGCTGGCAACACCGGCGGGGACCTTGATCCGGATCGTTTCCTCTTTTACAACCAGTCCGGTGCCTGAACATTTTGTACACTTATCCCGAATCATCTTACCGTCACCCCCGCAGGTTGGACAGGTGGAGATGTTCTCAAATGCACCGAAAAGTGATCTCGATACCTGCTTTACCCGCCCGGCGCCACGACAGGTGGAACAGGTGACAGGGCTGGAGCCGGGCCTGGCGCCACTACCGCTGCATTCAGAACAGTGCCGCCGCAGTTTGAGCTTGACGGTTTTTTCAATCCCGGTAGCGATTTCTTCGAGTGTCAGTACCAGTTTAATCTGGATATCCTTACCACGAGCGGGCCCCTGATGTCGAGCGTCACCACCACCAAAAGCCTCACCAAAACCCTGATTCATGAACATGCGCAGGGCGTCGGAGAGGTCAAAGCCCATCCCACCACCGCTGAATCCACCGAATCCACCGAAACCAGCTCCACCGGCACCATGTGGATCAGCTGTTCCATACTGGTCGAAATTCCGGCGCTTATCCGGATTACTCAAAACAGAATAAGCTTCACCGATCTCTTTGAATTTCTCTTCGGCATCAGCATCACCCTTATTACGATCAGGGTGATACTTCATTGCCAGCTTACGATAAGCCTTCTTTATCTCTTCCGCTGAAGCTTCCTTGCTGACACCCAGAGCTTCATAGTAGTTGCTTTCACTCATTCTTCATCCTTGTTGATTACCACCCGGGAATGCCGCAGGATTCGCCCTTTCAGCCGGTAGCCCTTTTGCTGCTCCACCAGAATAACACCCGGTTTCTGCTCGCTATCCTCCATGACGGCCAGAACTTCATGCAGTTCCGGATCGAAGAACTCACCGGCAGCCGGTATGGATTCCAGCCCCTCTTTGCGCAGCGTGTCACTCACCTTCTTATGTATCAGAGTCAGGCCCTTGAGTAGAGCTTCGGCGGTTGCCTGTTCCGGGGCCAGCTTCTCCAACTGTTCCATATCATCCAGTACCGGCAGCAGCTTCAGCATCAAAGGGCCGGCAGCGGATTCCAGCAGATTGATCTGCTCACGGGCGGTACGCTTACGGTAATTATCAAATTCGGCAATCTTCCGCAGAAGACGATCATTCAGTTCAGCGATCTCGTTTTCAAGAGCGCTGATCCTGGCAGCAGCCTCTTCAGCGGGGGATAGTGGTTTTGACTGGTTTCCTTCATCTGCGGTGGCCCCGCTTTTCTCAGCGTTGTTCTTCCTGTCCTTCCCGCTTACAGCCTTTGCTTTAGAAGCCGCGCCATTCTCCTCTGATACTTCCGGCTCTGTCTCAACCGCCTGCTGCGAGGTGGTTTTCTGCTTTTCCCGGCCTGTTACAGCCTGTTCCGAAGCTTCTTTATCTTTCTGCTTCTGTTTCGTACCGGTCATTGTATATTCCTTCTTTCATTAGAATGCGGTCATAATCCTGAAGCTGCACAACTGCTAAAATGCTATAGCTGCTATACTTCATAGCTGCTATTTTACAGCTTCAGGTTTTCGTTAATCCGACGAGCGGTGTAATCCACCAGTGCGAGTATGCGACCGTAGTCCATACGCCGCGGGCCGATAATACCGAGCGTGCCATGAAGATCACCTACAGAATAATTCGCGGAGATAATACTGCACTGGCTGATCCGTTGCTCCATGATCTCATTGCCGATTGTAATCGGGCGCTCCTGCTGCAGATGCTCCTTCAGGATATGAACAACCATCTGTTTATCTTCGATCAATTCAATAATTGAGCGGAACTGGTCACTGTCGGAAAACTCAGGTTGATCAATAATATTGCGGGCACCGTCAATCACCACTTCTCCCGCAGTGCTGGCAGGATGGAACACCTTGTGTGCAGCTTCGATAAACACACGGGCAACATGGACGGGTAATTCGCGCACACCCTGGAGCCTTTCCCCGATAGTTGTCTCAATCTCCCGCAGGGTCAATCCGGCCAGACGCTGGTTGAGCACACGGGTGATGCGGTTCAACTGCTCTTCACGCTGTGCCAGACTGATTTCCAGTGTTATGGTACGTGCAATACCGGTTTTGAGTGCTATTACAACCAGTACTTTGTCCCCACCCAGAGGTACCAGGTCCAGCCGCTCCAGCCGTCCTTCTGAAAAGCTCGGCGCCAGCCCGACACCGAGTTGTCTTGACAGGTCACCCAACAGGCGTACTGTAGTATGCAGAATGCTCTCAATATCAGAACTCTGATTGCTGATATGCACGTCAATAGCCCGTCGATCCTGCTCTGGTAACTGTTGCAGGGCCATAAGAAAATCAACATAGAACCGGTAGCCCAGATCGGTAGGGACTCTTCCGGACGAAGTGTGAGGTTGCGTTAAACAACCCTTCTCTTCGAGATCAGCCATCACATTACGCACGGTAGCGGCACTCAGGTTCAGATGATAGTGCCGGGTTAACGCACGTGAACCGACCGGTGATGCAGTCAGAATATAATGATGAATAACCGTCTGCAGAATCTGCTGTTCCCGCTTGTTGAGCGGTTCAGCATAACCTGCCTCCGTTAAGCCATGGATATTTGAGGTGGGCTTATCCGTCATAGTCCGTTCTTTGTATCACCTGTCTTTGTTCTGCCCGGTTTCTCACCGGCTTCTGATACCGGTAATCCAATTTGCAGCCTAAAAATTACACCTTTGTTATGGCCGATGTCAAGTATGTTGATCAGGAGGTCAAAATCAGCTCACACTTGTTAATCAATGGAAATGAGGGCGAAAAACGATTACCGATCGGTAACCTGGAATTTTGCCGGTTGATACTTTCATTTTATCCCGGGCGAGGAAATCCTTGCTTTAGCCTGAAGCGGGTATTAGGATTTAAGGTTTTACGGCAGGAGAGTCCTCCTGTCAACCGTTAACTGGAAAATAAGATAGAAATCAATATAGAAAGAGGGCAGCATGAAGCGCACATTTCAACCCAGCAACCGGAAACGGGTCAACAAGCATGGTTTTCGCCACCGTATGAGCACAGCTGAGGGTCGTAAGATTCTGGCTGCGCGGCGTCGCAAGGGACGGAAGCGCCTTACTGTCAGCGATGCGTGAAAACACTCTCGGCGCGGGGGAACGGCTTAAACAGCCTACCCGCATCAGGGAGATATTCATGCGGGGACGACGCTTTTCCGGCACTCTGGTAAACCTCTTCTGGTTACCTTCTGACCGTCGCCGTATGGCTGTCACTATCGCACGTAAAAGTGGCAATGCTGTTTACCGTAACCGACAGAAACGATTGCTGCGTGAAGCTTACCGCACCAATAAAAACCGGTTTCCGGAAAATGCCGATCTGGTATTCCACATTAAGAACAATCAATTCCAACCCGGGTTGCGAGCATACAGGGATGACATCCTCGACCTCGCTGACCGGGCAACAGGAGCAGGAAAACATCCAGACAAATGAGCGGCAATCATCACCTCCCCTGCACAACCTGCTGGCAAGAGGTTTGATTCGCTTTTACCAGCTTTTCATCTCACCTCTGCTGGGGGGAAGTTGCCGGTATTATCCTTCCTGTTCTGAATACGCTCGAGAATCTTTCAGCCGCTACTCTTTTTTGAAGGCGCTGTACCGTAGTGCCTGGCGCATTTTGCGCTGCAACCCCTTCTCCAAAGGTGGAGTTGACCTCCCCTGAATGAAAGGGCCTGGAAAGCACATATAACACTCTGAAGAAATGATGGAAGTGAGACTGCGATGAAGAAGGAAACTGTCCTGGCTGTAGTGTTGATCGGAGTAATTTTCCTGCTGATGCAGAGTGGCTGGTACCAGCAGCGCGCTTTCCCCGATATGGAGCTGGCAGACACCACCTATCGGGCAGAGCAGATCCAGCCTGCTGCTTCCGTGCCTCACACAACCGGTATCAGTGACCGGGCGGTTATGGATGAAAGCGGATCTACCATATCTACAACCGGTCAGGAATCGCTGCAGCCCGCACCGATCTCAGGTACACTCGGGTTTCCAACGGCTGACACAACTCCCCGTACAATCCAGGTATTCACCGATCTTTATACTGCACATATTTCTACCCGTGGTGCAACCATTACTCATTTCGGATTGACACAGCATAAATCGTGGACTGGAGATGAAGTAGTCCTGCTTGATGGTGACGAACCTAATCTCAATCCGGTTTTCACTGTCGAAGGGGGCCGTTTTGAACCGTCCCGCTTCGTTTTTGAAACAACCAGCAGCCAGGTTGATCTACGTGGAACCGGCAGCTCCCGCTGGGTGGTTTTTACACTTGAAGATGAGGCTTCCGGTAAACTGATACGTAAAAGCTTCAACTTCCGCGCTGATTCATATTTCATCGAAGTGGCACTGGATGTCAGCGGTTTCGGTGATCAGTTTCTCTACGGCAGTTACAACCTGAACTGGTCTTCGCCACTGATGATCACAGAGCCGGACACATCTCAGGAGATGTACTACACCGAAGCAATGGCACTGATGGGTGGCCGCAACCTGGATGAATATATCATCAAGAAGGGGCCCACCGGAAGTCAGCGGACTATCGGGAATGTAGACTGGATTGCACAACGCAATAAGTACTTCGAAACCGCCATCATCCCTCTCAGCAGCAAGGGCAAGGAGGTTTATTATACCGGTAACCTGGTCAAAGCCAACGGGTATGATATCCGCACCTACACACTGGATCTCAACCTGGGGATGCCCAGTTCGGACTTCATTACAGATTCACTGCTGATTTACATAGGCCCCCTCAAGCACTCCCTGCTGAAAGAGCCGGGTGTAGCGCTCGAGAAAACCGTGATGACCAAGGCGACGATGGGCCCGATGAAGTTCATGTGGCCGGTGATCAAGCCGTTTGCCTTTTTCGCACTCTGGGTTTTCCGCCTGTTGAATAATGTGATCAGCAACTATGGTATCATTATCATCATCTTCTCTTTCCTCGTAAAAATCCTGGTATGGCCTTTGACCCACAAAAGCTACCAGTCGATGAAGGAGATGCAGAGGATCCAGCCGCTCCTGAAGGAGCTGAAGATTAAACACAAAAACGATCCCCGCAAGGCGCAGATGGAGACGATGAATGTCTACAAAGAGCACGGGGTCAATCCCTTTGGCAGCTGTCTGCCGACTCTGTTGCAGATGCCGTTGCTGTTCGCGCTGTTTATTGTATTCCGTTCCGCTTTCGAATTGCGTGGTGCTTCCTTCATCTGGCCACTGACCGATTTATCACAGCCTGATGTGCTCTTCAATCTGCCCTTTGCGATACCGCTTTATGGGGCACATGTGGCACTGATGCCGATACTGATGGGTATTACTACATTTTTCCAGACCAAGATGACAGCAACCGACCCCAATCAGAAGATGATGGTCTGGTTCATGCCTATCTTTCTGGTACTGCTGTTCAACAACTTCCCATCCGGTCTGACATTGTATTACACGCTGTTCAACCTGCTTTCGATCCTGCAGCAGCGCTATGCGCATCCACCGGTTAAAGCCCTGGAAGCGGAGAAGAAGATGCAGCATAAGAGTCCGCCTCCGACCAGGCGGAAACGGCGGTAGGATAAATAGCTACCACGAAGGGTACGAAGTATTAAGGGGATGGTGAAACCCTAACAAACAGGGAGCATCCGCAGGGAGCTGTTTCTACGCTGAGTTAAAAAGGTGAATCAGTGTTTGAGCAAGTTTTCAAGAGTCCTCCTGTGAACTCTCAGGTTTAGATTTTCTAACTATAATTCTTGCGCTCTTTCGAGCGCAAGCGAATAGACATGCGGGCAGCTAACCATTGGTAGTTTCGAAGGCTTCGTGTCTTTCGTGAAGCGTAGCGCTTCGTGGTAATTACTCTTCTTTTGTGAGTTTTCTAAGCCACGAAGATCAGCAGCCGCAGCACCTCGAAGTAATCTCCGGTCTGAAAGCG
>CAZCRT010000024.1:32655-46849 GCA_964501185.1 uncultured Bacteroidia bacterium
AAGCCACGAAGATCAGCAGCCGCAGCACCTCGAAGTAATCTCCGGTCTGAAAGCGAATAGTGTGGGGATCGATCAACTCAGCGCCGGGGTAGAAGGATTGTTTGTAGGCCTCTTTCTGGGTTGTATACCGTATCTCAACCTGAAACGAAGATGGCATATCAGGTAGCAACTGCTCTCGGGGAACAGTCAGAGCTTCCCGAACCCCCTCCCTGATCTTCTCAACCGCCAGCAGCGGATGTATACTCACAGTTGAATCACCCATTCCTTCCTGTACTGCTACTACAGGTAATGACGGTTGCAGTTGCTGCGCCTCCTCGCAGATAGCCCTGTCTCCGGAAAGAAACATGACCGGCACCTTCAGTCTGGCAGCTTCAAGTGCGTAGATGTGGTACTCTCCCACCGGTTGCCCGTTAAGACGCAATTCTGCCAGTCTGGGAACCAGAGTGTGAGCCAGAGGGCTGCCGGAACTACCTGCCCGGGAATGATAGCCGATCATCAGGACAGCATGGAACGATTCGTCCAACTCCTGGACCATAGCCTGCGGGTGCTCACTCCAGCCCCGTACAATTCTGGCCTCCCGGGGAAGTTGTGAAGCGATAATATTCCTGGCGCTGTCATGGGCGTCCTTGACCAGGATTTCTGTTGCACCTGCTGCCAGGGCACCTTCACAGGCGGCAGCCACTTCACGGGTCATCTGCTCGCAGGCTTCGTTCCAGCCCGTTTTACCTTCTTCCGTCTCATCCCAGTGGGTAACACCGGTGATACCTTCGATATCGGCGCTTATATAGATCTTCATTTCTCCTCCAATTTAAAACTCACACGGAGAACAGGGGGAAGAGAGAGCCACTGAGAAGAGAAGAAGAATAACTCATGGTTGAGTATCAGCGCTTTCAGGCAATACCGGGAGAGTCTAGCGATACTAATTACGAAAACTGGGGAAACAGTTTTGTTCTTCGTTTTTAACCAACTCTCCTTCTTCTCAGTGCCTTTGTTTTTACTCTGTGTGAGTTTTCTGTAAGTTCTCGAATTACCGCACCAGCAACATCCGGTGGTGAATTGTCTCCCTGTTCAGTGTAACTCTGAGGATATATAATCCTGACGCCACCTTTGTGCCGCTGCTGCCCTGGCCGTTCCAACTGCAACTACCCTCACCCTGGCCGGTTTGACCGTGATACAATTCCACTACCTTACGGCCCAGGATGTCATGTATCACAATACGCAGTTCGCCGCTCTGCTCGCTCTCCCAGGCGATAGTTGTAGAACTGCTGAAAGGATTAGGAAAGTTTCTGACAGTGATTCCGCACAACAACCCCTCTCCGGCTGGTTCAAGGGAGAAACCACTCCGCAATCTCACTTCGCCAACTGCAGGGAGTACTACCAGCATGTCTGATGCGACCTGCCCCCAGATGCCACTGCTGGTATCTGCCGGCAGGCTTGTTACAGCGTGATACAACGGTTGAGCCCATATATCACGCCCGGTGCGAAACCAGAGCTGCGGTGGCTCAGGAGTGGCACCGGAAGGCCCACTGCCCCGATAGGCGTAGATGTCGGCACCATCAGTTAACAGAAAATTCCGGTCACCACTGAGCTGCCGCATCAGGTAAAGGGCCTGTTGAATTCCGAGTTGCAGATTGCCACCCTGCTCTTCTATGTTCTTCAGTATCCAGAAAAAATAAAGCTCTGAATCAACTACCTGCGCCCACCCCTCAGCTGTTGTCCAATCCTCCTCGATCCAGGTCTGTGGCGGGTACAATTGTAACCACTCCTCTCCCAGCAACTCGCGCAGGGCAGCTTTGTTAAGGGTTCCGTTGTGGATAAAGGCCAGATCGGCACCGGCCCGCCGTTCGATGAATGGATGCGGATTGGGAATACCGGTCGCTCCTGATGAGGCTGAACGCATGTGTGCCAGCAACTGTTGAACCTGAAAGTCACTGTTTTCAACAATGACAGTTTCCAGCGAATCATAAAGCGCATCACCGTATGCGGGACCGGAGCCGCGCCATACCTGTGTTAATGGTAACTCACCGGGATTGGCAGCGCTGTAGGCAGACAGGCCCCAACCGGAATCGTTACACCAGGGCCAGTTATCACCGGAGCCCCCCTGCAACTGCATATGAGCCAGCTGTTCCGCTGCAGCTTCAGAAATGATATCCTCTGAGCCCACTGTGTTTCCACCAACCGGATTAAATCCCCAGAGAGTGCATCCACCCGCATAGTCTGCTGCGAACATTAACACCAGCCAGATCAACTGTAAACGCTCTTTCATCAATGTCTCACGTTGCTATAGTATCTCCGCAATCATCTCAGCTACATATTTTCCCAGCGCAGGTGATGCGGTCACACCGGGTGATTCGATTCCTATCAGGTTGATAAGGCCGGGCATTCCCCGATCAACTTCATGACAGACAATATAATCCCGCATCGGCTCACCCCGCCCCTGCACTTTCGGATGAATTCCGGCAGTGTCAGGCTGCAGGTCCTCCAATTCAAGGAAGGGCAGGAAAGGCTGAACGGCCTGATGGACTGTTGTGCGAATCCGGTCATCAACACTGTATTCGATTTCATCAACCCAGACGTCACATGGCCCCAGACGCATGCCACCCCCGGTATCCGGACAGGTGTGAATACCCACCGATCCAGGTTGTGGCGGAACAGGGTAAATCAGGCTGCGAGTGAGTGTTTCCTTTCCGTTACCAATACGGAAGTACATCCCCTTGCAATAGTTGATACGATAACCGGCAGCATCCTGGTCTATCCCGGCGCTGGAGGCAATATTGCCTGAGTTCAACCCGCCACTGTTCACAACCACCCGGCTTTCAAACTGATATGCTTCACCTGCTGTATCACGTACATGCAGAATCCAGCGGTCTGCTTCACAGGCAAGCTGTTGCACTTCCACGTTGTAAGCTATCTCGGCACCCTGCTGCCCTGCACCGGTTTCGTAGAATTTCATCAGCTGATGTGTATCAACAACACCGGAGGAAGGACAGAGTAGTGCTGCACGCGCATTTACAGCCGGTTCCAGTTGCCGGATTCGATCCTGTCCAATCAACTCCAGGCGTTCTGCACCGTTTGCCTCACCCCCCTCTTTCAAACCGGCCAGCTGCTGCTCTTCCTCTTCTGTTACCGCCACAATCAGCTTGCCACAGGGTAGACAGGGGATCTGGTGCTGTTCGCAGAGCCGGTAGAGCATTCTATTGCCTTCAATACAGAAACGCCCTTTCAGCGATCCGGCAGGATAGTAGATTCCAGCATGTATCACCTCGCTGTTGCGGCTGCTTGTCTCACGGCCGAAGGACTCATGACGCTCCAGCAGCAGCACCTGACGCCCGGTGCGGGCTATCTGCCAGGCAGCGGCCAGACCGACAATACCGGCGCCAATGACTGTAACTTCTACTCTATCCATGACTGTCTTTCTGTGAAACAAATACTATAAAACACAGGAAGGACTCAACAGGAAGGCTACAATACACCACCTGGAATATGAGAAGCTGTTCTGATCGCGGGCACTCAGTAAATACAGCTCATATGGCACACCGGTGCAGCTCTGTCAGGCAACCAGGAACAAGGGCTTATCAGATTCTCGAATCAGCCAGCGGCTCATGTCACCCAGCCTGAAATCAAGCAGTCCACGTCGCGAGTGTGTACCGGCTACCACTTCATCCACTTCAGCCAGGAACTTCTGAGATACTGCTTCAATAACGCTTTTTGAGGTCCATTCCCGCTGCACATCCTTGAATCCATGCGCCTGAAGCAACTCTTCTGCTTTGTTCAGATAATGAGTCCCAACCTCCCATTCCATGTCAGCCGCCAACAGAATAATGTGTGTGTCGGCAGGATCCATCAACTGAGCATAACGCTGCAACGCGCGTGCGGCTGAAAGACTGCCATTGTAGGTAATCAGAGCTTTCCGGTTCTCAGTGATCGGCTTCCAGCCAGCAGGGAAAGCATAAATTGGTGTGGCGGTGTGATCCAGTATCTTCTCCAGAGAATCACCGGGACGATCACTTGTTTCAAAGTGGAAATGTGTCTCCTGCCCCAGACAGAGAAGATCGAAATGTTGTGCGCAACCGAGAATCAGTTCACTCGGAACTCCCTGGTACTCCCCTTCACGATGTTCAATCCCGTTCTGGTCGCACTGTTTTTTGAAATCAGCGAGCAGCTTTCCGATACGAGTCTGCGCATCGAGTTCCTGAGCGTCTTTCAGTGTTTCGGCGAAGTGTGCGGCTCCCGGAGGAACAGGTCCAATCGCCTTGCGAATACCGGGCATGTCCAGAATAACCATAGCTGTGAGTTCAGCGTTATGGCGTTGCGCCAGAATGATTGCGTTGTCCAGGGCGGCCTGACAGAATGGTGATGGATCGAGAGGAACCAGAATTCGCTTGATCATTTTAACCTCACAATAGTAATCATTTCGAGCAGCCAGTCATTCACATTCAGTTCAGAATCTCACAGGTGTACGGTGGCCATTGCACTGACAATCCAGACCACTGCCAGCAATAATGAAAGAGTACTGTTAACGAGTGGTAACCGCTGACTTTCCCAGTGCCGTACGGAGCTGCCAGGAAGTGCCCGAGTGCAATTCCTGCCAGTCCCAATCCCAGGCCACAGAGCAGAGCCGAACACCATTCAACTGAAACAGCCCGCATCCAGGAACCAAGGGACACTTCAAGCAATCCCCAGAGCGAGGCCAGTAACAGAACTGTCAGCACGGTTGGAACTGAAATCCGGGCTCGATTCTTCACTCTGGCAAGTCTCATCTCTTCTCATCACCTGCTTTGGTCCACACACCCTGCTCCTGTCATCCTGAAACAATTTCCCTGTCAGACAGCAATCATGCAAGCACCACCTTGAGAATTCCCGGAAGCAGGAGATAGTGCTCCCGTTTATGATCAGAGCTATCTTCCGGTCAACAATTCTTCAGCCAGTTCCGGCAGTTTTAACCGCTGCAGCCTTTCCCTGATCCACCGGCGGTTCTCAGACCGATACCAGAAGAAATAACGGCGTTGCTTCTCTTTCTCTTCGCGAGTGCGGGGTGTCATCACCGGTTCTTCGGTTTCCGGATGAAGCCCGGAGTAATAGATAGCTGTTGCCAGGGTCATGGGGGTTGGAGTAAAATCCTGAATCTGTTCCAGCCTGTAGCCCAGCTGCTTTGTTCGCAACGCCAGCCGTGCCATCTCAGCCTCACCACTACCGGGAAGGCTTGAAATGAAGTAGGGAATCAGCTGCAGTTGTAAACCGGCTTCCCGGGCGGCTTCATCGAAGTACTTTTTAAACTTGACGAAGTAATCGAAAGATGGTTTGCGCACCAGTTCGAGCGGTAGAGCTTCACTGTGTTCCGGAGCGACTTTCAGACGTCCGGAAACATGGTGTTTTACAACTTCCTCAAGATATTGGCGACAGCTGCTGTCGCGAAGGTTCCCCTCCCTGTCCTGGAGCAGATCGTAGCGGATACCGCTTGATACCGCCGCCTGCTTCACGCCGGGATGTTGCCGGGCAGCCTGATAGACCTCCAGCAACGGTCTATGGTCCAGGTTGAGATTACTGCATACAACCGGGTCAGTGCAGGAGGGGCGGCTGCAACGTTCGCAGATAGCCATGTTCTCACCCTGCATCCGGTACATATTTGCAGATGGGCCACCCAGATCGCTGATCTGCCCGCTGAAACCGGGCATGGCTGTTACCTGATCCAGCTCCCGCTTGATGGAAACCAGCGAACGGCTACTAACGAATTTCCCCTGGTGAGCAGCAATTGTGCAGAAACTGCAACCACCAAAACAGCCACGGTGCAGGGTTATGGAATCCCTGATCATTTCCCACGCTGGAATTGCACCACGGCGCCGGTAACGGGGATGAGGTAACCGGGTAAAGGGGAGATCGTAAATCGCATCCAGCGCGCTACCTGTGATTGGAGGCAGCGGTGGATTTATCACCAGTTTGAGTTCACCGTTGTTCTGAACCAGTCTATCCGCCTGCAACAGGTTCATCTCTTTTTCCAGTTTCGCGAAATTGCGGGCGTAAAGGCGACGGTCACTCAGGCATTCTGCATGCGAGGCAAGTTCTGACGTCTGCCAGTGCTTGTTCTTTGGTAATGGTTCTTCAGCAGGAACTGTGAAAGCGGTCTGTGGAAGCGTTTTCAGTGAGGACCAGGGCACGCCCCGCTGCAGCAGTCCCAGCAGTTTACGCATCGGCTGCTCCGCCATGCCATAGAGCAGCAGATCCGCACCGCTGTCTACCATAACACCCGGCAGCAGACGATCTGACCAGTAATCATAATGTGTCACACGGCGCAGGGAGGCTTCTATTCCACCCAGCACCACCGGCACTTCCGGATAAATCTCCTTGAGGATTTTTGTATAGACAGTGACCGCGTAGTCGGGTCGGAATCCCGCATCTCCACCCGGTGTGTAGGCATCATTGGCGCGTAACCGCTTACCGGCTGTATAATGATTGATCATGGAGTCCATGTTACCGGCGGTAACACCGAAGAAAAGACGGGGGGGGCCGAAACGGCGAAAGTCGCGCAGGTCATCCCGCCAGTTAGGTTGAGGCAGGATGACCACACGCAGACCACAATCTTCTATAACCCTGCCGATAACTGCCGCACCAAAAGCGGGGTGATCGACATAGGCATCCCCACTGACCAGAATAACATCAGGCTGTTCCCAGCCGCGCTGCTCCATCTCCCTGCGGCTGGTGGGCAGCCAGCTGGTCAACGGTATCTGTTCAGCAGGCATGAAATCCTCTATTGATCCCAATTACTGCAGAAAACTACTTGATCAACAGCAGTTTCTGTTGATCTACATGTTTCCCATCCACACGCAGCAGCGCGAAGTAGACACCCGTCGCCAGGCCATCCGCATCGAAACTGTAAGCCTGCTGTCCGGCCGGAAGGAAACCGCTGAATGGAACCGCTACCTCTCTACCAAGCATATCGTGTATCACCAGGGTGGCTTTTGCATTCAGAGGCAGGTAGAACTCCAGCCTGGTAGTCCCGTTGAACGGATTCGGATAGGCCTTTGACAGACGGGGAGTGTCCGGTAACAAAACAGAATTTCTGCCGACAACTTCCTCTCCGTCATAGCCCAGCAGGGTTATATCATCGATAAACCAGCCGGTGTCACCACCACCGTTATCGGAACCGAAGCGGAAACGGAACCTGACTGTCTGTTCTCCTATCAGGTTCAGATCAAAGATATCCTCGCGCCAGTCGAACTCACCGGAGAAACAGGGGGTTCCACCCGGGAAGGGATGAGAGGCGGGATTTCCACCACCTGATTCCCAGCGGAAAGTCTTGTTATAACCATCAAACGGCATTAACTGGTCCCAGGTGTCACCATCGTCAAGTGAGATTTCAACTATACCACCATCATAGGCGGAATCGGGGAAGACGCCGGAAACCTCGGCGTTCATCCGGTGTTGAATCTGCAGCTGACTGTGCGGAAGCAATTCAAGTGCCGGCGAGATCAGGTATGAATCCAGATGTGCGTCATAATCGCTCCAACTGTTCGCACCGCAATGCCAGCTGTTTTCCGGGCTGCTGTTATCCAGTTGGGAAATGTGCCACTGCCCATCCCAACCATCAGCGCTGTCAATCGTCCATTCCGGTTCTTCCGCTGCAACCTGACAGGCATAGTAAACATGCCTTTCACCACCACTGAACAGTACCGGCAGCTCCCAGACATCCTCACCGATTGTCAATTCCAGTGTCAGATCAATGTCGAAAACCGGTGGTGCTTCAGCGTCCACCAGCAATTCGTAGGGAACTGAACCGGGGTAGATGTCACCCGGTGTAAACTCGGGATAGGTCGCTGCAGGCTGCTCAACGGTGATCCAGTCAATCTCGCTTGTCAACAGCGTGCTTGCACCACTGATGTACTCAATACATAAATCATGCAGCATGATGTCGATGGTGACACTTTCACCAGGTTCGACGATACCGTCTCCGTCACTTTCACTGAGCAGGTCAACCTCCGCGACCACCAGTGGCGACGGGTTGAGGTGCTGTTCTATCACAGCCTGCATCTGGGGCACAATCGATTCCGCCCAACCGACCCAGTTCCCCAGAACCACACCACAGGCATCCAGGATGGTTGTGTGGGGGATTCCACCGGTTGTATAGTCATCACCGAGATTACCACAACCGGCCAGAATCGGAAAATCATGTTCATACTGATCCCACCATTCGTTCAGTTCTTCAGGCGGGTCGTTATCGGTGTCAATATGAACCAGGGAGAAGAGGTCATGTGAATACACATCCCAGAATGCGGTCTGCAGATGAGGAAACTCCTCATTACAGTATGATCACCAGGTTGCCCCGAAATTGAGCAATACAACCTTACCGTGCTGATCGTAGAGATTCCAGCTGTTGCCATAGGTGTCGTCACAGGTAAAGTCGGGTGGTGTTTCACCCACACCATATACAGCCAGTGCTGTGGCTGACGATAGTGTCATCAGCAATACAATGATAAGTAGTTTCCTCACGCGGTCCTCCCTTTGCAATTATCCAACAACTCGATTCCTGAATACCGTTCCTGCTACTATTTCTTTTTGTTACCGCAGGTTCTAAACCCGGGAACAAGTAAAAACCGATTCATCAGTAGTTCTTCTTGAAAATCGATTTCTTACTGAATTGATCATAATAAACTACTTCTGTCTGAAACATGGAACAGAAAGTGCCTCAATACTCCGGTCAGGCTCTTACATGTGATCACCATCACAACAGAAGTGAGGTAAACTGCTTAGTTTTCCGGACAGGCAGAACCGAAACAGTGCTTCTGCCCTGCATCCGGTTCTGTAACATATTAGTCGATATTTGAACACTCTTGTACAAAACAGTTCCCAACGGTTGTGAAACAGCTGAATTCTTCATTGATATTATGGAAGTTAGTGGAGCAAAACATGATTATCGACTGGCAGGAATATTGCCTTTGATTAGCCAGGATAATGTATCAGGTTATCAGGTGTAACAGATGCCCAACCGTTACTTCTGGCCTTTAGTTATGTATATGAAAACAGAGACAGCTATCTGGAGGAATAGAATATGAAGACAACCCGTGTCATTTTGCCACTGCTCATGCTGGCCCTTATCGCGCAGGCAGCGCCGGTTAACCAATCAACCGCAACTACTGTGGCTCTCAACTGGTTTACACATCAGGCGCCGGCAGCAATGAATCCGGCGGAAATCGGTATCAGTGGTATCAGGACTTTCAAAAGTGATGAAGCTGTCGATTGCTATATCTTCACCTTTGAACCGACAGGTTTTGTAATCGTTTCCGGTGATGATGCAACTATCCCGGTTATCGGTTATTCCTGTGAGTCACCGGTAACTGAAGAGATCGACAATCCCGCCGTACAGGATTTCTTTGACAGTGTTCAGGAGCAGTTGCAGTGGGTTCGCAGTGAGGAAATCGACAACAGGGCGACGCTTCCATTCTGGCGGGAAATTCTGGATAACGAACTCCCACCACTCGATCGGGATCGCGATGTCTCACCACTGCTGGCAACAACCTGGGATCAGGGTTGTGGATACAACGCGGACTGCCCGATTGACAACAGCGGCCCCTGTAATCATGTCTGGGCCGGCTGTGTCGCAACTGCCATGGGCCAGGTAATGAAGTACTGGGCTCACCCGGCGCAGGGAGAAGGCACTCATGGCTATACGCATCCGGACTATGGTTATCAGTATGCTGATTTCGGCGCCACCACTTACAACTGGGCCAGCATGCCCAACACTTACGGTGAAGCCGATATCGCCGAGCTGCTTTATCACCTCGGTGTCTCAGTTGATATGGACTACGCTCCCGACGGTTCCGGAGCCTATACCAGCGACGTTGTATATGCCCTCGAGAACTACTTCAATTACAACAGCGCTGCCAGCTATGTCCAGAAATCCTATTACAGTAACAGCACCTGGGAAAATATGATGCGTGGCCAGCTTGACGATGGCCGACCGATGGTATACCGAGGCCAGGGTACCGGTGGCCATGCATTCGTTCTGGATGGATATCAGGGAACCAGCTACTTTCATTTCAACTGGGGATGGTCCGGGTCCTATAACGGATATTTCTACCTCAACGACCTGACGCCCGCCTCCTACAGTTTCACCAGCTACCAGGCAGCAATTATCAATGTATTCCCCAACGCAACCAATACCGCCCCGGTTGTCAGTGACATTCCTAACCAGCTTTATATCCCTGAAGGGACACCATTTGCAACTATCACCCTGGATGACTATGTCGAGGATGCTGAATCACCAGATTCCCAGATCAGCTGGACCTATACAGGGAATGTGGATCTGTCAGTCAGTATTGTCAACCGGGTTGCAACAATCACAGCACCTGATGATGACTGGTATGGCTTTGAAACAATTACCTTCCGCGCTACTGATCCGGGTGGACTCTGGGACGAGGACCCGGCGGTTTTCTGGATGGAAGCGGTCAACGATCCACCAGTAGTGGGAAACATCCCCAACCAGTATCTGACTGAGGGGGACACTTTCGCTGCAATCAATCTTAACGATTTTGTCACCGATGATGAAACACCGGATGAGTATATCCTCTGGAGCTGTTATGGTGAGACGGACTTAGAGGTCACTATTATAGATGGTTTAGCCACGATAAGCACCCCTGATCCTGACTGGGCCGGTCTTGAAACAATCACTTTTGAGGCCATGGACTACGGGGGGTTGACCGATGAAGATCCCGCTACTTTCTGGTTGCAGGAAGTCAACGATGCACCTGTGGTAGCAGATATCCCTGACGAAGAAATTCCGGGTGGTAACGACTTCACCCAGATCGATCTGGATGACTATGTTTCTGATGTGGATCATCCCGACTCGCAGATATACTGGGTGACCGCCGGTGAAACCGATCTTACAATCGATATCGATCCTGTTTCACACCTGGCAACCATCAGCTATCCTCCAGGCTGGGACGGAAGTGAGACGGTTACCTTTACCGCCTGGGACGGTGGCGGGCTGAGTGACAGCGACGATGCAACCTTCACTGTCGTGGAGACAGTCATACCGGACCCTGTTGACGACCTTGTCATAACTGTCGAAGGTAACGATGTGGCGCTGGAGTGGAGTGCTGTCACCGGTGCTGTCGAGTACAACATCTATCGTCTGGATGGACTGTACGATCCGGCAGGCACACTGGTGGGAACAACCGCTGGAACGGACTACACGCTGGTTGATGAACTGCTCGCACATGCTGAAGGATTCTATGTGGCCCGTGTGGTCTATTAACCGGATGTTCCGAAAGTAAGGCATATCAAAAAAGGGGCGTAGCAATACGCCCCTTCATCTTCTGTATCTTTCCTGAAACAGGATAAAATCTGAATTCTCCGCTGAAAGCAGCTACTGAATCAATATCATCTTCCTGGACACGCTGTTATTCTCTACTGTCAATCGGTACAGGTAAATACCACTGGCCAGCCTACTGCCGTCAAAGCTGACCTGGTGCCGACCGGCACTCTGCACGCCATTCGCCAGCACTGCTACCTGTTCTCCAAGCAGATTGTAAACCACCAGCTGAATCTCCTGCGGTGCTGACAGAGTGTACTCAATCATCGTGGTCGGGTTGAACGGATTGGGATAATTCTGAGAAAGCTCTATTGTAACCGGAACACCCGCTGACGGTTGGGCAACACCCTCAAACCAGGTGAAGCTCTGTGCGTTTTCCATATCCAGCGGAACACGGTTGGCCAGTTTAAAATCGACTGTACCACCGTCAGTATTGAAACGGATGATTGCATCCTGCTCACCGTCACCGATCTCAGCATTCCAGGTGTACTTGTAAATGGCTGTCCGGTAGGAGGGCACACTTTCACCCAGGCTGCCGTTAATCTGTTCGATAGAGATATCAGGCAGTATTTCATCAAACAGCACCTCTATCGAGAGCAGGTTGAGTGTTTCCGCACCTTCGTTCAGCAGGTGCATGAAATCGACGATTTCATAACTGCCATCATCCAGCGCACCCCAGTTCCATTCGGTATCAGTCAGACAGGTGGCGTGCGGATCTGCATTCCAGGCATCACCACAGGGAACATCCTCAACCGGTACCTGCAGATACCAGACCGGATTTTCCGTCCAGATGGCCTCATCGGTAGTAATGGGACCTGCTTCCAGGTCCTCGACAAACTCTATATGCAGCAAACCATCAGTAACAGATTCTGCCAGTGATCCCCAGGCTTCAGAAGCACAATCACCCGGTGCGCAATCAGGTGTTGAGGAATCGGTTATATTGACCGCCGGGCCCCAGCTGGCGCCATTGTCACATGAGGAGCGCACCCAGAGATCGGCATTGGCATAACCACCTGCGGAGGTGTCCGGTCTGCTGATAAAGGTGCGCCACATGCAGTAAAGAGTGTTGTCCAGCGGATCGATTGCCAGGGAGGGGCTGTCGTTAAATGAACCCCAGCCTCCCGGATAAATGTCAAAGTAACTGGCCATCAGTGGATCATCTTCATTGTTTGTGCCAACATATCCGGCGACATGGCTGTATTCCACAGATTCATCCACAGTGTTAATCAACGCGTGCCAGACCTGCCCGCTCCAGGCCCAGCGCTCAAAATAGTCCTCTTCGGCAATCACACCGTCAAGCAGTGTGGAGTCAGGCCAGTAAGGACGCGTATTGTAGGTCACATGCAGATTTCCATCACTGTCGAAGACACCATCGATATCACAATAGGCGTAGACATGCCCCGGCAGCGGATGTTCTGTAGTTGTTTCATCGAGCAACTGGGTAATATTGATTGAGTTTACCTGGTCCCATTCGGTAAAATCACCGTCAGCAGAGATGTAAGCCCAGATATCGTTGATCGTTGAGGCGAAGACCAGGCCTGTATCGTCGGGATGAACCGGAATATGGTCATGGGCCAGCAATGCAACCTGACTATCAAACTCTGAGGTCACCGGCACGGCAGAAAAACCGCTGCTGCTGGCAGGAATTACCATCCACTCCACTGTTTCCCAACTGTACAGATCGCTGGTTGCGTCATAACGGGGAGCACTGTCAAACATCGGATTAGAGATCAGATGTACCTTGTTGTTGCTGTCGACTGCATTTAGAGGACAGATCGGCGGATCATCACCTGCAGGATGATCAAATGGTACAAAAGACAACCAGCAGGAGCCCCAGTCATTCGATAGTGTAGAGGTCAGGCCACCCATTCCGGATCCCTGATGAAAAGCCAGTACGGCAGCATTGGCGTACTCTGAGTTTTCATCCAGCACATCCAGAGTGCAATAACCGGAACGGTCAGTGTTGTCGGCAGGAACCGGGCCGCTGATATCTCCATCCTGCCAGCAGGCGTAGACAGCATGACGGGTGCCGGCTCCGTTGTCATAACCTTTCATCCAGGCAAAATGCACCACACCATTATCGCTGACTGCAATCTGCTTGCCGTTGGAGCCGGTGTGTTGAAGATCCCACCAGGTGATACCAAGTTGCCAGTTGTCATAGTCGTAATCCCAACGGGAATTGCTGAGGGAAAAATTGCCGGGAGCGGCTACATCAATCCCGGGAGTGGTCAAGGCTCCAGTGTGCAATGCGCGAGGTTCGGCAGTCAGATTATTTGCCAGCAGACCGGCAGCTGATAGAAGCGAGAAGCTGATGGCCAGTAATGTTAACAGTGAAAATTGCGGCTTAGACATGATACACTCCCTGTTACGAATTCTGCTGCTCCTGTCGAGCAGCCCGGTAGTCTCAGAAATGAGACCACACCTTTGTCACTGTTAACGTAGCAACATCATCTTACAGGAAACACTGTTTTCCTCAACTGACAATCTGCTGAAATAAACCCCGCTGGCGAGGTCACCAGCATCAAAAACTACGCTGTGTGTGCCGGCAGGCCGGTATTCATTAACAGGGGCTGCCACAATCTCCCCCAGCGAATTGAAGATCTCAAGTTGCACTGTTGCCGGTGTCGCCAGAGTGTATTCAATAGTTGTAGCCGGGTTGAACGGATTGGGATAGTTCTGTGCGAGTGTGATGGCCTGCGGGTTGACGGAGACTTCTGTACCTGGAACGCTTTCCACCCACCAGAGAAAGCTCTGCGCCGTCTCCAGATTGAGCGGATTGCGGTTGGCGAGTTTGAAATCAACCGTACCACCACTCGTGTGGAAGCGAACCATGGCGTCATACTCATCATCACCGATAACTGCATTCCAGACATACCGATATTCACCGGT
>CAZCRT010000024.1:46949-48403 GCA_964501185.1 uncultured Bacteroidia bacterium
CGCCACATACAGTAGAGAGTCCCACTGGTAACGTCGATTGCCAGTGAGGGACGATCCTGTATTGATGCGTTACTGGTGCGCCCCGGATCGCTTTCGAAGTAACCGGAGTGGTTCGGATCGGTTTCGTTGTTCTCACCAACAAACCCGGCGATATGGCTGTACTCCAGCACCTCCCCCACCGGATCGATCAACGCGTGCCAGATCTGCCCTGTCCAGCACCAGCGCAGAGAATGGGGCTCCATTTCCTGACCGTCCAGTAATGTGGTCTCATACCAGTGGGGCTGTGTTGTGTAGACAACATGCAGATTACCCTCACTGTCGAAGATGCCATCGAGATCACAGAAGGCATAGATATGACCGGGCAGAGGATGAGCGGTTGTTTCCGCATCGAGCAGATCGGTAACATTGACTGCAGCCACCTGTTCAAAATCAGTGAAATCACCATCTTCTGAAATGAAGGCCCAGACATCATTGGTCAGGGAATCAATCGGCAGGGGAGGAACACTGGTTTCAAGACGGTTATGAGCCAGTAGTGCTACCCGGCTGTCGAACTCTGAAGAGACCGGAACCGCTGAGATGGCCGCTGTGGAAACCGGCAGTTCAATCCAACCCGTTTCCCACTCGCAGAACTCGGTGATAACGTCGTACCAGATAGTATTAGCGACCACGCGTGTTGCGAGCAGATGCCCCCTGTCATCAGTATCAATAACCATGTGTGGGCTGATCGGTTGATCCTGCGACCAGATTTCTACAACCGGATGGTTGAAAGGGAGGAACGCGTGCCAGCCGGGACTATAGTCGACAGCATACGTACATATCAGATAGTCTGCCTGATTATACTGGAAGGCAACTGCCGGAGCATTAGCGTAGATTGCTGACTCACTGAATAAATCAACCGTACAGAAGCCTGCATGGTCAGAGATAGCCAGGATGCTGGTGACAACTTCACCTTCACAAAAGCTTGTATAACAAACACTCCGTTCACCTGAATCGATAAGAACTGTTGACCAACAGATATTGGTAAACCCGCCTCAACCGATACCCCAGGCAATCTGCTTTCCGGCGGAACCGATACTCTGACAATCAAGCCAGGTTGTCCCCAATAGCCATTGCTCACGATCCCTATCTGAACGGCTATTGCTGAAAGCTACCCTTCCAGGTTGCTGTTCGATAGAGGGAAATGGATTCGGTGGTTGCCGCAGCTCCAGTGCGCGCGGCTCCGCAACCAGTTGACCGGCGGGGATGGTGAGAGAAGCGAAACCGGTTTTGCCGATGAAGAGAGTAGCGAACAGGATCAGGACGAAGAGATAACTGGTTTTATGCATGGTGGCCTCATTGTTGGTCTACAGGTATCAGCAGGGGCGTATAGCAATACCCCATTTACTCCGTTACGTCATTCCCGCGCAGGCGGGAATCTAGTCTAATGTTTAAAAAACCCCCCTAACACCTTGCGG
>CAZCRT010000025.1:0-47323 GCA_964501185.1 uncultured Bacteroidia bacterium
CTCACAATTTAGGAACACTGCCCATTCTTATACACAACTTTTGAAGCTAACTCCACCTTGCGGTGTGGGGGAGGGATGTCGTTCTATCTTACCAGTACCATTTTCTGAGTGACGCTGTAGTTCCCTGCTGTCAACCGGTACAGATAAACCCCACTGGCGAGATCACCTGCATCAAAAACTACACTGTGTGTACCGGCAGCACGGTAACCCCCGACAGGTTGTGCCACCATCTCACCCAGCGTATTGTAGATCTCAAGTTGTACTGTTGCTGGTGTCGCCAGAGTGTATTCGATTGTGGTCGTCGGGTTGAAAGGGTTGGGATAGTTCTGCGCGAGGGTGATGGTCTGTGGTGACCGCGCCTCTGCGGGGGGAACATCCTCCCACCAGAGCATACTCTGGGCAGTCTCCAGATCGAGCGGATTGCGGTTGGCCAGTGTAAAGTCCACCGAACCACCACTCGTATGGAAGCGGATTACGGCGTCATATTCATCATCACCGATAACTGCATTCCAGACATATTCATAGAGTCCAACCTGATATAGTTCCACTGGATCACCGAGATTGCCATTGATCTGTGAGACATCGATATCGGGGATATTCTCGAAATACAGAAGCTCGATCGAATCCAGTGTCAGGGTTGAAGCACCTTCGTTAAGCAGATGCATGAAATCGACTATCTCATAGCTACCATCCTCCAGCGCTCCCCAGTTCCAGGCGGTTCCTGCAAGACAGGTAGCGTGAGCGGCACTGTTCCAGGCATCTCCGCAGGGCACATCCTCCACCGGGACCTGCACATACCAGACCGGGTTGTCGGTCCATGCACCTTCATCCTGTACGATGCCACCCGCATCCAGGTCTTCCAGGAACTCAAGGTGCAACTTACCATCATATACGATTTCTGCCAGAGTGCCCCAGGCTTCCGAAGCGCAATCACCCGCTACGCAGGCTGGTGCATAGGTGTCGGTGATATTGACCGCCGGCCCCCAGCTGCTGCCATAGTCGCAGGAAGAGCGCATCCAGAGATCGGCGTTAGAAAAACCACCTGCAGAGGTGTCAGGCAGATTGGTGAAATTGCGCCACATGCAGTAGAGGGTGTTGGTAGCCGGATCAATCGCCAGGGAAGGACGATCGTTCAGCGAACCCCAGCCACCCGGATCACCATCGAAGTAGGTGGCGAAGTCAGCGTGATCCTCATTATTGCTGCCAACATAACCGGCGATATGACTGAACTCGATCTCCTCATCCACCGCGGCAATCATTGCGTGCCATACCTGGCCGGTACGCGCCCACCGTTCAAAGTAGGTGCTGTCCGCTACCACGCCGTCCAGCAGTGTGTAGTCCGCCCAGTAGGGCCGGGTGGTATAGCCTAAATGCAGGTTGCCATCACTGTCAAACACACCGTCGATATCGCAATACCCGTAGACATGGCCGGGGAGAGGATGCTCTGTGTTTTCCGCATCTTCCATCTGTGTGACATTGATGCTGCTGACCTGCTCCCAGTCGGTGAAATCACCATCTGCGGAGATATGCACCCAGACATCGTTGTTCATCTGGGAAAAAATCAATCCACCTTCGTTGGGATGCAGCGGCAGGTGGTTATGAGTAAGGATGGCTACCTGATCGTCAAATTCGGAGGTCACTACAGTGGCAGAAATGCCGCCACCTGATGTGGGGATCGGTATCCAGGCAGGAGTTTCCCAGGTAGCGAAATCGAGAGTGGCGTCATAGCTGATACCACCTCCGGTTTCCGGAATAGCGATGACATGAACTTTGTTGCTGTTGTCGATGGCGATATGAGGCCAGATCGGGGGAAACTCAGTTGGAGGATGATTGCAGGGCAGGAAAGCCAGCCAGCAGCTACCCCAATCTGGTGAAACCGTTGTACCGAGGCCACTACCGGGGTTCTGGTGAAAGGCGACCACAGCGGCATTTTCGTACATCCCGATGCTGTCCATAACATCGATGGTGCAATAACCGGAACGGGCGGTGTTGTCAACTGAGACCGGCCCGTATAGAGTGTCCTCCTGATAACAGACATAGACAGCATGCCGGTCACTGGCCCCCTCATTGTAACCCTTCATCCAGCAGATATGGACAGTGCCGTTTTCACTGACCGCGATCTGCTTGCCCTGGGTGGCGTTATGCTGATAATCGTACCAGCTGTTTCCAATCAGCCAGGCATCGCGGTTGCAGGGACGCCAGTCACCATTTCCGAATGCGACCGGCCCCGGGGCGAAGCGAGAGTCAGGACCGATTACAGGATAAGCCCTGGTTTCAAGTGCACGCTGGTTCGCTGCCAGTTCGCTGGCATAAGCATCTGGAGCGTTGAGGTTGAATGCCGTAACCAGCAGGCAGAGGAGCAATGGTTGAAATAGAAGTTCTTTTAGCATGGTTCTCTCCTTGTCAAATGAAACTTTATGAAATGACAAGCATCCTTTGAGCTATTTTTTCTGGAAATCCATGGAACCCCGGGATGCAGGGGACTTCAATATCTCTATGCAGGCTGTCATTGCGGGCTGCCGATCGATGAAAACCTGCATCTGAAAACTGAAGGAATGTGGAATCGTCGCGTAATGCAAATCCAGGATCTGGACTGCGTTATCTATTAACAGCGATTCTCAGAAGAAACTGTCTTTCGAAAACAGTCACTTAAGAATCGCTTAACAGTATTTCCCAGAAATGATAATCTGCACTGCAATTCTTTTCTGGAAATACTATGAACAGTTGTTGGTTTCATCTGTTCCGGTTCGGTTTGTGGTAACCGATGCTATTCCGATATAACAGCTATTCAAGCAATATTTATGCCAGCAACAGAGTTCGAACTAATACTACGATTACTTCTTATGGGTGAATCTACATTAACGCTGGAGTCACTTTGTATATGTATGAAAAATCTAACAGATCTCACTCACCCATTTCCACCTTAACCTGCCGGAAACGATGGTTGAGCCAGGTGAATGCGGTGGATGCTGAGATGCAGATTGAGATGACCATTGCGTACCAGACCCATTCCAGCGGTTTGCCCAGTATCTGTGTGAAAATCCAGGCCAGTGGTGCACTTACCAGAGCCACCCGGATAGAGGTGATGACCAGCATGGGAGTTCCCCGTCCCAGCCCCTGCAGAATACGGCCGGAAGTCATACCGACTGAAATCAGCGGAAAAACAAATACGATTGTGCGAATGTAAGCGATAGCTACCCGCTGGATTTCCAGGTCCGGTGTAAAAATCCGGAAGACATAAGGTGCTATCAACCAGAAAACCACCCCACAGCTGATACCAATTATGACTGCAGTACTCATCCCGTAGCGCACGACCATGCGAATCAGATCGAGACGGCGGGCCCCGTAGAACATCCCGACCAGTGTCACCAGTGCCATGGCGATCGAGATGATCGGCAGAAAATAGAGCTGGTCAAGGCGAATCGCTACCTGATAACCGGCGACCGCAGCTGGAGAGAAGCGGATCAGGATGAAATTGAACAGACCGCCACCGAAGGACATGATCACCATCGACATTGATGCCGGCAGACCGATGCGCAGAATATCACGCAGTATCGTCCGGCGGAAGCGGAAAACCGCCAGGCGCAGTCGCAGATGGATACGCCTCCTGACAAATACCATATATACGAATACCAGTGCTACCAGCAGCTGGCTGATGAATGTCGCCCAGGCAGCTCCCTGGATACCCCAGCCAAAACTGAAGATGAAAATGGGATCGAGGATGATATTGAGAATGGAGCCACCACTCTGGATAACAACCGGCAGACGGGTGTCTCCTTCACCATTGTAAATGGAACGAAACATTACCGCTGAGGATGAGAAGATAAAACCATAGGCTATAATGCGAAAATAGCTGCTTGAGGGTTCCAGCAGCTCCGGTGTCACACCGATCAGTGTCAATAATGGTTCGGCAAAAAGGACACCACCTGCTGTGAAGACAGCCCCCAGCAGAACACCCAGCAGCAACCCATGTTCAGCGGCGTTCTCCGCGTCCTCGCTGTTACCCGCCCCGATGGAACGGGCGATAACGGCAGTCAGGCCGGAACCCAGCCCGAAAGTAATACCCAGCGCAAAGAAGATGATCGGAAAATTAAACGAGAGTGCGGCAATCGCATCAGAGGAAATCCGCCCGACAAAAATCATATCCGCAATACTGTATGCAGTCTGCACCAGCATACCATACAGTACAGGCAAAGCCAGTGTCCAGAGCGCACGGCGGGGATTTGCTTTAAAAGCTTCCAGACGCTTGTTGTTGCGGTCTTTCAAGGGGTGTCCGGTTTCAGGTTACATGAAGCATAGATTTTAACGGCTGGCGCAGTACGACAGACAGGCTACAAGTTAACAGTTAAAGGGAGATATCCGAGAGAAGTCGGATGGGTTACCACTTGAGCCCTGCACTGACAGTTATTGATTTCCCGAAATCGAAAAACCCCCAGTGATACTGGCTACCATCACTCATCCTGCCGAAAGTGGGAAGGTGCAGTGAGAATTCTATTCCCCTCTGAGATTGTGCGAAACTGTGATAATAGCCAACTCCAAAACTGAATAGAAGCATCATATAGGCATGATTGGAAATCAGCGAAGTGAAGTGCGTGGTTAAACTCTCAGTGGGATGGCCGGAAAGGAGTACTCCTAATCCAATACCTTTGTCCATTTCAGAAACCCGTTCATCGTCCTCTGAGGTGTATTCCAGGTCCGATACGATTTTTGAAATCAGCCCGGTTATATCCAGCCCATCATTAACAGTAGTTGAAAGCCCCAGAGTGCTGATCCTGCAACCGTAAATGGTGTCGCACTTATACCCGCACAGCATTTCATAGTTTTTTTCAATAGAGGAATATCCCGCGTATACACCGGTGATCTGACCGGGTTCAGCTTCTGCCGGTTGCAGCCACAGCAGGATTGCAATAACTGAAGCAAGTAATATCGGTTTTCTCATAACTGCTCCCTGAGGCTGGAATCTGTAGAAACGCAGTCAGGTGTTTGTATGGGTAAATGTAGGTGTTATTTTTGTCATTTACAAGGGGGGAAAGGGATATGTGCGAGTTTGGACGGAGTAATGATCTGTTGATAGATGTAACTCCAGTTCTTCCTGTTCTCATCCTGTTCAGGTTGATTCTTCGGACTGCCTATACTCGGCAAGAAACGGTTCAATCTTCTTATCCATGTTCATAATGTGCTTTATCAACCAGTCCTTAACAAAGCGAAGCATTTCCTGAGGGGACAAACCTTCGCTTGAAATCTGATGTTCAAATTCCATCACCTGGCGCTTAAATGCTGAATGCGCTTTCTTCCGTTCGTTGATAAGCGGGTAGTTGATCTTCTCCATGACCTGCTCTTCATCAGCAAAATGGTTTTGAATATAAAGCTTCAGTTTGTTTACCAGATCCTGTACATGTTTCTGATGGAAATCATGCTGCGTAGCCTCGTAGAGCTCGTTGATTATATCAAACAAGCCCTGATGCTGGCTGTCCAGTGTCTGGGAACCAATACTATATTTATCATTCCAGATTGCGAACAAGATATCTGACACTATTTCTCCTGGTTTTTTTACTACTGGTCCCATCCGCTATACCATACTTACCACTTACTACCATCACCATACTGGCCACTATTACTGCTTCTTTTTTTCCGTGCAATACTCGGTGATTCCGGCATTTACCAATTCGCGTTTGCTTTATTTTTCCCCTATTGTGCACTACTGACTCATATGTAACATATTATATCTTTCCATGATGTACGCAACTTTAATTTCACTTCAGGCTGCTGTTACGTTTTCACGATTACCATAACTGCCCGGACAACCAGTATAATACCATCCAACCCAACGATGAGTCGCACACACATGAGGTGATTCGAGAGGTTTGCAGAATTCAGTTGATGTGCAGCCAGTCAACGAGGTGTGAACTTCCTTCTGCAATGAGAGAAAAAGCCAACCTTGCGGCTGGCTTTCTTGAAGTTTACTGGGATACAGGGATTCGAACCCCGATTACACGGTCCAGAGCCGTGTGTCCTGCCATTGGACGATATCCCAAAATCAGATGACCATTTTAGAGGCTCACTGCTATGAATGCAAGAGTTTTCTGGCAGCCTGCAATTTTACATTCAAATCAGGTTTATAGTATTGCTGAAGACCAAAATCCGTATCAAAATGCGTTATGACAGCAATACTATTCTGAAGCGAGGCTTGTTTACTTCCAGAGCTTTCTCAGAAAGCTTCACAAAGCCTCGAAGCAACCGATGCATCCGATGACTTATCCACAGGGGCACCTGTTATAAGCATCGGTATGTATCACAAAACTGAACCGGTCTACCAGACAATGCCCTGCAGGTTTCGTACTTCCAGTTTCAGTTTTTTACCTGAAGGCAGTTGCCCTGAAAACAGCGGTTCATTACCGGATTGGACCTTCAGCGCCCCACTCTGCCATAGTACGGTGCCGTGCCGGTCCCGCACCCACCAGCTGCTGACAAGTCCCCTCCAACCTGTCTTCTCCAGCAGTTCCTGTTGCCGTGGCGAGGGGTCATTAAACTGGAGTTCTATCAGTTCCAGATAGCGCTCCCCCTTCCTCGTTCGACCTCTCCATACCAGCCCGGGTATTTCGTCAAAGGTCAGCCTGTTTCGATTGGTCTTCTCACCGCGGGTCAGCTCCCCCGGTATCTGTTTTATGGTAAACCTGATATCCTGCCGCTCTGCTTCCCGGCGCCAGGAATCCAGTTGAGCTGTTTCTCTACCCGCAGTCAGTAACAGTAACCGTTGAAATCCATCCTGCCCGCATTCCTCGAGCAGTTTACGGAGAGTGCCTGCTGTCAAAGCCTTACGCAGATTATCAACAAACAGAGCCGACTCATCCCGGTGGGCGTGATACAGTTTATCACTGACCGGTTCTGCAGCGTAACAACCGAGCACATTTTCCTGAAACTGCCGCTCCTGTTTAACCCGGGTTTCCTGCGGGTACTGCATATGTGCAACCTGTGTGAGCGACTGAAGTTCATAGGCATTGTGTTGCTGTAGCCCTGCCATACGATCTTGTATCACGGAAATGGCCAGGGGGGAATTGTCCAGCCCGATCCAGCGCCTCTCCAGCTTCTCCGCTGCCACCAGTGTCGTTCCGGAGCCTGCAAAGGGGTCGAGTATGAGATCACCAGGGTCGGAGGATGCCAGGATGATCCTGGAGAGCAGCTCCAGCGGCTTCTGTGTCGGGTACGCCACCCGTTCCGGTTGATTTCCACGCAGAGCGGGGATATCCCATACATCCCGCATATTGGCCATGGTGTAGATGCCCTGCTCATCTTCATGCAGTTCAATATTACTGAAGCCGTATTTATGGCTCAGGTATGATTTCTCCTGCTGACGGTGCCAGCGAGCCTGGTCCGGATCCCTGACATAGAAAAGCAGCGTGTCATGCTTGCGGCCGAAGCCCAGCTTCTCCGGCATGCCTCCAGTCCGGTAGTACCAGATGATCTCGTTGACAAAACAGTTCGCACCGAAGATCTCATCCAGCAACAGGCGGGCTATCGGTGCCATGCGGTAATCGAGATGAAGATAAAGCGAACCGCTGCGGGAGAGCAGCTCATGGGAGAGCCGCAACCGTTCCTCCAGCAGATTCAGATAAGTGCCTCTGCTGTGCTGCCAGTTGTCATGATAGGCGATCGTTCCTGTTGTGTGCTTATTTTTCTGCCCCGCGGGTTGATGGAATTTTCTGCCGGTGGCAAAGGGAGGGTCAAGATAGATCAACTGTACTTCACCCCGCACAGTTGCCAGCAGGTGACGAAGACCCGGTGCGTTGTCACCCTGTAACAGTAAATTTGCTGCAGGCTGTGTTACATTCGATCTCCCTGCATTACCACATACCGGGAAGAACAACCGCGGGAGACCACTCTGTGGTACAGCAGTGAGTTCAATCTGCTTTTTCCGCCCGGGCCAGTTAAGTTCAATACCTGTACTGTTCGTCATCTACTCATTCTTCAGTGACAACCACTTTTCCACAACATCCCCCACACCGGTTCAGACTGAGGTTCTCTATACCGGGATTTCCCTGGAGCGATAGAAATAGTATTTCCCGCTTCGTTGCAACGCAACGCTTTAGCGAAAAACCAACGATACAAATTATCACTTCCGGGAATACTAAAAAGCGATTCTAAAGCGTTACCTTGCAACGAACCATTTTTGACTGTTTATAAAAGACAATTCTGTTTGAGAATCGCTATATATTCAATAATTTGCGAGATCAAAATCCGGATGTAATAATAGTCTTCAGGAGGAAATGATGGCCAGTGTACCCACCGGGGAAATGAAATTCGGCTCACGGCGTGGTGTCTATATCAGGGTTGCGGAAGTAGTGGATCAGTTACCATCCCCACCGCAGGATTTCCTGAAGAACATCGAAGACTTCGACCTGATCTATCGCACACTCTGTGGCATACTGTATAATTTTGTGCCACAATCGGGACACCCGGGGGGCAGCATCTCTTCGGGACGCACTGTGGAAGCGCTGCTGTTCAGCAGCATGGATTATGCCATGCAGGATCCGGATCGTAAGGATGCCGACATAATTTCTTACGCAGCGGGGCACAAAGCGTTGGGGCTTTACGCAATGTGGGCTCTGCGTAACGAACTACTCAAACAGCACAACGAACAGGCTCTTCCTGTTGACGAAGGCAGACAGATGCGTCTGGAAGACCTGCTCGGTTTCCGCCGCAACCCCACCCAGCATACACCACTGTTCAGGAAATTCAAGGCCAGGCCGCTGGATGGGCATCCCACACCTCTGGTTCCTTTCGTTAAGCTTTCGACAGGTGCCTCCGGAGTTGGTGTTACCACTTCGTTCGGACTTGCCTACGGTGCGCTCGACTACTATGCGGACCAGGCCCCCTCTGTACACATTATCGAAGGAGAAGGAGGGCTTACTCCGGGACGCGCACATGAAGCGATGGCTGCCGCAGCCACCGCTCAGGTCAGTAACATTATCATGCACCTCGACTGGAATCAGGCTTCTATTGATTCCGATCAGGTATGCCGCGATGGTGACACACCGGGCGATTATGTACAGTGGAATCCACTCGAGTTCGCCTGGCTGCATGACTGGAATGTGATCTATGTTGAAGATGGTTTCGATTACAGACAGATCCTGGCCGCGCAGCAACTGGCTAAAGACAGGCTCAACGATCAACCGACCTGTATTGTTTATCGCACTGTCAAGGGGTGGCAGTACGGTATAGAAGGACGCCAGTCACACGGCGCCGGTCACAAATTCTGCTCTCCCGAGTTTTATGAATTCCTGAAACCGTTTGAGTCACGTTTTAATATCACCTTCCCCCACCCTGATGGTGAACAGGATGACGAATCTGTGGAAGCACTCTTCTACGATTTCCTGATGTTGATGCGTGAGGTGATTGCTGCCAACCCGGATATGCGCACCCACCTGGGAGAGCGGCTGGAACAGGCCGCCTTGCGCCTTGACGCTCTTAACCGGAATCCCCGTGATAACGCTCCGGCAGTAGATAACATTTATACTCAGGATCCTCTGCAGACTCCGGCAGAACTCCAGACAGCTGTCGGCAGCAACACTACGCTGCGCGCTTCACTCGGTAATGCACTCAATTACCTGAATCGACAATCGGGAGGTTCTATCCTGGTCGCGGCTGCTGATCTATACGGTTCCACCAGCATCAGCGCCGTCAACGCCGGTTATGATGCAGGTTTCTGGAACGCAAAGAGTAATCCCGGTTCACGTCAGCTTTCTGTCGGTGGAATCTGCGAGGATGCCATGGGTGGCCTGATGGCAGGTATATCAACTTTCGGTACCGGCATCGGTGTCGCTTCATCTTATGGAGCATTTATAGCACCGCTTGAACATATCACTGCCAGGCTGCACGGTATCGGTCAGCAGGCTGCCCGGGAATACAACGGCAGCGAGTTCAACCCCTTCCTGATGGTCTGTGCTCATGCCGGTCTGAAAACCGGTGAGGATGGCCCAACACACGCTGACCCGCAACCGCTACAGCTTTTGCAGGAAAACTTCCCGGGCGGAATCACCGTTACTCTGACCCCCTGGGACCCCAATGAAATCTGGCCACTGTTAACCGAGACCCTGCGGCAGCGCCCGGCAGTAATTGCACCTTTTGTCACCCGGCCCAACGAGAAAATACTCGACCGGGAGGCGTTGGGGTTGCCACCTGTGAATGCCGCAATCAAAGGTGTTTATGCCATGCGTCAGGCTGACCGGAATTCCGATTTATATCACGGAACCATCGTAATTCAGGGCAGTGGCGTAACCAATGTTTTCCTGACCGACGTTCTCCCGCTGATTGATGAAGCCGGACTGAACCTTAACATCTACTACATTGCCAGCGCTGAACTTTTTGATGCGTTACCGGTAGAGGAACAGAAAGCCATTTTCCCGGAGGAGCTGGCAATGGAGGCGATGGGAATTACCGGTTTCACAATGCCGACACTCCACCGCTGGGTTCGTTCCGATCAGGGACGTGCTGCCAGCCTTCACCCATACCGAGGTAACCGTTACCTCGGCAGTGGTCAGGCACACAAGGTGCTGGAGGAAGCTCAGCTTGACGGAGCTGGCCAGTGGCGGGCAGTTAAAGCCTATGCGGAGATGATATCGACGTAGGAAACAGATGAAAAAGCGTCTCCAGATACTGCTGTTTATTACTCTCGCCAGCCTGGTGATCACCACACCGCTATTCTGGCTGTTTGAGTATTCAATTAACCCGCAACAGATCCGCAGTTTTGCTGACGCTCTCTGGTGGTGGATCGTGACTTCAACCACACTGGGTTATGGTGATATCGTACCCCTGACCTGGCCGGGACGTATTGTCAGCGTTGTGACCATCGTCGTCGGTTTCTTTGTTTTCGCTAATATGGTGGCGATCATTGCTGAATCTGTTCATGCATTTGTCGAACGGAAAAACTTCGGCACAGCCCGGGTTAAAGCGCGTAATCATATCGTTATCTGTGAGTACACTGCTATTGCTGATGAGCTGATCCAGTCTCTGCCCACAAGTAAGACACTGGCGGGAATTGAAATAGCGATCATATCCGATCTTGTTTCACGTAACCCCTACCCACAGTACCATTATGTGCGGGGTGTCCCCATCAATCCGTCGGCATTGAAACAGGCCAACACAGAGTATGCTGACTATGTTTTTATTTTTGCCAACCTGCGGTTCAGCGATCCCGACATAAAGACACTTCATATTGCCACCCGTATCCTCAAACTCAACCCCCATGCAAAAATCTGCGTGGAGCTGGTTGACCCGGATAACAGCTTACTCGAACATCTGCCAAAGGAGCTTTTTATCATGCAGAGCCGCGACCTGACTACGGCTGTTGTACGTAATGACAGAATAGATCCAGATAAGTGGGTGGGGGTGGTTTGAGCATATCAGTTGATTGCGCTGGCCAACAGGGTGAGGCAAACAGCCATCACCTGCTGGACAACTGTTGCTTAATAATGTTCCGTATTGTTAATTATTCTACTATGTGAAGTACTCAGCACGGTTTTCTGGTTCTCATAATCCACTTTTGCATGCCACCTCCCTGGAAATCAATGATAACTACTGATTGCAACTGCTCTGAAATCTTATCATAGTTGTACTTCAGCATGATGTCATTCCAGACATGACCAAACAAATGTGAATCAAAGCAGAGGATACGATGCGTGGAAAAATCATCTCCTTCCTGCTCATCGTAGGGCTGATACTGGTCAGCCTTGTGATCAGCAATGTTCTGAGCAGCCAGAAGAAACCGCTTAAGCGGGAGTCATCATCTGCTGCAACCGGTCAACGGATCGCAACCACCAGGGTTACGCTGCAGGACATCAGTAATGATATCAGAATCAGTGGCCGCCTGTTAGTAATGGACCGGATTGACCTTTATTCTGAAGTTGCAGGTAACAGCAGTGAGGGTCAGCAACCGTTTCGTGCAGGCAGCCGCTTCTCCAGAGGTGATACACTGCTCCAGATCGATGCATCCATATTTCACCTGAATCTGCTCGCCCAGAAGAGCAGCCTGCTGAATCAGCTGACCAACATGCTGCCTGATCTGAAACTGGATTTCCCGGAGGAAGCGCCTGACTGGGAACGGTACATAGCTGATTTCTCCCTGGAAGCGCCCCTGACGGCGCTACCTGAGGAGGGTCCACCGGCGCTACGGTATTTTCTGGGGGCCCGTAACATTCACAGCGCTTTCTACAACACCCGCAGCATGGAAGAAACTCTAACCCGTTACACACTACTGGCCCCATTTGACGGCATTCTGGCGGAGGCTGAGGTAACACCTGGCACCTGGGTCCGGAGTGCGCAGCGTGTTGGTGTTTACATCGGGACTGAGCTTTTTGAGCTGCAGAGCGCGGTTGCGGTCAGTCAGCTTTCTCAGCTGCAGATAGGTCAGAAGGTCACCCTGAGCAGTGATGCTGTTGAAGGTGAGTTCATCGGCCACATTACACGAATCAATAACGCTGTTGATTCACGCACCGAGACAGTTGGAGTGTCCGTTGCCATAGCCGACACCCGTCTTCTGGATGGTCTCTACCTGACCGGTGATATCCGGATAGCTTCCTATACCGGGGTAGCGGTGTTACCAGCCACTGCAGTGGTTGACCAGAATCAGGTTTACCGGGTCCTTGATGGTGTCCTGCACCAGCATACAGTGGACATTCTGGGTGTTGAGGGTGAAACCGTTTATGTGCGTGGACTCAAGACAGGCATTATGATCCTGTCAACTGTGATTCCAGGTGCCGGGGACGGCGTCAGCCTGAAAGAACTGCGTTAACTCTTAACCGGAAACAAAACATGCCTATCATACGTTACTTCGTCAGACACCCGGTACTGGGAAACGCCATTCTGCTTCTGCTGTTCGTTTTCGGCTTCTTCAGTTTCCAGACCATCAAGACCACTTTCTTTCCGGATGTCCCTTCGCGCAACATCATTATCAATGCCGCCTATCCCGGTGCTTCACCTCTGGAAATTGAGGAGGGAATCACCCTCAAGATTGAGGACAACCTGCGGGGATTGACCGGTGTTGAAAGGGTGACTTCCACATCCAGTGAGAACAGTGCCATGATCAATGTGGAACTGCAGGCCGGTCACGATGCTAACGACATGTTGCAGGAGGTTAAGAACGCTGTTGACAGGGTCACCTCATTCCCCGCCGGTATGGAGCAGGTCAATATCTTCAAAATGGAGCGGACCGATTTTGTGATCTCGTTCGCCCTGAGTGGTGATGTGGATCTCACAACACTCAAAACTGCCGGTCAAAGGATAGAACGGGACCTGCTTGCCCGTGAGGGTATATCCAAAGTAGGTCTCAGCGGTTTTCCAGCTGAGGAAATCGAGATCAGCTTCAGTGAAAGCGCGCTCCGCTCATATGGACTCAGCTTCCAGGAAGTCGCAGCAGTCATCGGCAGTGCTAACATCAGAATGACAGGTGGTACCATCAGGGGGGAGAAAGAGGAATTCCTGATCCGCACCGACAACCTCGGTTACTACGCTGAAGACCTGGAGAGTCTGGTAGTGCGTACTCATTCGAATGGCAGCACGGTCACACTCGGACAGATAGCAACCATCAGTGACCGCTGGGCGGATGATCCAAATCGCTCCTACTTCAACAGCCGGCCGGCAGTCATTATCGAAGTCCTCAAAACCAATCAGGAGGATATGTTCGATATCGCCGGTCAGGTGCATGAATATATCAGCAGCTTTAACAGCGAGCAGGAGGAATTACGAATTAACGTAATACGGGACGGCTCCGCCGTAGTGGGGGAGCGAATCGATATTCTCACCTCGAACGGCTTCCTGGGAATAATTCTGGTATTGCTCTTCCTCTCCCTTTCGTTGACTGCAAGACTCAGCTTCTGGGTGGCGCTCAGCATTCCCCTTTCATTTGCCGGTATGTTCATGCTGGGGCCACTGTATGGTCTTACTTTCAATGTGATGTCGCTGATGGCGATGATTCTGGTGATCGGTATCCTGGTCGATGATGGTATCGTGATCGCTGAGAACATATACCAGCACTATGAATTGGGTGAGTCCCCGTTAGACGCAGCAGTTAACGGCACCCTCGAAGTGTTACCGGCGGTGATTTCTGCGGTGTTTACTACCATTGTTTTCTTCTCGATTTTCTTTTTCCTGGAAGGGCATCTGGGTGATGTGGCGAGTGACATCGCTTTTGTGGTTATCGCCACCCTGCTCATCTCACTGGTTGAGGGGATATTCATACTTCCGGGGCATATCGCTCATTCCCGCGCCCTGAGGCGGGATCCAAGCCAGCGCGGCAGAATTGAAACCTGGTCTGAGCAGGTGATGTTCTGGTTCCGGGATAAGACCTATGCGCCCATGCTGCGCTGGGTGATGCGGAGACCGGTAGTTGCTGTCACAATCCCCATTGCCCTGGCAATCATCACCCTGGGCGCTTTGAAAGGCAGTGTGATTAAAACCACTTTCTTCCCCAACATAGAAATGAACAATGTGGGAATCACGCTGGAAATGCCGGCGGGCACTTCCGCTGCTGTAACCGACAGCCTGTTGAGCGGAATTGAACAGGCGGTCTGGCGGTCAAACGACTATTATCATGAACACCATAATCCTGAAGTGGACCTGGTCCATAATATAGCTCGCTGGGTGGGCCCCGGTACAAACGAGGGACGCCTGATAGTTATCCTGGTAGCCAGCGAATACAGGGATTTATCCAGCAGGGGAGTAGCTGGAATTATACGCAAACAGATAGGCCCGGTTCCAGGTGCGGAGAAACTGCAGGTCGGTGGCGCCGGCCACTGGGGAATGCCGATCTCCATTGCAATCAGCAGTCATGATATTGCCCAGCTACGGCAGGCCAAGGAAACCCTGCAGTCAGAATTACAGCGGATCAGCAAACTTAAGGATGTTATTAACAACGATCCACCCGGTTTGCGCGAGGTAACAGTTACTTTGAAAGATAAAGCGTACTCGCTCGGATTGTCACCAGCAGAAGTACTGCGTCAGATTCGAGGTGGATTCCATGGTCAGGAGGCGCAGCGTATCATCCGTGGCACCGATGAGGTCAGACTCTGGGTGCGGTATGCGAGCGAGGAGCGGACAACGATTGAGCAACTTCGCGATATGCGAATCCGCCTTACCGACGGCCGTGAGTACCCGCTGCATGAAATCGCCGATCTGTCCCTGGACAGGGGCGTGATGGCTTTGTATCACGTCGATGGTGAACGGGTGGTTAATGTGGAAGCCGATCTGGCGGACAGCAAGGATTCCGTTCCCGATATCATTGCAGAAATTCAGCAGGAGATATTTCCTGCAATTGCGACATCCTGCCCGGATGTCAGTTTCCGTTTTGAAGGGCAGAGCCGGGAAACCGACAAAACAATGAACGCTTTCAAGTTGGTGGCGCCCCCGATTATCATCACGGTATTTGTGATTGTCGTTTTTACTTTTCGCTCCTTCCTGCAGGCACTGCTGATCTTCCTGTTGATTCCGTTCAGCCTGATTGGAGTTGCCTGGGGACATTACCTGCAGGGTTACATTCTCAGTCTGTTATCCATGTTCGGAGTAATTGCCCTGGCCGGGATTGTGGTTAACGATTCTCTGGTGCTGGTCTGTACGATGAACCGTAAGCTCAGGGATGGGAAAGATTTCTGTACTGCCCTGTATGACGCCGGTATCAGCAGGTTCAGACCGGTGCTCCTGACCACACTCACTACTGTAGCCGGTCTGGGGCCGCTGATTTTCGAAACCAGTCATCAGGCGCAGTTCCTTTCACCGATGGCAATTTCTGTGGCATACGGACTGCTCTTCGGCACCCTGCTGACACTGTTGATGCTGCCGGCTCTGCTGGTGTTGCTGAACAGTACCCGTTCCGGATTGTACGGGCTGTTTACCCGGCAGCAGACGAATGCTACCAGCCTGGAACCGGCAGTGCTGGAGATTACACGCCGGCAACCTGCCACCAGAAAAGCCCTAAGCGAGGAATGATTCATGCACAAACAGTTACTTGCCATAATACTGATCTCCTTCGGGCAGTTGACCGCATTCGGTCAGGAGCCACTAGCGTTACAGGATGTGCTGGAAATGGCTCTGGCTCAAAATCACAAAATACAGGTCGCACTGAACAGCGCCCGCATGAGTGATGTACAATCACGGCCTGGAAACGCCGGTCTCCTGCCACGGCTGGATCTGACGGGTGGGTTGATCCTGCAGGATATCAGCAACTCACAGGCATATCCTGATGGCCGGTCAGCAACCAGTTCAGCTGCCCTGTCAGCGTCATATACCCTCTTCAATGGTATGAGCAACTGGCAGCAGTTTCAGAAATTGCAGCTGTCCCGCGATAGCGGTTCCTGGCTGGCACGGCAGCAGATCGAGCAGATCCTGCTGGAAGTCGCTGCAGCGTATTACAATGTCACCCGCACTGCCGGTAATCTTCAGATCATGAGGGAGTCACTTGAGATATCCCGTCAACGGCTGCAACGCCTGGAAAATGCCACCATTTACGGGCAGGCAGGCAGTGTGGATCTACTCAGTGCACGGGTGGAAATGAGCCAGGACAGTGTGTCGCTGCTTCAGTCAGAACAGGCCCTCAAGCAGGCTGAGCGAGAATTGAACCTGCAGCTCAACCGTGACTCCGGCAGCGTGGTCAGGCTGGCTGACAGAATAACTTTTAACGCGGATCCCGAAGTAGATCCCGGAGCAGATCTTGAATTGAACCGGTTACTGGAAACCTCTGAAGCGTCTAATGCAGCTTATCGGGCAGTTCTGCTTGCCGTCGAGGCCGCGAGACTGAACCTGGTGCAGACTCGTGCCCTCTATCTGCCTCGTGTGGATCTGCAGGGTTCACTTGGTTACAGCCAGCGTTCTGATGATTTTCAACCGGATCTCTCCGATCCGGCCAGAACCGCGACCCTCGGCCTGAATGCCAGCTTTAACCTCTTCAACGGTGGCAGGAACCGGATCACCCGGCAGACTGCCATGATTGCCCGGGATAACAGCCGTCTTGAGCAGGAGGAAGCTCTGCTGCAGCTGAGATCACAGGTGACCGGATTACTGGACGCGTATAACAGCAGCCGTTACATAGTCATGGTGCAGGAGGATAATCTGCAGGCTGCGGAATTGAACTTCAGGCGTACGCTGGAGCTTCACGCCCTGGGCCAGGTCACAGGCACCCGGATGCGGGAAGCCCAGTTAAACCAGGTGAGGACACGCTCCGGCCTGCTGGAAGCACGCTATAACGCCAGGCTCAGTGAGATGAGATTATTGCAGGCTGCTGGCCGTATTTCCGAAATTATCGAGATAGAAATCACCGACTAGCTAGAGCGCTTCCCACCGGTCGTTAACCAGACCCTCGATGATTCGCTGGCCGCGATGCCCTGCCAGGGGATGCGGACGGGCTGCAAACTCTTCTGCCAGCCGTACCGCTTCCACATCAGTAGCGGTGCCGCTTTCCTTCGCGTTCTCCAGAATACGTCCGGTAAGGTCAGGGATACCATACTCCCAGCCCTCAGAGAAATGACGCAGGAAATCGGTATCCTCCGGAACATATCCGTTCTGTTCATTGGCACAATTGACAATGCCCATCCGGTTGGCCAGAAAATCGGGAACATAAGTGATACCATGCTTCACCAGCAGAGGGCCGTCGTTTACCGGGTCCCGCAGTTGATTATTCGCAGCACCGCAGACGATTGCCGCCTTAAAATCTGGAATTGTATCACAATTCAGGGTACCCCCGGTAGCACATGGTGAAACGATATCCACCTCCTCCGTCAGTATCCTGTTATCATCATGGTTCACCAGACGCAGCTCGAGACGGGGATCGGAGATTTCCCGGACTACCTGCTCCCGGCGCAGTTCATCTACATCGGCAGCGATGATTCGTGATACGCCACCCTCCAGCAGATAGCGAATCATCGGAATACCGACATTCCCGTAACCCTGGACAGCGATAGTCTTTCCCAGCAGGCTCCCCATTTCCATTGTGGCCAGAGCTGCTTCCATGGCACAGACAACTCCACGCGCAGTTGGAACAGAGGGATTGCCACTACCGCCCAGTTCAGCAGGTATGCAGGTAGTGAAGCGAGAACGGGCAAACAGCTGAGCCATGTCTTCGGTATTTACACCAGCATCCTCCGCCGTCACATAACAACCCCGCAGCGATGTCATCAGATCTCCATACTCCCGAAACAACTGCCTGCGAAACTCCGGATCGCGATGTGATGCATTATCCGGCCGAGCGATTACTCCCTTGCCACCACCCCACCAGAGCCCCGCCAGCGCGTTCTTGTGGGTCATCCCCTTTGCCAGCCTGATACCATCCAGCAGATAGTCGCGCAGATTCTCATAACGCCAGAAACGTACTCCGCCAGCTGCCTGCCCCCGTACCGTGTTGTGTATAAAGGCACCCTGCAACGCACCTGTTTTCAGGCCAATCTGTAGAAATATTCCTTCATGCCGCTGGTAGTCAATGCGATCATCCTGCATCCACTCTGCAATCTCCTGCATGAATGGATGTGATACTTTTACAACCTGATCTGCAGGATCCCATACCCACCAGACACGTTCAGTATCATGAGTACGCATTGTCTCGATAAATCCGGCAATTCCACCGTCCAGCAACTTCATATCCAGCTCCTGCTATTCGGAACAAAATCTGTATTACATATCTTCCGGCTCAGTTGTTACCGTCAGGATTTCTCCTGTCGGGAGTTTACGGGTCAGTAACCGCAACAATCCTGTGTGCAGGGCTCCCAGGCCCTTCTGACTGTCTTCAGCGGTCAGCGGCTCCTGTAAGCCAACCGCTCCACTGTTCGATTCATCAGGCAACAGTCGCTCCAATGCCAGCCCGTACACTCTCAGAGCAGCTCCCAGTTCTTCTGCCTGCAATTGCGTCAGTTTCCGGGCTGCCAGCCGGGAAAGGCCATAGGGGGTGAATCCGCCACCATAATTCCGGTCACGGGCATCAAGGAGATTGATGATTGTGCCGTGGAAACTGTTCAGGAGGTTCGAGTGTAGCTGTTGTACTATCAGCGCGGGTACAGCCACATGCAGGTGATAGAAATCCAGATAGTCCTGGCGGGTGATATCAGCTCTGTTGCGCCGGTAAAAAATTGAGGCGTTGTTGATAAGCAGATTGAGAGTCGCTCCTGCCGGGATTGTATCACATACCTTTTGCAACCCGGTAGCTGTCGTCAGGTCCGCCTGAACAATTGACAACGCTACACCTTTTCGCTGCAGGCTGTCCAACTCGGAATGGCTATGACGGTAATGGGCGATAACACGGAACCCCTGCCGTAGCAGTGTTTCAACCAGGAAGAGGCCGATACGACGACCGGCACCGGTTACCAGAGCGGTTGGGGTTGTGACGTCTCCACTCATGTTTTCACTGTTTATGGGCGTTGTCTGAAGAAGTGTGGGTATAGTTGATATCAACAGGGAAAATGAGGGACACTCCCCGCTTCGGTCTCAAGAATTGAAGTCCCGACAAGCCGTTAGATCATCGTTCCAGATCGATATAATACCAGTCGTATTCGTCGGACCAATCATCAGGAATGGGTGCCAGCCGGGTAAACTGCGCTTTTTGCAAAGCTCCTGCAGCTGCGGCGTTTTCCTGCTCGTTGCGAACCAGAATTCGCTTAACTTTTTTCATCTTTTTCTTCACCTGATCAACAAGCAGTCGCAGCATTTCACTGCCATAGCCCTCACCACGCGCTTCATTTGAAACTATCATATGAGCGAACTCTACCTCAAGACCATCTGTGTCCAGCCAGATTTCTCCGTAAGCGACTGACTCACCCTCGTTGTTAACGAGCATGTATTGCAACTGATCCTGCGCTGCCAGCCAATCCTCAAACATGCGGTCAGTAACCTGTGACAGACCGCAGAAATCCTCGGCTACCGCCACTGAATCAATCCAGCCTGCAATCCACTCCCGATCCAGCGGGTCGTAATATTTCCTCAGTTCCATAAATTGCTTCCTTACTTGGACTGCTGTAGAGCAGGCTCCACTGATGTACCACAGAGCGCTGGCTTGCCGCCAGGCACGACTTCGGCCTCAATTAACAGAGAAACCGATCTAATGTCAATGAAGATGCCCTGAGGCTCTGTAGACCGGATGATGTTTTTATACGAATTACCGATTACTGCCAGAAGTGCAGCAAACAGCCTTCTCGCGCTGTATCAAACGGGGCTTTTCCTTGCAAAACAAGGGGTGAAGGTCTAGTTTAAAAAGATAATAATTGCTTGTAGTGTAAGAGGTTGCGCCAACAGGAGACGCACACTGCAGGTAACATATTCAAACCCTTGAATAAACATGGCATCATCAATCTATACTGGTAACGGCGATAACGGGGAAACCGGTACAGCTGCCGGACAACGTCTGCCCAAAGACGACTCTCTCTTCCATGCCGGGGGTGGACTGGATGAGCTCTCCGCACAGTGTTCGCTCCTGATCCAGCTGGTCAAAGAGGCGGAATTCCAGCAACAGGAACAGATTATCACCCAGCTGGAAAAGCTGTTGCAGCTGTTTTTTAAAGCAGGCAGTGATATTTCACTTCAGGCTACCACCCCCACAATCAGCAATACCGATATCGCCTGGCTGGAAACTGCCATCGATGGGCTGGACCGTGATCTGCCCCCACTGCGCGAGTTCCTGATGCCGGGAGGTTCCATACTGCTTGCCCGTACCGCAATATGTCGCACAGTTGCCCGCCGGGTGGAACGTGATACAATCACGGCTGTCCGGGAACACAATCTGCCTGGCATCCTGGTACAACTGCTGAACAGGCTGTCGGATTACCTCTTCATACTGGAACGCTTCCTGCGTTTTCAGTTTAACCTGCCGGCACAAACTTACGGCAGTTCGATGACAGACAAGGAGTCAAATAGCGATGAGTAACCCTGCAACTACCAAAAACCAGCTGCGTTTTGTGACCGCCGCCTCTCTTTTTGACGGACATGATGCCGCTATCAATATCATCCGCCGGGTATTACAGGCCAGTGGTACTGAAGTGATACATCTGGGGCACAATCGCAGCGTGAGTGATATCGTTGATGCAGCCGTACAGGAAGATGCGCATGCAATCGCGGTCTCTTCGTACCAGGGTGGCCATGTTCAGTTCTTCAAGTACATGATCGACCTGCTGGCAGAGAAGAATGCCAGCCATATTCGTGTTTTTGGCGGGGGTGGTGGTGTCATCATCCCGGAGGAAATTGAAGAACTGGAAAAATACGGTGTGACACGTATCTATTCCCCGGAAGATGGCACCCGCATCGGTATGCAGGGAATCATTGACGATATGCGGATCAAGTCTGACTACACACTCACCGCCCTCCCTCTTCCCGAGCTGGAAAACCAGGCACTGGCCGGTGATTATCAGGCTGTCGCCCGTTGTATTACTAGCCTGGAAAGTGGTGAAGAGCACGAAGCGGTTACACAGTTGCTGACGGCCGGAGAACAATCACAGATCCCGATCATTGGTGTCACCGGCACCGGTGGAGCGGGCAAGTCCTCCCTGGTCGACGAATTGATACGACGTTTCACCAATGATTACACAGATAAGAAAGTGGGGATTATTTCCATAGACCCCTCAAAGCATAAGACCGGTGGTGCCCTGCTGGGGGACCGTATCCGGATGAATGCTCTCTCCTGTCCACGTATTTTCATGCGCAGCCTGGCGACAAGAGGCAGTGGTTCGGAAGTTTCCGCGATAACAAAAGAAGCCCTGCAGATTCTACGTGCTGCTAAGTTTGACCTCATCCTGCTGGAAACCTCCGGCATCGGCCAGGGGGACATGCAGATAGTCCCGTTGGTGGACTTTTCCCTCTATGTGATGACTCATGAGTATGGTGCGCCCACACAGCTGGAAAAGATCGATATGATCGACTATGCCGACATGATCATACTCAACAAATTTGAAAAACAGGGGTCAGCGGATGCGCTGCGGGAAGTGAGACGGCAATATCGTCGTTCGCACGAGACCGACTGGGAGATACCGGATGAGAAACTGCCGATTTATGGCACTGTCGCCAGCCACTTCGACAGCAGGGAAACAGCCTACTACTACCAGGAATTCATTACTCAGCTGAACAGCAAATTCGGAATGGAACTGCCGCCCAGGCGCTCCCCCGCGATTCCTGTTGAAGAGAGCAGTCAGCAGGAGATAATTCCGGGGAACCGGATTCACTACCTGCGTGAGATTACTGACAGCGTACGCAGCTACAAACAGACAGCCCGCAGTCAATCAGAAATCGCTCGCAACATCTGGCACCTGCGCACCACAAAGCAGCTTCTGCCGCAGGATGACAACGAACACACACATCTGGAACAGGCTTTTCAGGACTGGCAGCAGAAACTGGAACCGGCCAATCGTGAACTGCTTGATGAATGGCCACAGCTGCAGGATCAGTATCGTCAGGATGAGTTCGAGTTCACTATCCGCGGCAAGACGCTTAAGGAACCACTCTTCAGCACTTCTCTTTCGGGTACCCGCGTTCCCCGGATTGCGGTTCCCGACTGGGAAGATGATGGTCAGACCCTTAAATTTCTATTACTTGAAAACCTGCCCGGCCGCTTTCCTTTCACAGCAGGAGCCTTTCCTTTCAAGCGGCGTGGTGAGGAGCCGAAAAGGCAATTTGCCGGTGAAGGACCGCCCATCCGCACAAACAGGCGTTTCCATTACCTCTGCAAGGACGATCCTGCCAAACGCCTTTCCACTGCCTTTGATTCGGTCACACTCTATGGTGACGATCCACATACCCGCCCGGATATCTATGGCAAGGTGGGGGAGAGTGGCGTCAGTATCTGCACGCTGGACAATGTAAAGACACTGTATAACGGCTTCGATCTCACTTCTCCCAACACATCTGTTTCGATGACAATCAACGGCCCGGCACCAATTATGCTGGCCATGTTTCTGAATTGCGCCATCGATCAGGAGGTGGACAGGTTTGAGGAGAGCAAAGGGCGGAAACCGAATGACTCGGAGCAGGAGGAAATCAGGAAACACACATTGCACACTGTACGTGGAACAGTCCAGGCTGACATTCTCAAAGAGGATCAGGCGCAGAATACCTGCATTTTCTCAATCGACTTCTCACTGAAGATGATGGGTGATATTCAACAGTACTTTGTAGACGAGTCGGTGCGCAACTACTATTCTGTTTCCATCAGCGGCTACCACATCGCTGAAGCTGGCGCTAATCCCATCACCCAGCTGGCTTTCACACTCGCCAACGGCTTCACCTACCTCGAGTACTATCGCAGCCGGGGTATGCATGTCGATACATTTGCACCCAATCTGTCATTCTTCTTCTCCAACGGCCTCGATCCCGAATACAGTGTGATCGGCCGTGTGGCACGCCGCATCTGGTCAGTAGCGTTACGTGACCTTTACGGTGGTAACGAACGTTCCCAGAAACTGAAGTATCACATTCAGACATCCGGGCGCTCCCTCCATTCACAGGAGATGCAGTTCAACGATATCCGCACCACGTTGCAGGCACTGCTGGCGATTTACGACAATTGCAATTCGCTGCACACCAATTCTTACGATGAAGCAGTAACCACGCCCAGTGAAGAAGCGGTCCGCCGGGCCATGGCCATCCAGATGATCATCAATCGCGAATTCGGCAACACCAGAAACGAGAACATGCTGCAGGGCTCCTTTATCATGGAGGAACTTACCGAGCTGGTCGAAGAAGCTGTCCTTGATGAATTCCTGCGGTTGAACGCGCGTGGCGGGGTACTGGGAGCTATGGAGCTGCAGTATCAACGCAGTCGTATCCAGGAAGAATCGATGTACTATGAATTGCGCAAGGAGAGTGGCGAACTGCCGATCATAGGTGTCAACACCTACCTCAACCCGAAAGGGGAAAGCGAGGAAACGGAAGAGCTACACCTTGCCCGTGCTACAGCGGAGGAGAAGCAATCACAACTTGACCATGTGGGTGAATTCCAGCAGCGTGATCCTGAAACCACTGCTGAGAAGTTGCTGCAGCTGCGGCAGGTTGCACTGGATGGTGGAAATATCTTCGCTGAGTTAATGGAGACGGTGCGCTACGCCTCGCTCGGACAGATCACCCACACACTGTTTGAAGTGGGTGGACAATACCGCCGGAGCATGTAGCTGATGAAGAAACTACTCCTGCTGTTACCCCTGATCCTGCTTGCCGCCTGTAGTGAAAGCACACAGGATGAAGATACTACTCCACCCGGCGCACCTGAGTTCGAGATCAAAGGCTCAGATACATTACAGGTGGAAACAGGAATAGACGCTGCTGCCAACGGTATTATGTTGCACTGGATACTTCCCGCGGACCTCGATGGAGACCTGGCCGGTATCCATATCTATCGTTCTTTCAGTCCGGATTCTGTTTTCCAGCCTCTGCTTGAATTCGATCTGCCGCTGCTGGTACAGTCACCGTTGACTTCGTTTATCGATGATGACAGCGAGGTACTTCCCCTGGAACCGTCAGGTCCACAGCGGTACTGGTACTTCCTGCGTGCGGTTGACGAAGATGGAAACCAGAGTGCACGCTCTGACACAGCTTCCTACCGGCTCTGGTACTCTGCTGAGAACATTGAACTCCAGCGTGACAGTGTCAGCTACAAGTGTCATCTGGAACTGTACAACCTGGATCTGGCAATTGAGAGTGTCCTGCTGAAATTCAGCGATGGTCATTTTTTCCGCTGTATCACACTGGCTGAGGATCTGCAGCAGATAATGGATTACAACCTGCCGATTGGTGAATTGCCACCGCCCGTGCATCCTGATTCGTTACAACTGCGTGTGGATCTGCTGGTCCAGGATGAAATGTCAACTTCAATAACCAGCAATCCCGGTCAGTATCCCCTTTCCGGGTCAGAATCAGAGTGGAAGTTGATCAGTATTCAATAGAAATGAACGTGTGAAATGGTGATATTCCGGGCAGAAACGGCTTTCTCTTAAGAATTGTAAGGTACAAGTAATTCGCAGCCTGGAACGGCGAGAATGAAATTTTTCTTCTGCAAAACCATTATTATTGATAAGCTGTTATCATAGCGATTCTGATACAGTGTCGACTTATGGAAACTGTGACAGTTGACTCGTTGTTCAGCAAAGCTTTAGCACCTCGATGCCAGGGGCATCGCTTTAGAGTCGCTTTCCAGTGTTTTCAGGAAGTGGCATTTTGCAGCACTGATTCTACCTGGCTCATTGCTCAGACGAAGGACCTGGAAATACTATATCTGATAGGAGTACATGAAACGCGATAGTATACTTTTGATCATATTCCTGCAGTTTGTTGTACTGCAAACTGTAGCGCTGGCGGCTGCAGGTGACGTCGAGGATCTACAGACCAATCGTGCCGCAGAGTACTTCCTCGGCAGCCAGGATGAGCTGCTGATCAAGGTAAACGTATGGGGCCGGGTGCTGAAACCGGGGCAGTATAACATACCCTCCGGAACCAATCTGATTGAACTGCTTTCCGCGGCAGGGGGGCCGGTATCACGGGCTCGTCTGAGCAGTGTGCGACTGGTGCGCAACTATCGTGGCGAGGAGAAGATCATCGACATCAACATCAAGCGCTACCTGAAAACCGGCAATCCGAACCTTATCCCGGAACTGATGCCGGGCGATACGATTATTGTCTCCGGTTCCGTTGCGCAATTGCTGGCATCCAGCGTACAGGTTTTTTATCAACTAGCCGTTATTCTGAATGTTTATCTTCTGTCCAGAAAGCTCTAAGGTAGAGAGGTGATAAGATGAGAATACGAATTATGATTCCACTGATTCTGTTAGGATTACTGCTGGGGTCCCAGGTACAGGCGGATGAATTTATGGGCGGTACCGGGCTATTCCATACGCAGGCAGCTGAACTGCTGGATCCGGGAAAGCTGAAAATCAGTTCTCAGAGCCGTGCCTTTGCCAAGTATATTGACTTCCCTGACAGCGGGAATTTCCTCCTGTCTGACGGTACCAATGTCCTGAATGCTACCTTCGGCTTCTCACCACACTTCGAAATCGATGCCAGTCTGGTACTCTACCAGGATCTCAACATTACCGGCAGCGCTGTACAGACCAATAACATTCCGGATGATGCTTCCCTGAGGCTCCGCTGGGGTAACTATCACACCAGCTTTATGGGGAAATCTTTCCTGTGGGGAGCATTTATTAAAGGGCGACTGAATTCCAGTAATCTGTCCAATGTTTACCTGGAACCCTACAGCCACGACAGCAACTCCTTCGAACTGGGTTCAATCCTCTCATACTATGATAATCCGCTTTATCCCAGTGAGAGTTGGAACACACATTTGAATATTTCCTATGTAAACCACAATGACAGCGGTGTGCATGATAAATTCCAACTGCTGAACGATGTTACACAGGAATGGCAATATGCGCTTGGATATCGCTATCCTACTTTGCGTTGGGATTTCATGGCTGAACTATACGGCTCAATGTTCTCTGATCGGCCAGCCAGGACCGCATATTCCCGGGCAAATTACACCTACATTCTGCTCGGTACTGAATTCAGGCTATTCTATGGTGTCTCTTTCGCCCTCGCCGGTGATTTCAACGTTTTCACTTCCAACATGGAACAGTACAATACCCTGACCCCGGGGTATCCCGATTTCTATCCACCCTGGCGTTTGACCGGTAAAATCAACATCTCTCCATCTACCGCGTTCTCAAAAACCAATACACTTGCTTCTGTCAGACCGGAATCGGAAATAGACCTCGAGGTTCGCAGTCGCACCGGGCTTTCACAGCGTGACCTGGTTGACTGGCTTGGAGCAGATGAGGGGGGAGCGGAATTCATCGACCTGGAACTTGAGAAAATTCGTGCTGAACGAAAAGAAGCCGAGCTTGAATTGGAGCGTCTCAAAGAGAGGTTGAGGAACAGGGGCACTGAGTAGCTGTTTCCAGGACTCCACACAGGTCCCTGAAGACGACTACCCCTGCGGCCAGCTGACGAGGTGTAAATGGCGCGCCCGCTTATCATGCTGCTGAAATTTCTGCTGGCAGCGTTTCTGCTTTTAATCGGCTACGGTACAGTGCACGCACTCATGGAATTGACTCCACAGGTGTGGCAGTCCCTGCTTCCACGTCACTCCTTCCTGCTCGGTGCCGCGTTTTTCTTACCCCTGTATCTGATTTTTCACCGCCGCTTTGCCGTCTGGGGCACTATGGAACATGAGCTGACGCACGCTCTGACCGCCCTGCTCTTTCTGAGGCGGGTGCGTAGTATCTCTGCCGGTGAGAAGCATGGCGAAACAGAGTTTTCAGGTCGTGGCAGCGCTGTAATCACTTTAACACCTTATTTCCTGCCAACGCTGGCGCTGCTGCCCCTGGGGCTGCGCCCGCTACTTGCACCTGCCTACCGGTCATGGGTAGACCTGCTGCTGGGCAGCCTGTTTCTCTACTATCTCATCAGTAACCTGCGTGAATCACATCCTGCACAACCTGATCTGCGCCGTCACGGATTGTTTTTCTCCTACAGTGTAATCCTGCCGCTCAACCTGTTGCTGCTTTCACTGCTGCTGCTGCTGGGCACCGGTAACGAACAAATGATATCTCAGTTCCTGAACGGTGTTCTGGAACCGCTACCACAGTTGCTTGATTTCGTACGGGCACAGGTGCCGATGCTCACCGCTCCAGTTACCGGAGTTGAAAGTGCCTGAGGAACAGCGGGACAATCTGTTCATTCTGAGCGGACCGGTTGACAACGGTAAGACATCGGCCTTAATACAGTTTGTATCACAGGCCAGAAGCTCAACGAATGCTGTCGCAGGAGTTCTGTCGCCCAAATTGTATCACAATGGCGAGTTCCTCGGCTATGACATTGAACTGATCCGGCAGGAGCTGCGCTTCCCTCTGGCTCGCCTGCAACCTGAACCCGGGACCTTCCCTCTGGGTCGCTTCCATTTCTTCCATTCGGTATTTTCCAGACTGCTGACAGAGTTTACTCCTCCCCGGCCTTCACTTTTTATCCTGGACGAAATAGGCCCCATCGAATTGAGCGGTAGAGGTTTTGCACCCACCCTGCCCGCAGTGCTTAAGCTGCCAGCCACAGTGGTACTGACGATCAGGGAGCAATGTCTCACAGAAGCGGTCGAGTGTTTCAGTTTGCAGGGCGCTCAGCTGATCAGGCATTATGAGACGCTTGATTCACTGCTGACAGCCTGACAATTACAGTCACATCCTTCTTTTCAGTTGTTGTGTACTGCTGAACCGCTCAGGTTGCTCGGGGTCCGCTGGTTGACATCCGGGCAGGGTTTTGGTACTTTATAGAATGCCGGCAGGAGGCTGCCTGTGGGTAACCGGTAACGGCATAACATCACTGTCGAACAACATACGGCACACATGACTCCAACTTCAGTACTCGTGATACCCGGTGTAAAAGGATTCCAGCTTGTCGATCAGACAAGCGGCGCCGTACTGTGGAAGCTGGATCAGCAGGCTCACGACCGACTTGATGAACTGGTTCTGGAATGGGACAGCGATCTGGCCAACTGTCGATCTGCCGGGGTGAGTACGATTGTTCCCGGTGAACTGGAGCCGGGTATTTACGGTTTTCTGCGTGACCGGCTATACCAGGGGAATGAAAACAGTGCTCGGGAGATCGATTACTTCCGCTATGACTGGCGCCTTCCCTCCCTTCATAACTGCCACCAGCTGGCTGCGGAATTGGCCGGACGCCCACCGAAGAGCACAATTCTGATAGCGCATAGCCTGGGAGCGCTGCTTACCTGCACCCTGCTGGCAATGGAGAGTGCCCCTGTCCAGTCACTTGCGGGTATCGTCTTTGTTTCCCCCCCCTTCGCCGGTGTTCCTTCAGCGCTGGAAGCACTGCTCAATGGTGATGTCGATGTTCCGGATGAGTTCCGGGAGGATTATCGACAGGTTGCTATGAGCTTCCCTTCACTATTCGAGCTGCTGCCTGTCTATCCCGATGCATTACACTGTGATGGCCAGTCGCTCTCCCTGCTGGAACTGCCGGAGGAAGCGCAAACAGACACAACCCATGTTGTGCATGATAATCTGGATTATCTGCGGAAATTCCGTCAGGTAGTGACTGAATCAAACGGCCTGTTACGAAGTCAGCTGGCTTCGCTGCGTTCGAGATGCCTGGTTGTCAGCTCCAGTGGTGTGAATACTCCTGACCGGATTGAGGTAACCTGTTGCCATAATGGTTCCGGAAACTGTTTTCCTTTTCAGACTGTTACCAGCAGTGGCTACTCTCTGCAGCTGACAGATGAAGGTGATGGCCGTGTTCCTTTATGTTCTTTCAGCTGGCTGTCCGAACTTTTCCCCACCGTGATTATCGGTTCGGAACAGGCGCCACTGAGTCACAGCCAGATTATGAGAGACCACCGCTTTCTGAATACGATCCGCCGGTTTGTTGACTCTCTGCCACAGGCCCCCATCACCACTGACTGGTGGGACAATCCTGGCGAAAATGTGCGACACTTTCCACCCGGCACCATGAATAGATAATAAAATCTCATTTCAAACATAACAGACGAGGAGCAGCGTGAACAAATCAGATAAGACTAAAGAAAAATCCCCCCTGCGAGAAGAACTGACCCACAAATCGGTCAATCTGTGGAGCAAAGCCACCGCTACCGAGCGCAAAAAGATTATGTCTTTCAGTGAGGATTATAAAACCTTTCTCGATGCAGCCAAGACGGAGCGGGAAGCGGTAAAGGAGATCGTAGCCAGGGCAAAGGAAGCCGGTTTCAGCAACCTGACAAACGGCGATACCAGTGGCCGTTACTACCACAATTACAAAGGCAAGGTCGCCGGCCTCTTTGTCAGGGGGAGCGCACCCATTTCCGAAGGACTCAATATAGTTGTGGCACATATCGACGCACCACGTATTGATCTCAAGCAGAATCCACTTTACGAAGATACCGGCCTGGCACTGTTGAAGACCCACTACTATGGCGGGATTAAGAAGTATCAGTGGGTATCCCGTCCGCTGGCAATGCATGGTGTTGTCGTACTACCGGATGGTAAGAGCATCGATATCTGTATCGGTGAAGACCCGCAGGATCCTGTGTTTACTATTGCCGACCTGCTGCCACATCTCTGGGGCAAAGCACAGGCAACCAAGAAAGCGCCCGAGATTATTACCGGTGAGCAGTTGAACCTGATAATCGGTTCCCTCCCCTGGGATGCTGATGAGGATGACACCGACGCTATCAAAATGAATGTACTGCAGCTGCTGCACGATCAGTTCGGTATCAGGGAAAGAGATTTCATCTCAGCGGAGATAGAAATCGTTCCCGCTGACAAGGCACGCGATGTTGGATTGGATCGCGGTCTGGTTGGAGGATACGGCCATGACGACCGGGTTTGCAGCTGGGCAGCTCTGCAGGCAGCTCTGCAGGTTGAGAATCCGGTAAAGACCACCTGCGTATTGCTGATGGACAAGGAGGAGATCGGCAGTGAAACTGACACCGGTTCCGCGTCCCGCTATGTGGAAACAGCTCTGCGCCTTTATCTGGCCCGCGAAGGGTTGAGTGACAACTCACTTGACGTTCTGGCGGTTTCCAACTGCCTGTCTGCTGATGTCAATGCTGCAGTCAATCCGGACTGGAAATCTGTCCATGACGAAAGAAACGCCTGCAAGCTCGGTTTCGGGCCGGTACTGACCAAGTTCACCGGCGTTCGTGGCAAGGGCGGTTCCAACGATGCCCACGCTGAATTCCTGGGCTGGTTGCGTGGTGTCTACCAGCAGGCCGATATCCTCTATCAGACAGCCGAGCTGGGCAAAGTGGACGAGGGTGGCGGAGGTACTGTAGCACTCTTTTTCGCCCGCTACGGTATGAATGTGGTAGACATGGGGGTGGGTCTGGTTGGTATGCACTCACCCTTTGAAATCGCTGCCAAGAGCGATATCTGGATGGCCTGGCGTGCTTACAGGGCTTTTCTGGAGGCCTAACGGAGCCGGTCAGCACTGCTGATTTCAGGGGGCATCATGTTAAGTAACCGATATCAGAGATGGAGCCGGGCAGGGGCAACCCTGTTCTGGCTCTGTGCCATCACCATAATGATAAGCCTGGGTGGTTGTGCGGGTTGGCAGGAAAAGGATGTGACACGCCACGGTATCCACTTCGACAAACTCAAAACCGAAGAATTGCGGATGCAACCGGGAACTACGATCATAACCGGTCAGCTCGCTGAGAATTCCGAGATAGAGGGATTTCCCTGTGCACGCGGTTTCATCGTCTTTCATGACAACTGGGCTCTGAGAGAGTTCAAGCTATCCCGGTCTCATCCCTGGCAGGATTTTGTCTTGCCTGCGGCAACCTGGGTTTTTCCCGACCGGAACGGCAATATCCTGACCTGTGTTTTCCCGAATGATGTTGAAATACAGGGTCATCTCTGCCGTGGTGGCAGGGGTGGAGTCACAGGTATACAGACCTCATTCCACAAAAATGGCATCCTGAGCAGTTACTTCTCCCGGGAAGATGTGGTGGTCAATGGGATTCCCTGCCTGGGGAGTGTGTTTCATCCCATCAGGCTGCATAAGAATGGGCAGTTGCAAAGCTGCACCCTGTCCAGGGCGGTTGTCATTGAAGATCAGGAACTCCTGAAAAATACCACCGTCAGTTTTGATATCACCGGAGGCTTTGTGGGAGCGAAGTAGGGATGACACCCTTACCGGTTCATGATCTGACTGTGGTTCATAATTATCAGAAACACTGTATGATGGGAGTTATCGGACGGAGTCTATATGAAAACGAGTTTGTCAGCCAGTAGAGCCCTTGCCATCTTTCTGATCGGATCTGTTCTGCTCCTTTCATCAGGCTGCAGTACCACACAGGACCTCATCGTTGAAGAACTGCCGTCAGCTATCAGTAAAAAATCACTGATCGTTCACCATGGTGCTGACAGGTGGTATATTCCGGTCTGTGAGATTAATGACCAGATACTGACAGGCAAAGTGGAAGTGTATGATCAACGTTTTGAGCAGAGCAGCGTACACATCTACATCAGTCCGCTTCCAACCATGGAATTTGTCCTGGGGCAGGAGGCAACTGTTCCCCTGAACAGCATCGCCAAGATAGAGACACATGATTTTGATGCGGGAAAGACTATCCTGTTTCTGATCGGTGCTCCAATACTTATCTATCTGGTCGCTCTGGGTCTGGTACTTCTACTGAAGCAGTCCTGTCCCTTTATCTACACTTACAATGGAGAGTCCTATACCTTTGCAGGTGAAATTTACAGTGGCGCCATTCATCCACCTCTTGAACGTCACGACTACCTGCGGCTTCCGGAACTGCAACCGGATGACGGTGAGTACCGCATCCAGATTGCCAACAGGGTGAAGGAAATCCAGCACACCAATCTAATGGAATTGCAGGTCTACGATCACCCTGCTGAAACAGAGGTGCTGCTGGACAGGAGAGGTGTCCCACACAGTCTTGCAGCAATGCAATCACCTGTTTCGGCGATAGCCCCGGGTGGATGTTCAGTACTGAAAGAGGTTACCGCCTGTGACAGCCTGGTTTACATCAGCGATCTCTATACCGAGGATGCTCCAATGCTGGATGAAGTACTGTTAACCTTTGACCGTCCCCCTGAAGTGGCAACCGCAAAACTGGTCGTAAGAGCTAAAAACAGCTTCTGGCTCGATTACATGTACGGGGAGTTCGCTGCCCTTTTCGGTGACAGGTTCTCAGAGTGGCAGGAGAAACAGAAAACCCGGCCGGAGGAACAACTCAGACAGTGGTCGCTGGATCAGGGAATCCCCCTGTCACTGTATATGGACAATGGGGGTGAATGGGAGTTTGTTGACTTCTATCATGTTGCCGGGCCAATGGCCTATCGTGACGATCTGCTCGCGTTTGAGCTGCCTGTTGACGGGTCTGGTCAACTGCGTTTAAAACTGGTGGCAGGCCGGTTCTTCTGGGAGATAGACCGGATTGCAATCGACTATTCTGATGATCTTGAACTGCAGCCAACATTACCGCCCCTGCTGAGCGCTATCGATCACAATGGTTGCGATGTCCACCGGCTGATATCGCAGGACGATGATCTGTATCTCGATCAACCGGAGATCGGGGATGAAACCACCATTATCTGGAAGGTTCCGGCAACTGTGGCGGGTATGAGTAGAACAGCTGTTCTGCACAGCAGGGGCCACTATGAGATTATCCGCAATCCGAGTGGCAGAATTGACAGGGAGCAGTTGTTGACTTTCCGTGAACCGGAGGCTTTTATCCGCTTCTCAAACAATCGTTTGCTGGAATTGTATCACCTGACAGGGAACTAGTACTCATGCCTGATGCAGTCGAACCTGTACGAATATCACACAGGCAATCGATCGTCTCCCGGTTCAGCCTGCTGCTGGTCATACTACGGCTCCGCACTTCGATAATGCTGACTGCCTGGCGCTGTTACCGCAATCCGGTTCAGGTTATGCGAGCCCTGCTCAAGCTGATAGCAATGAGAAAACAGGTGCAGGGTGGACACGCGCTGCGACGATGTATAAAAGTAAACGGCAGGTATTTTCTCGGATTGAATATGCCGGGATGGCCCTCCCCTGCTTTCACCAGCTTTATTGAAAGGGAACTGAATAAGATTTATCCCTTTCGGCCACAGACTGAGAACCTCCAGACACTCATTTTTGCCGTGACCAGCCGCTGTCCGCTGGCCTGCGAACACTGTTTTGAGTCCAATCGATTACAGGACCGTGAAACGTTGACGCTGAAAGATCTTCTGGCAATCAATCATCTGTTTCAAAAACAGGGTATCAGCCAGATACAGATCAGCGGAGGAGAACCGCTGGTGCGCCTGGATGACGTGCTGATTCTGCTGGAAGAGGCCGCCGGTGAGACAGATTACTGGCTGCTTACTTCCGGTTACCGGTTGACACCAACGACAGCGGCCAGGTTGCATGCTGCCGGCCTCGCAGGGGTCAATATCAGTCTCGATCACTGGGACCGGGAGGCGCACAATGTCTTTCGTGGCCATCCTCAAGCTTTCGATTGGGCTGTGCAGGCTGCTGCCGGTACCGTGGAAGCAGGTATGGCACTCTGCCTGTCGATCTGTGCTACCAGGGATTTTGTCACACAGGAGAATCTCTGGAAGTATCTGCACTTCGCTGCAGATCTGGGAGCTGGCTTCATACAGATCCTTGAACCCAGACAGGCAGGGGCTTTTCTGGGTGAGGAGATTGAACTACCTGACTTACAGCAGCAACTGCTTACGGATTTCTTTCTGGAAGTAAACTCAGGGCACCACTACAGAAATATGCCTCTGGTGATGTACCCCGGTTATCATCAACGGCTGTTAGGCTGTTTTGGGGCAGGTGAGCGCTATCTGTATGTCGACAGTGAGGGTGATCTTCACGCATGTCCTTTCTGTCAGGACAAGCAGGGTAATTGCCTGACGGAACCACTGTCAGAAGTTATCGGGCGTATCAGGGAAAATGGATGCCATCAGTTCGAAATTGCACCGGCAGAATTCTAATATCTTCCCCTTGAAACTGTTGTCCGGGAAAAGTTGTTTCCACCTATCATTTTTGCCCCTTTTACCAGCTTAAATTGATAAATTATAGTAGTATAATTTTCGCTCCCAGAGCAGCCAGTGAGGTACAACTTCCAATGATCAGCAAAGAGATAGAGCGTAAATTCCTGGTTACCGGTAACCGGTGGCGTTCTCTGGGTAAGGGAACTCACTACAGGCAGGGATACATCTGCAGTGACAGGGAACGGGTTTTGCGGATCAGGACATTTGATAACAGGGGCCTGCTTGCGATAAAGGGCTCTACCAGCGGTCTTTCACGAATAGAATATGAATATGAAATCCCTCACGCTGAGGCCGAAGAGATGCTTGACAGCATATGCCTGCAACCGGTGATAGAAAAATCACGATACAGAATACTGCTGAACAATCAGTTGTGGGAGGTCGATGAATTCTACGGGGCAAATGAGGGGCTGATCATCGCGGAACTGGAGCTTGCCAGCGAAGATGAGCGGTTTGAAAAGCCGGATTGGATCGGTAGAGAGGTTTCAGACGATCCTAGTTATTTCAACTCCAACCTGGTTGCCAGACCGTTTTCAACCTGGGATAAAAAGCAGGAAAGACTGAAGTGAACACACCACCAGTTTCAGCCATAGATTGGTTCTACCTGGCCTTCGGACTGCTGGGTGGGCTTTCACTGTTTCTGTATGGCATGCAGAAGATGAGTGCGGGGATGAAGAAATCGGCCGGGAACCGTATACGAGCTATCCTCTCCGCGCTTACGACCAACCGGTTTGTTGCAATGACGGTGGGTGCGTTCGTTACCATGGTGATTCAGAGCAGCAGCGCGACTACTGTTATGCTGGTCAGTTTCGTCCAGGCGGAACTGATGTCCTTCTCGCAATCCCTGGGTGTTATTCTGGGTGCTGATATCGGCACTACCATTACTGCCCAGCTGGTAGCGTTCAAGCTGACCGATTACGCAATGTTGATGGTTGCGGTCGGTTTCGGTATGACTGTGCTTGGCAGGCGGGATAATATCAAGTACCTCGGTGAGGCCATTCTGGGTTTCGGGCTGCTCTTCTTCGGCATGAAGTTTATGGGTGATACCATGCAGCCGCTCAAGGAACTGGCATCATTCCGTAACGCGCTGATCGGTCTGGAAAATCCGCTGCTTGGTCTGCTGGCAGGAGCCGCCTTCACCGCGATTATCCAGAGCAGCAGCGCTTTTACCGGCATCATAATTGTACTGGCACAGCAGGGGCTGGTGACACTTGACGCCGGCATTCCTCTTGTTTTCGGTGCGAATATCGGAACCTGTATTACTGCCGGGCTGGCAAGTATGGGCACCACACGCGAAGCGAAACGGGTGGCTCTGGCTCATGTGACTTTTAAGATTGCCGGTGTGCTGTTGTTTGTTTTCTGGATTCCAACCTTTGCTGACATAATTCGTACCATGACGGACAGCTTCGGTGGTGGCATCGCCCGCCAGATTGCTAATGCGCACACGGTTTTCAATGTCGGCCTGGCGTTTTTCTTCCTGCCCTTTACCACCCTTTTTGCGCTGGTAATCTACAAACTGCTCCCTAAACAGGAGCAGCATACCGGAATTGAACCATCAATCTGGTTTCTGGATGAGAAGAAGATCACCACACCGGGGCTGGCACTTGATCTGGCGCGTTCAGAGATATCACACATGATGAAGCTGATCCATCGTATGCTGGACGCAATCATTCAGCCTCTGGTTGATGAGAGGCCACGCCGGGATGTTATTCATCCGCAATTGTCTCTACTCGAAGGAATCGTCATGCGGGAGGAGAAGGTAGATTTCCTGGATACTCATATTACCGATTACCTGACCGCCATCAGCCGTCAACAGCTGAAGAAAGAACAACCTCAGGAAGTCTTCAGCCTGCTGTCTATTGTAAAGGATCTGGAAAGTATCGGTGATATCGTTGAAAAAAACCTGACACCACTGATCAATAAGAAACGGCAGCTGCGTGAGAACTTCACCAGAGTGGGGCGCGGAGAACTGGAAGCTTTTCACCTGAAAATTGTCAAACAGATAGCTCGCTGTGAGGAAGCGTTTGAAAACCTCGATCCGGGCCGGGCGAAGCGGGTGATTGATAAGGAAAGCCAGTACATGGCGCTTGAGAACGAATTACGCCAGACACACTTTGAGAGGATCTGTGAAGACGTGACCTCATCTGTTGCTACACATGAGATCCACATGGAGATAATCGACCTGTTGAACCAGATCAATGTTCATACTGCCGGGGTGGCCAGAACTATCCTGCTGATGCTGGACAACAACGGGAAGGATTCCCTGAAAAAGAAATCCAACAGAAAACAGGGCAGCTAACTCCGAACCACTTTACCAATTTCGTGATACACTTCCCCCTGCTGCTCCAGCAGCTGACAGGCGCCGTCATATTCTTCCGTTGACAGAATAATTATCAGCCCGATACCCAGGTTAAAAGCACGCAGCATCTCTTCATCGGCGATATTACCCAGGCTCTGGATCAGCTGGAATATCTCTGGTACAGGCCAGCTGCCATTCTTCAGATCCAGACATAAGCCCTCTGGGAGAATGCGACTGGTGTTGCCATGAATACCACCACCGGTAATGTGAGACAGGCCTGCGATTTTCACACCGGCATCCTGCAGGGCAGCCACCGGTTTCAGATAGGAACGGTGTATTGCCAGCAGTGCTTCACCAACAGTACGGCCATCAGAGAGTCTGTGTTCCAGTCCGGGGCCATTTTCAATCAGCACCTTTCGTGCCAGAGAGTAACCGTTGGTCTGCAGGCCGGTCGATGGGAGGCCGAGTAAACGGTAACCTGCTTCAATACTGCTGCCGTCGATGATATCATCCCGTTCAACGATACCGACGATAGTACCGGCCAGGTCGTAATCCTCACCGTCGTACATTCCCGGCATCTCCGCGGTCTCACCACCGATAAGTGCGCAACCATTCTCACTGCAGGCTTTCGCGAACCCTCGTATTACATCTTCGGCTGCATCCACATTCAGACGTCCTGTGGCAAAGTAGTCCAGAAAATACAGCGGCCTGGCACCACAGACCAGAATGTCATCTACACAGTGGTTGACCAGGTCCTGCCCCACAGTGTCGTGAACATTCATCTGGGCGGCAACCATCAACTTGGTGCCGACACCATCGACAGAGGAAACCAGTACCGGCTGACGGTACTTCGTAAGATCCAATTGAAAGAACCCGCCGAACCCCCCGATGCTGCCAAGTACTCCCGGTGTCCTGGTCTCTTTCACCACATTCCTTATTCGACGTACCAGCTCTTCACCGGCGTCGATATTAACGCCGGCATCGCTGTAAGTAGCCCCCTGCATCTGCCCGTTATCAGTTGTCATCGCTTCCTTCTGTTTCACGGTAGATTTCCTCAATCATCCTGTGGTACTTCTCCAAAACAAAACCACGTTTGATTTTAAGTGAAGGAGTCATTTCTCCATCATCGATAGTAAACTCCCGTCCCAGCAGGGCAATTTTACGAGGCCGCTCAAAACGCCCCAGATTTTCCGTCAGACGTTCGACCTCTGACTGCATCATGCTGTATACTTCCTTTAAACCGATCAGCTCCTGTGTGTTACGGAACTTCAGGTCCTTGACACGTGCAGCCTCTTCCAGTTTCTCGAAATTGGGAACAATCATAGCGCTGATAAAGTGGCGCCGGTCACCCACCAGTAACGCCTGCTCGATCAATGGTGATTGCGACAGGAGCATCTCAATAGGTTGCGGTGCTACATTCTTACCACCTGAAGTGACGATCAGATTTTTCTTACGGTCGGTAATTCGCAGCATGTCGTCATCATCAAAATACCCGATATCACCGGTGTGATACCAGCCATCAACGATAGCTTCAGCTGTGGCATCCGGCCGGTTGTAATATCCCTTCATCAGGTTGGGGCCGCGTGTGAGAATTTCACCATCATCGGCGATCTTCACTTCCACGTTCGGCAGCGCCTGCCCCACTGTGCCGAAGCTGAACTTATCCGGCAGATTACAACTGATAACCGGTGATGTCTCCGTAATCCCGTATCCTTCTACTATCAACACACCCGCAGAAAAGAAGAACTCACCCAGGGAGCTCTCAAGTGGTGCGGCACCGGAAACGAAGAAACGCAGTTTGCCACCCAACCTGTCGCCGATCTTTTTAAAGACCAGTTTATCGGCCAGTTTGAAACGAAATGCTGTCCAGCCGGAAACTGCACCCTTCTGCATTTCGGCAAACCGTTTGCTACCGACTTTTAACGCCCAGTAGAAGATACGACGCTTCACGGGTGGCCCCTGGTTCACATTGTCCAGCACCTTTGTCCGCATTTTTTCAAAGAAGCGGGGAACGGCAACCATGACCGTGGGGTGAACCTGCCCCATGTTGTCGCCAACTGTCAACATGTTCTCAGCGTATGCAATCTTGGCGCCGTGATACATTGGCACATAGAAACCTGCAGTGCGCTCGTAGGAGTGGCTCAAGGGCAGAAATGAAAGGAGAACATCGTCCTTATTGATGTCGACCACCATGTCAAGACCCTCAATGTTACTGAGGATGTTGCGGTGGGTTAACATCACCCCCTTCTGATCACCGGTGGTTCCGGAAGTGTAGACCAGTGTATGCAGATCGTCAGGTTCCAATCCGCTGACAATCTCATTGGGGAAGGTGGGATCCGTAGAAAGCAACTGCTCACCTGCTGCCAGCAGATCACTCATCAGGACAATATCATCTTCGTCCCTGGGAGTTCCACCCGGCATCTGGATTATCCACTTCAGCTCCGGCAGATCTCCGCGGATGCTGAGGATTTTTTCCAGCTGCTCATCATTCTCAACTACAACTACTGATGGAGTTGCATCCAGCAATACTTTGGCAGCAAGTTCCGCTGGTAAATTGGGATAGACCGGTGCTGTAACCAGACCGAGAGACCCGAGTGCCAGATCGGCAAGGGCCCATTCGTAACGATTAAAAGAGATGATTGATGCCCGGTCGCCTTTTTCCAGTTGCAACTTTTCTTTCAGGGCGATGGCAAGCTGCCGCACCTGCAGCGCAGCGTCGGCATAAGAGAGGTCGTGATACTCACCACCCTCCAGGCTGGAAAAGGCGGGGCGTGCCGGATACTGCTCAACTGTGGCAAAAAACATTGCCGGAATCGAATTGTACTTCATAAAGTTTCTCCTCTGTCAGGAATCAACGAAACCGGAATATATATTTTCACTCCACATAACTCACCCCGAATTTTGTATCACGAAATGGAAAACTGACACTTAAGCAACATCAGCAATCCCTCCCGGTAGCATCGGGTTGAACAGGAGCGGATTTTTCAACTGTTTACCAGTCACAAATCTCAGGAAACGGCTATCAGATCCTGCTCGGCAAAGAAGAAACCAACTTCACGCAGGCCGTTCTCGGGGGAATCGGAACCGTGCACCGCATTGGATTCAATACTCTCAGCGTACAGTTTACGGATAGTACCCTCATCTGCTTCAGCTGGATTGGTAGCGCCAATAATTGTCCGCATCCGGGTTACAGCATCATCTCCCTGCACGGCAATAACAACTACGCGGCCGGATGTCATGTATGCCAGCAGGTCATTATAAAATGGCTTGCCTTCGTGGATATCGTAAAACTTACCGGCTACAGCCGCAGTCAGTTTCACCATACGCATGCCGATTATTTCCAGGTCATTCTTTTCCAGGAAGGCGACAATTTCGCCTATATGATGTTTACGCACACCATCCGGTTTGACAATCATCAATGTTCTTTCCACTCGATCTCCACGATTTGAAATGTATCACTAATTGTTCTCAAAGACACTCTTTACTGCAGTACTTCCTGTACCAGCTTGCCAATGGTAGCCGGAGTATCTGAAACGGTTACGCCAGCTTCCCGCAGTGCACCCATTTTCTCGGCAGCTGTCCCCTTGCCACCGGCAATGATGGCTCCAGCATGCCCCATCCTTTTGCCTGGAGGTGCTGTGGCACCGGCAATAAACGCAACTACCGGCTTCCTCACATTATCTGCGATGAAAGCTGCTGCTTCCTCTTCTGCTGAACCACCGATCTCACCGATTAAAACGATGGCATCAGTACCGGGATCTTCATTAAAAAGGCTCACAGCATCTCGATGCGTGGTTCCGATGATCGGGTCACCACCGATACCGATACAGGTTGACTGGCCTATACCGAGGGTGGTAAGCTGCCAGACAGCTTCGTAGGTCAAAGTTCCACTACGGGAAATCACTCCGACCCCTCCCTGCTTGTGGATGAAATCAGGCATGATTCCTGCTTTCGCCATACCGGGAGAGATAATACCGGGGCAGTTAGGGCCGATCAGATGTGTATCACATTCTGACAGGTATTCATTTACCTGAATCATATCACGGGTGGGAATACCCTCTGAGATGCATACCACCAGTCCGATACCGGTGGAGGCAGCCTCCAGGATTGCATCTGCAGCAAAGGCCGGGGGCACAAAAATCACTGAGGTGTTGGCACCGGTGCCATCCACTGCATCCTGGACAGTATTGAATACCGGGCGTTCCAGATGCTGTTGACCACCTTTACCAGGCGTCACTCCGCCCACTACATTTGTATTGTAATCAATCATCTTTTCCGCGTGAAAAGTGCCCTCGCTACCTGTGATTCCCTGCACTATCACTTTGCTGTTGTTGTCGAGTAGTATTGCCATCCTTATTCTCCCGGCTTTAGTGCTGCAACCACCCTGGTAGCGGCGTCTTCGAGATCTTCGGCTACTATGATATCGATTTTGGCTTCTGCCAGAATCTGAGCTGCCTCCTCAGCATTGGTGCCATCCAGCCGGACAACTACCGGGACCTTCACATCTGTATCATGCAGGGCCTGTATCACACCGTTGGCTACCCGGTCGCACCTGACGATACCACCAAAAATATTGATCAGGATGGCCTTCACATTCGGATCACGCAGAATCAGATTGAAACCCTTGCCAACAGCTTCTGCCGAAGCTGTCCCACCAACATCCAGAAAGTTAGCCGGCTCACCACCTGCCAGCTTGATGATATCCATGGTAGCCATCGCCAGGCCGGCACCGTTTACCATACATCCGACATTGCCATCCAGCTTGATATAGTTGAGACCATGACGGGAAGCTTCAGCCTCAGCCGGTTCTTCCTCATCAGCATCACGCAACTGCTCGATCTCCGGGTGCCGTCCCAGAGCGTTGTCATCGAAATTCATCTTGGCGTCAAGCGCCATCACATCGCCATCGGTGGTAATCACAAGCGGGTTTATCTCTGCCAGAGAGGCATCAGTGTCAGTGTAAGCTTTATAGAGAACCTGAATGAAGCGGGCAGCGTTTTTCAGCTGCACTCCCGAAAGGCCCAGTTTAAAAGCCAGGCGGCTGGCCTGGAAGGGGCGCAGGCCGATCCCGGGATGAACATTCTCTTTATAGATCAGTTCAGGTGTTTCCGCGGCGACCTTCTCGATCTCCATACCACCTTCGGTTGAAGCCATGATGACATTGCGGCCGGTGACGCGATCAAGAACAACCCCAAGGTAAAGCTCGCGATCGATATCAACACCCTGCTCAATCAGCAATCGCTTTACCTGCTTTCCCTCCGGGCCGGTCTGGTGTGTTACCAGCTGCATGCCGAGAATATCCTTTGCGTGCTGAAAAGCCTCATCGGCACTACGGGCGATTTTAACTCCACCACCCTTACCGCGACCACCGGCATGAATCTGGGCTTTCACCACAACTACCGGTGTTCCCAGTTTCTGATATACTTCTTTTGCTGCGGCCGACTCTTTGACGAGAAAGCCCTGTGGCACAGGCACATTGAAATTGCGCAGGATTTCCTTGGCCTGATATTCATGAATCTTCATGCTTGCTCCGTTTTCATATCGATACTGGATTATTTTCGCATGTTGACAGGTTGTTAATCCGACTCGATAAATGTGCCACCTGTTCCTGCCAGCGCCGCTTCTACACCGTCAAATGAAGTGATGATAGCGCGTTTACCACCACCTTCCAGAAAGCTGATGGTCGCCTGAATTTTAGGCCCCATGGAACCGGGTGGAAAGTGCCCTTCCTCCAGATAGCGCCGTGCTTCGCTGAGGGTCATCCGGTCCAGGTCCTGCTGCTGCTCCGTCCCGAAGTTAAGACTTACACGGTCTACTTCTGTCAGGATGAGAAATTCGTCTGCCCTCAGCTGAGCGCCCAGCAGAGCTGCAGTGCGATCCTTATCAATCACAGCGTCAACCCCTTCAAGGGTTCCATTCCCGGTCCGGTGGACCGGAATCCCACCACCACCACATGCAATAACGACATGATCGCTGTCAAGCAGTGCGCTGATTGCTTCGGAATTCAGGATCTCAATTGGTTCCGGTGATCCGACAACCCGTCGCCACCCCCTGGCGGTATCATTACGCATTTCCCAGTTATTCGCCTCCTGCAGATGATTGGCATCATCATCAGAATATGCCTTGCCGATGAATTTGGTCGGATTCTGCAGGGAAGGGTCGTTCCGGTCAACAATCACCTGTGTTACCAGTGTGGCAACGGGGCGGTGGCAATTCTGCTGCTGCAGGAAATTGTAAAGCAGCTGCTCGATCATATAACCCATACCGCCCTGAGTGTCGGCATCGAGAATTCCGAGTGGTAGATAGATGAATTCTTCGCGGGTTGCTTCAACCCTGTTGAGTGCCACACCAACCTGCGGCCCATTTCCATGGGTAATCACCAGACGGTGTCCGGCAGTCAGCAACGGCGCCAGATAATTCAGACTCCTTCTGACATTACGAAATTGATTGGGAATTGTATTTGGCTCACCGGGCAGGGTAATTGCGTTACCACCCAGCGCTACAATTATGGTCTTGCTCATTTGTTCTACTCCTTTGAGAAGCCAAAATATAGTCCCCTGCGGAGCAGTTGTCAAGCTGTTGCGTCGCGTTGTCTACTTATTGGAGTACAATTGTGTACAATCTGGTATTCAGTAGTTACCAGGCATGAAGCGCAGTTGCTAGATGTAAAAAGTTGAGACATGAATCTGAACCTGCTTTATCCCGCTAAAGCTCTCAGTGATATCGCCTTTCAGTGCAACCAGACTTGCTTCACTTGTCTCTTCACCACGCAGATCTGGTGGAATTGTCAGATCAAACGATAACTCCTGCAGGCCCGTTTCCCCGCTCAGGCGTACATCATGACAGGCGTAGGCAGGAAAGAGATGCTCCAGTTCTTCATTCAGGTAGTTGCGCACTTCCACGGTCTGCGGGTCTTCGAGGTCCACAGGATCGATATGAATTGTGGGGGTAAAGCCCATTCCATCCTGTAATGCTGATATCAATTCAGCGGCGATATCATGCGATTTCAGCAGAGATAACCTTCGGTCAACCTCAACATGGAAAGAGACAATTTTCCGTTCCCCGTAGCTGTTAACGATGATATCATGTGCACTGATCACTGACCGGTTCTCTCGAATAATCCTCAGCATTGTTGCCAGGAACACCGGATCCGGTTTTGTTCCCAGAAGGGTATCGGTTGCACGTCTCAGGATTTGCACTGCCAGCCAACCGATTACCACTGCCACCACAGCACCCATCAACGGATCTACGAAGCGGACTCCGTAATGGCTCATTATCATGGCCGCCAGTACAAGAATGGATGAAAATGCATCGCTATGATGATGCCAGGCATCAGCCTTAAGCGCGTCAGAATCAATCCTGCGCCCCAGCCAGAGGCCAAAGTGCGCCAGCAGTTCCTTGGCCAGAATGGTAAAGATTACCACGCCTATAATGAGCGGGCTCAACTCAACTGAGGGCGGGTTATTGAAACTCAGGATCGCACTCCGCAACATCTCAACAGCAGCAACCAGCAACAGTACCGCTACGACCAGAGTCGTTATGGCTTCCACCCTGCCATGCCCGAAGGGGTGCTCACTGTCGGGTTTGCGGTCTGCGACACTGAATCCTACTACTATCACAATAGAGGTAGCGCTATCGGAGAACGAGTGAACCGCATCAGCGACAAGAGCGACGCTGCCACTGATTACTCCAAAGATAAGTTTCAAACCACCCAGCAGTATATTAACAATTATGCTGGTCCATCCCTCAAGTTTACCAGCACAACTTCGCGCCGTCTGTGAAAAGGTTGATCCATCAGAGGGAACTCCTTTCCCTGAGCAATATCTGGTAAGAATGAAATTATAGAGATTCATTGAGTGAAAACTGCCTTTTCCGGTGATCTGTATTGTGGAGTAAGATAAAGCAATCCTGTCTTCTTGTCAGGTTTTTAATTCGTTATGCTTTATGTCTTTCAACAGTTTTTACTTCCATGACAGATACTAAGCAGAGGACCGGTCTATATTGATGCAGGATAAAATATCTGAAGCCGGTGCCCATGGGAACACCCGGATATTTCAAGCCGTGAGAAGTAAGTTTCCATATTATGGTGTGGACATGCAATAACCTCCGGTCAATGGAATACGAAGCTGGAAAGCTACATACCCTTTCTGGTGAATCATCCACTTTCACCCTGGCCTCAGGGGCAGGGGGCGATACGCTTGTCATTCAATCATATAATCTGACTCTTCGGTCATATGGTGACCGGTACGGCATCTTGCCGATCTGTATTGGTTAGAACTGTGTCATATCTGCTCACTTTCTTCACTGAACACCAGTATTGACAAGGGAAATGTCTGTAATCCTGCTGTCTCTCAAAAACAAATGTCAGATATTGAACAGTTTGTATCTGTAAACAGGATCGTTCTGAAGAGTGACCTGATGCAATAACAGGGTGCCGATCTTTGCACACTTGGCCAGTATAATGACGCTTACAGGATTCCATCTTCCTGGTGATCAGACTTCCGGAAGTCTGGTTATCCCCACTCATCCTGCTCACATTTTTATCCTAACTATCTGTTATTGTATGTTTTTCTTGCATTGAGGAATTCTATTCAGTAATTATCTTACCGTGTAGTCATTCTTTGTCTGAGTAGTCATATTCTGCATATAGAGAGAAGTCTGACGGTGGTTGTGTTACAGAGTGTCCTGGTTTTCATCCCTGAATTACCTGACTTCAGCAACCGGGCAGGGTAATCGCCTTTTTCAAATCTGGTAAATTGTCCCGAAATATCTTGAAATCACTACCTGTACTATTTCTGGACAGTACAACGGAGGGTAAGATGTCAGATCTGAAGACCAGAGAAAAACAGGAGCGTATTCGAGTAATCAAGAGCGCAGCTCGCAGCTCATTTGCCGAGCAGGGCTTCGCCAATACTACACTTGACGACATCTCTCAGAGGTGTGATTTCTCCAAAGGCACCCTTTACAATTATCTTGGGAATAAGGAGACGATCTTTCAGATGATCGTGCTCGAGGGTCTGGACGATCTCAAGAAAATTGCCTCTAATTCACTGCGTGAACATGCTCCACTGGAGACCCAGTTGCAGGGAATGTCCCTGATGCTGCTTATTTACCTGCGTAAAAACATGGATTTCTTCAAAGTACTGAAGCGAGTCAGGGATCACCTGACAACTTCAAGCGGGAACAGTTACCTGGAAAGGATCGGGGAGGTCTTCAGTGAGTTGCAGCAACTGCTTCAGGCTGTTTTTGACCAGGAGCACTACTCTCTGTACCTTACACTGGAATCAACTGACCGGACAGCTCGTCATTATCTGCAGTTCATTTTTGAATATGTTGACATGCGAAGTGAGGATGGCAGTCTCCTGACCGCTTCCCTGGCCGCCAGTGAGATAAACACTGTCTTTTTCGAAGGATTGGTGAAGTACTCGCAGCGGATCTAGTCTATGTTCCATAATGTCATACTCTTACCAGGTGGTCAGTTTCTGACCATCAAGTCATATGTCCTGTTTTGAGCCTGGAAATGCTTATCGCGAGTTCTCTAAAAAGTGGTTATTCTGATGACCATTGTTTCCGAATGATTATCATGCCGTTTCTGTTTGAAGCGTATTTGAAGAAATCAACACTCTCCAATTTACCGGTTTCTGAGGATGCGTGCAGCAACCATGGCTTGCCAGACTTTATCTGCAACATTCCGACATGACTGACATCAAGCCCCGGAAGCTCTGTCCAGAACCCTACCAGATCACCATCCCTTAACAGGTGTCCGCAATCTGTCAGCGAGTCTGTCGTGATCCACTGGATATCTCGTTCAATGAGAGGTAGCCCCGTTATCCAGCATGTGCTGTCAGATCGACGATTCAGTACTTTCCTGCTGTTTATCTGCTTCGCAAACTCTGGTACACCCCAGTCCGGACGTTCCAGCCAGTCAGTAAAAAAGTGCCGCCGGGTAGCAAAACTGATCTCGTTATTGCAGTATCGATTCGAAATCAGATTATCCAGATACTCCTCCTGGCTTTGCGATGATAGCAATGCCACTGCGTGATCAATCCAGGTTACACAATCGAAACTGTCCAGTCTTACTATCAGCTCTTCCTTTTCCCCTGCCGGGGTCAATGTCCCACTCAGATAAGGGTTGCCCCTGAAATGACTCCAGAGACTGTCAATCCTGTCAGCCAGGATCAGACCATCAGCAGATCGCAGAGCAGCTGAAACCTCCTGCCTGCAGCTCAGATTTCCCCATTCCTGTGAAAGAGCTGCTGAAAACAGCATCAGTAATAACAGCAGGGTTGAAAGGAGTCTTTTCATAGCAATACAATCCCCTGTTTGATAACTTCTGTTTAACACTATCAGGCACACCCTTTCAGCTTCTTCAGCGGCTCCCATTAAAAAATTACCTGTACGATACTTAACACTACCTGTGACAATTTTTCCATTGCTGAACGGTTTACTATAATAAGCTGTATAACTAACCTTCTACGTTTACAGTTTCTTTGACAAACATATTGACAGT
>CAZCRT010000026.1:0-45581 GCA_964501185.1 uncultured Bacteroidia bacterium
TTGTTGAGCAATAACTGAAGCGACCAGAGAGATACTGCATAATATGTTCTCAGTATATCCATCTCTGGTCGAAGCTATTGGCCGATGCGTCTATCAGTTTTTATAAAGCTCATTAATTTTGAGCATTGGTGTAATTGCAGAAACTTTTATTCGTCTTACACTTGGGTGCAAGAGTATTTCTGAGTGAAATTAGGAATTCAGACGATGAGATGCAACTGAAGCATTGAATGCGAGAGGTGGTATGAGGAAAATGGAACAATAGAAACTGGCCACAGAATGCACAGAGGATAGAAGCAAATCAAAAAAAGGGCAGCTCCATCGCTGCCCCTGTAAAAAAGGATTATCCAGGTGTGATTCGAAACCTCATTGCATCTCGATAAATCGTGATACAGAAGGCGATTGAACCCGATAGGCGGTTCATACATAGCAGATTCGAAGTCTACCCCAGCAGCCTGATCATGATCGCTTTCTGACCATGCAGCCTGTTCTCAGCCTGGTCGAAGACAACCGAATTGGGTCCATCCATGACCGGGTCGGTGATTTCCCGCCCCCGTTCCGCCGGCAGACAGTGCATGATCAGGTGATCAGGTTTAGCGTTTGCGACAAGTTCCTCATTCAGCTGGAACTTCTGCAGCAGGTTGATCTTTTCGTCAATCTTATCTTTGTCACCCATGCTGGCCCAGACATCAGCGTAGAGTACATCAGCGTCGCGGGCAGCTTCCAACGGGTCATCGGTAACCACAATTTCCGAAAACCTGGCAGCCTGTGCTTTTTTCAGGATTTCTTCGTCCGGACGGGTGGTGGCATGGGTGGCAATACAGAGTTGCATCGGAATCAGGGCAGCCATGTTCAGCAGGGAATTGGTTATATTGTTGCCATCCCCGAAGTAGGATATCTTCAGGTTATCGTAGTCCGGTTTATGTTCATAGATAGTAAAGAGATCACTGAAAATCTGACAGGGATGGGTCAGATCAGTCAGCATATTGATTATCGGAACTGTGGCGTGCTGCGCCAGTTGCTGCACGTCAGCATGTGAGAAGGTGCGGATAAAGATCCCGTCGACATAACGGGACATCACTTTGGCCACATCGTAAATCGATTCGCGCTTGCCCAGCTGGATTTCACTGTCAGTGATATAGATGGTATTGCCACCAAGCTGATCGACACCAACCTCAAAGCTGATGCGGGTGCGCAGGGAGGGTTTATGGAATATGAGGGCAATTGTCTTACCATCAAGCGGACGGGGGCAATTACCTTCTTTAGTCTGCTGCTTTACTGATGCAGCCAGTTCAAGGGATTCCCTGATTTCTGCAGCTGTGAAGTCGGTTACTTCCAGAAAGTCTCTTTTCATCTCTATTCCTCTCTGTCAATGTTTCAATGCAAACAAATAGTTGTCCTGCTGTCCATTTATGATTCAAAAAAAACCGCCCGGAAACAACATGAGCGGTTCAAAACAACACAAAGGTCGATTATTCTCAAATATCGCTAGATCTCCCGGCGCAGTTTCTTAATCGGAATACTCATCTGCTCCCGATACTTCTGTACGGTTCGGCGGGCTACTTTGAAACCCTTCTCCATCAACTGGTCTACCAGTTTCTGATCGGAAAGCGGTTTCTGTTTATCCTCAACCTCAATCAGCCGCTTCAGCTCTGTCTTGATCACCTTGGTTGAAATACTCTCGCCGGAATTAGTGGTCACCTTTTCACTGAAGAAGTACTTGAGTTCAAAAACGCCCCACTCCGTCTGTACATACTTGCCATTGGTTACACGGGAGATAACCGAGATATCCATTTCAATATCTTCGGCAATATCGCGCAGAATCATCGGTTTGAGAAAGTCCTTCCCCTCCATGAAGAAATCGCGCTGCCGCTGGACGATAGCGCGCATAACCCGCAACATCGTCTCCCGCCGCTGTTGAATCGCATTGAGAAACCAGTTGGCGGATTCCAGCTTACGCTGCACAAAGTCGCGCACCTGGCGGTCCATCTTCTTGCGCTGCCGGGCCAGATCAAGATAATAACGGCTGATCCGCAGGCTGGGCATATCACCCTCATTCAGGGTCACGATGAAATCACCGTCAACATGTTCCACTATCAGGTCTGGAACTACATAGTTGTGTTTTTCATTGGCAATTGCTCCTTCACCCGGTCTTGGATTCAACCGGGAGATATCCTGGAAAATCGTACGGATTTCATCCAGATCTACCGACAGGGAGCGTGCCAGCACTTCAAAGTTCTTATTTATCAGATCGTCAAAATGCTCTTCCAATACCTCTATCAACAACGGGTGCAAACTGTCGTTTCCCCGGGCCTGAACCAGAAGGCATTCACGCAGACTACGGGCAGCGATACCTGGCGGATCATACTCCTGAATCTTTGCCAGCACTGATTCCAGCTGCTCTTCCTCCATCCGCAACCTTGCGGCCAGCAGATCCAGTTCGCAGCTGAGAAAACCACGCTGATCGAGGTTACCGATGATCTCTACACCGGCAACCCTGTCCTGGTAATCAAGGCTGCTGTCGGTTTCCAATTGCTGAATCAGGTGTTCCTGCAGGGTTTGAATCGAGGGGCGGGGGATTTCGGCGTATTCGGTAGAACTGTCACGCTGTGAAGTATGACGGGGCATTTCATAGTTATCGCTGTCACCCAGCTGTTCCCAGTCTACCTCCTTGTCATCATCTACCTGATCCTCGATCTTCTCCTCATCATCCTTGTCCTCAAGCATATCTTCGAGGTTCAGTTCACCCTCTTCCATTTCGAGGACCGGATTCTCTTCCAGTTCCATCTTAACACGGGCTTCCAGCAGCATCATCGGAATCTGGAGTAACTCGGAACGCAATATCTGTTGCGGCGTCTGGGTCAGTTCCTGCCGGATGACAATGTTTTGGCGCAGTTGCATTAATATCCCTATTCGAGCTTGAATTTATCACCGAGGTAGAGCTGTCGGGCCTGCTCGCTCTCTGACAATTCCCGGGAGGTTCCACTGATAAGGACCTTCCCTTCGTACAATAAATAAGATCTGTCCGTGATGGACAAGGTTTCCCTGACATTATGATCGGTAATCAGGACCCCTATCTTGCGTTTTTTCAGTTGACGGATGATATTCTGGATATCAATGACTGCTATCGGATCCACACCGGCAAATGGTTCATCCAGCAGAATGAAGCGTGGTCGCGTTACCAGAGCTCTGGTAATCTCCACCCGGCGCCGTTCACCACCTGAGAGCGTCATCGCCTGGCTTTTACGCAGATGTTCAATGCTGAGTTCGTTCAGCAACTCCTCCAGCCGTTCACGCCGCTCCTGCCGACTCAGTTTCAGTGTTTCCAGTATGGCCATGATATTCTGCTCAACAGTCATTCGCCGGAATATCGACGGTTCCTGGCTCAGGTATCCTATTCCCAGACGGGCGCGGCGAAACATCGGCAGACGGGTGATATCTTCACCATCTATCTGTACATGTCCGGAATCAGGGCGGATCATACCGGTTACCATGTAAAAGCTGGTGGTTTTCCCGGCACCATTGGGCCCCAGCAAACCGATAACTTCTTCAGTGTTCACTTCCAGACAGACCTTATCGACGACCCGGCGTTTACCATAGGTCTTTACCAGATCAATCGCTTTCAGGTTCGCCATCGTCGCTCTCCTCATTCATTGTCATTTCATGTCGCAAAGGCAGATAACGTCCGCGGGATCCACCTTCCACCTCTATGCGACTGATCGCAGTAGAATCCATCTCCAGAATAATCAGGTCACCGGCTGTCAGATTGAGACCCGGTCGATCCTGCTCATCAGTGGAATAGTATACACTGTTGGCCTTCCCTGCCGCCTCCATCCGGCGCAGATCGCCCTCTTCAAAAAAGAATCGCAGTGTATCACCACTGAAACTGTTTATCAGGATCGCATCGATGGAATCAGCCGGGACCTCAGCGCGCCCATTACCAAAGACTTCCACCTCCCGCAACAGTTCACCTGCTATAGTCAGGTTCATCAGTTCACCACTTATCTCGCGGCTTTCATGCAGCAGAACCGGTGTCCCTTTCATCAATCCCTGTTCGGTTGAGTCACTGTAAAAGAATGTATCACAGGTGGCTTCTGTCTGTTTCAGGCTGATATGCACATCACCCGCGGCGAGCTGCAGGTGCTCGAAACGGCGCATTTCCATATAGCGCCCAATCACTTTGACATTGCCATGTTCATCGTGCCTTGCTCTCAATAACGGCTGACTGTGTGACCAGGCGATCCCGCTTCCGTGATCATAATCAATACGATCGGCAGTCAGGAGCACCTGCTGCTCCCTGTCTTCCAGCATTGCCTCACGCCGCATCTGTAACTGCTCCAGCTCACGATAGTAGATTGCCCGTACGCATTCCCCGTACAGGCTATCCTCCTGCATCTGTACATTCCCATATGCTTCCAGCCGTTTAGCCTGTTCATGGTAGGTCATCTCACTGGCATGTAGAATACGGCCATGGTGTGTGACTACGACACTGCCCCGACACTCCAGGATACCTCGAGCAGCGTCGTGGCGGGCACGGTCACAGCTGATAAGCAGATCACCATAACTGACTTCCACACTGTCGATGAGTTCCCGGATAGGATTATCTCCGTAAGTGATATTACGGAGTTTGTCAGCATGCAACAGTTGGAAATAGTCCGGTTCGCTGTCGACGCAGATTGCGATAAGAGGGATCAGCAGCAGGATCAGCCCCACGGTCAGCCTACTCATCCTCATCCTCCAGCTGTCGATAACTGCGTCCGGTCGGGGTTCCAATTTCCCAATTGGTAAGATTGCGGTTTGAGACAAAACCGATGCCGAACAGAGTGTCTGTGGCAGTGGTAAAGCAGACGGGATCTTCGGTAAAGATGCGCTGACGGCGATTATCCCATTGCAGGATGTCTGTCTCCAGCCGTAACCCATCCTGGCTGGTTACAACGACATTGCCCACTGCACGAATATCACGCTGCTTCTCATCAATACTGCCGGAATCCGCGACAATAGTAACATTTTCATTACCGAGGCTGTCCCAGGTAACCATGCTGAAACCGTGTGGCATCACGAAAATACTGCGGTTGACATACTGATCAACACGGGGGGCGGTCAGCTCACCCTGCAATCCGTAAAGATCGTAGAAACGCATGGTTGTATCGAACAGCTGCTGTGATGGAAGTTCCCAGACAGTAGTATCTGCAACTGTGGAATCGATCCGACTGCAACCCCATTGCCCACCGGCTGCCAGCAACAGCAGGAACATGACAGCTGTCTGCCAGACAGACCGAAACCTCAGGAAAGCATGATGAACTCCGGCAGCATAACCTGCTCTCAGGATTGGTAAATTCCGGTTTCTTCGGTTCATCACTATGCCTGTCCATTTCAGGTAGGTTGCGGGTTTATTGCCTGCTAGAGAATCCCGGTCTGCAGGATATCGTGAATATGAACAATGCTCAAAGGTCGCTTCTGATCATCCACAACTACCAGCTGATTGATCTTGTGTTCCTTCATCATCTGCAGCGCGACCGCAGCCAGTGTATTCTCAGTGACTGTTTTGGGAAACGAGTGCGGGAAATCATCAGCCGTACATTTTTCCAGGTCCACCCCTCCCTCCAGCAACCGGCGCAGATCACCATCCGTTATCAGGTGTTCCACCTGACCCTCGTTGTCCTCAACAATTGCTGCACCAAATCTCCTGGCGGTTATCTCCATTATTATCTCTGCCAGTGGTGTCTCCGGCCGTACCAGAGGCAACTCGGCATTCTGACGCATGACATCCTTTACAGTGAAAAGCAGCTTACGGCCCAGAGTACCTCCGGGGTGCAGGCGGGCAAAATCATCGCTTGTAAAACGCTTCTGCTTCAGGACGGCAACCGCCAGTGCATCACCGATAACCAGTGCTACGGTAGTGCTCGATGTGGGTGCGAGATTGTTAGGGCAGGCCTCCTGGCTGACGGAAGCATCCAGTACAACAGTACTTGATCGTGCGAGCTGAGAATCAGCTTCTCCTGTTATTGCAATAATCGGTATACCCTGTGCGCTCAGGAATGGCAATATAGTCTGCAACTCATCACCGGTGCCGCTTTTGGAGATAAGAATCGCCACATCCCCCTGCTGTACAAGCCCGAAATCACCATGCGCCCCTTCTACCGGATGTATGAATACTGCCGGAGTGCCGGTTGAAGTCATGGTTGCGGCAATTTTGCGGGCAATGGCCCCGGATTTGCCCAACCCGGTTAAGATCACTTTGCCGGTGGCTGAGATTATCAGCTCTGTTGCACGTACAAACTGATCGTCAATACGCTCTTCCAGTGCTGCCAGTTCGTCCAGCTCCTGTTGCACCGTCAGCTTTATATCCACCAGAATTGACATCAGATCAACTCCTCGAGGGTCTTATGCCAGAGCCCTCTGGTTTTCAGAATATACTCCATCAGTTCGCGTACGGCACCCCTGCCACCTGGCACTTCACTTACCCAGGTCGCGGCCTGCAGCACTTCCGGCCGGGCATCAGCAGGTGCGGCTGGAAAACCGACTGCGTCGAAAATGGGGAGATCAAGCAGGTCATCACCCATGTAGCAGACTTCCTCAGGAGTGATGCCGGTTGACTCGAGAATCTTCTCAAGCTCCGGCAGCTTGTCGAAGGCTCCCTGCACCAGAAAATCCAGTTTCAGTTCCGCTGCACGACGTGATACACTGGCGGAAGAACGGCCTGTGATAATTCCCACCCGCAGGCCGGCGCGACGTGCCAGGGTAATTCCCAGTCCATCCTTAACATTGAACACTTTGTACTCATCTGTCTCACCCAGAATTATCTCTCCCGAGGTAAGCACTCCGTCAACATCGAGCAGCACCAGCTTAATATCGTTTGGACTCTGGTTCATCACTATTCTCCAGCAAGTGTGTGAATGGGTTTGAGAACCTGCAACAGGCCCTCCAGCATATCCAGTGGCAGCATACTGGCCGCATCACAGAGTGCATTTTTGCAATCTGGATGTGTTTCAATGAAGATCATATCTACACCGGCAGCAACCCCGGCCCGTGCCAGCGGAATAATGAACTCCGGTTGCCCACCCTGTGGGTCAGCGGAGGGACGGCCATATATTCTGACAGCGTGTGTTACATCAAACATGACCGGGTATCCCTGCTTGCGCATCTGTGGCAGTGAACGCATGTCCACTACCAGATTATGATAACCGTGTACTGTACCACGCTCAGTCAAAATAATCTGTTCGTTGCCGGCAGCGGCAATTTTAGCAGCCACTTTTTCCATATCGGCAGGCGCCAGGAACTGTCCTTTCTTAACATTGACAACCTTTCCCGTCGCGGCAACCGCTTCAGCCAGGGAGGTCTGCATGGAAAGATAGGCTGGTATTTGTATCACATCCAGCACTTCTCCACAGGCCTTTGCACTAGCAGTCTCGTGGATATCGGAGAGTATCGGCACACCAACTTCACGCCGCACTTTTTCCAGTATTCGCAATCCCTCATCTACTCCGGGGCCACGATAGAAATCCAGCTGAGACCGGTTATCCTTCAGGTAAGAGGATTTGAAGATAAAGGGTATCTCCAGCCGGTCGGCTATTTTCTTAACAGCAGCCGCTGTTTCCAGCACCACCTTTTCACTTTCAATAACGCAGGGGCCTGCCACCAGCACTAACGGAAGTCCTCTGCCTGTTTGTATCACACCGGTGCTGCTATCACCGATCTCCACGATGCGTCTGTTACTCTCTGCTCTGTCCATGAATTCCTTTCACCGCCATTTTTACTTCTGGCGGGACTTCTTAAGCGCCTGTTTGACCAGATCACGAAACAGAGGATGAGGGCGGGTAACCCGGCTCTTCAGTTCCGGATGAAACTGCACTGCCACAAACCAGGGATGATCACTCAGTTCAACCATTTCTACCAGACGATCGTCAGGTGAAACACCGCTGATGATCATTCCTGCCTCTTCCAACTGTTTCCGGTAATCATTATTAAACTCATAGCGGTGGCGGTGTCTTTCTGAAATACGGACACGTTGATATGCCCGCCATCCATGTGTACCACGTTTCACATCGCAGGGATATGCCCCCAGGCGCATGGTTGCACCCTTATCCTTTATCTGTCTCTGTTCCGGCATCAGATGTATTACAGGATGCCTGGTGCGTGGCGCCATCTCTGAGGAATTAGCTCCACGCAGGTTGAGCATATTTCGTGCAAACTCCATTACTGCAACCTGCAACCCCAGGCAGATGCCCAGAAATGGTACATTCTGTTCCCGCGCCCAGCGTACTACTTCTATCTTTCCCTCAACACCACGCTCACCGAAACCGCCCGGCACCAGTACACCATCCACACCATCCATAGCCTGTGACACATTATCAGGTGTGAGCTTCTCCGTATCAATCCAGCGCAGTTTAACCCGGGTGGAATTGGCGACACCGGCGTGCTGAAAAGCCTCCAGGATGGATTTATACGCATCCTGCAAACCGACATACTTGCCACAGAGAGCGATCTCAATTTCCTGTTGCAGTTGCTGTTGCGTGGTAACAATTGACTTCCACTTTTCAAGCCGGGGGCGGTGTGGTGCTTTCAAACCCAGCTTGCGCAGTACTGTCTGTGCCATCTTCTGACGCTCCAGACTGAGCGGTACTTCATAGATCGAGGGAACATCTGTTGCATCGATAACATCAACTGCCCGTACATTGGTGAACAGTGCAATTTTCTCTTTGAGGCTTTTCTCCAGCGCAACCTCGCTGCGACAGGCAATCATATCCGCCTGGATACCGATTTCACGCAAACGGCCTACTGAGTGTTGTGTCGGCTTGGTTTTAAGTTCCTGTGCGGCCTTGATCCATGGGACCAGTGTCAGATGTAGAAAGAGGGCGTTCTCCCTTCCTACTTCCAGTGAAAACTGGCGGATTGCTTCCAGATATGGCAGTGACTCAATATCACCAACAGTACCGCCGACTTCCACCAGAACTACATCGGGGCGATTGCTGCGACGGGAAACAGCCAGTATACGCTGTTTGATCTCATTGGTAATGTGTGGAATGACCTGAACAGTTGCTCCCAGATAAGCCCCTTCCCGTTCACGACGTATCACAGTTTCATAAATCTGCCCGGTCGTAGCATTATTGAAGCGCATCATGTTCTGATCCAGAAATCGCTCGTAATGACCCAGATCGAGATCTGATTCCGCCCCGTCGTCGGTAACATATACTTCACCGTGCTGGAAGGGTGACATGGTTCCGGGATCGACATTAATGTAAGGGTCCAGCTTGATTACGTTGACCCGCAATCCGCGCGCTTTCAGTAACAATCCCAGCGATGAAGCGATAATGCCTTTCCCCAGCGAAGAGACAACGCCACCGGTGATGAAGATAAACCGTGTTCCAGTTCTGATCCTGTTCATTCGCTTTTCGCTTTCTGTTGCCTTTGCCTGAGGAGTTCTTCCACCTGCATGAGATCCTCCGGAGTATCTACTCCCAGCGGACTGTAATCGACCAGCTGTGTCTGTATCCTGATACCGTTTTCAAGAAACCGCAGCTGTTCCAGTTTCTCCAGTTGTTCAAGTCTTGATGTTAGGCTGCCGAAGCGCTCCAGTACACTGCGTCGGTAAACATAGAGTCCTATATGCAGCAGGTAATCTGCGGCAATCAGTTCAGCATCTTCTGTATCACGTCTGCAGGGAATGGGAGCACGCGAAAAATAAAGGGCCGCCCCGTTTTGATCGATAACGACCTTGGCGCTGTTACGGCTCAGGACATCCTCAATCTGTCCGGCTACGCGTACCGGTGTTGCAACCTGCGCATGTCTGTCGTCCAGCAGTGCCTGCAGAGTCGCGTCAATGACTTCTGCTTCGATGAGTGGCTCATCACCCTGAATATTGACGAAGATATCACCCGGCAGGTCAGCTATAGCGGCAGCAATGCGGTCTGTACCGCTGGGGAGCTGCTGATCAGTCATGATAACACTGCCACCGGCTTCGCTCACCACCTGTGCAATCCTGTCATCATCGGTGAGTACATGTAGCGCTGACAGTTGCCGTGACCGCCCTGCTGCTTCCAGCACGTGCAGGATCATCGGTTTGCCAGCCAGCAGTGCCAGTGGTTTTCCGGGAAAACGGGAGGAGGCATAACGCGCCGGTATCATACCGACGATAATCTCAGCCATGAGTCTGTATTTCCTTATGAATGTTCTATGCCACCGGACGCCAGCAGGGGGATCCAGTATCTGATCGCATCGGTTATTTCTTATAAAAGATGAACCGCAGCGCCCCTTTAAGCAACGCTTCAGCAACAGGTCTTTGATTTGAGAAATAATGTTCGGTCGGGTACTAAATTAGATGTTTTACCGGCGCCAGTCAAGGATCGCAGTGCGGGGGTGCTGAGTTTGACTATTTCTCGAGGAAATCAAAAACACCATCCCAATCGCCGGGTGGTGGAGAATCAACCATTTTCAGGTAACGCTCTCTGAAAACAGCTACCACAGGATCATCGGGCCAACGCTGCAGATAGGCTTCACAGGCTGTCAGTCCCGCCCTCCACTCACGCTCAAGGTACAACGACCGTACCTGTTCCCATGCTTGCAACTGTTCCAGTTGCTCAGGTTCAGCATCGCTGCGCTCACCATACAACTCGAAAATGGTAATAGGCAGTTTCTTACCCTTAACCCGTACCAGATCCAGTTCTCGCAACAGGAACAGTTCACCGGCAGCGGCCGCAGTAAATTCGCTGACAAGCAGGTAAGTACCATAAGCCTTGTTAATTCCTTCTAATCGACTTGCGAGGTTCACCGCATCACCGATGACAGTGTAGTCGAAAATCCTGTCAGACCCCATGTTGCCAACAACCATCTGGCCGGTGTTCAGGCCGACACGTGCCTCAATCCTTGGCAGGCCTCGCTTTTCCCAATCCACGCAGAGACGCTTTAACCCGGCCTGCATCTGCAGGGCAGCCCGGCAGGCAGCCGCGGCGTGATCCGGGAAATGTACCGGTGCGCCGAACTCCGCCATGATCAGATCACCCTCATACTTGTCTATGGTTCCACGATTTGCCATGATGATATCACTCATTGCGGTCAGGTATTCGTTCAGTAACCTGGCCAGCAGAGCCGGCTCCAACTGTTCAGAAACAGTGGTAAATCCGGCGATATCAGTAAACAGCACAGTGAGTTCTTTTTCCTCTCCACCCAGTTTCAACAGCTCCGGCTGCTCTATCAATCTCTTGACCAGGCTTGAAGGCACATAATGTGAGAACATGTTATGTATCTGGAGTCGATTCCGCCGCTCCAGGATGAAGTTGTAGACGATGGTCGCTAGATAAGCACCACTCAGCGTGGTCAGCGGAGCGGTCATATTAACACAGATATTCTGCAGGCTGAAGAGCAGGAATGGTAAGGTGATCACTGCTATGAAGATCGGTGAGACAAGCGCCAGTGCCAGCAGTGGTGAAAACCGGTGGGCCAGGAAGAGAATCATTATCACCATCATCAACTGCAGAAGCAGGTTAATATAGTGTGGGGGTGCTTTCAGGAAGCTACCATCCAGCATGGTCTGAATAGCGTGAGCGTGCGTCTCGACACCCGGCATCAGCCGGCGATCCCTTCCAAAACCGTAAAACGGAGTCAGCTTGGTATCATGTTTATCCTCAATCGTGACTCCGATCAGTACCACTTTTCCAGCGAAGGGATTCTTTTGACCGGGTGCGAGCCATTCCAGCAGTTCCGGATCCTGGAACAGCTCCATGTAATCGGTATCACACCCATCCCGGAGTTCGAAATCCTCATCATCCAGGATGGTGGAAAAAGAGTAGGTTGGAAAAGTCTCAGGGGGGCCATAGTAGTTGATCCTGAATGCATTCTGTTCACTCTGATAGGTGGGGACTGCCAGCGTTCCGAAATGTGTTACATTCGTCTCGAGATGAAAGGAGGTAGTGTCAGGCCACTCTAGCAGATGCCGCATGACAACTGTCCCCAGCGACGGGTACAGGGTAACCAATTGCTCACGGTGGTGTTCCCCCTGCGGGGAAATGATGAGTGTATCACGCCAGAGGGGTTGAAACAGCTGGTAGCGGCGCAGATAACCATCTTTATCAATCAGGTCGTTGATTAATCCCCAATCGGCAATTTTCAGGAGTTCGGGTAACGGCTTATCTGGCCGCAGATAGGAAAATCCCCCTTTTGTCTCACGCATCAACTGACCCGAGAGAATGACATCACTACGCTCGAGCCAGCCCTCACCCCCACTGGTCTGCGGCAACATGGCAGCAACCAGTGCGCTGTCCTGCGTAAGATCCACAAGTTCCGTCTCGGTAAACTGGACATCGAAGACGATCAGCCTGGCTCCTGCACGGCGCAGGTTATCAATTGCGTGAGCGTAGTATTGACGGGGATAGGGATACCTTGCCGGCAGGTCTTTAAAGGTTGTGTTGTCGATACCGACTACAACCAGGTCGGAATGATCTACAGAACGGATTCCCCGCAGACGGAAGCGCAGGTCCAGAGTTTTTTCTTCCAGGCCGAACGGATCCAGCTGGAAGATCATCTCCCCGGCCAGCATCGCCAGTAACAGAATTGCCAGATATGGCAGAAACTTTTTCATGCTCTCCTGTTCTCAGGGAGTAATCAGTTTATCTGCTCTTCCAGTTCCGGATCCTCGCGACGGTACTCATTGAGCTTGTTGCGCAGCGTACGGATACTGATGGCCAGGATTTCAGCAGTGCGGGTCCGGTTACCACCCTGCTTATGCAGTGTTTCCAGGATCAACTGTTTCTCCATCTCGCGGATGGTAAGTGTACGGTTGATAGCCTGTTGTTTGACCGGTTCATCTTCCTGCATGAACTGGAAGGAAGCAGCGTCCAGATGTGTACCGGTTGTCATCAGTACAGCGCGTTCTACAATGTTTTCCAGTTCGCGGACATTACCTTCCCACTGCCGTTCCATCAGTGAGCTGTAACCATCCTCGGTGATATCGAATACGTTGCGTTGCAGCCGTTCACTGTAGCGCTTGACAAAGTGATCAGCCAGCAAGGGGATGTCCTCCTGCCGCTCCCGCAGCGGTGGTAGTGTCAACGGTACAACATTCAGGCGATAGTATAGATCGGACCGAAAACGATCCTGTTGAACTTCCTTTTTCAGATCACGATTGGTTGAGACTATAATCCGCACATCCACCGGAATCGTCTTATTGGAACCCAGTCGTTGAATTTCCCCCTCCTGCAATACACGCAGCAGCTTTGCCTGGACATTCATCGGCATTTCACTGATCTCGTCCAGGAACAGTGTCCCGCCACTGGCCTCTTCAAATATCCCCTTGCGTTCATGGGCGGCGCCGGTATAGGCACCTTTAACATGACCAAAGAGTTCACTCTCCAGCAGTGTGTCGGGAATAGCGGCACAGTTTTTAGCCAGGAAAAGTTTGTCAGAGCGGTCTGACTGGCTGTGCAGAGCCCGTGCGATTAACTCCTTGCCGGTGCCACTTTCACCCTGGATGAGTACTGTGGCCGGTGTGGGTGCGATGTTCTGTACTACCTCCAGGAGCCGCTTCATGCCATCTGTCCGCCCCTTGATCTCAAAACTGGCATCCTGGCGGGAGAGCCGCTTTTTCAGGACCCTGTTCTCGGTGCTCAGGCGCTTGTACTCAAACGCTTTGTTGAGAACATGATCAACCTGAGATCCTGAAAAAGGTTTCTGCAGATAATCAAATGCACCCATTTTAATAGCTTTGATAGCTGACTGAACAGAACCGTAAGCGGTCATCAGAATCATGAGCAGTCCGGGATGATCACGCATGATGATTTCCAGAAAATCGAAACCTGAAACATCCTCCATACGGATGTCGGATATGATCACATCAAAACGATCGCTCTTCATTATCTGCAGAGCCTGATCAACCGACTCGGCAGTCTCTACCTGATACTTGCGCCGGGTCATATCCTCATGTAGAAAAGAGCGGATCAGGGAATCATCATCCACAACCAGGATCTTCTTATTGCTCATCTGGTGACATCTCCTCCGATATCGGGAACTCTACTTTGAATGTAGTTCCATCTTTTCTGTTATTTCTGAAAGTAACATTACCGCCGTGCAGTTCAATATTCTTGCGAGCTATCGGTAAGCCAAGCCCGGTACCACGGGTCCGGGTGGTGTGGAAAGGATTAAACAGTTTATCCTGCTGTTCCGGTGCCACACCTTGACCGTTATCACGGATTTCAACACGGCAGATTCCCTCAGCGGGAAGCTTGAGAAGCCTGACTTTAATCACCCCCTGCTGCGGATCAACAGCCTGAACTGCATTCTTTAACAGGTTGAGAAATGCCTGGCGCAGCAGTTCACTGTCCAGTTCGATAGTAATCGGATTTCTTGTGAACCGGGTCTGCAGATCAATATCATTACCGCTCTGCATGCATTCTATCGCAACATAATCGAGGACTTCTTTCAGTACTTTACGCAAATCCTCGCGATAAAAACGGGGTTCAACCGGCCGGGTGAAGGCCAGCAGATTTGTGGCAACCCGATTCAAGCTGTCCACACCTTCTATCAGCTTCTGCACATAGTGGCGTGCGTCCGGCATATCCTCCAGAATCTCGTAGAGCATGGCAGCGTAACCACCGATTCCCCCCAGAGGATTACGGAGTTCATGCGCGACATTAGCAGCCATCTCTCCCAGCGCTGCCAGAGTACGCCCCCGGCTTACTCTGTCCTCGAGTAGTTTGATCTCGCTCAAATCCTCGAAAACCTCTACTGCGCCGATTGTCGTGCCATCCGTATTGCAAAGCAGACCGGTGAAATAGCGGATTGGTAGTCTGGAATCACTATCGAGCATTTCCAGAGACCGTTCCCCATCAACGATCTTGACACCGGAAGCCAGTGTTTGCATCAGAGGTGACTGTTCCTCATCGTTGGCAAGGTGCGATCCCAGTTCCGGGTAATAAGTACCAATAGCCTCTTCGGGATTGATACCGGACATACTGGAGGCAGCTTGATTGAATACTGTGATTCTGCCATGCAGGTCTACCGCGACGACACCGGTATTGACACTGTCCATTACGCCATTCAACAGGGTGTGGGTGTTCTCCAGCTGCAAGCTGCTGGACTGCAGTGAAGCCACCAACTCCTCTTGCTGCTGCTTGAGCCTGTTGACCTCGCTTTCAAGTGCTGAAACTTGCTTTTGAGATGCAGGCGTGGAACCAACAGTTCTCGATCGAGATTGATTTGTGGTCATTTGTGGGGGAGACCTTTGTGCCTTACAGGTTTCGATCTGTTGCCCAACCCGATTACAGATGCCCCGGGTTACTACGAAATCTATTGCATAATCTGTTTCGAAATCTGTTCTAAAGCGATCATCAATAATAATTATGGCAAGAAATCCATGTGTAACTATTATTCGCGCTAATTAGCGTCCATTAGCGGTTGTATTAACCACGAATTCGAACAAGCAACTTTTGGGCGAACCAGTTAGTCTCATCGCCTTGTGCTCATCGAGCGCAAGAATACACACGAATAGACGCGAATGAAGAAAGACCTTTTGCCTGAAAAGCGTGATTCGTTTCAAGAACAAGTAAGAAGTGTGCTGTAATTAAGTCTATTCGCACTGAATCAGACAAGCAAGGAAATATTTACCTACCCAGTGTGGTTAAAAAAGAAATTGACCCATCAAAGTCATATTTATCGGGATTTTGCAGATGTTGCTGATCTGTTTTTGCCAGAACAGGCAGATAGTGCCGGGGAAGAAAACAGAATACAGGAGACAGCATACAGGAGACAGTAGGAGCGAACTGCTATTCGCCCTGTAAAAGCAGCAAAAATCAGAAAGCAGAGGTAGAAAACAGAATCAGGCACTCTATATACTTATCGCAACTACAGGGCGAACACCAGGTTCGCCCCTACTGTTTATTTCACCAGCGTAAGCAAACGGCTGTCTCTGCCCAGCTTCGACTGAAGTCTCACAACATAGACACCGCTGGCATAGTCGTCGGCTGAGAATTGCACACTGTGCTCTCCCGCCCCAATCCAGGCATCGATAATTGTGTCCACCAGCTGGCCGGCGATGTTGTAAAGGGAGAGTTCCACCTGACCGGGACGGGGAATGGCGAAGTGGATCGTCGTGCTGTTGTTGAACGGGTTGGGGTGAATGGAGCTGATCGCCAGCTGATCAGGAAGCTGAGGTGGCTCTTCAGGAGTGACCGCTTGCTGGTCAAACTCATATGCTCCGATATCTGGCGCTGCACCTTCATATTGATCCGGCGAGAGGTTGACCACCGTGTCGCCGTCCACCACCCAGAAAGCGGTACCAGCATCGATGGCGGGTGAGCCCTCGGCAAGTTGATAGGGATGATCTCCTGTTCCCAGGAAGAGAGGGTCGGCGCTGAAATTGCCTTCGTGAAAGATGATATCGGTATCGCCGACCTGATGGATTCCACCCGACATCCCCTGCACGATACAATTGGAAAGCTGCGCTGTAGTCAGATGAGAAGAGCCATGCAGATATATTTCATACAGGTCGTTATCCCAGAAGATGCAGTTCGCCAGCCTTGCTTCAGACTCGCAACTGTAGTCATACAACCAGAAACTGCCGCTTATTGGTGAGAAGTTATCGGCAAAAGTACAATTGATTATATCCAGAGGGTAACGATACTTACTGGCGCTCAGTCCCGGTGCAGGCCCGTTAAACTCCGAGTAATCGTTCTGGTTGTTGGTGAAAACACAGTTCTCCAGCCGGTGTGAATACGGATAGGGGTAGTTAGAGGGAAACGCCCCCATATGCAACCCCATGGTCAATCCTTCATCCCCCGGATTGCAATCTTCCAGAGGCGTGTTATTATCGAAGCGGCAGCTCTGTACCAGTGCATCTACATGTACCCAGATGCCGACAACTTTAGCACAGTGATTATCGAAAAAATCGCAGTTGCGAATGGTAATGCTGCTCTGCTGCGGAATGTCCATATAGCCCATATAGTGGCAGCCGAGGAGATAGTAAGTCTCATTGTCGGCAAACAGCATATCTTCAAGGACCAGACCATCGTTAAAGACGAACGATGTCCCTGACATGATATCTACTCTGGAGCTGTGAATGACACTCATGGAACGGATTGTGTAATTCCGCTCCTCGTCGAAACCGTACATCGCCCGGGGATAAACATACTCCATATCGAGAATGGTCTCCTCCCTGCCGGAGCCGACCAGTGAAACGTAGGAGCGGAGGTTGATCGGGAACAGCTGCCCGCCGGAAGGGGAGTATACGCCCGGCAACAGGTGGACCGTACGGGGATGCAGTGAATCGGCCTGGATGAGGTGATAGGCATGTACAATGGTCTTGAGAGGATCGTCAGGTGAGCTGCCACTGTTACTGTCATCACCATCGGGCGAAACCCAGAGATCATGCTGCACAGGTACCAGCTTGCTATGCAGAATATCCAGTTCAAACGGGTGACTGCCGGCAAAAAGGTACTCTCTATCGGTAGCAACGTTAACCGTGTCCAGGTAATAAGTAGGTGGTGTCTCTTCGTCGAAATTATGGTAAATGGCATTACCAGCCCCAGCTGTGTTGAGGAAAATGCTGCAACGGTTCACCGGGTCCATTTCAATCTCACAACGCCCACACGCAAGGCCCCCGCCATAACCCTGAGCGCTGTTTTCAGTTATCAACAGGTTTGACAGGTAAACGCTTCCCAGAGCAGCAAGGATCCCGCCACCACCGGTGTATCCACAACAGCTGTTATTCTTAATAACACAGTTGGTGAGAGTTGCGTCGCTCTCGTAAATGTAAATTCCTCCTCCACTTGTTGTGCCCCAGGGATATTGGTGGCCGCTGCCGTTGGTGACGGTAAAGCCGTTCAATACAGCCGTGAGATCTTCACCGTCATCAAAAACCACCACCGCACCGTTCTGACCACCGTCGAGAACGGTCTGCTCAATGTAACTGTCGTCACCATCATAGTACTGCCAGGAGGTAAGGAAGATGTTTTTGCCCTGGTAGTCGATATTCTCGACATAGCTGCCGGGAGCGACGACTATGGTGTCTCCCTCAAAGGAGACACCATCTATCGCCGACTGAATAGTCGCGTAACCGAAAGGCACATGGACAGTATCCGCTGGCAGGTTACCAACGAACGAGAGTATACAGAACAGGGCTATTGCTGAAGCCACAATCGACCTGCCGCTCGATCCTGTTGTATGGGATTGCATGTATCTCCCCTTCGGGCTTTGACTGTCCTTCTGCCGAACCGATTATTTGAGCAGAATCAGCTTGTTGCTGACCAGCTGATAGTAGTAGATACCGCTGGCAACGGGAGAACCGTTGTCGCTGGTACCGTTCCAGTTGACATTGTAAACACCGGTATGCAGATAGCCCTGCAACAGTGTCGTTACCAGTTGTCCCCGTACATTATAGATACGCAACGACACATCAGTGTCTGCATTCAGCAGGAAACTGATACTGGTCACTGGATTGAACGGGTTGGGTGAAGCGGTTACACCGGAGAAGGTTGTAGGATTGGTGATCGCCAGACCGGTGACATCCGCCAGCTCAATAAAGACAGCCCCGTACTGCTCGTGGCGCGCAGCGGTTGCCAGCGTCCGCCTGCCGAACGGATTCTCAACCTCATCTCCGATTCTACGGTATAGCGGTTCCTCATTAACCACATCGTAAGTGACACCGGAAAGATCATCCGCATAGACCCGCAGGTTGATCGGATAGCCTTCCACCACTTCCGCCCCGACACATTCGCCGTTCTGCAGGGCGCCGATTTCGATCACATTTTCGCCATTCTCGATCGACTCGATCACGACTTTGATATAGTCGTCGGCGGGTTCAAAGCTGAAATACTCCGGGTCGCTCAGAACGAACTCCTCACCGGCTGTGGTCGTTTGGTTATAGGTAAAGGTCAGCGGGGGGGATGCTATTCCCATCATCACCACTTCATACATATCGCCGTAGTTAAGAGTATAGCATGGCCCTGAATGGCAATTCCCTACAGCAACAAACTCACCATTGATGCGTAGCATAAACCAGTTTTCCGCTGCGATCGAAACCATGTGATCCAGAACCGTCTGGGGAAAAGCGTCTGAGGGGTGCTGCGGCTCCTCCAGGAAGTAGGGGACATAGTTCAGGCCGTTGTTCAGCTGCAATGGGGTTAGCGGATCGATCTGTTCCGGTTGTGTGAAATCGTCGGCGTTCAGGTAGAATCGACTTAAGTTGCCATCGGAGAGAGTGACTTTGTATCCCTGGTCACTTTCAATATTGGTAACTCCGTTGTGTGACCATCCAAATCCAGCATTATACACAGCGTCACCATCCAATGTTTCTACCCTAATGTAGTCTACTTCCGCTCCGAAGATGCCGCCAGCGGTGAGTTGTTCGAAAACATCATCGACTAATGTGCCGCTGTTCTCATCCAGAATCGGGAAGCAGACCCAGTTGCCGGAAGTAAACTCGTGATACTTGTGATGATCGAAGAGTAATGCACTGCTGGCATATCCATCCACCCCCATAAACTCAGTACTGTTGCCGAGGACAGGGATATGCGCCATTTCGTACTGTGTAAGTAATTGGCCGCCAGCAGGAGTGGAATCGGTTTTGATACCGACCAACCCTTCAGCGTAGCCTGATTCGTAGAACTTGTAGGACATACGATAGCCGCTATAATTAGGTGAACTCTTGAAAAGATAGAGACCTTCCCCGTCGGAAAGCACGAAGTTCAGCACGTAACCGTGGACATAAAACTCATCAAAGAGGTCGTCCTGACTCAGTGCTTCATAGATACTTTCTGCCACCCGACCATGCTTCTGAATAACATAATACATGATATAGTGGAACAGCACCTCGCTGTCTATCCAGGTGCCGTAGTTAATCGGATAAGTTGTATCTCCGTACCAGTTGGAAACGTGGGTCGGATCGAGGAACCAACCCGCATAATACAGTTCATCTAGAAGAGCGGCTTTCAAAGGATCACCTATAGACCCGTTATGCATGAAGGTGTAGGTTTTCCCTTTCCAGTCGAACCAGAAAGGATGATTACCGTCGCCGCCGGTGCCGGCGCGATCATGCCCCATTACCATGCGGGCTTGATTGGAACACTGGTCGATGATGGCCACCATGGCAAAGTCCATTTCCAGTTGCCACACAGGTTGCCACTCAGGATCCATACCCTGAGTGTAGTAAGTGTCTTCACCCACTTGATGGAACCGTTGCGAAGCTTTCAGCCAGGGGTTTTTGTTGTAGTAAATTACACCGTAGCCGTCGTTGTTTCCTGGCTCATCCTCGGAGTTATTCTTCAGAAACTGGAAATAATCACCCGCATCAGCGTAGTTCTGATACTGATCTTCATTGCCGTCATCTAAGTCGCAGATCCAGGTGCCCTCCTGTGAAACCAAAGCCATGAAATCGCATTCACCGGTCCGTGCCACAGCCGGCAACGTCAGGCAGGCCGCAATTAATGTTGCCAGCAGCATCCTGAACATGGTCACGATTCCCTGCTTACGGCCAGTCGGGTGATCTCTTTTAATAATTGATATCATAATGTCGTTCCTCCTGCTCTGGAGTCGAGTGATGCGAGCCGTTCAGGTTCGATCTCTCAACTCATACTGTGTAATCTGTAATAGACGAGCTACCCTGTTCCATTTTAAAATCTGACAGGGGGCGCTGCTAAGGAGGATTATGTTTGTGTGCAGGTTCCCTTTTTGAGAATCTGGGGGGGGGATTAAAGTACAGGACGAATATTTCACTTCAGCTCCGCTAATTCTGAAGCATTCACTCAAGCGTGTAGTCGCCTTACATCAAAGGTGTAAGACAGTGAGACGAGTTGAAGTTACAAATTCTGCTGACCAGCGGCAACGGAAAGTGAAGAGGGGGGGAAACTGAATACATTCTCTCGCGAAGATCGCATAAGGACGCAAAATGGGGTTTTGCGAGGTGTAAATACAGTCAAAACGGACGGGATAACCCCGCCCCTACAATACTCTGACTTCTGTATGCTGACTACTTCTTTAACAGCACCACCGCCTGCGCGGCGATACCCTCACCCCTGCCGGTGAAGCCAAGTTTTTCAGTTGTGGTAGCTTTCAGGGAAACATTCCCGATGTCAGTGTCGAGGAGGGTTGCGATCTGCTTTTGCATGGCAGGAAGGTATTTCGCCACCCGTGGTTGTTGCATAATCAGAGTCAGGTCGAGATTTCCGAGATGATAGTTGCGCTCTGCTACCAGCTCATAAACCTGACGCAGGAGTTTGCGACTGTCGATACCTTTGTACTGAGGATCGCTGTCCGGAAAATGTTGGCCAATATCCCCCAGTGCCAGCGCACCGAGTAGAGCATCGCAGACCGCATGCAGCAGCACATCGGCATCACTGTGCCCTTCCAGTCCGAGGTGATAAGGAATCTCAACCCCTCCCAGAATCAGAGGGCGCTCCGGTACCAGCCGGTGTACATCAAAACCGCATCCAATCCGCACAGTTCTGCTCCTTTATCAGCTGTTCTGCCTGTTCCAGGTCAGCCGGTGTGGTTATTTTCAGAGAGGGTTCGTTATCTTCCAGCCAGGTGAGTCTGACACCGGGAAGGCGCTCCACCAGTGAGGCATCATCTGTACCGATGAACCGGTCTTCTGCCGCAACCTGATAGGCACGCTTTAACAGCCGCCCCCTGAAGACCTGTGGTGTGTGAACGGCAATCAACCGGGAACGATCCAGAGTGGCTACTATGCTATCCTCTTCAATCCGTTTGACTGTATCGACGATCCGTTTACCCGGCAGTGCACCATCCACAGATTTCGCGAGCTCAAAAAGACGTCTGATAAGCGCTGGTCCCACCAGAGGCCGTACACCATCATGTACTGCCACCTGATGATCATCCGGAACGAGCCGCAGGGCATTATGGATTGAATGCTGACGTTCAGCACCACCGGCAACCGGGGTTATCTGCTCTTCCAGCCTGTAATCCACCAGTAGTTGTTGAATAAGGTTGAGATCATCAGGATGATGGGTCAGATACAGATGCTCGCATCCAGCCTGCAACAGCGCGTCGATTCCATAGAGCAGCATCGGTCGCCCGTTCAACTGCAGCCATTGCTTGCGCGTCCCGCCCTGCTGGCCGAAACGCCTGCCCTGCCCTGCCGCTGTCAGGATTCCCGTGCATTGCCCCATGATATCAGAGAATCATCATGGCATCACCATAGCTGAAGAATCGATACTTCTCCCGCTTGGCTTTGCGATAAGCCTTCATGATGGCGTCCCGTTCGTAAAAGGCTGAAACCAGCATCAACAGCGTGGAACCGGGCAGGTGGAAGTTGGTAATCAGACCATCGACAATCTTGAACTTATATGGAGGATAGATAAACTTGTCAGTCCATCCTTCTGTCTCTTTGATCTTACCGGAGAATGTGGCTACCGATTCAAGTGTGCGGGTAACCGTTGTACCAACAGCTATTATCCGTTTGCCGGCAGCGATTGTTTCATTGATAGTATCAGCTGCCTTCTGTGTCACCTGATAGTACTCTGAATCCATGCGGTGACGGCTCAGATCCTCTACTGTCACCGGCCGAAAAGTACCCAGGCCGACATGCAGAGTCAGAAAGGCGGACTTAACCCCTTTCTTCTCCAGCTTGTTCATGAGACGATTGGTGAAGTGCAGGCCGGCTGTGGGAGCAGCGACAGCACCAACCTTGTCAGCAAAAATGGTCTGGTAGTACTTCTTGTCGTTTGCATCCGGTTCCCGCTTGATATAGGGGGGCAACGGAGTCTGGCCATACTTCTCAATCACTTTGTACAGGTCACCGTCATAATGAAAACGCACCACCCGTCCACCGGAGGTTGTGTTGTCGATGATTTCGCACTGAATGCCACCTTCGATAGTAATGGTATTGCCCATCCGCACCTTGCGGGCAGGTTTGACCATTATCTCCCAGAGATTATTGTTCAGTTCCCGCAGCAGAAAAACTTCGATCTCCGCATCGGTTTTATCCTTGTGGCCACGCAGGCGTGCCGGAAAAACCTTGGTGTCGTTGAAAACCAGGCAATCTCCCGGTTCCAGCAGCTGGTCTACTTCCCGGAAAAGTAACTCACCGGTTGATTTCTGCTCACGGTTCAGAACCATAAGCCTGGCCTTATCACGCTCTTTCAAAGGGGTCTGCGCAATTAGCTTCTCTGAGATCGGATACTTGAAGTCGGACAACCTCATATTATTCCTCATTGTAATTTCTACCGGACTGCCGGTATGCTATTCATTACTGCTATTAAAGAGATCATTTTTATCCGTTGCTGTTGGATGCGCTTCCACCCCGAAATGTTCCCGGGCAAGCGATGTGACCATGCGGCCGCGGATAGTTCTCTCCAGGAACCCCTCCTTGATCAGGAAAGGTTCGTAAACTTCCTCAATTGTACCGGATTCTTCACCAACAGCTACTGACAGCGTATTCAACCCTACCGGACCACCACTGAATTTGTGGATGATGGTGTGGAGGATTTTCTGGTCCATCGGATCCAGGCCACGCGCGTCAATATCCAGGCGGTCCAGCGCATGCCGGGCAATGGGTGCCGTAACGTTGCCATCACCCTTCACTTCAGCAAAATCACGCACCCGGCGCAACAGGCGGTTTGCCACCCGGGGAGTACCTCTGGAGCGCATTGAAATCTCGATTGCGCCATTCGGGTCCAGCTCGACATCCATCAGTTTGGCGGAGCGATGCAGGATCTCCAGAATCTCATTCTGGTTGTAATACTCCAGATGTGACACAATACCAAAGCGATCCCTCAGCGGTGAAGTAAGCAATCCGGCCCTGGTGGTTGCACCTATCAGTGTAAACCGTGGCAGATCCAGGCGCACACTGCGCGCTGAAGCACCACTGTCCAGCATTATATCCAGTCGATAATCTTCCATAGCCGGGTAGAGGTACTCCTCCACCACATGGTTCAGGCGGTGAATCTCATCTATGAAGAGAATATCACCTTCCTGCAGATTGGTCAACAGGCCTGCCAGATCTGCCGGTTTATCCAGCACCGGGCCGGAAGTGACCGTAATCTGCGCCTGCATGTTACCGGCAATAATATGCGCCAGCGTAGTCTTACCCAGACCGGGGGGGCCATAAAAGAGACAGTGATCGAGGGCTTCCTGACGCCCGGCTGCAGCTTTGATAAAGACCTGCAGATTCTCCTTGATCCGCTTCTGTCCGACAAACTCACTGAAATCGGTCGGTCGCAACCGGGTTTCAAGCTTATCTTCCGGTGTGTATTGCCCTGTAATTGTTCTTTCCAGGCTCATTTGCGACCATGTTGTTTCAAAACGCCACGCAGGATATCTTCAACTGCCATTTCCTGATCATCATTTAGCTGACGGCGAACCAGTGGTTCTACCTTTGCCCGTTTGAATCCCAGAGCTTCCAGCGCCTGCAGAGCGGCAGTCAGGTTTGACTGCTCTTCCTCCTCTGCATCACTGCTTTCAATCTCAGGCAGCTTTTTACTCAGTTCCAGTAACAGGCGCTTGGCAGTCATCTTGCCGACTCCAGGCACTGCAGTAAACTGCTCTTCATCACCCAGCTGTACAGCCCGTAAAAGCTCGCTGATTGTCATTGCCGAAAGCACAGCCAGGGCGACTTTAGGGCCGATGCCGGAGATCGATATTATCTGAAGGAAAAACTCCCGTTCATCCGGAACGGCAAAACCAAAGAGCTGGGTCTGATCCTGGGTGACATGCTGATAAGTGAAAACCTGCGCTTCACTGCCGATCCTCAGTTGTGAGGCAGTACGCAGAGAACAGCGCAGCAGATAACCGATACCCTGGTTTTCTATAACCAGGACAGTATTGCGATTCGCTGTAATCAGGCCTTTGATATAATCGAACATCAATTTTCCAGTTATTCGACAGTGCTGATCTGTGCACGCTGGTAATGGGTTATCGCCACACCCAGCGCGTCGGAAGCATCCAGCGGCATCGGTGGTTCCGACAACCCGAGCAATTTCTGTACCATGTACTGCACCTGCTTCTTGTCAGCAGCACCATTGCCGGTCAAAGCCTTCTTGACCTCGAGCGGTGTATACTCGCTTACATCAATATTCTGGTTGAGTATTGCTACTATTGCCGCTGCGCGCGCGTGCCCCAGACGCAGGGCGGAAGTCGAGTTGCGACTGACAAACAGGTTTTCCACCGCCACCTCATCCGGTTTGTACTCACGGGCGATGTCACTCATCTGGTCAAAAATACGGTGCAGTTTGTCAAAGAAATCATCCTGACTGCGGGAACGGATTACACCGAACTCAATAACCTGCAAGCGCCGGCCTGTCACCTGTATCAGTCCATAACCGGTAAAATTGAGTCCCGGATCGATCCCCAGAATAAGCCGTTTACTGCTCTTGCTCTCAGCCATCCAGTTCCGCTTCATCAAAATCGGCGTCGGTGTAGACATTCTGGACATCATCCAGATCATCCAGCAGGTCGATCAATTTCATTACACTGCCGATTGTGCTGCCCTCAATCCTCAGATCCATCTTGGGAATCCGGGTAAGTTCGTAAGCAGTCACCTCCAGCTCATTTTCAACACAGGCTTTACGCACCTGCTCCAGATCTCCGACAGCAGTGTAGATGGCAAATTCATCCTCCACCTCCTGCACATCGTCAGCACCAGCGTCCAGAACCATCATGATGACATCGTCCAGTTCCTTATCACCCTTTGTCACCTGAACCAGCCCGCGGGCTTCGAATTTCCAGGCTACAGACCCGGTTTCTCCCAGGTTGCCACCATGCTTGCTCAACAGATAGCGAATCTCACCTACAGTGCGATTACGGTTATCGGTCAACACTTCAATCAGGATTGCCACACCACCCGGGCCATATCCTTCGTAAGTGATCTCCTCGTAATTGGCCCCATCAAGTTCACCGGCACCCTTCTGAATCGCCCGCTCGATGTTCTGCTGTGGCATGTTAGCAGCTTTAGCCTTATCGACAATAGTACGCAGGCGGGCATTGCTGTCAAGGTCAGAACCACCGGTGCGGGCACAGGTGGTGAGCTCCCGGATAATCTTGGTAAAGATTTTGCCCCGTTTAGCGTCGACGGCAGCTTTCTTGCGTTTGATTGTGGACCATTTGGAGTGACCGGACATTTAACCTCCAGTATGGCGCGGCGCGGGCCAGGATTTTCGCCATAAACCTGATGACTGTGGACTCTAAGTTCCCGGAAATAAATAATATAATGCGTGAATTGAGCGAAACCAAGATATTTCATAGCGTTGACTAAAAACCGACTGTTTTACTTGAATCTTTACCAAAATCTGCTATTCCTATTTGAATTGTTCACATCCAAACAGCTGGGATCAACCATGAGCAAACAGTGTCTGGTTACAGGAGCCGGTGGATTTATCGGCAGTCATCTGGTTGAGCGACTCATCACTGCCGGGTGGCAGGTGCGTGCTTTCGTACGTTACAACTCGCACAATCATGCCGGCTGGCTGGAGAACCTCGATTGCAGTGCGGAGTTGTTCAGGGGTGATATCCGTGACGCTTCCTCAGTCAGTGAAGCGGTGCAGGGATGCGATACGATCTTTCATCTGGCCGCCCTGATCGGTATACCCTACTCCTATCGCAATCCGGAAAGCTATCTGCAGACAAATATTCAGGGAACACTCAACCTGTTACAGGCAGCTGCACAGAATCATTGCGAGCGGGTTATTGTCACCTCCACCAGCGAAGTTTACGGCTCAGCTCAACAGGTGCCACAACAGGAAGATCATCCACTTTCCGCACAGTCACCGTATGCCGCCAGCAAAATCGGCGCCGATCAGCTGGCGTTGGCCTGGCATCGCTCTTTTGAGCTGCCGGTGACAATCCTGCGCCCCTTCAATACTTTCGGGCCCCGGCAATCAGCCCGGGCAATTATCCCGGCCATCATGACCCAGATACTGGCCGGCAGTGATGAGATCAAGCTGGGCGCTATCACACCCCGGCGGGACCTGAACTACGTTGACAACACAGTCGATGCCTTCCTGAGTGTGCTGGACACACCCGCCACCATTGGCCAGACCATTCACTTCGGCAGTGGCAGCAGCATCAGCATCGGTGAGCTGGCCGGCCTGATTCAACAGGTGACCGGGACCGACCTGCCGATAGCTGTGGATGAGGAGAGGATCCGGCCCGAAGCGTCAGAGGTTAACCACCTGGAGTGTGATTATACAAATGCCACCCGCCTCTGTGGCTGGAAACCACAGGTTGAACTGAAAGAAGGATTGGCTGCTACCTGGGAATGGCTGCAGAAGCAACGGGATGAGTTGAATGGTGGGGAATATGTGGTTTGATGATCAGAGAAATACAGCGCTGACACCGTCTTCCGAGAACAGCGGCACCCCCTGCTTCATGCAACACTTTAAACAACAACGCTGACCAGGTTAATATTTATAGCATATTATTTGTAAGCAAAGTGACAGCTATGCCTCGCACTTCCGCTATCGGCCACAACACGCTGCCCTTATTCTGACCTGCTACCGGACTGAGACGAAGAGTACATGGTGTATGCTGTCAGCGAGTTGGCTAATTGACTTCGACAGCTTCTCCACCCTCCTCATCGGGGGCATAGACTGCCAGCAGGCGATCCGCTACAAAGTCCATTACCGCGTCGGCGGAATAGAAACCGCTGTCCAGTTTGCCCTTAACATCGTTCATCAGTTTGTCACGATAATCGGTCTCCGGCACATCATCACCGCTCAGGTTGAGCGCCTGCTTCAGATCACTGTTTTCCAGCATTTTTCCAGCCAACTTTAAATTGAATTGCCCATCATTGAAGAACCCGGACTGCACACGCGCACGCGCGGCATCCACCCTGTCCTGCCGTACATCCGGCAGCGTCTGCAACTGTTGCTGCAGAGTCTCACTCAACTGCTGCAGGTGCCGCCCCCGTTCTGAAACCTGCAGCCTGTCGGCAGCAGGGCTGGCAGGACTGAATCGTGCAGTGTCCGGACGCTGCTCTATCCGCGCTTTCTGCAATTCATGCGCCCGCACTTCCTGTGCGATTGAGCCGGCGTCTGCTTTCTGAATATTCACGGTTCCTCCGGTGCTTTGCGGGTAGCTCTTACACTACCAGGTCTATTTTTTTCCCGGCGGTAACTGAGTTACGCGGCGGTATTGCTTTCTTATCCTTTGCTTCAGGTACTGCCTGTGACCTGCGATCCACCTGACGCTGGGCGGTGCGATAGACCGCTATCGGCAGTGGTAAAGGAGCTACCTGTTTCATCAGCGGGATACCTCATCCGGTGTACGGGAACTCCGTTGGGGCACTCCATCCTCCTGTTCGATAACCTGCACCCAGGTATTGCGCAGGTCCTCCAGGATCTGCAACACAACCGTCAATGCACTGGCATCGCTTTTAATGTTACTCAAGGTGATCTGCCGCAGTAGATATGCATACAACCTGTCCAGGGAACGGGCGATCTCTTCACCCTGCTCCATGTTGAGCGTTTTGCGGAGTTCTGCAACTGCCGCATAGGCCTTGTCGATCATGACACCTTTGCCCACCGTGTCACCCTCTTCGATACGACGACGCGCTTCTCTTGTAAAACGGATCGCCGCGTCATAGACCATCAACAGCAATTGGCCGCGGTCAGCAGTCTGCACGCGTGTTCGATTATAGGTTTCAAGTGGTGTAGTTTGCGACATTGTCTTTCCTTTAGCCTAAGCTGGCCAGTTGACTTGACAGGTAGCTGCTCTGTTGTTGTAATCTGGAAAGCTGCAGCTCCATCTGCGTAAATTCGTATACATATTTCTGCCTGATCAGGGACAGACGATAGGTCTGATCATCTATCTGTTCATTGAGGTTCTCGATGACTGTATCAATATGGTCTTTCTCCTGCGTGACCGTGCCATCAGTGCTGTCAGTAATTATACTCAGACGATTGGCAATTTCCGGTGCAACCCCCATCGACAGCCTGATGGTGGCGGTTTCAGCTCCGGCCGGGCCGCTGGGCGGGGTAAAGCGCAGGCGTAATCCCTCTTCTGCGTAGCCATCAGTGGCAATGATATAGTTACCATCGATAGTAGTCGGATGGCCATCAATAGTAGCAGAAGTCAGATTCCCGGCACCATCGTGGTTGGCAACCACAGTGTATTCTCCACCATCAGTATCCTCTGTGCGATAGAAGTAATCGATATAGCTGGAGTTGGTAGAGGAATTGAAGGTGAACAGCTCACCTACTTCATTGAAGTTACTGGCAAGCGCTTCCGACAGTTCGCTGTCATCGATGCTCAACGCTCCGTTAGTACCGCTGCTGATACCTATCTCACCAAGGCTCTGCAGTGTATTATTGGGATCCAGGCCGGGGATGGTATAGCTGAGCAATGATTGCAGTTTACTGCGTATCGTTCTCAATCCGGAATCACCGAACAGTACTGAGCGCTCCTCACTCTCGGTATCGTATCTGTCGTAGTTTGCAATCAGGTTCATACACTCATTGTAAGCGTTGACATAATCCTGGATTTTACTCTTAACCGTGCTGATGTCGTTGTTAATGGTGAGAGTAATCGGAGTTCCGGAAGTAACATCCCCCAGATGTATGGTAACACCGGAAATGACATCCTCCACATCGTTGGATGCGCTCTCAATCCAGGTGGCAGCAGGGTAACCATCCAGTCGTATTTCTGCGTTAACCCCTGCCTGGGTTTCAGTCCAACTGGCACTGTCGAAATCAGTTCCACTGCCAAGAGTAGTAGTATCACTGACAGCAATTGTGTTATCAGCACCTGTCTCATCAGCCGTCAGTACCAGATGATAAGCGGTCGCACTACCGGAACCATCGTTGATGATGGTTGCTGTCACACCCGGATTATTGGAGTCGTTGTTGATAAGGTCCCGGATGTCACCCAGTGTAGATCCATCCGGAATTGTCACAGTTATCGTTTCCGGGGAGGTGGCACCGAAATCGTAAACAAAGGTCTGGGCGCTACCGGAATTGTTGACCGCAGTAGTATCGAAGTCAACCCACCCGGCATGTATCTCTTTTTCAGCACGGGCCAGCTGGTTGATCTCAAGCTGGAAGTTACCGCTGGAAGCGCTGCTGGTAGCAGTGGCGGTGGCAATATCGGAGTTACTGGAACTGATACCTTTGGTCAGAAACTCCGACATCAGGTCCATATTTTCTGCGAGGGTTTTGAACTGGAGCAGTTTGCTGTTGAGATCCTGCCAGGCGCTGCGCTTGGCCTGGTAATCACCACGACGGTACTCCAGCATAGCCTTACGGTGCCCTTCAATCTCCATCAGGGCATCGATAGTTGACTGCCAGTCGATACCAGAGGCAAGACCCGATATGCTGCCAACCGGCATTTCCACACTCCAGGCTGGTTAATTATGGTGTTGATATTTATGGGGGATACCGTTTAAGGCATCAAACCCAGTGTTGCTGCAGGTTTTTGACTACCAGTTACAGCATTACTGGTTTGAAGGAAGGCAAAAAGTATGACAGAATCACATGCAGCTGTAGATACTGCATTAACAGAGCTTTAGAACTTTTGCAGTTTCACTCTGAACAATCTGTCAGGGCAATTATTACCAGCTTCAGGCATATGTATCCACCTGATCCAGTGCTGATTCGCGCCGACGGCGTTTTTCTTCCGGGGGGGGGTTACGACGATCGCTGTCTTTTTTACGCCGTATCCGTTTTGGATCGTAATAGATCGGGTTTCCAGGTGTTACCCTGTTTACATGATCAGCCATTTTCCCACCTCTGTTAAGTTTTCCGGATCATTTCTTGAGGTCGGGATTACCTCTGGAGCGGGAGGAATCCAGGTGTTGCGATCCGGATAACTCCTGTCTGTCTTATCGGGTGGTCTGGGAATTTCTTGAATTGTGGGGGGTGTCCGAAGCTGTATCATCGCACCAGAAGTTCAGTTTCCGGAAACAGCCTTGTCGGGATCTGTCAGGCTCAGGATTCTCACATCAACTTTCAAAACATTCCATCAATTAACTGTTTCAGTTCCTTGATACTGAAAGGCTTTGAAAGAAAACCATTTGCTCCCAGGTCGGCGGCTCGCTGGCGTGCATCATCCACTTCATAACCTGTAATAAATATCACCTTTATGTCAGGGTTAACCTCGCGCGCACCCTGTACAAGTTCAAAGCCATCACCATCATCCATCATGATATCGGTAATGATCAGGTCTATCTCGTTTTCCCTGAAAAGAGCCAAACCCTCTTTGCCACTGCCGGCAGTTATCACATCGAAACCGAAAACCTCGATAAACCGCTCCAGGATCTCTCGCATATCCGGCACATCATCGACAACCAGTACTCGTATATTATCACTCATGACTTCTTCTTTGTGCTCCCACGCTTACCTGTCTTGCTCGTTTTGCCGCCCTTCGGACCGCTCTGTTTCCTCTTTGGTTGTGGGGTTTTCTCAACATCCTGGGATTCGGATTTCTCCAGGTCAATCATCGTTTCACCCTCGAGGGCATAGTCTTTTATTATCGGCTTGGTAACCTCTTTCAGTTTGTTGACAATACCCTGTATCTCGCGAACCTGCTTGATGATTGTATTAAGAGTTTTCTTTTGCGTCCCGGGTGATTCTTCACCCAACTCCAGCATAAGCTCAGCATTGTTCAGGATAACTCCAAGTGGATTATTGATGCGGTCATTCAGGGTCACAGCGGTCTGTGTCAGTGTTGCCAGCTGCATGGCCTTCAGAGATTCCGCTTCCAGTTTATGCTTGGCGGTCATATCCTTGGCGATGCCCAGCGCACCTATGATTTCATCATGTTCGTTGTGTAGCCAGGAAACAGACAGGCTGACCCAGAAAGCAGTTCCATCGCTACGTACAAACTGCATCTCACGAGAAGGCAGATGAACCTTGCTGCGTACATAACGACGCATGAACTGCCACAGTTCATCAGGATCTGTCAGCAGCTTTGTAACTGACTGGTTCAGCATCTCCTCGGAACTGAAACCGAACATCTCCTGAGCACCACGACTGAAAAGAGTTATATTCCCCTTCCGGTCCGTGGAAACAATGGCATCAATAGAACTGGCAATCAGATTTTCCAGGTAGTTCTTGGTCTGGGTCACCTCGGCATTGAGACGCAGGTCCTTGACACGACTGAGTAGCTGCAGAATCAGAACCTGCAGAAATCCGGTGTCACCCGGTTCCAGAGAAACCGCTTTTGAGAAGACAACCAACACTCCAAACTGATCTTCCTGCTCAGTCTGTCCGATAGGAAAGCAGGTACTGAAACAGCGTTCTCCGGAAACCGACTCCTCAGCTGTCAATGGTTTACCCTGCTGCAGACACTTGCCTAACTGATCCTGGTTTATAATGAAGTCTGACAACTTCAGATCGGTCTCAGCCTCCCTCTTAGCCAGCAATTGAAAACCGCTTCCATCTCTCTGGTACACATGACAGGCCAGAACTGCAGTTTGCTGTAATACATGCGAAGCATAAAGTGGAATCACCTCTTCCAGCTTCATCCCGGTAGTTGCTTGTCTGGCCAGGGCAAGCAGTTCCTGAAAGCGGTGCCGTTCGATATGGGTTGTACCGTAGAGACGGGCATTTTCAACTGCGAGCGATGCCTGCATTGCGAACGAGTTGGCAAGATTGCGATCGTCCGCGGTGAACACCCTTTCGTCACGCTGCGAATCGATATCCAGCACACCCAGAATACTGTCCTGAGCAGTCAGTGGGATAACGATTTTCGATTTGATGCGGGGATCAATCTCCGGAAAGAACTGTTTGACCGTACGACGATCTTCCAACAGCAGTGCTTTACCCTGACGTGCCACAATTCCCAGGGGGGAATCAGCAGTTGCCGTCGCTAACGATTCCTGCCCCGCCCTGACGATAGGTTCCAGCTCACCACTCTGCTGATTGAACAATAACAGCATTGCGGAATCGGCATCCAGGAGCGACAGAGTTGACTGAACGATTGAACCCAATACTTCATTTATCTTGAGCGTGGAGGTAATTTTCTGTGAGGCAGCAAAGAGGGCACGGAGTCTTTCATTTGCTCTCGACAACTCCTTGTAGAGGTGTGCACGTCGTTCGATATTACGAATCATCGCCAGGTAGCCGATCGTATGTCCCTGACTGTGAGTCATCCGGGAAACGGTCATCGCTGTTGGAATCTCATGTCCATCACGATGCGGTATAACCATATCCAGATCACGGAGTACCTCTTCCTGATACATCATCTTTACCAGGCGGGAGAACGCGCTTCCGTCGGTTAACAGGGCGGTTACATGACTGCCAACCAGTTCAGTCGCCTCATGGCCAAATATCTCTTTTACCGATGGACTGACCAGCAGGATCTTCTGGTAAGTGTCAAACACTACAATGACATCGTCAGAGTTATTGATCACATTTTCCAGAAAATCGCGGACTTCAATAAGCTCCCGGTTCTGGTGACTGATGTGAGATTCAAGCTCCTCGTACAGACTTGCACTGCTGAGGGAAACAGCCAGCATATTGGTGACAACACCCAGTAGCTCTTCATGACGTTCCGTGAAGGCGCCGGTCCTGTCACTTCCAAGGTTGATCACACCGAGAATCTGATCATGCCGGACAATCGGCACAGACAACAAAGCGCGAGGATGCACTCTGGCTTCAGCATAAATCTTGAACTGACGATCGTTTGTCGTATCAGTGGCCAGCCAGGGACGGCGATACCGTGCCACCCAGCCGGCAACACCTTCTCCGATCGGTATGGAAACACTGTTACCTTCCTGCAGCTTCTCAACCACGCTGGCACCCACAATTTCCAGAACCTGGGACTCCTTCTCAAAAAGCATTACGGAAACTGAATCAGCGCGGAATTCCCTGCGTAACAGATCTGGTAAGCGATCAAACAGGTCTGTGGGTGTGGGTGAACTCTCAAGCAGATGTGATACATTCCCCAGCATTGAGATCTCGTTGACCAATTGCGAGTAGGCGTGGGAGAATTCAGTAACAGAACCTGTCAAAAGTCTTTCACGAGCCAACTGCCGCTTGAGATCACTTTTAATGCCTGCCAGCATCTGATCAGTTTCGCGCCAGTTATGGTCCTGCTCCTGACCGGCTGCCAGCCGTTCATCCAGTTTGTGTATCAGATCAATTATACTCTGCAATCCGGTCATATAGGTTCCAGTGAACTGCTGTCAGAGACAGCGGCTTCATCCCAGTTTTTCATCATCAATTGTGCCACAAATTCTCGCTCTTTGACAGGCGTGTTGAAATCTCCACCCCAGCACTGCTGATCAGTTGATTGAGAGCGGAGGGATTCATGTCGATTACTTCCCATACCTTGTCATCCAGTGGCTCTGTTGCCGGCTCATGTATAATTCCAGCAGGATGTTGATCGAGGTGATCAGCCAGGTGAACCATATAGGCAAGCCGGAGTATCTCTTCATCGTCCTCAGTGAGCAACTCAGGCTGATGATGGGCCCCAACTGCAACAACAACATCTCTGGGCAATTGCCATGTTTCCAGCAACCATTGCGCCGCATGTGCATGTGTATAATCCCAGGCCAGTAGCTCCCCCTGATAAATCGTTCCACCTGATTGCAATGTCCCCTTGTAGAGTTGTGCAACCTGCTGCCAGTTCAGCTGCAGGAGCAGCGCTTTACCGAGATCGTGCAGTAAGCCTGCCCGATAGGCGTTTACTTCCAGAGCGGGTGAGACCTGCATGGCTATCTCACGACAGATGATAGCAGTTCTCAAACTGTGCTGAGCAAAGTGAGTCATGGTGACCATTTCTTCCGGCCGAAGCTCGTGGGCTTCCAGTGACCAGGATAACAACAGTGCTCTCAGAAGCGGATCGTCGGCCGGATTCATCCGGTCTGGATGTACAACCCGACTGGATAATGGCGATCGAGCATTCCGCAATAGATTCGCCATCAAGAGTGGATCACAATTGATCAGGTCAATAAAATCTGACTGATGCAGGGAGTTTAGCAGAATCTTCTCAATAGCTTCAGCTACAGGGGGTGTCAGAGGAAAATGATCCAGACGCGAGATATAGCTCTGCGCTCTGGTGGATGATTTCAGGTTAGGTCTGCTGTTCTGACCAACCGGGTACATTTCTTCCCCCGAAATTGTCGACTATTCCACAGCTGTTGACACCGGAATGATGAAACTGCATCCCGATTCAACATTTCTGATTTTGAATAGCACACTCCTCTAAGGTTTCGCCTGCTCGAATAATAGTATTTCTTTAATACAGTTGAGCTCATTTCAGGACACTTCAACGAGTCAGCCTGAGATAAATAATCTGTACATAAATGATAGCCAGGGCACTGTATATATTTGTAATACTTATGTTTATGATTTTGCACTACTCTCATGACAAGTCTAGATCGCAGCCTGTCAATTCAAGATAGTACTCTTCCAGGCTTCATCCAGGTGTATACAGAACTGAGTCGCCTGATATCAAAACAAGCGTCATCATAAGGCAGTTAACGCTGTCAGTTCAACAGATCACTGAACTGAGAAAGATAGACAGCAATGCGCCGTATGCAATGACATATCAGTTTGAAACTACTGCATACATTGATTTCATGGAAACGATCTGTTGATATGTTAGTACTTTACTTGCAAAATAGCAACAGTACGGGTAGGATATTTGAAATTTTACGATTGTAGCACTTCAAGTGAGCTACAACCAGGTTTTCTAATGAAGGCCGGTGTTGAAACAGAAATCTGGTCTTGACTGTATCAATAATTGAAGAGCAACTGTTCCATCCGCAACATGAAGCGAAAATCAGGCTCCAGATCATCGGTACCTGTATAGAATACCTGCTGCAGTTGCAGATCAAAGTTGAAGTTTTTACGCCAACGCCAGCTACCACCTGCCTGCATACGCCAACGAAGGTAGCTCTCATCACCACCTACAAACCGTAATGCCAGACCGACGCTGTAGTCGATATCATCATTCCAGTGATAACGCAGTTTATCCTGCAGGCGGATAAAACTGCTGCTACCTCCGCTTTCATAACTGGTAGCATTCCCGCCCACAACAAGCCTGTTGTTCAGACGATTATTCAATTCGGTGCGCAGAGTTGTGGAAACCTGCCAGGTCTGACTACCTGCTGACAGAGTATCGTCTTCAATTGCATTGTCCTCAACCAGATTGAACAGGGAAAGACCGGCGTTAAGCCTGTGATCGTATCCGAGCCACCTGATCGGGTGATCGAGACGCAGATTGAGATTACTACCGGTCAGATCAGTGTAGTACTCTGAATCCGTATCAACATCATTCTTACGCTGTGTCAACTGTCCGGTAAAATGCATGGTTGGCCATTCCTGTTCCGGATACCAGGAAAGATTAGTCTGCCAGCTGGAGTTACGAGTAGTTCCCCAGCTGTTGTCGAGCGCACCACTCAGATTATCCCGGTAACTCCGCCCCACCAGGTGTATGTACAGCTGTCTGTTAAACAGGCGGAAACCATCTGCAATCTCAAATCCCTCCTGGTCGTTCATCATGCCACCACTGCCAAAGGACTGGTAATCACTACCCAGGTGACGCCAGCGCAGTGTGAAAGTGTTACCTGGAAAAGTTGCCTGCAGACGGGACTGATATGCCAGTGAAGTGAGCTTCATCGGATTCGTTGGGGAGAGATAGGGATTGACGGTAATAATATTCTTCATCGCCTCAGGTGTAGGCAGAAATGAGGGCCAGTCCCAACCCAGCTCATCCAGGTCATCATCGCTGAAGATAGGTTCTGAAGTATTGGTGTTGCTCAACGAAAGAGCAGCTTCTGTGGTCCAGTCCAATCGTTGTCTAAAAAGCCGCATGGTGAAGTCGCCACCCAGTACCAGATTTTCCTGAGGGTCAACATAGCTCGCATCCTGGTCGCGATCCCATGATTTCAGCAGGATCAGGCCGGTGCTGATTGATCTCGGGTTGCCAAAACGGGGGGCAATCGCAAACATGGGACGGGCCAGTGTCCTGACACTATCAACATCTGTATCCATTACTTCATGCCGGAGCAGACCAGTAGCAGCCTGCAGACTGAAGTAAGCAGAATAAAAATCCAGTTGACCACCACGAATATGTGCTCCCTGCAGAACCAGTTGATTTGCCCGGGGATAGATATCACCGGCCTGAAGGATCAACTGTGGAATCTCATATTTAAATGAGAACCTGCTCTGGGGTTGCAGTTGATGGTCCTGCCAGTCACGGGCGGCAAAATTGAGGCGTAAATCAAGCCGCTGGCTGCCATACTCCCAATTCAGATTACCACCAAAACGATGGTAGTTCTCCCAACGCTCAGCCACCTGTTCGAAATGGATGGTCTCAAAAGCAGAGGCGCGCAGTTTATACTCTCTGCCCCGGGGTTGCTGAGTTCGTACAGATCCCAACTGCCAGCTGGCAACCTCTTCCTGTGACCGTTGCCATTGTATGACTAACTCTCCCTGTTGTGGCTGTTCAGGTGTGGGCAGATAGGTTATCAACCAGGGATCTATCACGCAGAGAGAAGTGATATCCTCACCACCAAGTTGAATCTGTATTTCATCCGGCGCAATTACCTGCTGCAGCGAAATTGCGATCAGCATCTGTTCATCCACTGTAAACTCAAGTGGGGCGCAGAGAGCGAACGGTTCCGAACCGGGGGATGGTGGTGGCAGCTGAATATCAACCCGGAACAGATTAGTGTGAGGCGCCTGTTCGGGGCTGGTGATAACAACTCCTTCTGCTGTAGTTATTCTGACATAGTATTCCAGGAAAGTAATGCCGGAAGGTGGTTGCCCCAGATCAACCAGCAGGCACTCGTTATCCCATTGTGGGAGCAGATCGGAAACTGTCCAGTCACCCAGTTCTTCCGAGCGATAGCTCAGCTCGACAGACTGAGGTACTCCCGCGATTCCGATCGGTTCAAATTCAAGAGAAAACGGAGTTCCTGCAATAATCAGCGTCGGCGGAATGTGCTCAAGCGATTCAGCCAGAGCCTGTGAGAAGAAGAAGGTGCCGAGTAAGAAGAGAGCTGTCTTGCGCATAGTACCGTCCTGCCTTACTGGTTTTAACAATAAAGCACCCCCTGCGGTTTCATTACTGCGCCCGGGGGTGTATAACAGTTTTCGGTTCTGCCAACTCCGTCGTAGATTCAGAATTCACTGAAAGGGGATCTACTCGTAATAGCGTATTTTCAATGTCTTCTGTTCATTATCATCGTTGCGGAAAGGTATTTCCATCTCGTGCATGGCACCCTGACTGAACTCTTCGAGTTCCTGGCTGGTGGTCTGGCGCACTACAACCTCTCCACTGCTTCTGGATATACCGGTGATACCAGGTTCGACATCGGCGGTTTCCCCGGATTGAGTATTGCGCAGGTTGACTGTTCCCTCATTTGTCAGGATAGTAGTGGAACCCAATTCGTCGACAACTACCCAGAAGCTGGTACCCTTGACACTGGCGACTGAAGTAGGAGTTGCGATTCGGAATTCAGTATCGCTTCTGGTAACCTCAACCCAGAGACGACCAATAGGCAACTCAAGCATCTTTTCGACCTCACGGCCACTGCGCCGTCCGCCGATGATCACTTCAGTATCAGGCCTGATTTTCAACTGGCTCAGATCATCCTGGAAAACGAGCGCTACCGTACCATTGTTTCCTGTACGGATCTGATCACCGAGGTTGAGCCGGTCACCTCTCTTGATCATCTGGTAACCGGTTGTTTCTGCACGCAGAAGATCGCTGTCCCCTGCCGCTTTTATTGTCACAGCAACGCTGCTACCAGCAGCCAGCACTGCCCCCGACAGTAACAGGGACAGGCAGAATGTATAGATCGTGGTTCTCATGATTGCCCCCCTATTCTACTGTAATGTCGATAACTTCCACTTCTCCCTTGCGGGCACCATCCAGGAAATCTTCCAGTCCGTAGGCAGCCATCGGCATACCGTCAACCATAATGGTACCGCTCATCTCATAACCGTTCAGTTGGTTCAGGACTTCACCTGCCTGTCCCGGAAACAGGTCTTCAAGCAGTTCCATGGTTTCTTCCAGCAGGAAGTCATCCTCTTCGTTGTAGGTGAATCTCCAGATGTCAGATGGGAATTCAATCACACCGGAAGTCGTATTGACCAGTGCGAAAACCTGCCAGTAGTAAGTTGCAGCATGCTGGAGTGGAGGCACGTCGCCCGCAGGGTAAGTAGCGGTGTTTCCTGTTAACTCTTCTTCCCATACCGGTTGATTGCTCATGACATCTTCACCACCGAGTTGTCCATCCTCTGCACGGCAGAGACGAATACGGAACAGCTGCGCCGCTGAGGACCAGATGAAAACCGGTGTGGGCATTGTGACAGTCTGATCAGGATTTGGACTCATCAGCCAGACTGCATCCGGGTTGGTCACCTGGAGATAAAGCGTCTCAGAGATGCTGTTACCATTCAGAGTGTTCTCAAGAGTAATTGTGATTGCATAGGAACCACTTGCCAATCTGCTGCTGCTGATGTCGTTGATATAGTCCTCATTGAAGTCCCAATCATCGATATCAATGGTTTGATCACCATAGTCAAAATGCTGATTCGAAAAGTCAATATTGGTGAAGTTGAGTGGTAAATCGTCGTCAAAATACAGCTGGTTGGTTGTGCCGTTGAAGATCAGATCACTGTCGAGTGTGAACTCAAGAATGATTTCAGTCGGTGCGTTCTCATAGCCATAGAGTTCCACACCGAACCAGGTGGCTCCGGAACCGCGCCCGGCAGGATCAAGATCACCGATATACATTATCTCAAAAGGCCCCAGCGGTGTAAAGTGGATATAAGGATCCATGGCAAACAGAGCGGATGAACTGCCCAACAGTCCAGAAACTATCAACAGACTGCTGCACAGGAATTTGCACTTCATAGCGTCCTCCTAAATAAATTCACATGTTTCCGGCGTTTCAACGATAACAGGTTGCCGTCCATTATCAGTTTACAGAAGTCACAGATAACTTGCTGTGACCGGGAGCAAACTGAAATGTGATCTGAATCGCACATCGGCCCTCCATTATCGTCAAACAGGAAATCAACCTGGCTGTCAGTAGCAGTTACTTGAAACAGCTCATCGCCGTAATGACAGAAAACCTGCTGACACCTTTTTCAACTTACATCTAAAGCGTAATTATTTTTACTTGAAAGTAATGTAATGCAGGCATATTTGCAAGATATACGATATGTCTCCATTTTTGGTTTCAGAAGCTGCCTGTGTGGGGCACTTCAACTGGAGATTCAACTTCGTGGATGGTGTTTCTTATGTATATTGCTCAGATAGCGATAGTTAACATGGGTATAGATCTGAGTGGTGCTGATATCGCTGTGCCCCAGCATTTCCTGTACTGCCCGCAGGGAAGCCCCTCCCTCCAGCAGGTGTGTGGCAAATGTATGACGGAAAGTGTGCGGTGAGACTTTCTCAAAATCAGCTGTATACTTCCTGATCATCTTCCATACCCCCATGCGGGAAAGCTGCTTTCCCCGCTGGTTTAGAAAGATTATTGAGGTCTTCTGTGTGACCAGGGCGGGTCGGGCTTTCTGCAGATACCTGGTCAGAAAACGCCAACCGGTCCTTCCCAATGGCACGATACGTTCTTTGTTACCTTTGCCGATAATTCGTAATAATTTTTCTTCCGATAGCAGATTGCCCTCTTCCAGATTCAGCAACTCAGATATTCGTAATCCACCACCGTAGAGTACTTCCAGAATTGCGCGATTGCGTAATCCGAGCGGTTGCGTAACATCCGGGCGTTCAAGAATAGACAGGACATCATCTTCTGAAAGCACAAATGGCAGTTGTCTTTTAACGGCTGGAGCTTCAACGCGGGAGGCGACATCAGCCGTAGCCTCACCCCTGGCCAGCAGCCAGCTATGAAACAGACGGATAACTGTGATGTTGCGTCTCAGGCTCGAGCGGCTTAAACCACAATCGAGCAGAACTGCCAGATAGTTGCTGATGTCATCCAGGGTGATCAGGGACGGGTCGGTTTTCTGAAGAGTGTGTATATGCTCTGAGTAATGCCGCAGATCGACAGAATAAGCCTGCAGTGTGTTGAGCGATAGACCGCGCTCCAGCAGGTTGTAATTCAGAAACTGTTCGACCAGCAGGTCAAGCCGGTCAGCTGCGGAGGTCGTCAATAATCAATTGCTCCCTGGTAACACCGTTCCAGCTGTTTGATTGCAGTTGAAAGACAAGGTCCAGATGATCCCCATACTGCAATTCTTCACCCCGCTGCCCCTGCTGCCACCAGATTGCCTCAAACTCTCTGCCACCGTTTTCCAGATGCAACTTAAGATGCTTGCCCTGGGTTAACAGAGTTTTACGCAACAGACGGGAGTTCCGGAGTACAAACCGGGGTTTGGGATTGCCCATTCCCCATGGGGTCAGCACGCGCAGATCATCCAGCAGTTGAAGATTGATTTCTGCAGGTTTCAATTCAAGGTCGATCGATAGTTCCGGTATGCGCATCTCATCATTGATCGCTTTCTGGGCCAGCGCTTCCATTGCATCAGTGAACCGGGGAAGGTTTTCCTCACGGATAGTCAGACCGGCAGCCTCGCTGTGACCACCATATTCCTCCAACAGGTCTGCCTGCTTTGAGATTGCTGCAGTAATATCAAAACCGGGAATGGAACGACCGCTGGCTTTCAGAATTCCATCCCCCATACGGGTGAATACAATTGAAGGCAGGAAGAACTCCTGCGATATGCGGGCCGCGATCAGGCCAACAATACCCAGATGCCAATCTCCAACTTTCTGGACAATGCTGCAATCAGCAACTGACCCCTCCACCTCTTCCAGCACTGTCTCCAGCCCCTGCATCTGTTCCTCTTTGCGCTGCTCATTCAGTTCACCCAGCCGGGTAGCCAGCGGCATCGCTTCTTCAAGACTGCGGCAGCGCAACAGTTCCAGTGCAAGATCAGGTTTTTCCATCCTGCCGGCGCTGTTGATGCGGGGTGCCAGCATCCAGCTGACATGACCGGCGTCAACGGTCCGGTCCTGCAATCGGGTTATCTGACGCAAAGCTCTGATTCCGGCGCGTGGGGAACGATTAATCTGTTCCAGGCCGCGTCGAACCAGCAGGCGGTTCTCACCCAGCAGAGGAACCATATCACCGATAGTACCGATGGCCACCAGATCCAGGTAGCTGTCAAGGTCAGGTGCCTGCAGAGCCTGCAGCATCTTCCAGGCAACACCCACACCTGCCAGTCCTTTACAGGGATAAGTAGAATCATTACGGTTGGCATTGACGATTGCTGTTGCACGTGGCAACACCGCATCCTGTTTATGATGATCGAGGACAATAGCATCAATGCCTGCTTCTGACAGCTGCTCCATAGCGGCATGAGCTGTGGTTCCATTGTCTACTGTTACCAGTAATCCTGCACCGGTGTACTTGATTCTTTCTACTAAATGGGAATGCAGGCCATAACCATCCTCAATCCGGTGCGGCAGAATGTACTCATATGGCATATCAAATCTACGCAGGAAATCGAGTATTACCGCGGTGGCTGTGATACCGTCAGCGTCATAGTCACCAAAGACCAGTATCTTCTCCCTGTTGCGCAGGGCCTGTTGAAAGCGCTCTACAGCTTTGTCCATATCCGGCAGTAAAAATGGATCGTGAATTATCTCCGTCTCGGGATCCAGTTTGCGCAGCGCCCGCAAACGCTCAGTCACACTGCCCTGCCCCGATTCATCCCGTACTGTCCACCGTTTTTTCAGCATTAAAGCTCCTTCAATAGTGATCTTGTTCCAGGTGAATCGTAGCGTTGCTGAAGCCACTGCAGCGCTATCAGTGATTTTCCGTCAATAACTTCCCCGGCCTGTAACATGCGTGGCACTGCGGCAGCAGCGATCCGGTGTGAAGTAAGGAACTCGCCCTGATCCAGATTGAGCTGTCCTGTTTTTAAACCGGTGGCCAGAAATATGTGTATTACCTCGTTGGAATAGCCTATACAGGGGTGATAGGAAAGCAGCGGTTGCCAGTTGTCGGCAGTCAGACCGGTTTCCTCACGCAATTCACGACGGCCACACTCCAGCGGATCCTCATCATTGTCCAGTTTTCCGGCCGGTATTTCCCAGAGTACTTTACCGACCGGATATCGGTATTGACGCAGCAATACTATGTCACCATTATCGTACAACGGCAGCACAGCTGTTGCACCCGGATGCTTGAGATACTCCCTGCTGCTCTCAGATCCATCCGGAAGCTTAACCTTATCTGTATAAACTTTCGCCAGTCGTCCATCATAAACTTGCGTTGAGGAAATCTGCAATTCCTGCAGTTCCTCCTTTTCGCCACTCGACAGGGGTGGCTGAATATCAGCCTGATTGCTATCAGTTTTACTCAACATTAACCACTTTCTGAAGATGACGGGGCTGATCCACATTTAATCCCAGTTCGCGGGTAATGGCAGCGAGTAACATCTGCATTGACATGATAGCTACCACAGGGTAGCCAAAAAGATGCGCGTGCGGGATTGAAATCACCGACATGGCTTCACTGAATTCCTCCCGTCGCCGATCGGTAATAACTATTACTTTTGCATCCCGGGACAGCAGACGGGAGTAGATCTGGCGGTTGCGTTCAAGGAAAACATCATCAGGTACAAACATGATGATAGGTGTTTCCGGTTTTACTGTAGCAATAGGGCCATGATGGAATTCAGAAGTGGAGAATCCCTGGGCACAGACCGTGACCATCTGGTGTACTTTAAGGGCTGCCTCTTTGGCTACTCCGAACATGGGACCAAATCCCAGAAATATGTAGTTCCCCGCAGAAGCAATCCTCTGCGCCAGTTTCAGGTATTCGTCCTGCTCCTCCAGCAGCTGCTCCATCTGCCTGGGCAATTTCTCCAGCTCCCGGAGATAGCTCTTACCTGCAGCTGCCGAGATATTGCGCATTCGACCCAGCAGAATTGTCAACAGTGCAAATGCGACCAGTTCTGTGGTGAAAGACTTTGTCGCCGGTACAGAATACTCAATACCTGCACGGGTGTAAATAGCCGCACTGGTCTCACGATACAGAGTCGAGGAGATACGATTACAGATACCAATCACACGGCCACCGCGCAGCTTGATCTCCCTCACTGCGGCAATTGTACTGGCGGTTTCACCTGATTGGCTGACAGCAATATAAAGAGTGTCCGTTTCAATCATCGGGTTACCACCGGCCAGTTCACCGGCACGCACATGCGTGGTCGGGACACGGGCAACTGACTGCAACCAGTTGGCAGCAACCATAGCTGCCATGTAGGATGAACCGGAACCGGTTATCACGATACGTTTGACCTTCAGCAACTCCTCCTGCAGCTGCTCAAGCTCCCGTAATTTAACATTACCGTAATCGAAGAGCATGCGTCCGGAAAGCACCCGTTGTACAGCATTGGGTTGATCCTGCATTTCTTTTTCAAAGAAGGATGAATAGTCACCCAGGTCAGTTTCTTCAGCTGTCTCCGGCAACTCGTCAACGGCTCTTTCGTCACCTGGTTCCAGAGTCAAATGTGATACATGAAAAGAGTCATGTGTCAGCGTTACGATTTCCTGATCACGCAGGTAGTAGATTTTAAGGCTGTGCGCAGCTAGCACCTGCACATCGGAAGCGAGGAATACTTCACCTTCCCCTACTCCCATAATCAGGGATGACCCGGAGGAAGCCCCGACAATAGTATCCGGCTCCCGCCGGTGTACAACTGCAATTCCGTAAGTACCTTCAACCCGCAACAATGCCTGGCGCACAGCTTCAGTCAGATTGCCATCATAGTATTTCTCTACCAGATGAACCAGCACCTCGCTGTCAGTGGAAGTACTGAAACTGTGCCCTTCTTCCTCCAACTCTACTCTGAGGGCGTCAGAGTTAACCAGCAATCCACTGTGAATCAAAGCCAGATCACCGTTGCAATCAGGTATTGGATGGGCATTGCGATCTGAAGGCCTGCCATGTGTGGCCCAGCGCGTGTGTGCGATTGCAAGTGTCCCCTTAAAAGTTTTGGGGAGTTTTGGCACCAGCTCGTTGATACGCCCTGACTTCTTCCTGATTTTAATGCGGTTACCTGAGTGAACGGCAATGCCGGCAGAATCACCACCCAGGCCCAACTGCTCCATCACTACCAGTCCTTCTACCACCACATCAACAGCATTACGCTTGCCGATATACCCTACAATACCAGACATTGTTCCATCCTGATTTGTGCATTTACCAGTTAAAGCTATACTTTATGTCGGATACACCCGGTCGTGTTACCAACAGATATCAACCATAGATAACCCGACGAATCTGTCGCAGAGAGAGCTCCTGGGGAAAGCGGCGTTCGCCCAGCTCTTCCTGTATGAGTTCATAGATTTTCTCGTTCTGCAGAGTTCCCTGCCGTCGTAATTCACGATGGCGCTCGCGAATGTAATCGCTCGCTGAAAGTGAATAATACTCTTTCAGTTCACTGATAATCTTCCGTAATACAGGTTCCGGAACCTGAACGATAGATTGCAGATGACGAATAAACTGATCCAAAATACCTCTCCCTGTCCAGTGCATTTTTGCCTGACTTTGGGCAAATTAGCACATAAATGGGTAAATTCAAAACAACTCCTGTATTCCGGGATTGATGGATGAGCTTTTCAGGGTTATCCGTGTCTTTAAAATAATTACCTTTAAGAACCCGGACGCAGGTGCTTCAACACAGTGTGTTATTATGAATATACTTAGCCTTCTT
>CAZCRT010000027.1:0-43412 GCA_964501185.1 uncultured Bacteroidia bacterium
AGCGACTCTATAACGATCCTTTTTAACTGAAGCGTTGCGATGCAACGAAGCAAGCAATACTATAATGAACCGTAAAACCTGTCTATATCTTCCAGTAACCACTGGATACAAAAGTGAATTATTCGACTAAGCTTTTAATCCCTCCCCCAGATTCTCAAAACGGGAATCTGAACGCAAACTACAACCTCCATAGCGTTTTCCTCTACTTGTCAAAGAGAACCTGTGATGACAAGGTATCACAGTCCTTACACCTTCGGTGTAAGGCGAATGGGTATCCGGGTAGATTCTCTCGTGTTAATCTGGTCGAATGCTGAAGCAGGAGTTATCCCGGATATTCTCGACCTGAGAACAGGCTGGGGAACTGATTACAACGGAGGCGTCTGATGCGAAAAGTAACTCTGAATATGATGATAATAATGATACTGTTGGTTGTTTGTTAAGTTGCGTGGGGAGAGACTATTCATGTCCCCAATAATTATGAGACAATTGCTGAGGCGCTGGAAGCTGCAGAATCGGGAGACGAGATCATCATTCAACCATACTATGAAGATGGTGATGAGTACCATGTCTGGAGAGAGACAAATCTGGAATTGAAATCTGGTGTAGCTGTTACGGGCGATCCAGATGAGGTTTGGGATGTAATGATTGGTAGAATTGGAGAGGATCCAGCAGCTCCTGTATTCGTTACAACTGAGTCAATCGAAAATGTGACACTTACAGACATAGTGGTTGTTAACGGATGGTTGGATGATGGTTCTGATGGTGCAGGTATTCAACCTGCGAGGTAAAATGGTGATCACACTGACCGATGAGCGGCTGGAAGCAGGCCGACACCAGGCTGTTTTCCAACCGGATAAACTGGCTGCCGGTATCTACTTCGTCAGCATCGCATCACCAGATTCGCGTCTGGTACAGAAAGTGCTGTTTGTGAAGTAGTAGTAGTGGTTTCTGAAGGGGGCGGGGTAACCCCGCCCCTACACTCCGTACCGATATACTGGAACAATCATTATGAAAAAACCGCTATTCATTCTCCTGTCATCCCTCATCACCTTCCTCCCCATCCAGGGTGAAATCCATCATGTCCCTTTTGAGTTCTTCCACATACAAACAGCCCTTAACCACTGCAGTTGGGGCGATACAGTACTGGTTGCACCCGGCACCTATAACGAGCTGTTACAGATACCAATCATTGAATTGACATTAGCATCCAGTTACATCCTTTCCCAGGATACTGCAGACATCAACGAGACAATACTTGACGGCGAGTACCAGGGAACCATTATTGAAGTACTGTCGACCGGTAATGACAGAGTATTCCACCTGAACGGTTTTACCATGATGCGGGGGAAAGGATGGTACGGTGAGCAATGGGCATTATGGCGGGGGTGCCATACAGGCCTTTGATAGTGTGAATCTTGTTATTGAGAACAGCGTCTTTACCGAGAATATTGCACCTCACAAGGGTGCTGTCTTAAGCCTTGGTGTGAATGGGGCCGATGGCAACTTACATCTCAATAATATCAAGGTCTTTAACAACAACCATCATGACACTATTACCCATCATCTCCCTGCAGTTTTTGCATCAGTACATGGCAATTTTAATATCGAAAGGCTTCACGCTTATGGAGTTGGAGAAGATGAGTACATAATCTATGGTGCAGCTACCGATTCTCTGCTTGTAAGTAGTATGATCATTGAGAATTTCAATAACAGATATGGGGATATTGTTCGACTAGCAACAATGAACTATATGTCTATGAATAATATCCTCTTCCGCGATAACAGCGTATTGCATGGGTATGGCTATCTGGTGACTCTTATCGGTGGAACTGATGAGAGTCTAATTGAAATACAGAATTTCCTGCTCACAGATAACAGTTCCAGAGGGATCTGGATTGATGCGGACACACTCTATGCTGACAGTCTCATCTTTCTCAGAAACCAGAACGGAGATGACTATGTCTGTGGTCGGATATCTGTAGATGCCATTGGTGAGATCCACAATCTGGTTGTGCAGGACAATGTTGGTGGTGCTTTTGGATATCAACCGGAAGGATTTTCACCCATAATTCTCTCCACCTCCTGTTCTATCTATGATGGATTATTCGAGAACAATACAATCCTACTGCACAACGATCCTGAAGATCCTGATGATTCCTGCGGGGGTGGCACAGTGCTAGGGTACGCGGGTCAGAATCCACCTACTGTGCTGGAGAACTGCCGTTTCGTTAACAACTTTCATGATGATCCGGATGATTATAACAATCCTGAAGTGGCTCCAGTAGGCACACAGGGAAGGGTGTTGGATATTCAGTTCAATAACTTTGATGGAACAATTCTACGTCACTGCCTGTTCCAGAATAACCGGCAACCTAATATAGCACCGGATAAACCCTGGTATGGAACCGGTAGTCATGGAGTTGGTTCACTTCTCTACGCTGATGGAGGCGGGTTTACGAGTGAAGGGAGCTCTTTTGTACTGGAAGACGTTGTTATCCAGGATAACGACGATGGAGCCATTATGATTGAATATGTGGATGAAGTCTCAATGCATAATGTGCAGATTATTGATACACCTAGACGTGGACTAGAAATCTATGACGCTGAGAATGTCATGCTGGAGAATGTACATATCTCTGGCGTGGTTGAACAGGAGAACTACTTCAGTTATCCCTGGGAGTGGTGTGATCACGCTGCTTTATACCTGCGATCAAATCAGAGCGCGATAGTCCGCAATATGACCATCACTGATTGTGATTTACCATTTCTGTTTGCTTTGGGAACCGGTAGCACTTCGCTTCCGGAATTCCATAATGTGATTATAGCAGGAAACAACTACCAGTACTTAAGGCGGCCTTTGGCTAACGGGAATCCTGTTTATGCCGAATACTCATACATCCAGGAAGCAGTTGAAGGTTTGAACAACATTGTTGGTAATGATCCTCTCTTCCACACTGAACTGGGAGTTCCCTACCTCGACGAATTCTCCCCCTGCGTAGACACAGGAAATCCCGATCCTGTTTACGATGACTCCGAAGATCCTGACAATACTGGTTGGCCGCTCTGGCCCTCGCAGGGTACATTGCGCAACGATATTGGTTTTACAGGCGGTCCTCACGCGATGGTGCAGGAGTTTGAGGCGATTCCAAATGCAGGGGCAGCTCCCCGTGGTTGCCCTCCCCAGACAATCCAGTTATCTCAAAACTACCCCAATCCCTTTAACCCGACCACAACAATTGAATTCTCATTACCGTACCCACAGGATATTCAGTTGACGGTTTACAACATTGTGGGGCAGCAAGAAGCAATGCTGGCTGTAGGCCATAAACCTGCAGGAGCTCATCAGGTTACATTCAATGGCAGCGGCCTGTCCAGTGGAATCTATATTTACCGGTTAACTGCCCGTGACCATGTATTGACCAGGAAGATGGTGTTGGTCAGATAGCATACGTGCATGTTTTGCACGTTAGAAACCGCCTCCTCGAAACCGCAGGGTTTCGCTTTAGAGGATTTCGAGATGCGCGGGAATGACGTGCCCTGTGTGATTCCTGAGCCTTCTGTGACCTTGCTTTTAACAGCGAACAGATTCGCCTCAGTATTCCACCAAAACTAGCCTACCTTTATAACCTCACCTTTCGTAAACTGTACAACATCGTTTGTATAGTATTGCTTGCTTCGTTGCATCGCAACGCTTCAGGTATTGATAACCGTTATGAGTTCGCTCACTCAGGCAATACTATGAGCCGATGCTTCAATCAGCTTTTTTATAAAGCCCGTTATTTATGTGCATCGGTATGAATAAGACAGGGTTCCATCTGCGAAACGCTGTGAGGAAACAGATGCAGTTCAGAAAACAAGATTCGTTGCAAATCAGTCGCCGGACAGCAATAATCTGTCTGCTGACAGTTCTGCTGACTCAGACTGCCAGCGCAGTTTCCAGCCTGGAACTCTCCCCGCAACGCCGGGGGCAGGCACTGGCGGTACTGGAACCGGGACGCCTTTATCTGCTGGATGGCATGCGCAATGAACTGGTACTGCTGGACACTACCGGCAGGGAACTACGCCAGACCGGTGGTTTCGGTTCAGCGCCCGGTCTGCTGCAGGATCCCGCAGCCCTGCTGGCTACAGGTGGTGAGGTGTATGTTCTGGACCGTGGGTTGGCCCGTGTGCAACGTTACAATCGCGGTCTGGGACTTATCTGGACCATCGAACTGGATCAGGGGCTGGCTGATCACTATGAATTGTATACCCACTCACTGCTGGCAATGCTCACCAATGGACAACTGCTGACCGGTGACTGTGACAGCAGAACTGTACTCCTTTATGATATTGATGCATCCCGTACGGAATTGATTATCTATCCAACCCATACCGGTTACTCCCCGCGGGAGCTGACAGCACTGGTAGCAACCGGTGACCTGATCCACCTTTACGATTCTGCAGCCCGTACTCTCTACAGTTGTGATATATGGGGGGAGCCACATCAGATTCAACACATTCCTGAGGAGGAGTTCCAGGTGATGGTCAGTGATGGGGAACGGCTCTATCTGGTGGGTGAGAAGGTGGTACTGGAACTGCATGGAAGTGACGACAGTGTCAGCTGGCATGCGGCGCCCTGGTTGCCCCGCAATGTGACTGCTGCCGCTGCAGTGGCCGGTTTCCTGTTTATTCTGGACAGTGATGGGAACCGTATCCTCTGGGAGCGTTTTTGAGAAAGCCGCTGCTTTACCTGTTACTTGGAATTTTCATCATTCCGCTGGCTGCTGCTCAGGAGTTGCCGGAGCGCACCCTGCACGCCATTCTCAAACCAACAGTACAACTGCCTGACAGTAATATTGTCGCTGACAGCGAATCGCTGCTGGTGGCAGAGCAGCTGCTGGTACATGGAACTGACTATGTCCTGGACTATCTCACCGGTGAACTATCATTACTCAACGGTGAGCTGCCGGGCCGTGAAGCGCTTATCAGTTACCAGATTTTCCCGGTCTGGATACCACGTCGGGTCGGTGGTCTTAAACCGGAAGAGCTGCAATTTGTGCACCCGGACAGCCTGGAATTTGTCACCCCGGTTTCACAACCTCCGCCCGAGACAGGTGCGGCCAACCTTAACTATCAGGGGAGTTTCCTGCGTGGTATCCGTATCGGCAACCAGTCCGGTGTGGATCTGGAGTCAGGATTGCGCTTGAAAGTCGATGGCCGTATCGGTCGTGACATAGAGGTGGCAGCTTTTCTGACCGATCAGGTATCTCCGCTGCAACCGGAAGGAAACACCCAGAACCTGGAAGAAATCGATCGCATCTATGTTGAGGTGAGTTCACCTGACTTCAAAGTCACCATGGGCAATTTCTATCTGGAATATGGGGGCATGCCACTGCTCAACTACTCTCGACGAATCGAGGGAGCACAGGGTAGCTGGTACACTGGGCCGGTACAGGCGGACGCTGCAGTGGCACTGTCCCGTGGCCGTTTCAATTCAGTTACCCTTACCGGACAGGATGGTGTGCAGGGGCCATATCAGCTGCCTGATGAGACCGGCAATGCAGGCATACTGGTCATTGCCGGCAGTGAACAGATCTGGCTGGATGGAATTCCGCTGACCAGAGGCCTGCAGCAGGATTACATTATCGACTACTCAACCGGCGAGATCACCTTCTCCAATCGTCATGTGATAACTTCTGATTCCAGAATAACAGTTGACTACGAATTCGCAGCTGAGCAGTATCGCCGCAACATCTATCTCGGCCAGGTTGCCAGTGAATACTATCCCGGGCAGCGTCTGCAACTGCGTTATGTGGAAGAGCGGGATGACTGGCGCAATCCGTTGGGCTGGGTGCGTACTGATGATACTGATCAGCTGCTCGAACAGGCGGGTGATGACCCGGCCGGCCTGCAGATCAGCGGTGTTCAGGAAGTGGAACCGGGATATGGAAGTTACCGGTTACTGGATGCGCAGCAGGGACAGTGGGGTGAGTACGCTGCTCGACCCGATCCCTTCAGCACCGATTCAGTGTACCGCTATGACATAGTCTTCACCCGTCTGGGTCGCGATGCACAGGGGCAGCTGCTGGGAGACTACAACCGGACCTACAATAACTGGGGTTACACGACTTACCTTTTCGTCGGCGAGCAGCAGGGGGAATGGGCACCGGTCAGGTTGATTACAGCACCTGCAGGGCAACGGGTGATCGGACTGCAGCTCGATAATGACCTGGGTGAACTCGTCAGTTTCAGTAACACTGTAGTGATGAGTGATTACGACCGGAATATACGCTCCGCTATTGATGATGATGACAATCTCGGGCTCACTTCAAACAGCGAACTTGCATTGCATTTGCCGCATAACCTGCCCTGGCTGGGGAAACCATCCCTGATCACACACCTCCGTTTGCGGGATTCCCGCTATCGCGCACTGGACCGGGATCAGGAGACTGAGTACAATCGCAACTGGGCTTTACCCACGGCTGCTGAAACGGTCTGGCAGGAGCTGGAATCAGCACTGCGCTTCCAGCGCGATTCCCGGAATTATACTCGCTTCACTCTTGGCCGTGTATTGACCATGAGTGACCGGGAGGCGCTGCGTTACAGTGGTGATGGGGTTTATCAGGACAGTCTCGGTGATGGCCTGCAGTTGCACTATCAGGTTTCGACAACAGGGGCCGATCGGTTGCAACAGGCTTCCGGGAAGAGCAGTTGGCGCTGGGGTGTGACTCAACTGATTGCAGAGCTGGGTCAGGAGCATGTTCGCAACAGCTGGCGGGAGACTGCTTTTATTGAACCGCATCTGGGAGTGGGATTTCCGTTGCTGGGACAGCGGCTGGAACTCTCGGCCCGGCAGCGACAATTGTGGGGTAGCGATTCCTCCGGTGGCGATCCCGGTTTCAGAAGCCGCGAATACAGGCTCAACCTGGAGCCGGAACATAAGAGCAGACTGCTGATAAGCGGTGGCATCACCCACTTTGAGAAGGAATGGAATACACCCGACTCCGCATCAGTAAGCACTGATCTGGGTCAGTTGCATTTCGTATATGCCGGCAGTCCGGGAGGATTGCGGCTGGACGGTGATTATCGTATTGATCGTTCACTTATCTCCCGTCAGGTGACTGTATATGCCCCTGTTGATTCCGGGATGACCGGTAACTACTCCGAGGATCCACCCGGTTCAGGGCATTTTGTACCCGATCCCTACGGGGAGTACACTGCCTTCACTCATGCTACCGGAGATTTTCTTCCTACTCGTGGAGTACAGTTCTCTTTACGTGTGAGCGATACTTTTCCCCGGGGAGTGCGCTTCAGCAGCCGCCTGCAGGTTGAAGGGCGTTCCACAACTGATAACCCCCTGCCGTTTTACCTGCTGTTACCCTCGGAGCTGGACAGTGACAGCAGCCGGCTGATGCAGATAACAGCAACACAACAGCTGCGGATTCCCCTGTTCAGTGATACACAGAATTTGCGATTGACCTGGGATGAGAGCCGCCGGCTGGACCGGTTACATGTGGTAGAGGAAAACCGGCGCCGTGAGAGCAGGATCGGGCTGGAGCACGACTGGAGACTGGCGAGAAGTGTTACACTGCAGGAAGAGGGAGGTTACAAATCGCTTCAGACAAGTGAAGGGACGTACTCGTCCGATCTGCGTAACTGGCGTGTTGGGAGTAGTGTGGAGTGGCGTTGCCTGCGTTCGCTGACGCTGCGTTTCGGCTACCTGCACCGTCAGGGCGTGAGCGATAGTGAACTGAGGGCTGGAAGCCATGGCCTGACACCCGGTCTTACCTGGCGGTTTATGGAAAGGGGCCGTCTGAACGCCAGCAGCAACTGGACACACGCCTGGGCTAACCGGTCAACTGTTCCACTGGAACTGCTCGACGGCAGCCGGGTAGGGCAGAATCTGACCGCCACCCTGACAACAGACTATAGAATCGGCAGGGCGACACATATCACCGGACGCATTAATTACCGCCGTTTACCGGGGCGCCCGACTAATTACACATTTTCCATGCAGTGGCAGAGTTTCTTTTAGAACAGGCAAGTATGATTGTGAGACTTAACAGGTGAGAGAGTTTGTGAGAACACTCAGTAATGACAACCTGCAGATAGCTTACAGGGCACAACACAGTGTCCTGCACTTACTGTTGTTGTTTGTTCTGATGTTTCCCCATACATCGCAGGCAGATTCAGTCTGGCTGGAACTGGAGCAGATTCCGGATACCCTGAGTGTGTCACAATTGAGATCGGACATTCCGGTACAGATGACGCTGGCAGATGATACAGTCGGAGTACATGATACAATCAGGCAGATGCTGGAGCGTCAGCTGAAGGATGGCTGGTGGAATGCCCGCTTTGACAGCCTGGTGCAGCAGGGTGAGTACTATGTGATACATTTCACCCGGGGGCAGCAGTTTATACTGGCCGGTATGCATTATGATAACTCCAGCAATCTGGAAAATGTGCTGACGAGTTCAGAGCCAGCCAGTGAAGAGGCAGTGGTAACGCAGTTGCATGAGGAAATGGCAGCCTGGCAGGAGGCGGGATCAGCATTTGCAGAGATAACCCTGAAGAGAGTGCAGGTTCAGGATGGTAATGTCAGTATGTACTGGAATGTGCAGCATGAAACCCCTGTTGCACTGTCCCGTCAGCTGGTTCAGGGAAATCAGGTAACCCGTCCCGGTGTGATACAACTGTTAACCCGCTATCGTAAGGGTATGGTCTATTCACCGGTGCATTGGGAAAAAGCGAGACGCAACCTGCAGCGTAGAATTTTCGTTTCTGATGTCGAACCGATAAGGCTGGTAAGTTGCGGGGAAAATGAGTACGCCTGTCTTGTCAGTATGGCTGAAGCACCCTCATATTTCTTTGCCGGTAACCTGGGGTATTCCGGTGGTGGGGACGAAACCGGTTTCTGGGTCTGGAACCTGGATATCAGGCTGCTTAATATTCTGGGTACGGCCCGGGAACTGTATCTGCTGACCGATCGAACAGCTCCCTACACACGCTCCATCAGTGTTCGCTACCGGGAACCATTTCTATTGGGCACTCAACTGTTTCTTGAGCCGCACCTGTTACAGCAGGATCACGATTCAACCTATCATGAAAGGCACTACGGTATTACTGCAGGTTGGCGTCCCACTTTTACGCTGGAGTTGACCAGTGGCCTTTCCAGGCAGGAAGTCTTTCCCGACAGCCTGCACGGCTGGGTAGAGCGGGGGATCAGGCAGGAGCGCAACAGTCTCTGGCGCAGCAGTGTGAGCTATGATTCCCGGGATGATCTGCTGCACCCACGCAGTGGCATGATGGCGAGTTACAGTTACGTGGAGAAGTACAAACAGCTGCATCCACCCGGTGAAACAGCAAGTCAGGGGCAGAGGGTCGTACTACAGGAAGCTTACGCCCAGCAACCGATACGGCTGATGCGCTATTGGACCCTGTTGCTGGAGGAACAGGGCCAGATGCTGCAGAGTGATTCTACAATCTCGGTGACTGACCTGCTGCGGGTTGGTGGCGCCCGCTCCCTGCGCGGTTACCGGGAAGATCAGTTTTTGGTCGATAGTTTTCTGATGAGCAGAGTGGAACTCAGGCGGCAGCTGGGGCGGGGGAGCGACCTGCATCTGTTTCTGGATGCCGCACTTCTTGAAAGAAGAGGAGTTGTGCGTCGTGAGACAGGTTACGGCATAGGGTTGAAACTACGCATCCGCCAGGGCTATCTTGGTGTGGATTATGCTCTGCCGGGAGACGGCGGGCCGGGTGATGGTAAACTGCACATTCTCTACGAAAGCCTGTTCTGATGTTGAGTATGATACGACCGCTGAACGTGATTATTGCCGGTGCTACGGTATTACTGGGTGCCTGGCTGACTGACATTTCTCTGCTCAACTTCAGAACCTGTCTGGCGGTTCTGGTCGTGATGCTCTTTACCGCTGCCGGTAATACCATGAATGATATCTGCGACCTGCAGAGCGATCTGCTGAATCGCCCGCAGAGACCGCTGCCCGCCGGCAGAGTCAGTGTGACCAGTGCCCGCCTTTTCTACTGGATAAGCTTCATTACCGGCCTGCTGCTCTCGCTCTATCAGTCTCTTTACTGGATAGCAGTGCCGGCTTTGCTGCTGATAATCTGGTATAACCTGCATCTGCAGAGAACTATCCTCTTCGGTAATCTCTCTGTAGCGTTGCTGACGGTACTGCCACTCTGGTACGCTGCAGACCCCGAACGCTGGCGAGATCTGCTGTTACCTTCGCTGCTGGTACTTCTGGTACAACTTGCGCGTGAAATCATCAAGGATATTGAGGACATGGCAGGGGACCGGTTGCAGGCTGCCCGCACTCTGCCACTGGTAACAGGCACACTACCGGCGTTTATGCTTTCAGTTTTCCTGAACCTGGCTCTCTGGATTGTGGCACTGTTGTCATGGTGGCTGGGATACTACAACATCATTTTACTACTGGCAGTTCTGCTGCTGATTACACCCCTGACCCTGTGGGGCTTTGTACGGGCCTGGCGACTGACTGACTGGCGGCGGTTGCAGCAGATATTGAAACTGGATATGATCATAGGTTTTATAGCCATCATAATCGGAGTTGTTTAATGGACTTGCAGTCAGGGCAGCAACTGGTACTCGCTTCAGCTTCACCACGCCGGTTGCAGATATTCAACAGTGCCGGATTTCAGGTTAAGGTTGAACCGGCCAGTGTCGATGAAACCATTCCACCTGAAACTGATCCTGTGACTGCGGTCAGGACGCTGGCCCTGAGTAAAGCGGCAACAATCGCTGAACGCTATCCGGAACGGGTAGTTATTGGGGCTGATACTATAGTCTTCCATCAGGATCAGATCCTTGAAAAACCACTCAATCCCGATCATGCCTGTGAGATGCTTCAGCAACTGCAGGGAGACTGGCACACGGTTTTTACCGGTTTTGCGATAATTAAACTGCAGGATGATATTCGACTGGCGCAGGTCGAGGAAACCAGAGTCAAGTTTGTGCCACAGACTGTTGATCAGATCAGGCGGTATGTGGCCAGTGGTGAGCCGATGGACAAAGCTGGCGCTTATGGGATTCAGGAGCGGGGAGCGCTGATGGTTGAGAAGATTGAGGGATGCTACTTCAATGTCATGGGTTTTCCTATCGCTGCTTTTTACCGTGAGTTCAAACAGCTTTTCGCAGACACCTGATCTGATAATACAGCACCCACATCCACAGCATTACCGTTGACAACCGGGTTGAAGATAACCTAACTTAAGCATAACAGAACCTCCCATCAGACCGCAGCTGCGCATGTCGACCGGGATGGCCACTGCTGAAGCAGCACGATAGTGAAGGAAAGAAAGCATTGGATCTGCAGCAGTTTTGTGAGAACCTGAAGTCAGCCCGTCTCTATCAGAAGCTGAGGCTGGAGGAGGTTGCACGTGAAACACGTATTCCTCCCCAGTATCTCGCTGCTCTGGAAGAGGGGAACTGGCATCTCATTCCCGCGGGCTACCTGCATGGCTATCTGGGAAACTATGCCCGAAGTGTCGGAATGAATCTGGACCGAGTGCTGGAGAGTTTTGAAGATCTCGAATATGTACCTCAGCAGCAATCTGAATTGCAACCTGTTCCCACGCTGGAAACACACCGGCCTGCTTTGCCTGAGGTCAACGAGAAGCGTGTTCCCGGCATTCTGGAATCATTACCTCTGCTGCGATGGTTTCTGATCGGCGCTGCGGCAACAATCGTTCTGATTATTGCCGGTGGCCTGTTTCTCCTGTTCAACAGGACTCCTGATAACCCGCAGGAGGTTACTCCCACCCCTGTCCCCATAGATACCATAGCCAGTGATACTGTTGCAACTATTCCTGATTCCACCATTTTCGTTGTGGAAAAGGTGAACTTGGCGCTGACATTTACCGATAGTTGTTATCTGAAGGTAAGCACAGATGACTCGCTGTTCGGGGAGAAGGTATTTCTTCCCGGAGATTCGGTTGCATTCAGTGCTGAGGGATTTTTTAACGTTGTCGTCGGTAATCCGCAGGCTGCAGAAATCTACTTCAACGGAAGAAATGCTGGAAAAGTCGGCCAGACTAACAGGCCGGCACATCTTCTTGTCGACCCGGCTGGTATCAGACATTCCAGCCTGCAGGATCGCTGACAACCCTCCTTCAGTAACATACCAGAGTTGAAACCGTGGAGAACATATGACACGGAAACCAGATACCTCCGTCACAGTGCCGGCTCAGTCACAGATTGACAGTGAGGCTACCCAGCCATTTACTATCCTCGTCGTTGATGATGATGCTGATAATCGTACACTGCTTGAAGCCGAACTGAAACGCGACGGCAATATGATTCTGAAAGCACAGGATGGTGAAGAGGGGGTAGAGCTGGCGTTATCAACATTGCCGGATCTGATCCTGATGGATCTGGCCATGCCCAGGCTGGACGGTTTTGGTGCCATTGAGAAGTTGCGTCAGCACGACACAACCCGGATGATCCCGATTATTATCATGTCGGCCATGGTGGAAGTCGCGCACCGGGTGCGTGGTCTCAAACTGGGTGCAATTGACTATATCTGTAAGCCGTTTGATATGCAGGATCTTCAGGACAGGGTGCACACACACTTACGCCTGCAACAGCTGGAACGATTACGCAGGCAGCAGCAACAGGAAAAAGTGGCGCTGGAGGTGCTGGGTGCCGCAGCTCATGAACTGGCCCAGCCCCTGAGTGGTGCCCTGGGACAGGTGCAGTTGCTGCAGCTGTTGTCGACACGCAGTGCAAGTGGCGACCTTGAACTCACACGTGGCCGGTTTCAACAGATTGAGCAGTGCCTGCAGCGGGCGGAAGGAGTCCTGAAGAAACTTACGCGGCTCGACTCCTACAGTTGCCTTGACTATGCAGGTGGGGAGAAAATCATCGATATTCACCAGGATGGAGACAGACCCTGATGCAATCGACTGACCGTGTGCTGCTGATACAGGATAGACAGCTGCCGGGGCACAATCTGCTTACCGAACTACAGAATTGCTCCTGCGAAGTTGTGGCACAAATTGCTGATACCTGGAAGATTGATTCCCCCCCTGCTACGGAAGTAGATCTGGTGTTAATAAACCTCACCGGTGATCCCGGGGATTTTTTGCACCAGCTGAAAAACGATCAGGAATATGCAGAGTTGCCGGTAATCGCTGTTCTGGAAACTCCTGTCAACCGGTCTACCGGTGAACTGCTTGCGCTGGGCCTTGACGATGTGGTGTTCTTCCCCTGGGATGCTGAGGAAGTACTGGCACGACTGGAATCCCGCCTGCGCATGCGGCGTCTGGAGCAGAGCCTGTTGACCGATCAGGGTATGACGGTGATGTATCAGACAGCCCGGCATTCAGTAGAGCAGGTGGAACCGGCTCTGCAGGCGGGAATACAATGGCTCAAAGAAATTGATGACACCTTTGGTATTGATGGTGAAGAGGCTCATCTGACTGCTGATAGAATACAGGAACTGGAGAACATTCTGCAGCAGGTCTCAGTAAGTATCCATCGTCTGCAGGATCTTGCCTGCGCCAGGCAGACAGGCCCCCCGATAGTAGCCACTTCACCGACATCCGCAACTTCCAGCAGTTCCCGAATCGTTACCAGAGCTCCATCATCTCAGACCTCTGCGCGTCTTTAAACCTCTCCACGCACTATGTTTTTCAAGTTTTTCAATCTGCAGGTTAAGCCTTGTGAATCCGGATGTAATTGTTCACAATACATGATCATATTGTTCCTGATAACAGTATAATTCTGGAGAAGCAGTTCCCTTTTGTTTCCCCTGGGCCAGACCGGATATTTCTAAGTCGAATATCATCCGCATAGAAACGCACCCTGGAGGTGAACCTGATGAAAGACAAGTCTCTCAAGTTACATGACAGCACCCGGATCATACATGGTGGTGGAGAACCAGATCCGGCCTGGGGCGGCATTTCCACACCGATTTATCAGTCCTCGACGTTCATTTTTGAAACCGCTGCCCGGGGCGCAGCCCGCTTTGCAGGTCAGGAAGAGGGGTACATTTACACCCGGATGGGGAATCCGACAAACGCAGCTCTGGAGAGCAGTCTGGCGGAACTGGAAGAGGGATATGGATGCATGGCAACCTCCTCCGGAATGGCGGCGATAACCACGGTGTTTCTCGCACTGCTTAACAGCGGTGACCATTTAATCTCTACCGGTGCTGTTTACGGTCCTTCCCGTAATGTATTGGAGCAGGACTTCAACCGTTTCGGCCTTGAGTCCAGTTTTGTCAACACCGCCAGGCTGGAGGAGATCGAACAGGCTTTGAAACCGGAAACACGCCTGATTTATGTAGAGACACCTGCCAATCCCACATTGGAAGTAACCGATCTTGAAGCTGTTGCGGCCCTGGCACGCAAGCATTCACTGCTGCTGGTGGTGGACAACACTTTTGCTACTCCATATCTGCAGAAACCACTCCCGATGGGTGCCGATGTAGTTGTCCACTCGCTGACGAAATTTATCAATGGTCACAGCGACGTGGTCGGCGGTGCGATAATTGCGAAAAATGAGGATCTGTTCAAACGCATCCGTCGTGTACTCAATTACTTCGGTGGTACGATGGACCCGCATCAAGCCTGGCTGGTGTTACGTGGTCTGAAGACACTGGCTTTGAGGATTGACCGCAGTGTGGCTAACGCGATGATACTGGCAGAGTTTCTCGAGCAGCATCCTGCGGTGACAAAGGTGACCTATCCCGGCCTTCCCTCGCATCCGCAGTATGAACTGGCAAAGCGAATGATGCGGCAACCGGGATCGATGATCAGTTTCGAAATTGAAGGTGGACTGGCAGCCGGCCGGGAGGTCATGGACAATGTACAGATCTGTACGCTGGCTGTTTCACTGGGTGGATTCGAGACTTTGATTCAACATCCTGCTTCCATGACCCATGCAGGTGTTCCCGCGGAAAGCCGCTTGAAAGCCCAGATTACGGACGGCCTGATTCGCGTTTCAGTAGGTTGTGAGGATGCAGCTGATCTGCAGCATGATCTGGAACAGGCGCTCAGCGCCAGTCAAAAGTAGCATCAACAGGTGTAGATTTCAGGGAACACCATGCAGAATGCAGGTGAAAATACCGCCCGTCACCAGGTATCTGGCAGAATTGCCGGGCGCAGGGTTACACGCACCGTTATGGTCGGGGATATCGGAGTAGGTGGGGATAACCCTGTCCGTATCCAGTCGATGATCAGCAGCCCCACCCGGGATGTTGAGAGCAGTGTAAGTCAGCTTCGGCAGCTGGCTGAGGCTGGTTGCGAAATAGCCAGGCTGACAGTTCCTACCCGGTCAGACCTGGAAGCATTACCTGAGATCCGGCAGCAGCTTGCCGGGAAGAATATCTCAATCCCACTGGTAGCGGACATCCATTACTCACCGGAGCTGGCTGTAGCAGCTGTCCCCCTGGTGGAAAAAATCCGTATCAATCCTGGCAACTACGGTGAGAAGAAACGGTGGGACCACGATCTGTCCGATAGCGAATATCAATCGGAGCTGGAGCAGGTTAAGCAGAGGCTGATTCCCCTGGTGATGGCTTTGAAGCAGCACAGGCGCTCTCTGCGTATCGGAACCAATCATGGTTCGCTTTCTTCACGTGTACTCAATCGCTGGGGGAACAGTACCACCGGAATGGTGGTCAGTGCGCTTGAGTACATCGAAATATGTGAGCAACTGGACTTTCATGATATCATCATTTCCATGAAGGCTTCCTCACCGGCAGTCATGATCGACGCTTATCGCCTGCTGGTGCGACGCCTGCAGGAGAGCGGGCGTGATTACCCGTTACACCTTGGTGTTACCGAGGCGGGGCAGGGCCGGGATGGTGTGATACGTTCCGCAGTTGGTATCGGTGCATTGCTGCTTGATGGTATTGGCGATACAATCAGGGTATCCTTGACCGATCCCCCGGCAGAGGAAATTGAGCCGGCGCGGGCCATTATTCGCGCGGTGGAGCAGGATAATGTAACTGTTTCCCGGTCTCCTGTTCCATCAGCGCTGCCCTATGATACAAATCAGGTTGGCAGGCGGGTTACCAGTGTAATACAATGTTCGCAATGCAGTATTGGCGGGGACTGGCCACCGGTGGTCACCGCTCCAGCTGTGGAAAAAGGGCAGCCTTTACCTGAGTTCACATTTGCAGATGATGGATTGCCGGCCCCGGGGAGGTTTCCTGACCTGACAGCAGAACGGGTATTCATTCCAGCTGCAGAACTTGAGCAGCTGGATACTCATAACCTGCCACACGTGCTGGAGGTCCTGTTCAGCGCAACACTTCCGGAAAGCGAACTGGCAGCGTTCAGGAAGTGTAATCTGTCTACCACACGAACAATAGTAGCCATAGATACAGCGGAACTGCTGGCTGATAATCGCCTGCTGGCAGGTGCCTGTCAGGGGTATCCGCTTGACATCTATTGTGGAGCGCACCGGGATATCGATAGCATTGCCCTGGCTATGAACTGTGGTGCCCTGTTACTGGAGGGGATAGGGGACGCGTTGACACTGTCAGAATCCAGTTACGGTGAAGCTCCTGTAAGTCTGGCGTATGCAATTCTGCAGGGAACGGGTCGCAGGCTGACGCGTGCCGAAATCATATCCTGTCCCACCTGCGGGCGTACCCGCTTTGATCTGGCAGCTGTTGCAAAAGCTGTTAGTGAGTTGACAGGCCACCTGCGTGGTCTCAAGATTGCAGTGATGGGCTGTGTTGTCAATGGGCCTGGAGAAATGGCGGATGCTGATTTCGGTTATGTCGGCGCGGCTGAGGATAAGGTGCATCTTTACAGGGCCGGAGAACTGGTTCGACGCGATGTGCCCGCTGACGAGGCTGCTCTGAAACTGGTAGAACTTATCAAAGAAGCTGGCCGCTGGCATGAATAGAGAAAAAGTGGGGAACATTTTCTATATTGGAAGCGTCTATAATGGAGACCACAATTCTGTAACAGGTTGATGGTGTAGCCTCTTCATGAAAGTTCACTGATTTTCAAGTCACGGTAAGAAAGAGAGTTGCTGGATGCTGGCGAGAGTAAAATGGTTCGATAAGAAGCATGGTTTCGGTTTTCTGGAGATTCCAGACCACCCGGATATATTTGTACATTACACTTCGATTAAGGGAAAAGGGTTTCGAGTACTTGAGCCTGGCGATGAGGTCTCTTTTCGTCTCGAGAAAACGCAGAAGGGGATGCAGGCATTTGATGTACTGATAATCGAATCCGCTTCCGATGAAGAAAACACTTGACATTGCAACACCCCCCCTGCTATTTAACAGGCCTGAAAGAAACTGTCTTTCAGACTTTTCACTGCGGGGTGGAGCAATGGTAGCTCGTTGGGCTCATAACCCAAAGGTTGCAGGTTCGATTCCTGTCCCCGCTATCACTGATTATGCTTGAGAAATCTGTTTTTCATACAGATAATGATGGTATCATCTGATAGTATTTCCCAAAATTAAATAGTCGATCAACTTGACTGAAGTGTTACCTTTGGTAACCAGTTTGGAAATACTGAAAACTATGGCGGTATAGCTCAGCTGGTTAGAGCAGCGGAATCATAATCCGCGTGTCCGGGGTTCAAGTCCCTGTACCGCTATTTCCCCAAACCTGACGGAATTCAATTTCAAATATTGCACTGCAAAGTCACCCGGCTGTTGTCCAGAGGTTGATTTGGGGCTGAAATCGGAAGTAACCTGAACCTCTTCTCTGTATTACCAGAGAGAAGAGGAACCCTGTAATAGTCCTCCAAACCTGTCACCGACTTTGCCAGCAGCATCAAAATGGCATCACTAAATGCAACGTAAAAACTATGTGAACATCTTCGAATTGAAGAAGCGGGTAGATTCCATTGTTGACCTCCTGCAGGAAAAAGAGCTTCTCACATCGGATGAAGCGGCAGCACTTCGGGAACCGACAAAGCAGGAAAAGGCCAAACCGGCTCCAGCAAAGCGCAAATCCAGCCAGGGCAAACCCAACCAGAAGACACATCCGGCCAAAAGAGATCCCAAAAAGAGATCCCCACAAACTGCAAACCGAAGCCAGGAACCGGATAAAACTCCACATGGACATCTGGCCGGGACGGTTTACGATCGTACAAATGGAAAAGCTGTGGTCGGTGTCAATGTCATTCTGAAACGGAACCATAATGGTAATGACACCATTCGTTACCGTACTACAAAGACTGACATGGAGGGGAAATTCTTTTTCCTCAAGCTGCCATTGTTGCGTCCCGGTGATGATGGTGAGGACCGTGATCGATTTCATTACTCCCTGGAGATGATCTACAGGCAGGCCAATTCTGCAAGTACTGCTGAGATTGAACTTTCTTCAGACAGCACCACGGTGCAGGATCTCTTCCTCGATCTGAAGAAGGACTGACCGTGCTGACGCATGTTCGCGAATTCCTGGAAACAAATATCGGCCGCTCCCTGCGGTCAGAGCGCTTTCTGCTCGGTGTTTCCGGTGGACTGGATTCCATGGTGCTACTCGACCTCTGCCGTCGTATGGAACTGGACTGCGCTGTTGCCACTGTCAATTATCACCTGCGTCCGGAAGCAGATCATGAAACAGAGCTGGTTATTCAGACTGCTGCAGAAGCAGGTTTCAGCTGTTATCAGCTTCACCCTGATGCGGTACAGGCCAATGGCAACCTGCAGGAACAGGCACGTCAGCAACGGATGAACTTTTTCCATTCACTACTCGAAGAGAAACACTACGACTGGATATTGTTGGCGAACCATGCTGGTGATCTGGTGGAAACAATGCTTATCCGTCAATTGCAGGGCCGACACCCGCTCCTCTGGGGTGGTTTTGCTCCTGCTCGTGGACGAATCCTGAGGCCACTGATCGAGATAACGCGTCAGGAGATTGAACAATGGGCGCTTAAGCATAGTGTTGACTGGCTGGAAGATGGCAGCAATCGTGAGGATAGCTATCTTCGTAACCGGGTTCGTCACCATCTGCTGCCACTGATGCAGGAACTGGTCGGACGTAACGATATTTCCCGCTGGCATACAAATGTCACACAACTACGGCAGATTCGCGAGCTGCAGGATGAACTGCTGGCGCTGGAGAGCGCCCGTTGCCTGCTGCAGAAGGGGAGTTACCGGTTTCTACTTGATAAAGAACGGTTCCAGGGCTATACTTCAAGGTTACAATCGCAGCTGTTGTTAAGGTTGATTCAACAATTGACAGCAGGGAAGTATACACCCGGGGAGCGTGTGCTCCGGGAAGTGCTGGGTAACCTGCAAAAACGGACCGGGAGTATGCGCATCGGAAAAGAACTTCAGATGCGGCATAACAGCAGAAATATCCTGTTGTTACCCACCGGTCGCGTGTTGCCTGAAGTACAACTGCTGACCGATGGACATCCACAGCAGCTTCCCGGAACCGGGCAGGTTGTCTGTGAGGAGGCGACAGAGAAGAGGATTGCGTTCAGTAGCGATTCCCGGGTGGAATATGTCACTCTGCCTGACGATGCTGCCTGCAGATACAGGCCGTGGCGGCCCGGGGACAGTTATCTGCCGTTAGGGCGCAGGCAACCACGCAAGGTTGCAGATCTGTTGAGCAACCGGGGGATTCTGGACCGCACTGCTACCTATCTGCTGGAGTGCAATGGCAGAATTGTCTGGGTAGTCGGGCAGGCTTTGTCGGAGGAATTCAAAGTTGGGAAAAAAGGTAAGCTCTATAAACTGAAGGTGATCAAAGATGAAACCAGTTGATCGGAATATTGCCATCGACGATATGAAATTCCGTGTAATGATCGGTGAGAACGAACTTCAGAAGAGAGTTGAAGAGATGGCAACTCAGATCTCTCGCGACTATGCCGGCAAGAATCCAATTCTGGTAGGAGTGCTGAACGGTGCTTTCATGTTTCTGGCAGACCTGATGAAATATATAACGATTGAATGCGAAGTTGATTTCATCAAGATATCCTCTTATGGGGATGAGATGACCAGCAGTGGTGAAGTGAAGATGCGTAAGGATTATGATGCTCTGGTTCACGACCGGCATGTGCTGATTGTCGAGGACATTGTCGATTCAGGCGTTTCGATTTCCTTCCTGCGGGAAAAATTCGAATTGCAACACACTGCATCTACCAGCTTTGTTTCCCTGTTGCTGAAAGAGGAAACTGCCCATCTCGATTTTGAACTGGATTATGTAGGTTTCCGGATCCCACCGGAATTTGTGATCGGTTATGGATTAGACTTCAAACAGAATTACCGCAACCTGCCGGCCATCTATGTGCTGGATCAACAGGAGCGAAAGGAATAGATGAGCGAACAGCAAGATCAGAAACCGAAAAAAGAGGATCGCTTCGAATGGCGAAAGGGAACCAGGACACTGATGTTCTGGGTACTGTTAATACTCCTCTTCTTTCTACTGGCTAACGCCTTCGATAAGAAAGTACCGGAAGTCGAGATGGCTCCGGATCAGTTCACCAACCTGGTCATTGAAGAATCAATGAATATCGCTAAACTGCGGATACTGGTTGATGGTGACGAGATCCACGGTACCCTGCTGCAGGAGATGTCGCTGCCGGATGTGGGATCGGGGATTCCGTTTACAGCTTTCCGGGTGGTAATGCCCAACAGTGTTATCGATGAGCAATATGCCCTCTGGGATGAGCAGGGAATTCCCTACAGTTTTGAAAAAGAGACTACCAACTGGATGGCCTGGGTGCTGACCTCAATCTTACCCTGGGTAGTCCTGCTCGGGATCTGGCTCTTCATTATGCGTCGTATGCAGGGTGGTGCCGGTGGCACACGGGGGGTATTCTCTTTTGGCAAGTCTCGAGCCAGATTACAGACAGATACACAGGCGAAAGTTACCTTTAAAGATGTGGCAGGTGCTGATGAAGCAAAAGAGGAACTGCAGGAAATTATCGAGTTCCTCAAGAGCCCGGATCGGTTTACCAGACTGGGTGGACGCATTCCCAAGGGCGCTCTTTTACTGGGCCCACCCGGTACCGGTAAGACATTGCTGGCTCGCGCTGTAGCCGGTGAAGCGGGTGTACCGTTCTTCAGTATGTCCGGTGCTGATTTTGTGGAGATGTTCGTCGGTGTCGGTGCCTCACGTGTGCGTGATCTTTTCGAACAGGGTAAGAAGAGCGCACCCTGTATCATTTTTATCGACGAGATGGACGCTGTCGGACGTCAGCGTGGTGCCGGTCTGGGTGGCGGCCATGACGAACGTGAGCAGACACTCAACCAGCTGCTGGTAGAGATGGATGGATTCGAATCAAACGAGGGTGTGATCCTGATCGCCGCGACCAATCGGCCGGACGTGCTGGATCCGGCTCTGCTCCGTCCTGGACGTTTTGACCGGCAGATCGTGGTTGACCGTCCCGATGTGAGAGGCCGGGAGGGGATTCTGAAAGTCCATACCCGAAAGATTCCATTGGAAGAGGATGTAGACCTGGAAACGCTGGCTAAAGGCACCCCCGGATTAGCAGGGGCGGAACTGGCCAATATTGTCAATGAAGCTGCCCTCTTTGCTGCCCGCAGAGGTTCGGAGAAGGTAACTCGGCAGGATTTTGAGGATGCTAAAGACAAAGTGATGATGGGGGCGGAAAGACGCAGTATTGTTATCAGTGATGAAGAAAAGAAGATGACAGCCTACCATGAAGCCGGGCATGTACTGGTTTCAAAGCACACCCCGAATGCCGATCCGGTCCACAAAGTAACCATTATTCCCCGTGGTCGGGCACTGGGATTGACTCACTATCTGCCGATAGACGAAAAACACACATATTCCCGCAGCTATCTGGAGTCGATGCTGGCACATCTGATGGGTGGCAGGGTTGCCGAAGAACTTGTCTTCGGAGAAGTCACAACTGGAGCTGGAAACGATATCGAACGGGCAACCGATATTGCCCGCCGGATGGTCTGTGACTGGGGCATGAGTGAAGCAGTTGGCCTGCGCAACCTGGGACGACGTGAGGAAGAAATATTCCTCGGTCGTGAAATCGCACAGCATCGTGATTTCTCAGAGCAGACTGCCAAGCTGATAGACAGTGAAATCGATAAGCTTCTACAGGATGCTCATAACATTGCACGTGATATTCTGAAAGAGTATGAGACGCTGTTGCATCGACTCGCACTGGAACTGCTTGATAAGGAGATCCTGGAGAGCTCTGAGATTGATAGTATCCTGAACGGTGAAAACTGTAGCGATACGAATGGAAGCGAACCTGAAGCTGTCGAAGAGAGCGAGCATGATGATGACGAGACATCGGCTTCAGACAACGATGTAGCTGACTGATGCAAATGACCCGGAGCTACATTAAGGTTTTGTATTACAGATAACTTCAGCCAATAACTGGAACAGATGATGAATCGTAATGACAATCCTGACGAGAAAGAGATAAGGTCACGTATTCGCCAGCGTCTGCAGGAAAAGGAAGAGCAGCGAAAAGAGCATCAGAAACTGCTTCAGAAGAGAAAAGAACAGGCAGCCGGTGAGGAAGAGTATCGTCGTATTGTTCAGGAGGAAGAGCAGAACTTCTACGCAGATCGTCCTGACCTTATTGAATATATAAATGAGCTGGGGGAAAAGGAGTACTGTACCCGGGATGAACTGCGATCCCGGGAAGGCTATTTTAACTATGAAGAAAAAGTAGAGAATACAGAGTTGGAGAAGCGAAAAATGCTCCTGAAGCTGGTTCTGTTCCTGCTGCTTGTTGGAATCGGTGCAGTGCAACTCTACCTCTACATGCAGAACGATTACGGTGAAATCGCTGTCTACTCGAATGTCAAAGGAGCCAGGGTTTTCCTTGACGGTGCAGAGGCTGGTGAGATAACCGACGCTGTGCTATCGGGTGTTTCTCCAGGACTTCATCTTTTGCAACTGGAAAAACTCGGTTATCGCATGCTGGAACAGGGGATTATCGAGGTGGATGTGCGTAAGAATCACCGGTCCCAGATTTCGGTGGAGATGATTCCCGCGCATCAGCAATGATTTGGCGGAGCAGCATCAATGACAACTCCCAGGTTGAAATATATTGCAGGTGAGGGTTTCGAAAACGAGACACAGAAGCGCAGGCCGCTCCGCTGGCTGCTGGCTCTGCTGGTAATTGCGGCAGCAGCATCCGCCTGGTATATCTACAGTTGTCAGAAACCGACCTGTTATCTGCGGGTTACTGCAGACATGGACAACCTTCCGATCAGGATTAATCTCTCCCCCGAAGGGCATGTAACACCCGCGTTAATCAAAGTTTCGGGTGATGATAGCCTGACAGTCAGCCTGCAGCTTGAAGATCAACTCACTGTTCCATCATTCTATCGACTGCAACCAGAGCCCCGGGAAACACTTCAGGTGCATTTTGAATTGCACTCGTTGCAGGAGATACTCCAATCCGAGCCTGGCCTGCCTTCAGCAGCAGTTGAATCACCTCTTACTGCAGCTACCCTGAATAGTGAAGTCACAGCGCTGAAACGGGTGACGGATCCCGCCGAGTCACAGGCAACAGCTGGAGAGTTGTTGCTGCCGCCGAGCGATACTCGTGCACCCGGGATCTATCTGAGGAGCAATCTTAACGGTGTTTCCTGGCATTACGATAGTCGAATCTACCAGGCTGAGGGCAAACAGTTAGTCATTCAGGAACCCGGGGAGCAGTCGGTTACAATTACTCCTGAGCTTTCAGGCTACCAGTTTTCACCCGGGTCACTGACGGTTGTACCTGCTGAATTGATTGATCCCTACCTGTATTTCCACGGTCAACCACGTTCGCAACTGCATTTCGAACTGGAATCAGAACCGGTAGAGGTAGATGTCCTGTTAAATGGAAAAGAGCTGGGTCGCACACCACTGTCGGTGAAACTGGACGATGATCAGGCAAATCTGTATTTCGCATCACCAGCAGGATTTCTCATCCCACCACCTTTGAAACTGAGCGAGATTGCCAATGGTACTGTCATTACGGTAAAGCTCAATCCGGTAGCTGATCTGGAGTGGAGCTGCGCCGAGGACAAACCGGGGATTACAGGATATGTAATGCCTGAAGCTGAAGTCGTCATTGATAACGAGGGTAAGCTTACCCAATCTGAGGGGACCTGGTTCTGGCAGCTGGGGCCGCAGTTTCTGAGTAAGCGTCCCCACGGTAGTCGCGCCCTGGTTTGCGATTTTACTCTACCCGCATATGATCTGGACCAGCAACTGTTCAGACTTCTGCTGATCGGTCGTGATTCCGGAAACAACTATCCCTTTACTATTCGAGATCATTGTACAATGACTGTGTGGGTTAACAGTAGTAAACTACTGGAAGAGGTCGTGGTCGCAGATGACCTGCTGACTGCTGACGGGTCCGGTTGGGATATAAGCCGGTATCTCAATCCAGGCTCGAACAGAATTGTAGTGCAGGTTGGTGAAGAATCACTCCACTATTTCCTGCTGAATGGTGTCCGTGTGGAGGCAGTAGCAACGGGGCGGTAACAACTCTCACTGCCATGCTGGAGGCCGGTACAACTTACGGCCAGCGGATAATGGAATTCCTGATACTAACTGGAGCACATGGACTATTATGCTTGATGTGATACAATCCCTGTGGCGTTCCATAAATGGATTTGTACCGGGGGGATTAACACTCTACCTGATCCTGCTGCTGATAGTACTCTTCATCCTGCAGAGTATCTACCGTCATTCCGGGATTATGACCACGGGCCGTTTCCGTATGCTGGTAATCTCTGCTCTGCTGCTGTTTGCTACCTGCTATTCAGCTCTCTGGTTAATTACAATGCCACGCCGGGATATGACAGTTATTGCCTGCCTGCCGACATTGCCCGATCCTGATGATCTTACCTGGAATCAGGAGGTTGATCCGGAGCAACAGCTGCTACCCCTTAACCTGCAGTTGATGTTCCCGGCAGCCGGTGGGCGAATCCACTGGCAGGATTGTCGTCATCTTGTCTGTTTTGCGGAACCGGATTCCATACGGGATATTGAACGGGTAAGCAGGCTACTCGATGCCGATTATCTGATACAGCCTCAGGTTGATTCCAGCGGTTTGGAGCTGTTTATCTATCGAGTCCGCTGGCAGCACCCACATCTGCTTTCGCATATTTCTGTTTGTGCCTGCGATCCACTGGAAGCAGCAGTGCAGCTGCAAACCGCCCTGGAAGATGAGGTAACATTACCTGATCCCGTAGCTGTCGATAGCTGGATGGCACAGGACCTTCCGCTGATCTGTGTCAGTGACACGGGCGCGGTAATTGATGCACTTCAACAGCAGGAAGAGCTGGTACCGCTGCTGGCGGAACAGCTGGCCCGTATGTTGCTGGTGACCGGACAGGAGCGGCAGGCAACTGCAATTGTGGAACTGCTCAGACAGCTGGACCGGGTAGATTCAACCTCAATAGGATTACAACTGCTCTACGCACGCTGGTATGCCGGACTTGAAGATTGGGATAATGTGGAACTGGCACTTGCGAACGCTCTGGCACTGGACCCATTATCGGCAGAAGCACGCTATCTGGTTTCTTTTCTACTTCCGGAAAGGAGAACCCGTTTAGGTTTTGGCAGCAGGCAGGAGTTACTGGAACAGCTGGCGGATTCCGCACCTGCCTGGCAACCGGGACAACTGCTCAGAATCAGCTGGTTGGAGGAACATGGCCAGTTGCAACAGGCGCTCAGCAAAGCGAAAGAGCTGGCCTTTCTGTTACCCCGGAGTTATTACGCCAGCTTCCGCCTGGCGATGATGGCTTTTCGTACGCAGAACTACAGTCTGGCTGATGAAACCTATACCCGTCTGACTGAGTTGTATCCCGACAGGCCTGACCCATTCTACAATCTCGGGATCAATAACTTCATGATCCGTGACTTCAAACCGGGGCTAAAAGCCTTCCAGCGGGTGCTGGAACTTGAAGGGGACCCCAACGCTCATCTCTATCTTGCCAAGTGCTATGCCTGGCTGGGTAATCGGGAGCGGGCGATTTTTCACCTCAGGCAGAGACTGCTGTTTCGCAGTGAAGGTGATGAGATACAGATAGATGAGACACTGAAAGAATTGAGTCTCTATTTCCCTGAGCGATGGCAACCAGCAAGTGAAGGGGAGTAGCGTGCAAAGATCCACACCAGGTGTGATACAAAACCTGTTGAAAGCGCGTCAGGGTCCTTTAATAATGGGGATACTCAACCTTACGCCGGACTCTTTTTATGATGGTGGCAGCTATGCCGGCTTACAGGAAATGGTGGACAGAGCAGGTCATATGGTGAACGAGGGAGCAGATCTGCTGGATATCGGTGGGGAGTCGACCCGCCCCGGCTCAGAACCGGTTTCCGCAGCTGAAGAGCTGGACCGTATACAGCCTCTGATTGAAGCTCTGGGAGAATCGATCGGTGTGCCGATATCCATAGATACCCGTAAGAGCAGTGTGGCAGCGCAGGCCTTGAAAGCGGGTGCAGTGATCGTCAACGATATCTCTGCCCTGCGGGATGATCCTGAGATGGCACCCACAGTCGCGAATACCGGTGCGGACGTCATCCTGATGCACATGCAGGGTACACCACTCGATATGCAGCTCAATCCGGCCTATGATAATCTGCTGCAGGAAGTACGCGATTTTCTACAGGAAAGGGTATCTGCAGCAATCAGTGCCGGGATTGATTCCCGATGTATCACAGTTGATCCCGGTATTGGTTTTGGTAAACGACTGCAGGATAATCTGGAACTGCTGGCCAACCCGGGTGCCTGCCGTATCGATGATTATCCACTTCTGATCGGTGCTTCACGCAAATCCTTCATCAACCTTATTCAACCTGACACACCACCCGCCGGGCGCCTTCCAGGAACACTGGCCGCACATCTATTCACAATCGCAGCAGGTGGTTGTGATATTCTGCGTGTGCATGACGTCGCAGAGACTGTACAGTCACTGGCTGTATGGCGCAAGTTGCAGAATACTGCCAGAGCCAGCCTGGAGTAGTATGAATGCGGTAACTACAGTACCAGGAAACCAGAGAGCAGTAATTCGTTACGCCACCTGCCAGGATCTGGATCAGATATGCACCATTGAAAGTGTCTGTTTTGATGATCCCTGGCCACAGGAAGACTTCAGACGGTTGCTCAGGCAACCGTTCTGTGATATTCTGGTTCTTGAATCCAATGCTGAAGCAATCTGTGGATTCTCAATATCAAGGTATTCACCACCGCTGGCAGAGATCATAGACATTGCAATACTTCCAGAAGACCGTAGAAAAGGTTATGCTGAAGCACTGCTGCAGTCGGTTACCCGGCACAGTGTGGCACATCATTGCCGTACACTACTGCTGGAAGTGCGTTGCAGTAATCAGGCTGCGATATCGCTTTACAAGAGAAATGGTTATACTGAATTGGACAGGATAGAAGAATACTACGCTGACGGTGAGGATGGCCTCCTGCTGAGGTATCAGATCTCGGATGCCGGGGAGAGTATTTTTACCGGGAAGAGAATGGAGGACGAAAATGGGATATAGAACTAAGGCCGGTCATAAGTGGCTGCAGCTGCTGTTGCTGCTGCTTATGAGCCTGAGCATAACCAGCACTCTGCAGGCAGATGAGGAGACACTTTTACTGCGCTATCCTGCCTGGAACCAGGGCCAGATCGCTTTCGTATACGCCGGTAATATCTATACCGTACCGGAAACAGGTGGTACAGCCCGGCGGCTTACATCCGGCTCCGGAAATGAATGGCTTCCACGCTTTTCACCGGATGGTAAGTGGCTGGCGTTTTCAGCGGATTATGATGGCAATGCTGATGTCTATGTGATGCCCGCAACCGGTGGTGAACCGATCAGGTTAACCTGGCACCCCGGCAGCGATCTGGTAGTGGACTGGTCCCCCGACAGCAGGGAAGTACTGTTTCGCTCCAGCCGGGAAAGTGTATCACGTTCATATCGCAAACTGTTCCGCATCAACCGTGACGGTGGCAATCCCGTGATGGTGCCACTACCTCGAGCTGAGCTGGCATCCTTTTCCCCTGATGGAAAGCAGGTTGCTTACAATCGTCGGTCACGGGAGTTTCGAACCTGGAAACGCTATCAGGGTGGTACGGCTCAGGATATCTGGCTTTACAGTTTCGAAAATGGTGAACTACAGCAACTTACCGATTGGATTGGTACCGACGCGTTTCCCATGTGGAAAGACGACACCATTTACTTCATTTCCGATCGCAAGCACACAATGAATCTCTATGCGTATGGGATGTCAGATGGCAGTCAGAAGCAGCTGACCAGTTTTGATGAATACGATGTCAAATGGCCAAGCGCCGGTGACCGTGGCATTGCATTTGAGAATGGTGGCCGTATCTACCTGTACCACTTTGACGGTGGTCAACTGCAGCAACCGGAAATCAGGATTCAGGAAGACCGGGTTGAGACCAGGCCGCACTGGCAGAAGGTAGGCAGAGGATTTCGCAGCTGGACACCATCACCACAGGGTAATCGGGTAGTGATAGAGGCACATGGTGACCTTTTCACCGTTCCCAGAGAGCATGGCGAGACACGCAACCTTACAAACTCTGCAGGAATCCATGAGCGCAGTCCGAGCTGGTCACCCGATGGCCGCTGGCTGGCATATTTCACAGATGCCTCAGGGGAGTATCAGCTTGTATTACGTGATATGGAAAACGAAAAGGAGAACCGTTTTCTGGTTGAGATGAAGGAAGATTATCCATGGTGGTTGCGATGGTCACCTGATTCACGCTACCTGATCTACAGTGATGAGGAATTGAAGCTGCAGATGGTAGATGCTGCATCCGGCAAGGTGACAACGGTCGATCGGGGTTTATATCATAGAATCTACAGCTACGACTGGTCACCTGATTCACGCTGGATTGTATACAACCGGGAGAGTGAGAACGGTTTCGGATCGCTGTTTGCCTACTCGCTTCAGGAGAAGGAATCCCACCGTCTGACCAGTGATTTTACAGATGAACAGCAGGTAGTGTTCGATGATTCCTCACAGTGTCTCTACTTCACCTCTTCCCGTCTTTTCCATCCGGACATGGGACGCTTTGAAAACGATTACAAGTTTTCTATGGTCCAGTCTGTTTATGTGATGCCACTGACGGCTGATCAGGAAACCCCCTTTGCGCCCCGCAGTGATGAGGCGGTGATCGAGAGCGAAGAGGAGGAGGAAGACTCCGACGACGGGGATGATGAAGAGGATGACGCTGACAGTGAGGATGAGGAGGAAGAGGATTCAGAGGAGGCGATTGAGACTGTAATCGACTTCGCTGATATAGAAGGGCGGGTACAGCGGGTGCCGATAACTGCCGGCAGTATCGGTGGCCTGTCAGTCATGGGTGGTAATCTCTACTACATGTCTTATCCCTACACACCGGGCCCGCTGGATTTTGACGAGGATCAGATGATCCTGCATCGTTATGATCTGGAAGAGCAGGAGGATGAGGAGGTTGCCGGTAATGTGCGTGGCTATTCTTTTACACCTGATGGTGAGCAGATTGTGGCACGTATCGGCCGACAACTGGTGATGTTCAGCTCTAAAGGTAAACCGGATATGGGGGAGGATGTACTATCCCTGGCCGGGCTGGAGATGCTGGTGGATCCGAGACAGGAGTGGCAGGAGATTTTTGATGAGGCCTGGCGCATCGAGCGTGAGTTTTTCTATGATGCCGAGATGCACGGTGTTAACTGGGAGAAGATGAAGAAGCGCTATGGCAGGCTGCTGCCGCATGTATCACATCGCAGCGACCTGAACTACCTGATCGGCGAGATGATTGCCGAGTTGAACTGTGGGCATGCATATGTCTGGATGCCGGATGAACATGAAGTAGATCATGTAAATGTAGGTATGCTGGGAGCTCAGGTGGAACCAGCCGCAAATGGCTATTTCCGTATCACAAAAGTTTTCCGTCATCTGGATTGGAATGATCCTGATGACCGGGCACCACTGGCTGCACCCGGTGTTAACATACAGGTCGGTGATTACATTCTGACAGTCAATGATGAACCTCTTTATGCGGAGGAGAACTTCTACTCCCGGTTCCAGAATCTGGCAGGGCGTGATATCACACTGACAGTATCCACTACCGGTGATGAATCTGACAGCCGTGAAGTTGTGGTCACTCCGGTAAGGGATGAATCCGGACTCTACTACACCGACTGGGTGGAGGGAAACCGGAAATGGGTCAGCGAGCAATCTGACGGTCGTGTAGGCTACCTGCATGTGCCCAATACTTCCTACTGGGGCATTATGGAGTTCAGTAAGGGCTTCTATTCACAGATCCACAAAGAGGGGATGATTATCGATGAGCGCTACAACGGTGGTGGCATGCTGCCTGATATGCTCATTTCACGTCTGGATCGTTCGGTGCTTTCCTGGTGGGCAACCCGTCACGGCAGAGTAACCCGTACTCCAGGCAATATGATCGACGGGCCGCTGGTGATGCTGGTGAATGAATATGCAGGTTCCGGTGGTGATGCTTTCCCTTACTATTTCCAGCTTAAAGGATTAGGCAAGGTAGTGGGTATCCGGACCTGGGGTGGCCTGGTAGGTATCAACAACTTTATTCCCTGTGTCGACGGCAGCGGTGTTTCGGTACCGGCCTTCGGTATTATTGATCTCGAGGGTGAATGGGCGGTGGAAAACTATGGTATCGATCCGGATGTGGTAGTCGACAATCAACCCGCCGATCTGTTGCGTGGCTATGATGAGCAGCTGGATACCGGATTGCGCCTGATACTGAAGGAGCTGAGAGAGAATCCACCGGCAGGCTGGCAGGATAAACCACCACCACCTGACGACCGCAATTAAGAGGTCGCTTTGAAAGAGCTACCCTATCCTGCAGATCTTAAGGGAGAGGGCCTTCCGGTGATGCTCCAGAAGCCTCTGCAGGAAGATCTCCTTTTTATTCGTGAACTCTGGAGCGATCCATCAACCATGGCTCCGGTGGGCGGAGCCCGGGTGATGGACGAGGAGACCTCTCTCCAATGGTATCGCCGCATGATTGAACCGGGCAGTGATCAGGATCGCTATTTCCTCATTAGAAATGCAGAAAACAGTGAAAGCATCGGTGAAGCCAGTCTCCATCGCTGGCAGCATTCCCGGGGGCTGGCGGAGCTGAATATCAAGGTCATGGACCGATTAAGGGGCAGGGGCTGTGCGAACCATGCTCTGGCATTGATATTGCAGTTCTTTTTTGTCGATTGTGAAGGCCGTCTGTTGCGGGATGACATAGCAAAAGGCAATAAGGGTGCCAGAGCCCTGCTGGAGCGGTCTGGCTTTCAACAGACCGGCTCTCCACCCGGGTGTGACCGTTGGGAGTTGACCGAGAAGCAGTGGCAAACTGCCAGAATTGTAAACAGGATTTAATTATACAGACAACAGTGTGGGTTTCTTTATCAGTTGTACCTGCTTATATTTAACAATTGACAGATGACATATCAGGGGGCCAATGATGAAGTGGAAAATTCTCCTTTCTATACTGCTGGTCTGCAGCTGGTACGGGCAGTTAAGCAGTGCGGTTGGCAACGACCTTACCGAAGATCTGGTTCTCGACCTGAGTTACAGTGACGGCAAGCTGTTTCTCAGCTGGGACGCTCCCGCTGAACAGGAATGCTGGGACGTACAGTGGTCGGCTGATCCCTGGTTTTTCACCCCGCAGTTTCTGATGACAACAACGGTTCCCGATGTAAGCTTCGATATACCGCAGGCAACCTCCCGTTATTACAGGGTAGTTCCGGTTGTTGATCCGGTTACCCCCCCGGTTGATGAACTGATAGAGGACTTTGAGAATGAAGCGCCGATTCTGACAAGCTGGAGTGATCAGGACCAGGACCCGGATGCCTGGGACTGGGATGACAGCAATCCCTTTGAAGGAGAGCGCTGCCTGCGATTGTACGGTAACACTTACAAAGCCCAGGATCTCGACTCCCTGCAGATATTCTTCCACACCATAATGAGTATAGCTGCCCGTTCCGACAATGTCTCCAACCGGCAGATGCTCGGGTTTGCCGACTCCGAAAATGTGATCTGGTATGTACTCTGGGGATCGGAGGGCGGATATGATGATACGCCCGGGCAATCGGGGCAGGCGGAAATCTGCGCTTATCAGGGGTGGTTCCCGACCGATGAATGGCATCAGATACTGCTACCGGTGGGGCAGGACTGGCAGGGCAAATTTGGCTACCTTCCCCGGCTGGAACAGGTGATCTATGCCAATGACTGTGATTCCAACGGGGGTGAAATCCGTTTCGATCTGCTGGCGGACGCAACGATGGGGCAGTTGCGGCGACCGAACGCTGATTTTCTGGCCGATGTTATGGAAACTGTCGGTGACAGTTGCCGGGTCGCTTTTACTTCCATGTCCACACCACGACCATTGTCTCACAGCTGGAATTTTGGTAACGGCACTTACAGCACAGAGGTGGATCCTGAAACCTGGTTACCGATCGGATGTACTCACAGGGTATCGCTGCTGGTTGAAGATGAAATTCGCCACTACGATTTTGTTTCTGAAGAAGTCATTACTCCCGGTACACAGTTGCCTCGCACCGCCCGTATCAGTTCTGTCGGTGATGTGATGATGGCTCGCCGTATGGAATCTGAGATTATCGAGGAGCAGGGTGTAGACGCGATTTATGATTCAGTACGTACGGTCTGGCAGGATGCGGATCTGATGCTGCTGAATCTTGAGTGCCCGCTTACTGTTTCCAACGATGAGCATCCAACCAAGACAATCGTTTTCCGCTCACATCCTGATAATGTAACCGGACTGGTTAATGCCAGTGTGGACTTCGCCTCCCTGGCCAATAATCACGCTTTTGATTACATGATGGAGGGGTTGCAGGAAACACGCGATATATTACAGAGTGCCGGGATCAGCTTTACTGGTGCCGATACCAACAGCTTTCTTGCCCGGCAACCCGCCTTTCTCTCAGCCAACGGTCTTTCTATCGGTGTGCTGGCTGCTTCTGACAGGGGTGGGTACTACAACAACTATCAGCCATTCCTGGATGCCGCACCCTCGCGCCCCGGGTTTGCTTCCTGGTCACGCGCTGAGATGCAGGCTACAGTTCCCCGTTTACGGCAGGAGGTAGACTGGTTGATGGTTCAGGTGCACTCCGGGTATGAATACAGTCAGGCACCTGTACTACGGGGAGGGTCTCCTGCCAGGCCATTGGAAGGAATCCCCTGGGATCCGAACGACTACGGCCTGTTCGCCCGCGATCTGTTGCCGGATCAATCGGAGCGTTCACACCGGCAGGAAGCAATTGACCTCGGTGCGGATTTCGTTATCACTCACCATCCCCATATTCTGCAGGGATTCGAGCTTTACAACGATGGCCTGATTGCCCACAGCCTTGGCAATTTCGTCATGGATCTGAACTATGTCGAGACGATGACGACAGTACAGGTTGATGTTATGCTGGAAGAGGATGAGCTGACAGGTGTTACCGTACGGCCGGCTTATATTGCCAACTACATTCCCCGCTTTGCCAGAGGTGATCTGGCTGTCTCCATCATGGATCATATAACCGCCCTGTCGCTTCCGTTTGATACCTGGGTTGTCCATCAGCCGGGAGCGGATACTGCCTGGGTTGTGCTGGATACATTGGCCGTCAACTGGACCGGTGTCACCACTCAGGACACACTTGAGTTTACAGACGATGGTGATTACAGACTGAGTCGTCCACAGCGTCTGCAGGGGGAGGGTTACCCCGCCTGGCTGGATCTGAATGAATTTCTGCAGGACGCCGAATGGCGGGTAGGGCGCAATATTCTCTGGTGGGGGAATATGGAGGATGAAGGCGCTCCACAGTGGGATATCAACAGTGATAACGAGTGGTTCGATGATTTTATCAACCACAGCGGTGCACGCAGTCTCCGCCTTGAAGAGAGCAATGGTGGAACTGTACGTAACTATTTTGTATCACGTGCCCCACTGGATGACGACTACGATTACTCCATTATCGGCTGGATGCGTACCTCAAATGCTGCCGAAGCAAATCTTCAAATGCGGTACTATCAGCATCGTACCGACGGGGGGGCTATCGGAACTGAGATGGCCCAGCCGGAATTGAGTGGCACCAACGACTGGAGCCAGGTCTGGACTGAACTGACACTACCGGAGCAGACTCGTTTCTACAGTGTGCGCCACTCTCTGACTGCAGGCAGTGGTACCGGGAGCTCCTGGTTTGATGATGAAGCGGTGATACAATGGGATTCGTGGCAGGATTTCCCGGCGGAATTCCATCTGCCGAATGATTACGATTACATTCAGGTGCGCGCGCCACTTGCGCCTGATCAGCTGGCGGTGGAATATCGGCGTGAGTGGATCGATTTGCCATGATATAGATTTGATAGCTTCTGCTTTCATTCTCACTTGCATAATCGTGCAGTAGAGATTAAGTTAAAAGCTGTTCAAAATGTCGAAAAGCTAAGAATAGTGCCCACCTGATAGTTAAGGTAGCCAGAGACTGCTCAACAACAATGAGCAGAACCGCTCTGCCTTGACTGTTTTGTTCTCCTGTCTGTCATTGCTGGAGGGATTTTGCCTTGATGCTGATACTAATCGGCCTGGTTGTTGTAATTACCGCCTACAGTATGCGTGAATTCATACTGCACCAGAAAACCGTATTGCAGATACCAGTACGCATTCATGTCAACGGGACACGTGGCAAGAGCAGTGTTGTACGCCTGATTGCAGGGGCATTGCGGGAGGGTGGTCTGTCCACCATTGCCAAAACGACCGGATCTGCCCCCCGTGTCATCATGAAGGATGGCCTGGAAGTACCGATAACCCGCCCGCACGGTGCTAACATTATCGAGCAGATCAAGGTCATCCGCTACATTCTCAAACGCCGGCCGCATGTGATGGTAATCGAATGCATGGCGGTACAACCGGAGTATCAGTGGATCTGCGAGCACCAGATCGTTCACGCTACTATCGGTGTCATCACTAATGCCCGTCCTGATCACGTCCGTGAGATGGGGCCCACCCTCGAGAACATTACCCTTTCGCTCTGTAACACAGTTCCCCGTAAAGCGCCTACTTTCACTTCTGAACACCGTATGTTACCGGTGATGCAGAAAGTGGCTGACAGAATGCAGAGCGATCTGCGGGAGGTAGATGAGAATCAGGTTACAGATGAAGAAATGCATCGTTTCGGTCATCTGGAGCACAAGGAAAATGTAGCAATCGCACTTGCAGTTGCAGCTGAGCTCGATATCGACCGCGAGACTGCCCTCAAGGGGATGTACGCCTCTGCCCCCGATATCGGTGCCCTCAAGGTGCACTGGCTTGAAAAGGATGAGAGCTCCTTCCGTTTTGTCAATGCCCTGGCTGCCAACGACCCTGAGTCTACATTTGCCATCTGGCAGAAAGTGGAAAGCCTTTTCAGCGATCTGGGTACAAGGATTATTCTTCTGAACTCCCGTCATGACCGTCTGGAGCGTTCAAAGCAGCTGGTTGAAATGCTGACTGATATGGAGTTTGATCATCTGGTGCTCACCGGTGAAAGGGTGGATAAGGTGATCAACTATTGCTACCACTGGGAGATTCCTGAAAGTAAAGTACATAAAATGGACGCCATACATCTGGATGATGTTCTAAGTGGGCTGATGAAGCTTGCCGGTGAACATGGTACTCTGATGGCGATAGGTAACCACCATGGCGGGGGCGGTGAGATAGCCCACTTCCTGCGGGAAAGGAGCCGCACTGAATGATTGAACTGGCAGTTGGACTGGGTGTCATACTCAGCATGATATTTTACGAAGTGATCGGAGTTTCCGCTGGCGGTATCGTTGTGCCCGGCTACGTGGCGCTGCAGATGCATGCACCGGAAAGACTACTGGGGACTCTGATTGCCAGCCTGTTGACCTATGGGGTGCTCAAGCTGATTTCCCGTTTCATGTTTCTCTACGGGCGACGCCGGCTGGTGATGGCTATCCTTCTGGGATTTATTTTCGGTTACCTCACCCGGCAGACATATTTCTGGAATGCTATCCCGATGGGATTTGAGGTTCACATGCAGGCAGTCGGATTCATTATCCCCGGTCTGATTGCGAACTGGATGGAACGGCAGGGTGTTGTGAAAACAGTACTGGCATTGATTCTGACTGCATCCGCTGTACGTTTGCTGTTGATTGTTGTTACAGGAGGGCAGATCATTGGCAATGTATAAACCGAGTCTCAAATCCACCCGGACTCTGGCAGTACTGGCGCTGGTGGTCTATCTGCTGTTTGCCTGGGTAGAGTATGCCAAGGTTCTGGTAGAACAACCGGACAGCGAAGAGAAGCTGGCTGCTTCTGAGTTGATGTACGAGGCGTTAGTAGCTATCAGAGATCATCGCCTGCCACAGGGAGTGGTTGTTGATGATATCAATGATCCGATTCAATCGACTCTGATGGGGCAGCAGAACACTCTGATCACAACTACTGCCGGTCAATTCGCAGCCAAGCTCACTACGATTAATCCTAATTTTGCCGCTGTTATGGTGGAAATGTATCTGCAGGCCGGGATTCGTTCAGGTGACCAGGTTGCCCTGGCAATGACCGGTTCCTTTCCCGCCATGAATATTGCAGCGCTGGCAGCCTGTAAAGTACTGGAGCTGGATCCAGTAATAATCACATCTGTTTCCTCCTCCGGTTGGGGTGCGAATAATCCTGACTTTACCTGGTTGGATATGGAGACGCTCCTGAGGGAGAAGGGAATACTACCCTACAAATCGATAGCTGCAACTATTGGTGGCGGTGACGATATCGGCCGATCCCTGGCGCCACAGGGCAGGGAGTTGATTCTGGAGGCGGTCGAACGCAATGAGATTGCATTTATGGGTGATTCCAGTCTCTTCAGCAACATTGATCAACGCTATCAAAGCTATATGGACCAGCTGGGGCCTACCGGATTTCACCTCTATGTTAATATTGGTGGTGGTGTTGCTTCCCTGGGGCATGTTGATAACGGTGAGCTGATCGGCGCCGGGCTGGCACAGAATCTGGGAATGGTGAACTTCCCACGCAAAGGGGTACTGCATCGTTTTGCCCGTAATGCCATTCCGGTTATCAATGTCCAGCAGATTGAAGAACTGGCGCATCGTTATGGTCTCTCAGTGGCACCTCCGACACTACCGGAACGTGGTGTGGGAGATCTGTTTCTGAGCGAGCAATACAATCTGAAGCTGGCCTGGATGGCACTGGTTGTGATCACACTGCTGGTTTTCATCGTAATCAAGTTTGACGTTCATAAACACAAACTTGCCGACGAAGGAGTCAATCCTGATGAACTATAGCCGTCAGGAATGTGTAAGGGAGATGAAGAAATGAAGAAGATCCCATTATCTATCTGCCTGCTGGTAGTTTTGCAGCTGGCCGCAGTTACAACTCCGCTGTTTGCTTCTGACTGGGTCAGACGTAGTGCTGTTGCTTTCGGGGAACGGGTTCGCCTTACTATCAGCGATAAGCACAAAATTTACTACGAAGCATTACACACCAAGGATGTTCTTTTCGAGATTACCGGCCCGGCTACCATGCATATCATCACCCGGGTTGAGATTTCCGGCCAGAGTGGACGCGGTGATTATACTTATAAATGGCAGATGGATGATGAAGACTGGGTGCAGGTTACGCATTACGCGAAGCCCTCTGAGCAGGCCAGCCTTTATGGAACTTCTGAAATCAGTGTCAGTCGGCGAGATGTGGTTGAAGTATCGGAAGGTACTCATTACTATCGATTCCACCGGCCACAGAGTGAAAAGAGACGTCTCTTCTTCAGGATAACCACCAGGAAGCAGGATCCCCTGAAGCATGCTGACCTGACACCATTGCAACCGACAGAATTCGGTGATATCTGGCAGATAATTGTTCGGGAAATTAACTACGACTACTATGTCGCCCGGTCGGGTGAGGAAATAGTACTGGATGTAGTCGGCCCCACTACCATCAAGGTAGTCAGCCGGCTGGATTATGATGCCATGATGATGGGGGAGAAATCGTATCGGATCAAGGTTCATGAAGATGAACAGCTGAAGAACACCTATGCTGTTACTGCCAGACCTTCCAGCGTTGCCTACTACGAAAACCAGAAAGGGCATATCCCGGGACGGGGTTCCAGTTTTTTTGTCAGCGTGCCTGAAGGTAAACACAGTTATCGGTTCGAGTTTGTTGACGGCACTCAAACATCTCTGATGCGGTTTTATATTCCTCATTCAGATCTGGATCAGCGGCAATGAGCAGCGTGAAATTCAGTAAACTGGTTTTCCTGTATCTGATTATCCTGCTCTCTACCAGTGGAGCAGATGGCAGCTTGTTACTGCTTGCAGAACAGGGCACCGGCTGGGATGATAATTTCCTGCGGCTCTCAGAACCGGACCAGCAGCGTTTCGAGCGGGACGCCGGTTTCCAGGCTGATGCAGCTGCTATCGGCAGCTGGCGTCTTGAATCGCGGCTCTACCTGCGCTACTACCACAGTTTCAACAAGACCTGGCGTATAGCGCTTTCCGGAAATTATCGCTTCAATCAGTATCCCGGCAATTCCGTCAACAACTATCAGGCGGGAATGCTGGCTTCTGAAGTGCGGTATGGCCGCTATGACAGAATGAAACTCGAGTGGAACCATCTGCACGGTTTCTATCTGCGTGATTTTCATCATCCCTTTCGAGCCTGGGATTCAGCGGCCCGCTTCAATGGCAATACCATCTCACTGACCTGGCGCACTACCCGGTTGCCGTTTGTTACAATTACCCCTGGTGCGGGTTTGATGTATGAGCAGTATGATGAGCCCTTTACCGCATATGACCTGATTGATAATTTCGCCGGTCTCGATCTGGAGAGCGAGTATGCCGGTGTCACCGGCCAGCTGCGTTATCAGATTCACCTGCGGAACAATATCGGTTTCGATGAAACTGCTGTCGGATATGAAACCAGCCTGGACAGCGAAGGTGGGGACGCCACCGCCCGGGAACATGAATGGCGGGTGCAATTCACCCACGCACCGGAGCGCCGCTGGCTGAAGGATGTCACACTTTACTGGCGAATGCGCCATCGTATCTACCTGACCGACAGTAATGGCCTGCAGGATCCGGTGCATGCCGGACGTATCGATCGTCGTCAATACCTGTTTTGCGAACTGGAGTTTCCCCTGGTGGCCGGTTTCACACTGGAAGCAGGCTGGCAGCGGGAGTGGCGTCAGACAGATGCAGACTGGCTTTACCTGAGTGACTACAAGGATTACACCAATAACCGCAACTGGCTCAATCTGAAGTATCGCTGGTATAGAAAGTAGGCTGACTGGCGTCCAGATCCCTGTCTGCTGATTTGTGATTGAAACAATGCCACCGTAGATTATCTTCAGATGAAAACACCATTACTCCTGATACTCCTCCCCACACTGTTGCTGGCACGACCACCGCGCAGTCTGCTGCCTGTAGCTGTCGACAGCGAAGTTCAGCTGAAGCAACTACAGGAAGTAATGAATGATACCTCCTCCTTTCCTGCTGATAGAATCTCCCCCGGTGGTAATTTCCGTGTGCATTATCATACAGATGGACAACACAGTGCCACTTCCACCTTTGTGGACAGTGTCTGCCTGGTAGCCGAGCAGGTGCTGCTGGTGGAAAGTGGAACGATGGGGTATCTGGAAGCACCCCGCTGGGCTGACGGAATGTATCACATTTATCTCCAGAATCTGTCCAGCATGTTTGGCTACACGCAACCGACAGAAGCTGTCAACTACAGTGATCCCGGAGGGCCACAGTACAGCCGGCTGATTCTGGACAATGACTATCCCGAGGAACTGTTTGAAATGCCTCCACAGGAATCACTGCGGATTACACTGGCGCATGAGTACTTTCACGCAATTCAGCTGGGTCTCTTCGACTGTACCGGGCAACGGTGGTTCATGGAACTTACCGCCACCTGGATGGAAGATCAGGTCTACGGGCAGATTGATGACTGGTTCCGTTATCTGCCGGCATATTTGAACAGCCTCGATCAATCGATGCGGTTATCCAATGGCCAGCGGGAATATGGTATGGCACTCTGGGCACACTACCTGACACAACGCTTCGGAACCATCCTGCTGCTGGATGCCTGGTACCAGGGAGCGGCAACCCGTGGTGATCTGATGACAATCTGTCAGGAACTGGCTCCGGAAGACAGCTGGGAGCTGTTTACACAGTTTCAGTTGTGGAATATGCTGACCGCTGAGCGTGCACAGCCCACTCTGGGCTACCTGGAAGCGCAGCTGTTTCCTGCAGCCCCTGTCCTGTTCCTGAGCGGCACCGGTCTCTACGAGACTGAGGAGCTGGCGCTAAGCGCGCTGGCGGTGGACAGGCCTGTTTATGCTGAGTTGACAGTATCCGTGGGAAGCACCTGGTTGATGGATCGGCGCAACGGCAGCCATCAGAGCCTCTGTTGTGGTCAGTCTGTGACCACCGGACTGGATGAAGAGAAAGTACTGCTGCATGCTGTTGCTGCCGGAGGGGCGAACTCTATGGCACTGACTCTGGAACCGTTGCAGGCACTGCAGGATGGCCAGATATCGCTCTTCAATATCTATCCCAATCCTGCTGTTGAAAACGCTCAGCTGAACCTGTACGCACTGGAACCCCTACAGAGCGAACTGCATCTCTACGATCTGCTCGGTCGCCGTTTATTGACACTTCCGGTTAGCGGAGCAGGGGAGTTCTCAATGACGCTGCCACTTTCTGAGTATCCGGCCGGAGTGTATGTGCTGGAACTGGATGGCAATCATAGAAGAGTACTACGCTTGTATTAGCAGGTGCGCTTTTCTATTGCCGGCCGGAATGTATGTGATACAATTGGACGACACATACAGACGTGTGATACATCTTCCTCTCAATTAATCGAGATCACCCGGTAGCAACGAACCGGTACGCCACTTATTCCGAAATCCAGCATGTAATTGGCTTCAGTAGTACCTAACTCGCTGAAGGTGGTGAATTCCGGTGTCAGGCTGTACTCGACCCGATACTCATCTGCATAAGCTGCAGGTGACCAGGATAGCAGCACCGTACTACCGTCACAGGTGATTTCCAGATCATCTACCGGTTCCGGTGGCAGGTCACCCGTGGGGTGATTGGTCTCATACATACGGGAATAGATGCTGGCGATGGTAAAATTCTCCGGTGGTGGTGAATTGGCCAGTTGACGGGAACTTATCTGCGCAGCGATACCGCGGTCTTCCATCAGGAAATAGTAGGTACGGATGTAATCTACTTCAAGCGGGTAGTAAGTGCCATCGTGGAAAAGGTCTACCGCGATATCGTAGGAAGCAAGTTCCTGAACCCGCAGGCAGTCACCGAAACCGAGCTGGTCCAGATTGATCAGGCCGTAGCCATCTGCAGTCGCCTGTGCATTGTAGATAATACGTGTGGGATACCACTCACCCATGCTGTACATCTGGGTATAGAAAGTGGTGCTGGCTGACCAGCTGTCGCCAAACTGGATCGGATCGGGGAAATCAACCATCTCCGGTTCAAAAGGAGTGGATGGTTCCAGTGAACAGAAAACCTCGTCGTAAAAACCGTAATTGATCCTGCCGAAACCGGGATCCTGTGTCAGGAACATCCAGGCCTGGTCGCCAGTGAGATCGTCAGTCTTGCGCTCAGCCATCTCCGCTGTTGGAAATTCTCCATTGTGCCCATCCGCAGCAGGATCTACATATTCAAAAATCATGGTCCGGTCAGTCGGGCCATCAGTGAAGTCCCAGAGCTGTGAACCACCGGGTGTTCCATAGTCGGCGGTGCTGACCGAAACCTCAGTACCACTGTAATTGGCCTGTACTCGATAATACTGTCCGATAGCGTTGAACATATCCTGCGAGGTGATAGTTATCTGGGCAAAGGCTGGAAGAGTTGCAAAACCGAGCAGGCCTGTAATGAGCAGTTTCTTCATCGGGGACTCCTTCTTGGGCACAGAGTAATAAATCTCGGGCATACATTAGAAATACGGGCGAAGTAAATTGATACTGTTCTCAAGTAGATTTAAATATGTTTTATATATAACTCATATAATCAAACAATACAAGAGATATTGGCTATGGGGATATATCCCCGAAAGAAGATGTTTGATAGTATGTAGAAAATGTTTGCAATTGTAGAACAGTTACCTTTATTGAATCCCTGATTTACGAAAGAGTAATCAGCAGTAAGACGCACTCTAATTAAAGAGTAGACCAATGCAGATTGACGACAATTTCTGGATGCAATATGCCCTGAAGGAAGCAGAGGAAGCTTACCGGAAAGGGGAAGTACCGGTTGGTGCAGTGGTTGTGCAGGAAAACACAATCATCGGACGGGGTCACAACAGTGTGGAAACGCTGAACGACCCGACCGCACATGCCGAGATGCTGGCGATCACTGCCGCTGCAGAAACACTCCAGTCCTGGCGGCTGAACGAGGCACGCCTGTATGTAACACTTGAACCCTGCAATATGTGTGCTGGAGCGGCCGTTCTGGCCCGTCTGCAACAGATTGTCTTTGGCGCCTGGGATCCGAAAGCGGGTGCCTGTGGCACATTGTCGAATGTCACACAGGATAGCAGGCTCAACCATCAGGTTGAGATCATACCGGGTGTTATGGAATCGGAGTGCAGCGAGCTGTTGAAGCGCTTTTTCCGTCTTTTACGGGAACAGCGCGCAGCTGCAAAGCAGAATGGTGCAGCAACTGGCGATCAGCAGGAATCTTCAGATTCTGTTGAATAGCCCGGGACAGTTTTCCCTGAAACAATCCACTTCCAGCAATCACCGGATGTCATCTGGAAACAACTGAGATTTATGTTCTACAATTTCAATAAAAAGGAGAAAACGATGAAAAGAGTAACTAATCTGGTTATCGGTTTTGTTGCAGGGGTATTACTGCTGGGTATTATCGGCTGGTCCATGATGCCTGGCATGATGCTGAAAGAGTATAGCAGCCCTTTCACTGTGGAAGAAACCGTTGCCATGATTGAACAGAATGCGGTAGATGCCGGCTGGGTTGTTGCCAGCACCAAGAATCTGCATAAATCGGTAAAAAAACATGGCGGTTTTGATCTCGAACCTGTCGTTCTGGTTAACCTCTGTCAGGCGGAACATGCCTACAACATCCTGCGGGAGGATGATAACACGGTAGTTTCAGTGATGATGCCCTGTACGATCAGTGTCTACCGGAAATCGGATGGAAATACTTATGTCGGTACGATGAATGCCGGTCTACTGGGCAAGATGTTCGGTGGTACTGTTGCCCGGGTAATGGGTGGCGATGTCGCACGGGATCAGCAGAGTTTTATTGAATTCGTAAACTAGAAGCCTGTTGAGCTGGAATAACTGGCAATGAGCTTAACAGCTCATTAATATGAAGCGCAGGTGGGCAGATTGTTCTGTATCCACCAGCTGGAGAGGTGCCGGAGTGGTCGAACGGGACGGACTCGAAATCCGTTGAGGCCTTCGGGTCTCCCAGGGTTCGAATCCCTGCCTCTCCGTTA
>CAZCRT010000028.1:0-39940 GCA_964501185.1 uncultured Bacteroidia bacterium
GAAATCGATAAGGACCTGAACTCGTCACAAGCTGGACACTATTTCAAAGACCATTAACACAGTCAGCTTCCAAGTCTGTCTGTGCGCACCTGTTTCCGTCGTCAGCTTAAGACGACTAAAACGGCGCAAGACTAAAAGTTTAACTACACAATCTAACCTGTGCAAGCTTTTTCTTTGAAGTACTGCAAATACCTCAGGTTCTGACCTCATCTATCGCTGGTCATGCTTCATAAGTCGCTTCCAGGGCTTTTCTAACACACTTTTAAGATGCCTGCGGCCAGATAACTGATGTATCAATAATACTATTCTGCCCCCATTGCAAATAGCGGAGACCCACCAGGAACCTGACAGGATTGAATTCTCAGGGGATCACTGCTTAACTACTTGACTTAATCGTTCATTATTTGTATCGTCCAGTGTAGAGGGTGGACTGATACTGTGATCACAGTTTGGTGATACTGTCAGCAAGAACCAGGCCAGTACAATATTGTGATTTCGAAAGATGAAGGGAGATGTTTTGTCACGCCAACAAATGTCGCGGAGAGACAATATCCGGCAGAGCGAGATTGTTGAGATCATGCAGTTGATTGCATTTCCGGAACCAAAAAAATACCTGAGCCACCTGAGGAAACTTTGCAGCCATCGCAGAGTTGACCGAAGACGCACTCACAAAGCTGACTGATCAAAATATCAAGTAATCAGCTGGAATTCTTCTTTACAAGCCGCTATCCCGAAGCACCGATATGTTGACAGGGATAACCTTAAACGAAAAACCCGCCGCAGCGGGTTTTATTGAATATCGCATAGAGTAACGTTGCTACTTCTTAACGCTCTTCTCCAGGAGTTGTCTCACATATGTTGACACCTTTATCTTCTCTCGTTTAGCAGCACGTTGAATACTGCGATCGAGGGTACCTGAAACACGAATATGCAGGAACTTATCCTTCAACTTCGTGGTGGGTGTCGTCTTTTTAGCAGGAGCTTTTGTAACAGGTGCTTTCCTGACGGCCTTCTTTTTGGCAACTGGTTTTACAGTTTTCTTCACGACTTTGCGGGCTACTGGCTTCTTGGCGACTGTCTTCTTAGGAGTAGCCTTAGTAACTTTTTTCGCAGGCGCCTTCCTGGCAACACTCTTCTTCACAGTTTTCTTAGCCGCAGTCTTTACAGGTGCCTTCTTGGCGGCAGGCTTTTTGGCTGTAGTCTTTTTTGGAGTAACTTTTTTCGCGGTCGTCTTCTTGGCGACTGCCTTCTTTGGTGCAGCCTTCTTCGGTGCTGCTTTCTTCGCAGTCGTCTTCTTTGGTGTGGCCTTCTTCGCTTTTGGCATTGGATTCCTCCAGTTGCGTTATTTGATTTGCTTCTGTGTTCGCTGATTCATTCCGATTCTCGTATGTACTGAGCTACAGTTATCAGACCACTTCTTTAACAACTACCTGCAGGAAACGGTAAGTAGTTGATACAAGCTATCTGTTGCCTTTTTTCATGTCAAGTGATTCGTGAAAACTGTATCACATTGCTATCGAATAGTCCAGGGTCAGCACGAGGCTATATCAGTTACATCCGGAATTACCAGCCTGCATGCTTTAAAGTGGTTCAACCAGCACAGCCGGATACTTCTGACTGATAATAGCCAGTTGTGAGCTGACCTTTTCATTAGCAATTCGCACCTGCAGGACAATATCGTCATCTACTTCTTCAGTATTGAGTATCTGGCACTCGCTATGTGCAAGTGCTATGACTCCGGTTGAATGCTGATCGACAGTGAAACGGAAATCGGTGAACCTGCTTCTGAAGTGTTCAACAACCCGTTCCTGCAGGGACGCCAGGTTCAGTCCCCTGCGTGCACTCACAAACAGAGAATCCGGGTAGCTGTCTGCGAGATCACGAAACATCCTCTCACCTGCGACACACTGATCTATTTTATTAAACACTTTAATGACCTGATCCTGTGATACATTCATCTCCTGTAACAGCTTGTCAACTGTCAGGATATGATCACTATATCGGGGATTGCTGAGATCAATCACATTGAGCAGAAGGTCAGCCTGAAGAGTTTGCTCCATTGTGCTGCGAAAGGAAGCCACCAGATGATGTGGTAACTTGCGAATGAATCCTACAGTGTCTGTGAAAAGCACATTCCCTATTCCGGTCAGGTGGTGTGACCGGGTAAACGGATCCAGTGTAGCAAAGAGTTGATCCATTACTAATGCCCTGGCGCCGGTAATCGCATTGAGAAGAGTAGATTTACCTGCGTTGGTGTACCCGATCAAAGAAACATGCAGTTGTTGCTCCCGCCTGCGGGACTGTGTATCACGCACTCGTGATATCTTGTCCAATTCACCTCTCAGCACACGAATACGAGTGCGCACAAGACGCCTGTCGGTTTCCAGCTGTGTCTCACCAGGCCCTCGCAGGCCAATCCCACCTTTCTGTCTTTCAAGATGCGTCCAGACACCCGTCAATCTCGGCAATAGATAACGCAGTTGAGCCAGCTCTACCTGTACTTTAGCTTCGCGAGTACGGGCGCGCTGAGCAAAGATATCCAGAATAACATTAGTACGATCCAGAACAATGAGGTCACTCTTTTCCTCAAGGTTCTGAACCTGTCCCGGGCTCAGGTCCTCGTCAAAAATAAGGTGTGTAACACCATTGGTCAGTGCCAGTTCTGCAATCTGTGTTATCTTCCCCCGCCCGATAAATGTTCCTGGATCAAGTCGTGTCATCTTCTGTATCACAGTATCAACGACCTCAATACCAACCGAGGCTGACAGCTCAGCTAACTCTGCCAGGTGTTCTTCAACAACCAGCATGTCTTTTCGAGGTGTCCAGACGCTTACCAGAATACCCTTTTCCATTTACACTCACTTTCGACGTGATACAACACCTTCTACCAGTAACAATAGCAGAGCGCCGGCAAGCGCATATCGCCACATTTCCTGCCCGTGCCGCGAGTTTTCAACCACAGGCGCTAACTCTTCCACCTGAGAAATAACCTGTGTGCTCAATTGTGGTATACTCTTCCATTCGTTGGTGCATTGGGTCCTGATGTCTCCTTCATGAGAATCAATATTAACTGTCAACACTCCAGCACTTCGCCCATCAGCTACCACAGCATAGTTTCCCGGATCAAGTGATGCGGGTGTGATCAACCAGTCACCATTCATACGATTAGTCACATCTGGATACAGTGTCTGCACCTCAGTCTGCAGGCGCCATTGTGATGCGTGAAAAGGGAACTCCATTGTGATACATTCACCTGCAACTGTATTAACGGTAGTACCCTCCCTCCCGGTTGCCACCCACTCCACCGCACGATTGACAAGTGGGGCAAATAGACCCTTGTGAAAAAAGTCAGAAGCTGAACTGACCAGTGGTACAGTAAAGAATAATCCCTGCCGGTTCTCCTGCTGATACAAACCGGCAAACAGGTCACCATTTTCCAACACCAACACTGCTGTTACTTCAGGGCTTTCCAGATAGCGGCAATACCGTTTCATTTTTGGTGAATCCAGCTGCCTGACTCGCTCAAAAAGCGGTGCCAACAGAGGGTGCTGTCTGTCGATCTCCCCCAGTGTTACAAAGGCTCGACTCAGATCAGAAGATTCTGAAACACCTGCAAATGGTGGTAAACCAAGGTACTTTGTTGCCAGAGCAGCGGACACCCCTGCATCCCGGTCACAGTCCGGGAAATAGACTAATCCAGTACCTGAAAGCATTGCCGCCTGTACACGCCGAAAGGCTGCCTCTGAAGGTTGGATACTATTTAGCAGAATTACATCCAGCATCTCAAGCGATCGACTCTGTGCTGCAGCGGTTGACATCACTTCAAGGTCTATTCTTCCAGCACGGCTGGAATCCGGAACCAGTGCTGCGGCCAGAACAGTATTCGCTTCGTGATTATCACCGATCAGTGCAACGTGGTACATATCCGGGATATACAGCGAAAAATAATGTCGATCATCCCAGTGCAGAACATGGTCATCGATTTCTACAAATCCGTTGAGATAACCGGTCAGTCTGTTATTAAAGTCTATATCCAGATTCACTTCAGCACCGGCAGCAACAGTGACACTTTGCTCAGCTATCCTCTCACCTTCCAGATAGAGCTGCACCAGCATATTCTCTCTGATCGTTGGTCCGAAATTCTCGATTGTGATATGCACCCGTAATGGCTGACCGGCAATTGGCAGCCTCTCACCCGTTACAACATCTGTTACCGCTACATTCGCAGGATCTGCTGGAGTTACAGGTAATAGAAACAACTGTATCTCTGAGTTGTCATCTGAACCTGCCGGTATGTTCGCCCCTGTAAATTCCCAGGCAAAATCAGAACAGAAATATAACTCCCTGTTCAGGTCTATTGACTGCGCTAACAGTTGTAAAGCTTCCTCAAATACTTCCACTGGCTGTGGCACCTGTGGAGTCGGTTCCAGCTCACTGATAAACCGATGCGCCAGATCTCGCTGTCGTGTCTGGAGACCGGCTGTGAGCCCGCCCTGCAGTGGTATAATGGTAATTTCATCACCATCTCGCAGTTCATCGAGAACCTCATAGCAACGTTCCTTAATGTGATACATATTGTCATTAATCAACGACGAGGCGGAATTGTCGATCAACAGAACTGCTGCCGTCTGCTCATGCAGGTCCGCTCCGGTAAAGGTTGAACGGAGGGCTGGCCGGGCAAAAGTCAGCACCAGAAGTAGAACGATAAGTACCCTCAGCAGCAGCAACCACCATCTTTTCAGTTGCAGTTTTTTCATCTGCTTCCGTTGCACCTGTTTCAGGAACCGGAGAGTACTGAAATCAACAGTCCTGATCCGGTGCAGATTCAACAGGTGGATAATGATTGGAACAACAGCTGCAGTAAGGGCAAAAAGAAAGAGGATGTTGAGGAATGTCATGTTGCCAGAGCCCTCGCTCCCGAACTACTTCTTCATGTGAGACTTCAGTAGTCACCAGTAATGGATTTCTAGCCGTAAAGAATTCGTTCTACAATCTTCACCAGTAAGTGCCCCAGGGTGATATGTATCTCCTGGATACGGTTAGTATCTTCCGAGGGAACAATGAAGCAGTGTCGCGAATCCTTCAGCTTGCCGCCATTATTACCCAGGAAGCACACTACTTCCAGATTACGTTTGTGTGCAGTCTGAACAGCCTGTATCACATTGGCAGAATTACCGGACGTGGAGATTGCCAGCAGTATATCTCCAGGTCGCCCGTGTGCCTCAACCTGTCGTGCGAATACCTGATTATAGCCGAAGTCGTTAGCAGCAGCAGTCAGTGTGGAACTGTCAACAGTCAACGCCATGGCCGGCAAAGCAGGCCTGTCGAAATCTCCTGAGAGTCTGACAACAAGTTCAGTGGCCAGGTGTTGCGCATCAGCAGCAGAACCGCCATTGCCACATATCAGAATACGATTACCCTGTTTGAGCGCTCCCGCACAGAGTTCAGCTGTATGTACCACAGCCTCAGATTGCGCCTGCAACCACACCTGAAGCACACTGGCTTCCTGACAACCATTCAGGACAATTTCTCTGTATTTTTCCCTACCGTTTTCAGTCATAATTCATCTCCGTCAATGCAGTGAACTCCTGCAACCGCTCAACAGAGGCATCCTGTTCGAATGAATTACCGATGACAAGAACATCTGCACCCGCACGGTAAAGAGCCCGGGCCTGCTCCGGATTTTCAATACCACCACCTACCAGCAGCGGAACCTCAAGCCGTAACCGAACCTGCCTGACCATTTCTGGTGAAACAGATTGCCCTGTGCCGCTGCCACCTTCAAGGTAAATCAGTTTATGCCCCAGGTACTGCCCTGCCAGAGCGTGTACGGTGGCGATATCGGGTTTATCTACAGGAACCGGTAATGTACCGGAAACAAACTGCACGGAAGTAAGAGCACCACCCCCTACCAGAATGTAACCTGTTGGAATCGCTTCCAATTTATGCTGGTGGAGAAATGGAGCAGCTTTTACATGCTCACCGATCAGATACTGAGGATTGCGACCCGATATGAGGCTCAGGAAAAGCACGGCATCCGCGTGTTCTGACAATTGCGTTACATCACCCGGGAAAAGAATAACAGGTAGATCGGTAACAGCCTTTACCGCCTGTACGGTAGCTGACAACGAGCTGCCGGTCAACAAACTGGAACCGATCAGAAGCGCGTCTACTGCTGCTGACTCTGCCCTTTCTGCAAGCTTTGCTGCGTTAGCCGGTTGTACCCGGTCAGGATCCAACAGCATGAAGAGCAGTTTTTTCTGAGCCAGTTTCTCTGATATCCAGTCGGCAATCGCGCTCTTCACCTTTGCCTCCCGCTACAACAACTGCTGCAGCTGTTTTTCCAGGATCTCGACACCATCCGTCTGCAGGAGTACCAGACGGTCTTTATCACGACCACCAGCCTGAGCCAGATGCGGTTTCCCGCCTCCTTTACCTCCGACCAGTCCGGCCACTTCCCCGATAAGGTCACCGGCTTTCACGCCTCTATTGACCAGGGAATCGGTAACCGCAACTATCAGGAAAGGTTTATCTTTTTGTACAGTTGCCAGCAGTGCTACACCCATATCCATACCTGCTCGAAGAGCATCTGCCAGTTTCAGCAGTGTATCACGATCTGCTCCCATATCTACATAAGCTAACAGTTTTGCATCACCAACCTGATGAGCATCTTTGATCAGGTCATCAACAAGGCTGAGACTCTGTTTTGCCCGCAACTGCTCATTTTCCCTTTCAAGATTCCGCTTCTCGGAAAGAGTTTTACGTAACTTGTCGGAAACATCTGAACCGTGACTGTTCAGCAATTCCCTGACCGTTTCCAGACTACTGCGCTCCCGGCTCAGGTATTCCCAGCCAACACTACCTGTCAATGCTTCAATACGCCTGACACCCTGGGCTGCGGCTGTTTCCTGACGTATCACAAAAACACCTGCCTGACCGGTGCTCTCCAGATGAGTCCCACCACAAAGTTCCATTGAGAACCCGGGTAACTCAACCACTCTGACATTGTCATCATATTTCTCGCCGAAGAGTGCCATAGCCCCTCTGGCAATGGCATCATCGTATTTCATTCTGCTGCAGACCACACGCTGGTTTGCACGAATCTGCTCATTTACGATTTTCTCAACCCGCTCTAACTCACACCTGTCAGGTTTACTCTGATGGCTGAAATCAAAGCGAAGGTGCTCCGATGCAACCAACGAGCCTTCCTGATGCACGTGCTTACCCAGTACCATCTGTAAAGCAGCCTGCAGCAAATGTGTAGCTGTATGATTCGCGGAAACAGCAAGCCTGTATTCCCGATTTACTTCTGCTGTCACTTCCAGCCGGCTGGATATCTCACCCTGCAGCTCACCATAATGTACTGTCCACGTATCCTGGAAGATGGTTTTGTACACTATAGCTTTCCATCCCTCGCCAATGATAACACCGTGATCTCCTACCTGACCACCACTCTCCACGTAAAACGGTGTCTTTTCAAGTACCAGAGCAACCCGGGAGTCGGCCAGTAGAGCATAACGTGCGATCCTTGTCTGCAGAGACAGCTCCTCATAGCCGGTGAACTCAGAAGTGGAGGTTGAACTCTGAACTACCCAGGCATCATCAGGTATTGTGTATTCCCCTTCCCCCTGTGACTGGCGGGAAAGAGCGCGTTGAGCTTCCATCGCCTCGAGGTATCCCTTTTCGTCAACCTGCAATTCTGCTTCCGCAGCCATCTGCATGGTCATGTCCAGCGGGAAGCCGAAAGTATCGTATAACTGAAAAGCATCTGCACCGGCAATCTGACTGTTGCCTGCTTTACGAACTCTCTCAACGAGTTGTTTGAAGAGTTCCAGACCCTTATCCAACGTGTGGCCAAACAGCTCCTCCTCACGTTGTATCACATCTATTATTGAATCACGCTGTCTGACAATCTCTGGAAACTGCTCACCCATCTGTTCTATGACGCTGTCTACCAGACGATAGATGAATGGAGCGGTCATGCCAAGTTCTCTTCCGAATCGAGCTGCCCGGCGGAGCAGTCGTCGTAACACATATCCGCGGCCTTCATTAGAGGGCAACACGCCATCCCCGATAGCAAAAGTCAGGGTTCGCAGGTGGTCAGCGATAACCCGGTGTGGTTTGCCATGCTCTTCGTCGTAGGCAATACCGCATTCAGCAACCACCGCCTTTATAATGCCGGAGAAGATATCAATATCATAGTTGGAACGTACACCCTGCATGATTGCAGCCAGCCGTTCCAGTCCCAGTCCGGTATCGACATGCTTCTGTGGTAGTGATGTCAGTTTGCCGGTGCTGTCCTTACTATACTGGATAAAGACCAGATTCCAGATTTCAATGAAACGATCACACTCCTCATTGACGAAGCATTTGCTGCCATCTTCGGGATTGAAATCCTCACCTCGATCGTAGTGGATTTCGCTGCAGGGACCACAGGGGCCGACATCACCCATCTCCCAGAAATTGTCCTTCGCACCAAAAGCGAGGATGTGATCGGGATTGACATCAGTTAACTCACGCCAGGCTTTTTCCGCCTCTTCATCACGAGGAACATCATCATTTCCCTCGAAAATTGTGATATACAGGCGATCCTTTTCCAGGCCCCAGACCTCAGTCAGCAGTTTCCAGGCCATCTTGATGGCATCCTGCTTACCATAGTCACCGAAAGACCAGTTACCCAGCATCTCAAAAAAAGTATGGTGATAAGTATCCTGCCCCACCTCTTCCAGATCATTGTGCTTTCCAGAAACACGAATACACTTCTGTGTTGAAGTGGCGCGATTGAAAGGGCGGGATCCTGTTCCCAGAAAGACATCCTTAAACTGGTTCATACCGGCATTGGCAAAGAGCAAAGTAGCGTCCTGTGGCAGCACGACCGGGGAACTGGGGACAACATGGTGATCAATCTGCTCGAAGTACTCCAGAAACTGACGCCGGATTTCTTTTACAAGCATGGGAACTGTTCCATTTCTCGTTATTGGTGTTTGCACATTCACCTGTGCTGATTGGTTATAATGCTTCTGTCACCGTGTCACAATTGGAAACTTCAATGTGATACATGACAGCGCAACCATACTTTAAAGTATAGCCACCTTACAGCAGTGTCAAGCTTCTGCTGCAATAGCAGTATTAATACCGATGCTTACGACCTGTTCCTTTTGAAAAAGTCAATTGAAGCATCGGTCCTTAGTATTGCATAGAACAGCAATTCTATAGCGGCCAGTTATTCTGAAGCGATATCTGCTAAAGCATTGTTTGAGCAATGAAGCTGGCAATACTAAAGAAGCACTCTCCAAACTACTCTATTCCGGTAACCAGACTCAGCTTTCCACAGGCCACGACTCCCAGAGGCCTTCCTTTCATCTGCTCACCATCAAATGGAGTATTTCTGGACCGCGAAAGCCCCCGTTCCGCCAGATAGGTCCACTCCTGTAACGGGTCAATCAGTGTCAACTCTGCGCGTCCTCCCTGCTCAATCCGAACTTCCGGTAACGGGAAAATCTGACGTGGTGTTACCGAAACCTGGTGAATCCACTGTTCCAGAGTAATGTGTTCAGGTTGAATAAGTTCGCGCCAGGCCAGTCCCAGGGCTGTCTCAAGACCGATTATACCGAAGGGGGCGAAATCGTACTCCCGGCATTTATCCTCCCAGGTGTGGGGTGCATGATCAGTTACGATAATATCCAGAGTTCCATCACTGAGGCCCTCAATAACTGCCGCTACATCTTCTGCACCGCGAAGTGGTGGAGACATTTTGTAGTTGGGATTGAAGCTGGACACTTCTTTATCTGTCAAAGTGAAGTGATGAGGAGTAGCTTCTGCAGTAACCCGTACTCCCCTGGCTTTTGCTGCCCGTATCATTTCGACGGAGCGTAGAGTTGAAACATGTGCCAGATGAACTGCTGTGCTATCGTATTCCGCCATCAACAGCTCCCGTGCGGCCATCAGATCCTCAGCCAGTGTGGGAATACCCACCAGTCCAAGGCGTGTTGATATCTCACTCTCGTTCATCACCCCTGCACCGAAAATAGTATTATCCTGACAGTGTGATACAATTGGCAGCTTCAGCATATCGGCATATTTCATCGCGTTGCGCATAACTGCAGCGCTCTGCACACAGTGTCCGTCATCACTGAAACCGGCAATTTCTGTCTCAGCCAGATCTGCCATCTCAACGATATCTTTTCCATCCAGTCCATAGGTAATAGCTGCAATGGGGTAGATGTGAACAGGTGCTTCACGTGTGCGCTCACGGATCAACTGTGCCACACCCCGATTGTCCACAACCGGTGCTGTATTTGGCATGGCGCATACAGCCGTGAAACCACCTGCAACCGCAGCTCTGGCACCGGTAGCGAGTGTTTCACGAGTTTCAAATCCAGGTTCCCGCAGGTGGACATGGGCGTCCACCATTCCTGGAATTATCATCTTTCCCCTCAGGTTAACTGTTTCAGTCTGTTCGGTCGGCAGGTTTTTACCTACTGCAGTAATGACCTCCCCTTCGAGCAGCAGATCTACTTCATCATCGAGACCGGTCTGGGGATCAATAACATGAGCGCCCTGCAACAGCAGCTTGCCGTATGTTTTTGAATCAATGCTCAGCTTATTCATGGACAGCCTTCCCTCCCAACAATAAGAAAAGTACCGACATTCTGACTGCGACACCATTGGTCACCTGATCAAGAATTACAGAATGTTCACTATCAGCCACATCACTGTCCACTTCCACACCCCTGTTGATTGGCCCCGGGTGCATAATGGTCAGATTCACCTGCGCATTTTTTTCCAGCCGCTCCCGTGTGATACCGAAGTAGTTACGGTATTCTCTTGAACCCGGGAAATAGGAATGTTTGTGACGCTCCAGCTGTATACGCAGTATATTCAGTACATCACTGTTGCTGATTGCCTCGTCCAGATCAGTGGTAACATCCACTCCCAGGCGGTCTACATGACGTGGCAACAGTGTAGAAGGACCACATACTGTGACTTTTGCACCCAGGGTCTGCAGGCCGTGAATATTGGACAATGCAACACGGGAGTGGAGAATGTCACCGACCAGCGCTACTCGCAGGCCGTCAAGTGAGCCATACTTCTCCCTGAGAGTCATCATATCCAGCAGCGCCTGGGTGGGGTGTTCGTGAGCACCATCACCCGCATTTATCATCACAGCATCTAGATGCTCTGAAAGAAACTTAACCGCGCCGGGTGTACTGTGACGCATCACAACTGCGTCAATCTTCATCGCCTCGATATTACGGGCAGTGTCCAGCAGGGTTTCACCTTTCTGAGTCGAAGAGCTACCTGCGGAGAAATTCACGGTATCAGCCGAAAGCCTTTTCTCAGCCAGTTCGAAAGAGATACGGGTACGAGTGGAGTTCTCAAAAAAGAGATTGACCACAGTCACACCCCTCAGTGTGGGGACTTTCTTGATCGGCCGTTCCAGCAGATTCTTGAACTCACGGCCGGTGTCAAGAATCTCCTCCAGTTCCGCACGCGACCACCCTTCCAGTCCCAGCAAATGTTCATGTTGCAGCATCAGTCATCCCCCTCCATCTCAAGTAAATACACCGCGTCTCTTTCGTCCGTCTCCTGCATCTGTACCCGGACCTCCTCCCCTTCAGCAGTGGGGATATTACGGCCGATAAAATCTGCCCGGATCGGCAGCTGCCGGTGTCCACGATCAACCAGTACCGCCAGTCTGATGTTCTCCGGGCGTCCGATATCCATTACAGCATCCAGAGCGGCTCGAACCGTCCGTCCAGTATAGAACACATCATCCACCAGCACCACATTCAGTCCTTCCAGCTCAAAGTGAATATGCGTCCCATTCAGCTCCGGCTGGCGCAGGCGGGTACGAAAATCATCCCGGTAAAAAGTGATGTCGAGCCTTCCCATCACTGGTGCGGTTTCCTCAATCTCACTGATTACCTGCGCAATCCGTTCGGCAAGATATACACCACGCGTTTGAATACCGATTATGGCCAGTTTGTCGACGCCATGATTCCACTCCAGGATTTCATGCGCCAGCCTCCGGATTGTGCGCTGCATATCCTTTGCGTCAATCAGGCAGGCCTTTTCCTTAAAGGTCATAGTTCCTCCCATGTATATGAAAGTACAACATTGAATATTTCATCTGTAGATAGACAGCTATGCTTGTCAGCGATACAGCGGTAAATCCGTTTTGTGTAGAGTCAGTGGCAAAAGCCATTGAAGGGGATTTGCAGTCTGGAAATAAATCGGCGCGGATTGTACTTACAGGTATGAAAGTGTAGTACTCACGATTCATCACTTCCTTGCCGCCTCACTGGACAGATTTAAAGGAAATCAGGGTTTGGGTGCTGTCAGTCAATTCAAGATAATAGCAGTAGTTGACTCTGCAAGTGAATCTCGTGAGAGTAGCTGTTTTCCTCTGTTATTTTTCGTATTTCCTAGAGAATACATATCTGAAACTCATCTGCCAGTATGATTGCCGTTCTCAGATCTCCGGATGTTCCGCTTCTACAGACACAGCGGGTTCGATTTGCATGCGCTTATCCCAGCTGCTACCCCGCCAGCTCTGCAGCAATCCCCACAGTATCCCGGGGATCAGCAACCAGGCGCCAAGTCCAAATGTGAGTTGTCTTACAGACAGGATACCACCATCCAGAAGCATACCAACACCGTAGTTGGAACAGGCAATCGCCACCGTCAGTAGTGCCATCTCTGCAGCAAACACTCTACCACGGTAATGGTCCGGAACCATCAACTGCAGACTCATTGTAGAGAACACCCACATCAGTGATCCCCCGATATGCGCGATAACCACCCAGATAAGGCCACCGGTAATACCGGCAACACCACTGAAAAAGAGATAGGCGCTTCCATTAATGATGAATCCCGCTGTGACCATCCAGCGAATCATACGGGTTGTCTCACGAAAGAAGTACCGTACCAGTATCGGCCCTACTGCTGCGCCGACTCCTCGTGCAGCAAAGAGCAACCCCAGTGTAATCTCTCCAGAAAAGCGGCCTGCCAGCAGCTCTTCGCCAAACAGTGTCAACAGCAGCATCAATCCACCGGCGATTCCCCAACCGGTTTTTACCAGTACGGTAGCCAGCACTGCGGGATTGTGCCCCAGAAAGGCGAACCCTTTGATCATATCCTCGAAGCCCAGCCAACGCATCTTCTTCTTATGCTGCAGATGGGTACGGGGAACACGCGCCTGAAGGATGAACAAGGCGGATAATAAAAAAGTGGCACTGTCTATCAGAAAAACCATTCGGAAGCCGGTGCTGGCAATCACCAGTCCGCCCAATGCAGAGCCAAAAGCAAGCATAACAGACCAGGTTGCACCACCCAGAGCATTGGCAATGAGCAACTGTTTTCGTGATACAATATTGGGAACACTTGCAGAACGGGCCGGGTCAAAAAACGAACCGATACTCATGGAGAGAAAGAGAACAGCGTACAGGAGCCAGATATCGCTGCCATCCCGCACAAGAAGAAATAGCAGTACTACGCCGGCACGCAGAATGTCACTGGCAATCATCACCCGCTTGCGATCCAGACGATCAGCTACTACTCCCGCAACAGGTCCCAGAAAGAAAGCAGGTAACATACGCGCGATAAAAACACCACCCACCATCAATCCCGAACCGGTGAGACGGTGAACCAGCACCAGCAATGCTACTGAGTTAAACCAATCCCCGAACAGGCTTACCACCTGCCCCAGCCAGATGAAGCGAAAATTCCGGTTTTCCCGCAGGAGGCTTATGTAACCGAGCGAGTTGTGCATTCAAATTCCAGCTTTCAGGATGATTATCTATGCTCAGTGAGAGTGTCTTCTGAAAACGGCAACGGAAGCATCGGCTTAGTGTATTACTTAGAGAACGACTTCGACACTTCAGTCATTTTCATCAACACTATAATGTTATGTTTGTATCACATTCAAGCTTCTGCTGACATGCGGGATCGCCAGACAAGTAGAACAACACCCAGCAGTATCATGCCGAGACAGAGCAGCTGTCCCATGCTGAAGTGATTGAGAAACAGACCGAGATGTGCGTCAGGTTCCCGGAAATACTCGATGAAGAAACGGACGGTGCCGTAACCGATCAGATAGAGACCGATGAGAAAACCTCTGAATGGAGCGCGGGGGCGCCACCACCAGATCAGCAGAAAGAGAAATAACCCTTCCAGTCCGGCCTCATAGAGCTGGGATGGATGACGTACCAGATGATCGGGATCGTGTGGAAAGAGCATGCCCCAGGCCACATTTGTAGCACGTCCATAGAGTTCACCGTTGATAAAATTCCCCAGACGGCCGAAAGTATACCCCAGGGGTACAACGAGTGCAGCCAGATCACCCAACCGCCAGAAATCTACACCACCACGTCTTCGGGCAAAAAATAACAGCGCAAAGATGACTCCCAGCAGACCTCCATGATAGGACATACCTGAGATGCCTGTAAAAACAATACCGTTGTCAAAACGAACAGGAGAAATTATCTCCAATGGATGAAAGAAGAACCAGACAGGATCGTAGAAAATCACGTAACCCAGCCTTCCACCTGCTATCACTCCAACCAGACACTGGAAAAACAGGTCTCCCATCTCCTTTTCCTTAACCACTGTCTCACCATGACGCAGTCGATACCGTACCAGCACCCAGGCCAGGGTGAAAGCGGCTACATACATGAGTCCATACCAGCGCAGCTGAAAGAACCCCAGGTCCAGTGCTACTGGATTAAGGTGATAAGGTATTGTTTGCCAGGTCATAGATAATCAAGATTCCTTTGTTGTGCCACGTTCTGAGGTCAGATACCGATGCTCAGCAATGATGTCCTTTTGAGAAAGCTGGATTAAGCATCGGCCCACAGCTTCGACCAGATTGAAATCTCTCGAGAGCAAGTCGAAACAACATCTCTGGTCGCTTCAGTTATTACTTAGAGAAGCTATTCTGTGACGGTCATTATTGGTGTAATACTATAGAATAGCTCCCTCCAGATGCAGGAGATGTGCTTTCAGCTCTACACCACCTGCATACCCGACCAGTTTCTGATTCCTGCCCATTACCCGATGACAGGGAACTAATATCGGCAGTGGATTAAGGTGCATAATCTGACCTATCGCCCGTGCTGCTCTTGGTCGCCCGACTCTGGCAGCCAGTTCTCCGTAGGTTACGGTTGTACCGCGTTCTATCTGCGTCGCTGCCAGCAGAACCTGACGTGAGAAAGGCTGTGCCACTAAATCCAGGGCGAAGGGAAGTTGCATATGGTGCAAACGCCCCCGGCAATACTCCTGCAACTGCTGACGACTGTGCCACAGTACCGGATGATCGGTGGGTGCGGGTTCAGCTTCACCACTCGCTATACAGCCGGGAGTTGCACTGATGCTGATCTGCAGCAGAGCAGAGTCGGAAGCCACCAGATAGATCGCGCCCAGCGTATGTGCCTGAAACTTCAACCAGAACATGACGACCTCCTTTCAGAAGCTGACCTGCCAATTCAGTTGGTAAATCCAATCCAGTCTGGTGGCAACCTGCACACCCCAACTGTAGACCATTCCGGTCTGAAGTGTGAGACCTCCTGCACGCGTCAGCTCCACCCTTCCGTTAATCTGGCGTAATCGACGCCGCAGACTTCGATCATTTTCCTCGGCACTGTTATAATTCCAGTCATGCCGTTGCAGGAAATGCAGGCGGCTTTGCCACCACCATAAAGCATTGTGCTGATGACTCCAGCTGACAACAATGTGATTCTCATCAGCGCTATGTGATCTGTATTCAATATGGTCCTCATAATTGTAAAGACCACCATCCTCATAGCTGGCACTGAGATTTAGTTGCAATGTATCATGATCCTGTGGAAAAAAACAGATTGCGTGATTTGCACGAAAGCCCCGCTCAATATGACTGCGGAGATTGTTGCCTGTTTCATAATGATAACGTCGCCAGGCGCTCAACATCTCCAGCCCACCTTTTAACTCCCACCTGCTCCAGGGATGAAAGCGCAGCTGCTCTCCCAGCACCAGATTGACCGCGGTATGATTATTATCACTCTTGTCAGCATAGATGTTGTTCAATTCCCGTGACCGAAAAACCAGTGAGAGTTCATTGCCCCATCTCGGCCTGTAGAAATGATGTTTCATTGAACCACGCAGCAATCGTTCGTCGCGGTAATCCTGATCTGTGATTTCATTCTGAAGCGCGCCACTCCCATAAAGGTCTGTATCATGACGTAACCTGTCTATCATACCGGAAAGCTGCAAAGTGTCGCTGAACCAGAGTGGCAGGGCTGCTTCCAACCGCAACAGGTTACGATTGATTTTCGAGAACCGACGATCCTCGTTCAGTTCTGCCTCAGCTGTATGCCGTTGCAGGGAAAACGTGGAACGCAATCGCAGGCCACCGTAGTGATAGTGATGTCGCAGTTGCTGTTCCCAGCCAAGGCGACGATGGTTGTCCTGGCTCTGTTCAAGTCGACTGAACTGGATGCTGCTGACCGCAAACACGGTAGTGTTATCATTGACGCGGTAGGAGAGATTGTTTGCCGCCTGTTCCTGCAGCGCTTTGCGTTGTGATGACCCCGCTACCCAATCCTGTGTTGACTGGTCGTAATCAAGACTAAGTGTGAGTTGATCCTGTACGAGCTCATTCAGAACAAAGGAACCATTGCTGCTCAGCAACACCTTTCGTTCACGATAGTCACCGGGATTCTCCATCAGCAGCAGAAGACGGGAATCAAGTTGCCCCTGCTGCAGTGCATCAACCTGGAATGCCGGGCCATAGCTGTGATTATCATCACGCAAACGTGATACAGCCCCACCGGTCAGATCGAGTTTCAACTGCTGCCATTGCAAACGACCTCCCGAAAGGAGGGTGCCGTCGAATAGCTGTCTGCCATCTCGTTCGTGATAGAATTCACTGTGCTGTTCCAACAACAGACCTACTCCCGGCAATAACTCCTTTGTCAGAGCAATCTCCTGGTGGTTCTCCTGCTTAAGATTGGTAGAAGTGAGATTATGAAAACGGGAGTAGCTCTCCAACAGTTGATACTGGAGTCCCGATGAGGTGCTGTCACTGTAACAGGCTGTCAGTCGGGAACGACGATCCGCCGGTGTCTGTGTTGAGTTGATTACAAGGCTGTCCCCACCCGCTGTCACAAAAGCCACAGCAGCGATAGTGTCTGTCAGCAACAGGATGACAGTAACAAGCGGTAACACCCGCCTGCAGCTATTCCAACCGCTCAGACACATCTTCGCTCTCTTCCAGGCTGATGGAACCGGCGGCGATAATAACCCGCATGGCATCAGCAACCGATAGTGGAATTCTTTTGACCTTACGTTTGGGAATAAACAGCAGGAAACCGGAAGTAGGGTTGGGTGTTGTAGGTAGAAATATGGAGTAGCAGTCTTCCGGTAATGTCCTCTGCATCATCCCGCGTGTATCCTGGGTTATAAAACCGATTACCCAGCTGTCAGGTTGTGGATATTCAATCAATACAGCGTCACGAAACATCTCCCGCTGACTCTCATCACTCAACACCGCTTCCCCGATCTGCTTGATCGAGGGGTAAATCTTGTTGAAGATCGGAATCTTGTGAGACAGTTTCTGCCAGAAACCAGAAATCTTCCGTCCCAGATAATTCTTGGCCAGAACGCCAGTAACCAGAACCAGCAGAAGCAGGACTATCAGCCCTGCCCCGGGGATATAGAACGGCATGATTTTTATCAACCAGGGCTTAAGAATGGCATCAAGTTTTTCAAAGAGTAACCAGAGAATCCAGATGGTCAACGCCAGCGGTGCCAGCACCAGCAGTCCGGCAATAAAGTTACGTCTGAGCCAGCCGAACCACCCTCTACTCATCCTCGTTCTCCTCTGATTTCAGCTGAAACTCATAGACAGTCTCACCGGGATAGATAAATCCCAGTCGTCGCGCCTCCTGCTCGATAGCCAGCGGATCCTCATTTTCCAATGCTTCGATTTTCTGTTCAAAATGCTGCACAAGTAGATCGAGTGAATCTATGCTTGCTTCCAGAGCGGTGACGCGTGCTTTGCTGCGGAAATAAGCGATAGGGCCGCTGTCACTGGGCAGAACAACAAGCCCAAAGACGATTACCACAATAATGATACCCAGTCCACGGCGCTGCCGCTTCGATTGCAGAATCATTTTACCAGATCTGTCCGAAATAGCGGGCTTGATCCATCAACTCCTCTTCGATGCGGAGCAACTGGTTGTACTTGGCGACCCGTTCCGAACGGGCCAGCGAACCGGTCTTGATCTGCCCGGCGCTGGTGGCGACAGCCAGGTCAGCGATAAAAGTATCTTCCGTTTCACCGGAGCGATGCGAAATAACCGTGGTATAGGCATTGGTATGGGCCAGCCGGATTGTATTCAATGTCTCCGACACCGTACCGATCTGATTCGGTTTAATCAGGATTGAGTTACAGATGCTGCGTTCGATTCCTTCCAGCAGACGACGTTCGTTAGTAACGAACAGATCATCTCCTACCAGTTGAACTTTGCTGCCCAGCAAGTCGGTCATCAGCTTCCAGCCATCCCAGTCATCTTCATCGAGGCCATCCTCCATCGAGATAATCGGAAAACGCCCCAACAGCTGATCGTAATAATCCACCAGCTCTGCCGCCTCAAAACGGCGATTCTCAGATTCGAAGAAATAGGTTTTCTCTTCCTTGTTATAGAATGAACTGGCGGCGGCATCGATAGCGATGAAAATCTCTTCACCAGGTTTGTAACCGGCTTTCTCTATGGCCATCATCAGCAGTTCAAAGGCTTCGTCGTTGGATTTCAGATTCGGGCTGTAACCTCCCTCATCCCCAACAGATGTATGATAGCCCTTATCCCTGAGGATACCGCGCAGCGAATGAAAGGTTTCCACACCCATCCGCAGGGCGCTGGAGAAGGATTCTGCTCCGCGCGGCATAATCATGAATTCCTGAATATCGACATTGTTATCAGCGTGCTGACCACCGTTGAGCACATTCATCATCGGTACCGGCAGGATGTGTGCGTTTATCCCGCCTACGTACTGGTAGAGAGGCAGGTCAGCAGCCTTTGCAGCCGCTTTTGTTACAGCCAGCGAAATACCCAGGATAGCGTTTGCCCCCAGCTTGCTCTTGTTTTCGGAGCCGTCCAGTTCAACCAGAGCGGCATCAACTTCCCTTTGCTGAGTGGCATCCATACCTATCACTTCCGGACCGAGCTGCTCGTTAACATTCAGTACGGCCTGCTCAACTCCCTTGCCACTGAAACGGTTATCATCACCATCCCGCAGTTCTACCGCTTCGTGAATGCCGGTACTGGCACCGGAGGGAACAATCGCCCGTGCGGCTACCTGACTGGCAAGCAGCACCTCAACTTCCACTGTGGGATTGCCGCGGGAATCGAGTACTTCCCGTCCGTGGACATCGATAATTTCATACATGACAGCCTCCCGTAGTTTGTGAACAGCTTTCTGCAAAGGAAAGTTGGGAAATTTGCGAGTGTAATACAAAAAAAACCGCTAATAACCAGCATCTACTTCTCCGCATACCCACCACCCTTCAGAATCTGGAAAGCTCGATAGATCTGCTCCAGCAGGAAAACCCGTACCAGGCGATGGTTGAAAGTCATCCGGGAAAGTGCAATTACTTCCTGGCAATTATCCCTCAGCTGCTGATCAACACCCCAGGGGCCACCGATGACGAAATCCACCTGCCTGCCGCTTTCAATCAAGTGTCGATTAAGCAGCACGGCAAACTCCTTAGAGCTGACCTGCCTGCCCCGTTCATCAAGCGCAATCTGAACAGCGCCTGTCTGGAAACTGCTGCGGATCAGTTCACCCTCCTGATGTCTGATCCGGCCAGGTGTTTCACTGCTGTAGCTGACCTTTGTTTTTAGCTGCACGATTTCCATATCTGCATAGGGTTTTATCCGCTTGCGAAAATCCTGCTCCGCTGCCTGCAGGTAGTCCTCCTTTGTCTTACCGATACAGATCATCCGGATGCGATAGGCCATTATTCCACCAATCTTTTACGACTGAAAGGTTCCAGATTCAGTTGACGGTATACCGCCTCCGCGACATGAAATGAGCCACAGGCAACCAGTAACTGACCATGTTTCCAGTCAGCACACGCCTGCTGCCAGGCCTTTGAGAATTGAGCAGGCGCCGGTGCGTCCGGGAAAAGCTCATTAACCACCTGCTCCAGCTCCGCCGCTGCCAGCCCCCGGTGATAGGGGATCACCAGAGGATGTATCCTGTCTGTATGTGCAGCAATTACCTGGAGGTACTCCTGCCACTCCTTGTCACCGAAAGTACCGTATAGAACAACCGGTTGCAGTCCCGGATAGACGGCCTCAAGTGCCTCAAACAGTGCCCGTGCCGCATCAGGGTTGTGTGCCGTATCAACCACTGTCAGTGGATCCCGGCAAACCTGATCCAGACGTCCCGGCCAGGACCACTCTGTCAGGTCAAGCAGTTCTCCCTGTGGCGGCCTGCGGTGTACAGAACAGAATGCTGCCATCGCACATTGGAGGTTGTCAATCTGATATTGTCCACTCAATGGCAAACGCACTTCCACTTTCCGCCCGCTCCCTGCAAAGCGGGCAAACAGGTTGGTCTGAAGCGGTGTCTGATTGCTGATTTCCAGAGTCAGAAATTCCTCCGGCAGCTGAAACAGCGCCCCCCGGCTTTCTGCTTCCGCCTGCAGTATCTCCCGCAGCTCAGGATCACGTTCACCACAGATGAAGGGGACACCTTCCTTCATGGCGCCTGCTTTATCCCGGGCAATAGCTTCCCGGGTAGTGCCCAGGCGTCCGGTATGATCCAGATGCACAGCTGTCAGGATCACCACCTCCGGTTGTATCACACTGGTCGCATCCCAGGTACCACCCATACCGGCCTCTATTACTGCCGCTTCCACCCGCTGCTGCTTGAAATGGATGAACGCCATCGCCGTGAACACTTCAAAAAAAGTAGCATCCCATCGTTCCGCAATCGGTCGCAACTCTTCCCAGATTGCCAGAAACTGCTCCTTCGGAATCGGCCTGTTCTGACAGATAATCCGTTCTGTCGCGGAAACGAGGTGGGGTGAAGTATACAAACCGGTGCGCAATCCTTCACGCTCCAGCAGAGCGGACAGCATGCGGGCACTGCTTCCCTTACCGTTGGTTCCGATCAGGTGAAACGTTGGATAATCGAACTGGGGATCACCGATATCAGCCAGCAGTGAGGTAATCTGCGTCAGTGAGGGATTAATCTTGTCCCGCACCCGCTGGTAGATGTGCTGCAGGACAGCTTCGATTCCGTCAGTTGTTTTCATATTGATGCTTGAATTCGAGAATACTCTGGTAAAGTGCCTGTGCTATCTCTTTGCGCCCATTGGCAGATTTGAGTAAATTGTAGTCACGCCGGTTGGTCAGGAAACCCGCTTCCAGCAGTACTGCCGGCATGGAAGCACCCCAGAGCACATAGAATCCAGCCTGGCTGATGCCACCCGAATGTGGGCGAATCAGTGGCGAGAGATGTGGCTTCAGTTGAAGAGCGAAGTGGGCCGACTCCTGTACAAAGGCTGATTGCGCCAGAGACATCAGAATGTAGTTGTCAGTACGCATGGCATCGTAATGCTCAGGCGCGTTCTCGAGCTTGACTACTGCGTTCTCTTTCAACGCTACATTGAGTGCATACTCGTTGCGGGCAGTTCGCAGCAGGAAGGTCTCGAAACCACGTGCACTGCTGTTGCGGGCAGCATTACAGTGGATACTTATAAACAGTTTGCCTTCGTGTTCGTTGGCAAAACGGGTCCTCTGCTTCAGGGAAATGAAACGATCGTCACGACGGGTCATATGAACCTGAAAGCGGCCATCTGCCAGCAGCAGTTTTTCCAGCTCCAGGGAGATACCAAGTGTGATCGTTTTTTCATACATACCCCAGGGTGAGATAGCTCCGGGGTCTTTGCCACCATGCCCGGGGTCGAGAATGATAGTATCCAGTGACCAGCCAGCCGGTGCTGTCCAGGGGGGTAACTCTGCTGCCAGTTCAATAGATGCACTACTGCTGAATAAAAAACTGATCCGCTGCTGATCATCGCTTTCGAATATCTCCAGAAGTTCCAGATCGCTGTTGAAGTCAAATTCTATTCGCAGACTGTCACCTCCTGAATCAACCTGGAAACCGGATATTGCGGGGTGATGTATCACGCCAGGCAACTGTACACCGGGTAGAGCAGATTTTGCGAAATGGAGCCGGGCAGTATGATTAACAGCGTAACCGGAATAGTTGGGTATCTGATCCAGTTGAATCCTGAGTAGTAATCCAACCGGCAATTCTGCAATAGTGAACCCGCTGACTCCCGGCTTGCGTTGTACTAACAGTTCTCTTGCAACCGGATCATATTCCCAGTCGCCGGAACCGGATGGCATCAGCTGTTGCAATAATATCAGGGGCAACAGCAATCCATCCCCGGAAGTCTGTGGCCGGGCGGGAAGTTGATATATCTGCTCACCCCGGCTGAAGTAGCGATTTTCTCCCATCAACTTCAGCTCGATACCACCAACAAAGAGATAGTGATATGGTTCAGCCCGATAATGCGAACAACCGGTAGCCGCTACCAGATCGGACAATGTGATACAAATCTGGTCGGTGCTTAAAATAACTGGCAACAGGAAATCATCACGACCATTGCTGACCAGCAGTTCACGGTCATCCCACGCAAACAGTGTCTGGTTACAGGTGCCAAACATCAACAACAACAGCAGGCCGGTACTCCAATTGAAGCTTGCAGATGCAGAGAAACTACTGTGCCGGGTAATGTAGCGAGTGTGATTCATCTGACCGGGTAAGCTCCAGCTTTATTATCCATTTGTGTCACCTTCAAGTGCTCTGAGAATATTCCGCAGACTCTCCCGGTTCTCAGGCCAGTGGAGCATCTGCAAAGCTGCTTCCGGTTCCACCCAACCCCAGGCGTCATGTTCATCAGAAAGAAGCGGCACAAACTGTGGTATGACTATGTAATACACCGTTTCTGTTATTTGTTTATCATTGCTGTAATAGTGCCAGAATCCGGGGGCAAGTGTGAAACAGTGGCGGCAAACTGGTGATGTGTTGAACTCAATATCCTGACCTGTTTCTTCAAAAAACTCCCGCCGGGCTGTCTCGGACTCCGACTCCCCAGCTTCAACACCACCGGTAACTCCCTGCCAGAAACGATTGCGATCCGGTTTTCTACGCAGCAACAGTACACGTCTTGAACCATCATTGGCCACAGGGGTAATCGCATAAACCGCTACCTGCAGGGGAAGACGACGCCTGTTCCTGGTTTCCATTTCACTTACCCGGGGGTTGGTTGGTTCTAGTAAAGCTATCTGTCAAAGTCATATGACAATAATGAAACAAACTACCAGTGACTGTCACAAATACCAACAGTGAATGATAACTGGCTGGAACACCGGCAATGTAGAGAGGGTATTCGGCAGGGTTATCTTGTGATCATTAATGCGACCGTTTATTCGTCTCACGCCACTTACAAAAGAGCCTGTTTGACATAGCTGCCATTATTGGTTAGATTGTTACTTACTCATGATCACAACAGAAGATCATCTTTTCCAGAAATTCTATGCAACAAGAGGTTCGCATGTTGATGGTAAGTGTTTCCGGTATTCGAGGCATTGTGGGCAATGGCCTTACTACACAGGTTGCCACCCGATTTGCTTCAGCTTACGGCAGCTGGACCGGACCGGTAACGATTGTGGTAGGACGGGATTCCCGTATTTCTGGACCTATGCTGCAGCGTGCCGTAACGGCCGGGTTGCAGGCGGTCGGCTGTAATGTAGTAGAAATTGGCATTGCTGCCACGCCCACTGTACCGATGATCATGAAGAAAATCGGTGCCGGTGGTGGTATTGCAATAACCGCCAGTCACAATCCCGCTCAGTGGAATGCTCTGAAGATGTTTGCGCCGGATGGTCTTTTTCTTGACACCGATCAGGGTCGGGAGGTGGTGCGTCTTTACGAGTCCACGGAAAAGTCTCACGAAATTGACTGGTCACAGGTTGATGAACTGGGTGAGGTTTCTACTCTGGAAGCACCTGAAGAGGAACATATAAGCCGTATTCTCGATCTCAACCTGCTGGATGTACCCGCCCTGCGTAAGCGCAACTTCAATGTCGCTATCGATACTGTTAATGGTGCCGGTGGTTTGATCCTGCCCCAACTGCTGCAGGAACTGGGCTGTGATGTTACCCGTATCAACAGTGACCCGACCGGTGATTTTGCCCATACTCCAGAACCACTGCCTGAGAACCTCAATCAGCTGCAGCAGACGATTAAAGAGGGTAGTTTTGATATCGGATTTGCCGTCGATCCGGATGTAGACCGTCTGGCAATTCTCGATTCCAGCGGGGAACCCCTTGGTGAAGAGCGCACCCTCTGCCTCGCTTCGAAATTTGTACTTGAGCAGAAACCGGGAGCTCTGGTAGCCAATATTTCATCAACACGCGCGCTCGACGATATCGCTGCTGAATTCAGAGTACCAATACACAGGACACCGGTGGGTGAAGTCCACGTGGCGCTGAAAATGAGGGAAACCGATGCTGCAATCGGCGGTGAAGGCAACGGTGGTGTGCTGTTACCAGAGCTGCATCTCGGTCGTGACGCTCCTGTGGGAGCTGCCCTGATATTGCAGCAGATGCTTTACAGTGGCAAAACCATCCGTGAACTGGACAGCACTATTCCTGCTTACAGTCTGAAGAAAACCCGCATCGAGCTGGGTGAGCGGGAATTCGATCTGAATCAGTGGCAGGACAAACTGCAGGAACTGTTTCCCGGCAGTGAACTCAACCTGATCGATGGTATCAAGATAGTGCTGCCAGACTCCTGGGTACAGATTCGTAAATCCAATACCGAACCGATTCTACGGATTTTTGCTGAAGCCCCGAGTGCGGATGCTGCCACAGAACTTGTCACCAGAGTACAGCAATTACTAGACTGAGCCTTTAGAAACTGGAGGTCTGCTTGTTACTGGCACGTGTAGTAGGTGATGTCGTCAGCACCAGGAAGGATAAGGAACTCAACAACTGGAAACTGATGCTGGTAGAAAAAGTGGATCTGAAGGGTAATGCGGACGGTGATACATTTATCGCTGTTGACAAAGCTCAAGCCGGCATAGATGATCTGGTGCTGATAAATAAGGAAGGTAGCGGTGCCCGCCTGCTGCTGGACAATGAGCAGATACCGGTGCAGGCGGTAATTGTCGGCGTCGTGGACGGATATGAGGTAAGTGAGGATCATGATGAATGAGCTTGAACGAATAGTCCAGGAGGAACTCCAGTCCAGTGGCCGCTGGGTCAATGACCACCCGGAGTACGGTGAATACCTGGTGGAGTGCGGTGCGGACAGGCTCAGTTGTACAGTTGGGCTGATCCGACGGGTTAAGGAAGACCTGGCACATATGATCGACCATACCCTCCTCAAGCCGGAAGGAACGACCCCTGAGGTAATGAAGCTGGTTTCCGAAGCGAGGGATAACGGTTTCGCTTCTGTCTGTGTCAACCCCTACTGGGTCAGTCTCTGCGCTGGTGAACTACGTGGCACAAAAGTCGATGTTTGCACGGTAGTAGGATTCCCACTCGGGGCTACAACACGTACAACAAAAGCTGCTGAAACCACAGAAGCTACAGCCAACGGTGCCACAGAAATCGATATGGTACTGAATGTCGGTGCACTTAAGGATGGTAATTTCAACTATATCCGTCAGGATATCGGTGGCGTGGTGCGCGCAGCCGGAGGACGGCTGGTAAAGGTGATCCTGGAAACCTGCCTGCTCACTGATCAGGAAATAATCCAGGCTTCTCTGCTGGCGCAGGAAGCAGGCGCTTCATTTGTAAAAACATCAACCGGCTTCAATAAAGGAGGAGCAACAGCAGCACACGTAGCTCTGATGCGCCGTGTTGTTGGCCGTGACATGGGAGTGAAAGCCTCCGGTGGTGTCCGCTCATTTGGTGATGCCTTAACCATGCTGGAGTCAGGTGCAGATCGCATCGGTGCCAGCGCTTCAGTCGCGATAATATCATGAATTGGTTTTTCCTGAAAGCGATACTGTGGTATCGAAGCGAGAACAGTAAATGACAGCTTACGAGATAATACAGAAAAAACAGCGTGGTGAAGAACTCACACGCGCTGAATTGAGCTTCATGCTCGACGGGATGCTGGCTGACACAGTTCCCGGTTACCAGATTGCCGCGCTGCTGATGGCTACCTATTTCAAGGGGATGACCTCTGAGGAGACATATCTCCTCACTGACATCATGCTCAATTCCGGTGAAGTCCTTGACTTTTCGCAACTCGCACTACCCCGTGCCGACAAACACTCTACAGGTGGTGTCGGTGATAAAGTGACTTTGATCCTGGCGCCACTGCTGGCTGCAGGTGGAGTGGCAGTGCCAATGATCTCAGGCCGCGGTCTGGGGCATACCGGTGGTACCCTGGACAAGCTGGAGGCAATTCCGGGATTTTCTACCACCCATACCCCGGCAGAATTTCGCAGGCAGGTTGAGCAGATCGGACTCTGTATCACAAGTCAATCTGACCTGCTGGTTCCCGCTGACCGGCTTCTGTACGCAATGCGGGATGTTACTGCCACCGTGGAGTCGGTACCGTTGATCACCGGTAGTATCATGAGCAAAAAACTGGCTGAGGGGATCGATACCCTGTTGCTGGATGTCAAGGTTGGATCCGGTGCCATCTTCCAGACACTTGAGGAAGCGCTGAAACTCACCCGTAGCCTGCTGGCGATCGGCCAGCGTGCTGATGTTGGAACTGCAGCCCTGATCACCCAGATGGAGCAACCACTCGGAAACAGTATCGGTAACTGGAATGAAGTAGTGGAATCTGTAAACTGCCTCCATGATGACTGGCCGGAAGATTTGCGGGAAGTCACATTGGCGCAGGCCGGGGTTATCTTTCAGCTGACCGGACGCTCCAGGAGTATTACTGACGGGATCATACTGGCTGAACAACTGATTGCAGACGGAAAAGCACTCGGAAAATTCTATGAATTTGTAGAAGCACAGGGCGGTGACAGCAGTTTACTCAGGGATAATCCTGATATATGCAGAGCCCGCTACCGTTATACTCTGACAGCGCCTGCGACCGGGTATATCGAGCAGCTCAACGCACGCACTTTCGGTCTGACAGCTGTAGCTATGGGTGCCGGCAGACTCCAGATGAATGACCGGCTGGATATCAACGCCGGTATCACACTGAATGTCAAAGTTGGTGATCAGGTTGAAGCAGGTGTTGATATCGGCGGTTTTTACGCTGACCGGGAATTGCCGGAAGCGGAATTCAACGCTCGTTTGCAGAAGGCGATAGTCATCAGTCCCGGCGTGGTGCAACCACTTCCTGCTATATTGAAACTGGTAACACCGACAGCTGAAAAGTCCTGGACAGATGCTTTGAACGAGAGTCTCCAGTGATACGCTGGCAATTGATAACACCACTTCTACTTTTGCTGCTATATGGCTGTGTTCCTGACGATGATCCTTCCTCGCGTGCCGGCTATTTCATACTCAGCAGCCAGAGCACACTCTGGCAACTTCCCCCCGGCGCTGAGAATTTCACCCTGCAGGGTAGCGTCCCTTCAACACCACAGGTTCTGGCCGGTGATGATCAGCTCCAGCTGTTGACATGTCCCTCTGATAATGACTGCCTGGCGCTCCTCAATCAGGTCTCGCTCGGGTACAGTTGTCTCTACTCAATTCCTGTCAGCAACAATCCACACCGCGCTCTGGCCTGGACACCACCCGATCATGCCTGGTGGCTGCAGTCAAATGGTCAGCTGCTCGGTGGTATTGATCTTGAAAACGGGCTACCGGTACCCGCCTTCGCTACAGGAACTCCTGAGCTTGCATCAATGACCGGTGTTACCGTTTTCGAACCTACGGTGAATGACATCGTTCTGCAACCGGGTGAGTTACTGGCGATTACTGCAACACCCGGCCCACAGGCTCTGTTGTACTGTCTGCGGCCACTTGACCAGAACTCAGAATTTATCGGTACAGTTCCTTCGCTGGCACCAATAACGCTGCTTCCGGACGGTCAACTGATCGGTTGCGCTACTGACAGTGACCTCATCCTGTCAGTCAATCTTTCGGATCTGACTATAGACACGCTCGATTTCAGACAACCGGTCATTAACCCGGCAGCATTGTGCTGGCTGGAGCAACCCTGATGCCTTTCGCTTCTCAATCACTGCTGCAACATCACCTGCTCGACCTGCCCGACTGCCAGCTTTCCCTGCACACAGGCGGCAGTGGTGAGCCGATTGTATTACTGCATGGTTTCACCCGCACCGGTCGCTCTCACTGGAATGATGAGGAGATCGCTTTTCTCGCAGATTACCACCTGATCATACCTGATTTACCGGGGCACGGTTTATCACAACATCGCTCCGGGAATTGGAGTCACGCTGGCATTGCTGAAGATATTCTCAACATGTGCCGGTTACTCGGTCATTCCCGGGCACATTTCGTCGGCTTCAGCAGCGGCGGTATGGCACTGTATTATCTGGCTCTGGCGCATCCGGAGTTGATATGCAGTATGACCTGTATTTCCAGTGGAATTCGTATCGAACAGACGACATGTGATACAATCGCCGGGATCTGTTCCGTCGATAATCCGAATTACCAGCAGACGATCAGTTACCTGGACCGGTTACATGCACCGGGTCAGGGTGAACAATATGGTCGGGAGATAATGAGGAAATGGCAGGAGCTGACTGCAGGTAAAGGAGACCCTGACCTGTCATATCAGGAACTCTGTGGGATCACACGGCCTCTGTTGATAGTGCACGGGGATAATGACTCATTCTTTCCCCTGCAGCAGGCTCAGGAGGTGCATGCGGCAGTGGCGGGAAGTCGTCTGTTGATTCTTGAAGGGGAGGGGCACTTCGTTACAGGGGAAGCCAACAGGGGAACTTTCGAACAGGAACTACTGGCTTTTCTCGCAGCTCACCCCTGCTCTGCTCCATAAGGCAGGCCTTTCCAGCTTCACCTGCAGATCCGCCCCCAGTTCATCACCGCACAAAAGGTGATCGATCAGAACGATACTCCGTTCCGGATGCTTCAACTCGCGTAGTAACCCGATCAGTCGAGTGCGGGTAGGAATATCCAGACCGATAAACGGTTCATCCAGCAACAGGATTTTCTGATCACTGGCCAGCAACTCCAGCAGTGCCAGCAGACGCCTGTGACCCCGTGGCATCTCCGCCAGCGGTTCATCGAGGATATCCTCTGTCAGATCGAATTTTGCCAGCAGTTTTATTGTTTCAGGTAACTGGTCTGAATGCCTCTGAAACTCAAGCTCCCTGCGGAAGGTTGGCAAAATGAATTGATGCTCTGGATACTGAAATGTGTAGCTGATTCCATCAGCTGCAAAGGAAGTTCCATCCTGGAATTGCATCCTTTTCTGATCAAGCACAATTTCGCCCATATCCGGTTGTAACAATCCTGCCAGCAGAAGGGCCAGTGTTGTCTTCCCACTTCCCATTTCACCCTGAAGATGTATCATACTACCTGCGGGTAACTCCAACTCCATTTTGTCCAGCAACGGATAATCAGGCGACCAGGCATACTCAAGACGGTGAGAAGCAAGCAGGACAGGTACTTTGCCATCTGTAACATTACCATTCTCAGAATAATCCCTGGCAGGTTGTTCTACTGAGGTGACCAGAGGCAGCCAGTCCGGATGCTGTGTGGCCAGAAAGGTTCTGAATTCATCCGTCGATCCTGAGAACTCAACACTACCATCAGCGAGGTGTATCACCTGATCACAACAGCTCAGTTCCCGCTTATCCTGTGTAACAGTAACGATCAACTTGCCCTGTTGCTGCTCATTCTGCAATAAACCGGTTACTATCCTGGCAGTTCTGTTATCGAGATAAGCCAGCGCATCGTCAAGAAACCAGGCCTGCGGGTCCTGCATCAGTGCTACCGCCAGAACTACCAGTTGTTTCTGTCCCCCGGAAAGGTTCCAGGGGTCCCGCCGCAGCAACGGCTGCAGGTTGAGTATACCGGTGACCTCTTCCAGGCGACGTTTGATTGTATCACGAGACTGTGCCAGGTTCTCCAATGGGAAAACGAGCTCCTGCTCCACCCTGTGGAAAAAGAACTGATTCTCGGGATTAGCCCGTACCAACGCTATAGAGTCCAATGATTGGAGCGGATCCTGACAGCATTCGCGTGTTCCAGCCAGTACTTCAAGCAGGGTGCTTTTCCCGGAGCCATTGGCACCTGTGATACAGATCCACTCCCCTTTCTCCAGTATCAAAGGGGGCAAAGCCAATATGAAACCGGAATTCACCCGGTAGTTAATATCTGGTGTTGTCAGAATCGGCATGGGGATCTGTCACGCTGTTAAGGTGAGTCTTGAGGAGCTCATGAATACGTCCTGTCGTTCCGCTGTTACGCTTGACAACTGCCAGAGCAGCTTCACCAGCCTGTTTACACTTGTGAGGTTCACTCAGCCAGTCACTTACCAGGGATTCAATTTCCGCTGCTGTTCTTACCATGAATCCACCTCCATCAACAAGGAGTTGTGCGGCTTCGGCAGAAACGCCGTTTCGGGGGCCAAACATTACCGGGATACTGAAAGCAGCCGGTTCAATAACCGAGTGAACACCTGTAGTGAATCCACCACCGACATATGCTGCGTCAGCGTAGCGGTAGAGGCCTGCCAGCAAACCAACCTTGTCTACGATGATTACCCGCACTTCGCCTGCAGTGGTATTTTCATTGAGATTGCTATAACGAAGGGTTGCGAGTTTTAACCGGGCCAGGACTGTTTCCAGTTGAGTGATAGCAGCCGGAAGTGGCTCATGAGGTACAATGATCAAACGGAAGCGCGGATATTGCTTGAAAATCTCATTGAAGGCTGTCAGGAGTCGTTCCTGCCCCGGAGGCCAGGTGGAACCGGCAATGAATACGAAATTACCTTCACAGAAAGTTGCCGGAATATTGTCCTGTTGCTCCCGGCTGATCTGTAACCGTTGCAGTACCCTGTCGTAGCGGGTCTCACCAGGTTCTACGATTCCCTGATGCGCTGGAAGCAGTTGATGGAATTTATCAGCAGCTGCACTGTTGACAGGAAGTATGGTATCGAAATGAGAGAACACATTATGGAAGAAATTTCTGAAGAGCGGTTTCAGACGCATCGTACCAGGATGAAAATTGCCATTGATCAGCAGGGAAGTAATCCCCTTCCTGCTGGTTTCCCAGACAGTGTTTGGCCAGATATCATGCTTGGTAACTACAAAGATATCCGGATGTATCAGGTCAATAAAACGTCTCACATCTTTACGGAAATCCAGAGGTGCAAATGCAACCAGGTCAACCAGATGAAAGTCGCGAAAATTATTCAGACCGGATGTTGAGAAAAATGTGAGGATCACCTGACAGCTGTCAGCCTGCTTGATGACTTCCAGAAGTGGGACCAGTGCTTCATACTCTCCCATTGAAGCACAGTGAAACCAAACCCGTGGACGGTCATCCTTCAGTTCACGACTGTTGACAACGACCTGCCTGAAATGATCTTCCCTTGCCTGCAGGTTTTCTCTGATTTTCAGGTTAAAGATTCCCACCAGCCGTGCCAGGAAATATGTAATGGGAACGACAACCAGATTGTACAGCAGTTGCCACCGGTTCCAACCAGGTACCGTTCCGTAATCATCCCGTGGGCTCATTACCGCTCCACCATATTTGTGAGTTTCCTGATTGTGGCCATTACCATTGCGGGAGGCAACTTCCGCATACAGTCGAAGTGCGTTTTTGGACATGTATCACGGCCAATGTGCGAACAGGGTCGGCAGCGCAACTCCTCACGCTCCATGATTGTTACACCTGAATATGGCGGTATAAATCCCAACTCCCTCGTACTGCTGCCAACCAGCAACAGGACAGGACTGTTAACAGCTGTTGCCAGATGCAGCAGACCTGTATCTCCAGTGACAACCAGCCTGGCAGCACGCAGTCTGGTAGCGGTCTGCGCCAGGGTCAATCTTCCACAGTAGTTCTCAATTATCCCCTCAGGGCCATAACTGCACAGTTGCTCTGCAAGCGGTTGCTCCAGTACACCACCAAAGAGTTCCAGACGCCATCCTGCAGAAAGCAGCTGCTCAACCAACTGTTCCCAGTAATCTGCAGGCCAGCTCTTGGTAAACTTACCGGCACCAGGGACCAGAGCCAGGGTCGGCTGCGCTGCTTCCTCCTGTTCAGCGAATGAGTACCATTCAGGTGCCAGCAGTTGTGGATCCTCCTGCAGCAGCGACAGATAGCGTTGTGTCACAAATGGCAGAGATAACCTGTATCGAGTATGGAGTAACAACCAGCGCTGGAGATATCTCTTATGCTGCCGCTTACATTTTCCCTGCAGGCGTGCTGTCAGCCAGCGACTGCGAAGACTGGCGTGAAGGTCATAAGTGATATCCGGTTTGAAGTCCTTCAGCTGCCGCAGCAGCTCACCTGGAGACCTGTCTTTCGGCAAAGCGAACAACTCCAGGTCAAACGGCCAACCAGCAGGTATCTCACTGAAAGCCTGTTTGGTCACATATCCGATAGTTGCTTCTGGATAGCGTCTACGCAGTTCCCGTATAAATGGCTCAGTGAGTATCAGATCACCGAGCGAGGAAAAACGAATGACCAGTATTCGTCGTGGAGTCACTTCAGCCTGGCGGCAAGTTCAGGGGAACCACGATGTGAGCCATCATCCATCAGAATCAAACCTTCTACTGCGGCTGCCTCATACTGAAGCTGTGCTGCTTCCGCTGGCTGTAACAGACCTGCCAGAGCCATTCCGTGAGCAGTCAGGGGATCCTGATTACGGACAATGCTGATACGGTCGGTCGCAGCCAGCTGTCCGGTCAAAGGATTAACCAGTGGATAGCCACCTCCGGCAGCATACAGAACCGCCAGACAACCCTGCTCGTGGGTGATGCTGTGGTTTTCTTCATTCTCATTCCTGCCTGGCAACTCTACTCTATACTCGGTGGGAATTCCAATTGTCATGTAAAGCGGTCCAACCTGCAGCAATCCCTGCGACAACCGTGCCTCCAACCAGGTATGTGCGTGGTTGGCGTACCAGGCAGGCAGCAGTGGAGTTACGTCCCAGGCTGCTTCCGGTCCATAGATCAGAAAACTGCTGCTGGCAGAGATAAAGCCACAGCTCTGGATGTGAACCAGTGCGCTGTCCAGCCGAACGGGGTCAGGTTCTGAGTCAGCATTAAGCCAGAGTGATGCCAGAGCTCCGGTGCGCAAATCAATGAGCCCCTCCGTCGTTCTTCCCAGGTTCATGATCTCCAGGATGAAGTCGAAAGCCTCTTTATCAAACGAAACTGATTTATCATTGGCCACCCGGTTAAGCTCAGCAATCAGACCATCTTCGTTAGCGGGATCCATAACCTGTCGACGCATCAACTCCTGTTTCAGGCCGCTCATCAGTTTATCGAGCGGTTGATGTGTCACACCATCAGGGATCTGGAGTGTAATCTGTATACCATTGAAATCAAGTGAAGCCTCCTCAGGTGCCTTCTGTCCACAGCCCTGTAACAGGATCGCAATCGTCAACACAGCGTAGATAAGGTAAAGTCGCATTGGAGTCTCCTAGTTTTTTCTCTGCAGCAGATAGCCGGTCAGATCACTCAGTGCCTGCTTCTGCTCACTTTCCGGGAACTGATGTAATTGTTCCACAGCCAGCTCTATTAAAACAGTTGCCTCACGCTCGGCTGCATCAACACCACCCTGCTCGCACACCATCCGTATTAACTTCCGTCGCGCCCGGACGCCCGGTGTTGCCATGAGACCCTTGATAACAACCTGCCTGTGAACAGGTGCATCCCGCAACAGGTGCAATAATGGCAATGTCATTTTCCCGTCTTTAAGGTCGCTGCCAACCGGTTTTCCGGTCATGGAACTATTACCGGTATAGTCGAGTATATCGTCCCGTATCTGAAAAGCAATACCAAGCTGCTCACCAAAAACAGCCATCGCCTGTTGCTGTTCACGATCAGCGCCTGCGGTCAGTGCTCCCAACTCACAGGTAGCAGACATCAACACACCGGTCTTATCGGCAATCATCTGTAAATATGTATCGTAGTCCAGCTTTCGCTTACGAGCACCACTCAGTTGTACAAGTTCCCCCCTGGCCATACGACGGGCACATTGCGAGAGTATTTCGAATACTCTAAAATCGCGTAACTCCAGCATGGCAATCAGTGAGTTTGCCAACATATAGTCACCCATCAACACTGCAGCTTTGCGACCGAACACACGCTGCATGGAGGGTAGTCCCCGCCTGAGTTCACTATCATCGACCACATCGTCATGTGCCAGTGTGGCATTGTGCAACAGCTCAATAATAATGGCTGCCTTATAAGTGTCATCGGTAACCCTGCCGTTCAGGCGTGCGGTAAGCAGCGCCAGTTTGGGACGCAACATCTTCCCGCGCCGCCGCTGCTGATAACGGATGACCTTGTCGATTAACCTGACATCACTGGCAATAAAGCTGAAATAGCGATCAGTGAACTCAGCGAGTTCAGCAGCTATCACTTTTTCCCAGCTGGCAGGCTGTCTGGCCATCATATACGACAGGGATCATTCATAAATACTACCCGGATGTCTATTCGCCTTACAACTTGGATGCAATGTTGCTTTCCTTGTGTGTGACACAATATAAAACGCAACTGCGGATATTCAACAAATTCCCCGGCAGGGTTTGAGCAGTGCCATTTCTCAATCATTGCTCCATCTGATGGTATAGATAGAGCACTCCGTCGACATAAGGCTGGCTGTGATTGTAGTTCCAGATTGCCCTGCGACGCTGCTTCTCATCAGTGACCTGTCGCCAGCCGTTTCGAGCCAGATAATTGGCAGTTGATGCTGCAGCATCCCCGAACTGGTGCAGATTCACAACACCATCCTGGTTCCAGTCTATTCCATATCCCTGGATACTTGAAGGAAGAAACTGTGGAATACCGGCAGCACCGGCCCAGGAACCCTGCAGGGATTCCAGTACAACTGCAGGATACAGCCCTAGTAAAGTGTTGAGTTCACGCAATGCCCATTTGCGCTTGCGTTTGGATCGTTTACGAACATTTTCAGCAACCTCTTCCGGGTCCCGTTCCGGTTCATTCTTACATGCACTGTCAATATTCCATGCAATAACTTCCGGTTCTTCCAGAAGGGTGAGTGTGAAAAACAGATCCCGGATCAGATAATCACCTGTGTTCTCTCCCAGTCTGCTTTCGGTGAACCAGATCGCTGAAAGTATCTCAGGATCTGCCCCATAAACATCACAGATAACCTTAAGTGTATCACGCTTATCTTCCAGAAAGTCACGACAGGCAGATATGGTTTCAGGCAGGTGTAGGTGTTGATAGGAGGAGGCCACTTCACGATGCTGGATATTTATCTTCAACACACCGGGCAGGTAATCCAGTTCAGCCATGCTGAAAGTTTGTATCACGCTATCCGGTAAACCTGCACCGATTTCACCGGTTTCCAGCAATTGCCTTACAACAGTCTCGGGGGAAGGTAACTCCGGGGAGGTTTCTGCTGCCAGTTGCTGCGTTATCCCGACTGAAAGCAGAGCCAGTAACAAGCAGGCCACTGAAAACTTCATCTATTATCTCCGTAATTTCTTTCAAATCGCCTTCATAATGTATCACAACCGCGCAACATCCTTCAGTGGTATGCTGCCAATACCCTGCAGGGAGCCCTGTTATTTACGATCCCGCTCCTGGCGCCGGTTCATGAATTCCAGTTTGATCGGGACGCCGGTGAAATTAAATGCTTCCCGGATCTTGCGTTCAAGGAAGCGCTGCCAGCTTATGTCAACCAGATCTGGAAAACGGGTGATAAACCGAAACACGGTCGGCCTGACGCGATGTTGATACATACGATCAAAAGTGATGTACTTACCCTTACGAGCTGGTGGTGGTGTGCGTTCAATGACCGGCTCCAGCACCTCCTTCAGCTGCTCTGGTGTCAACATCAATCCCCGTGCTTCTTCCACTTCGAGCACACGCTCCATCAACCGGTGTACGCGTTGACGATTTATCACTGAAATAAATTCCAGCGGAACAAACTTCAGGTTGGGCAATTGATCATAGATGGAACTCCTGAAATCACCCATTGTGGAAGTATCCTTCTCCACCAGATCCCACTTGTTCACTGCGATGATAACTCCTTTTTTCATCTCATTCGCTTTCTGGAGGACAGTGATATCCTGAGCTGAAAGGCGCTTCTCCGGTTCCATCAGTAGAATCGCCACATCGCAGCGTGTAATCGCCTGTTGCGTGCGCAGGTTGGCGTAGAATTCAATATTCTCTTTGACTTTTGTACGACGCCGCAGTCCGGCTGTATCAATGAGGGTGAAATCCCGTTTCTGGAACCTGTAGGGTGAGTCGGTACTGTCGCGTGTCGTCCCAGCCTGGGGAGTTACAATCATTCTTTCCTCCCCCAGCAGTGTGTTGACCAGAGAGGATTTGCCAACATTGGGCTTTCCGATAATAGCCAGCTGAAGTGACTCATCTTCTTCAGTAGTTGTAACACCCTCCGGCAACAACGCTACAAGCGCGTCGAGCATATCACCCACACTGCGACCAGCTGTAGCAGAAACCGGGAACGGTTCCCCCAGACCGAGAGCGTAAAATTCACCGATCTCAAGTTCCCGCTGGGGATTATCAACTTTGTTCACTGCGAGCAGGAAAGGAATACCCCGATTGAGAAAGAGACGCGCCAGCTCCTTATCGGTATCGGTTACACCTGTCTGTACATCAGCCAGAAAAAGGACCACATCAGCTTCCTCGATTCCCACTTCAACCTGCTCCCGGATAGCGATCTCGTATTCCTTGCTGGAGTCAGGCACATAGCCGCCGGTATCCATAAGAAAAAAAGTGTGCCCGTTCCACTCGGTGCGACTGTAGTGACGGTCACGGGTAACACCGGATTCACTGTCGACGATAGCCCGGCTTGCTCGAGTTATGCGGTTGAAAAGTGTCGACTTGCCAACATTGGGTCGACCGATGATTGCTACGACTGCCGATTTGTGTTTCAAAGCCATAACCAGACTCGCTTTGTATTCAGTTTATTTCAGTCCTGACGATAGTTACGCCATAACCAACTCAAAAGCACAGCAACCGGTACTGCCAGTAGAAGACCGGGTACACCGAAAAAGGCTCCTCCCAGAAAGAGAGCAAGCATAATCAACAGAGGGCTGACTCCAACGCTACGTCCCATTATCCAGGGGGTCAACAGAAATGACTCCAACAGGCTGACCACACTATAAATGATTGTCACCTGCAACAGTCCACTCCAACCAGGCTGGACAATCATAACGACAACAGCGGCGGTCAGATAAGCCAGCACACCACCCAACCAGGGAATCATCCAGGCCAGCCCGGTCAGGATGCCCAGAGTCAGCGGTGCAGGCAGCCCCCGCCAGGAAAGTCCCAGCCAGATCAGGAGCGCTATTACCAGTGAAACAAGCAACTGACCCCGCAACCAGTTGCGCAGGAAATTTCCCAATCCCTCCCCGGGTGCCCTGGAAGTAACAGTGCGCTTTTTCACCTGGACCTCAGTGGAAGTTTCAGCTGTCAGTTGTCTCGTCATCATCCCTGTTGTCAGCTTCGGCTGATGGTTTGTCGCTCAGAAAATCCAGAATCTCATTGTGCAGATCGGCAACCCCGACACCGGTAACTGCGGAGAACGGTATTACATCACCAAAACCATGTGATAGAGCAACTTCACGAATCGCCTGCACCTGCCGGTTGGCCTGATTGCGAGACAGCTTATCGATCTTGGTTACCACCATCAATACTGGTAGTTCGAAGTGCGCCAGCCACTCCAGCATAGTATTATCCAGAGGTGTGATACCGGTTCGAGCATCGATAAGCTGAAATACCAGTTTACGTCGGTCACTGCGAAGATAATTATCCATCCTCGCGCCCCACCGTCTTTTTTCCGCATGTGAAACGCGGGCAAAACCATAGCCGGGCAGATCTACCAGATAGAAATCATCGTTGATCAGAAAGTAGTTGATCAGGCGGGTCTTACCAGGCTTGGAACTGATACGTGCGAAGTTCTTGCGGTTGAGCAACCGATTCAGCAATGAGGACTTACCAACATTGGAACGTCCCACAAACACGAACTCACCACGCCGGGGAGGAGGCAGTTTGCGGGCGTCAGCGACACTGATAGTGAATTCGCTGCTGCGAATGGTCAGTGGCAGTTTGCCGTTATCTGATCCGGATTGCTTCAATTTTTGTCACCTGCATTTGTCACCTGCAAATAGAGTGTTGTTTCTCGCTACCAGCCTGGTGACAGCATCCTGATACACCAATGCTCCTTCTCGTTGCCATAAGCAACGAGGGTAGTAATACCATAACTAAAAAAAGGGACCAGTAACAACCGGTCCCTCAGTCAAAGTGCCACCTCCCAGAATTGAACTGGGGACACACGGATTTTCAGTCCGTTGCTCTACCAACTGAGCTAAAGTGGCAACTGTCATATTTCCATTACTCAAAGCGCCATTAATTTAAACGCGCTCCACCCCTATGTCAAGCCTTTTTAGCTCACTTACATGATGTTGCAAAGCTATCAGAGTGTCATTATCTCAGACAGCATGAAAACCGCATCACCGACCACAACGGGAGGGTTTTCCAGAGGAATCCCATAAACAGCCCGTTTTTAGACAATTACTGTGGGATTAATCTGTTGATACAAAGCACGCTTTGCTTCTATTTTAGCTTACGATATTATTATTTCGCATATTTGTTAAAGATATCTGGCATGGAAATAGCACACTGATTCAGAGATAACAGATAGATTTCGTAAACGGAACAGGGAATACATATGAAACAGCTATCGATATTGCTTTTTGTAACCGCTCTTGCTGTGAACACACCGGCTCAGGTGACGATAACAGCCGATGATATGTTTACTGTTATCGGGCAGTTTTACCGTTCATACAGCAGTTCAGCACCTGTGGATGTTACCGGTCTGGCTGGCCCTGCCGGGGGTGAACAGCACTGGGATTTCCGTAACGGCCCAACTGATCTGGTACTGATATGCGATATTGTTGACCCGCAGGATGGTGGCCACGGTGGAGATTTTCCTTCCGCTGAGTGGTCTGAACGTCAGGCCCAGGAAAACGAGCCCCCCGATGCCCGCTGGTTCTATCGGCTTGATCCGGATGCGATTATCAACCTCGGTGCCTGGAGCCAGCTGATCAGTGAAACAGACCCCTCACTTCCCCTGAACCCGCCGATTATTGAATATCCCATACCATTGAATTTCGGTGACAGTTGGAATGAATCCAGCGAGTTCTATTCGACAATCGACTATGAGGGAACCCCGCTTGATGTCAAGGTAGAGATTTCGGTAAACAGCCAGGTCGATGCCTGGGGCACTCTGATGCTGCCGGTTACTGCCGGTGAATGCCTGCGGGTTGATCGTCAGACCCGTTATGATATTTACACCCAGGTCTGGGGCGTCTGGATTCTGCTCGACAGCTACTTCATGCGCAGTTATCTCTGGCTGCTTGAAAATCGTGGTGTAGCAGCACAGCTTGTTTCAGAGGAAGCGGATGCGCCCCCACCTGAAGATTTCAGTCTCGCTCACTTCATCCGCCAGCTGGAAACCAACCATACCGGTGGTGTTCCCGCTGCAGTCAACGACCTGACAGCTGTCTTCACAATCCCAGGCATACAGCTGGACTGGAGTAGTGCCGAAACTGCTGCTTGCTATCGGGTAGAATGCTGCGCTGATCCCACCTTCTCCGGTGAGATAACAGTCCTGGCACATGTGTATGAAACCGAGTATATCGATCTTGAGTACAATGCTGAAATGAGCAGGTTCTACCGGGTGGTCAGTCTTAATTAAAATCGCATACAGAATGCAGTAGGCAGCTTACA
>CAZCRT010000029.1:0-5002 GCA_964501185.1 uncultured Bacteroidia bacterium
CGCTGAGAAGTTGATGTTACCTAGGTTTTCAATCGCACGCGAACTCAGATACTTGTTACCACCGTTCATCGTCAGCTGGGCAGGATTCAGGATAAGAGTTTCACCATCACCAGACTGGTATCCACCACTCCAGCCGAAATCATCATTTATCAGGATAACCCCGTCCCCGGTCATCGTCCCTGAGGTTTGCAGGAGGTGATCTGCGAACAGTGTATCGCTGACTGTCACCGTAGCACCCGAAACAAGAGTCGTCCCCACACCTGTAAAATGACTACCGCTGTTCGTGTAGACATTTCCAGAAGGCAGTTGATAGACAGCACCAGGTGAACAATCCACAGTCCCATCGCTATGTGTCACGTTGTAATCCATGCTCAGCGTACCTTCAACGACTTCGATAAGGTTTGAATTGATGAAGGGTAGCGTTTGCACATAGCTGGTGCCACTGCCTGTGGTTTTGCGGAAGGTTCCCTCGTTGTTGAAGGTGCTGTAAGCACCGCTCCAGTGATACATCCATAGTCCGTTGGCAATTTCAAAAACCGCGCTGCTGTTGTTGTTGATTGTTGCGGCATTGCCGAAAAGCAGGGTGCCTGCGGTGAAGCTGATGGTACCATGGTTTTCGATCGTACGACCGCTCAGATACTTGTTGCTACCGTTCATGGTCATCTGGACGGAACCTGGAATTTGAGTTGTACCTGTACCGGATTGATAACCGCTACTCCAGGTGAAGTCTTCCATAATCATCAGAGTTCCGTTACCCTGGATAGTGCCTGTAGTCTGCAGGAGATTATCTACAGTAACTGTGTTATGGATTGTTACCGTTCCCCCGTTGGCTTTCAGAGTGCCATCACCCTGTACAATGGTTCCGTCCAGCGTCTGCGACGAACTGGTGAGACGCAATTCAGTTGAGGTGGCCAGTAAGCAACTCCCCTCAATAGAAGCATTACAGTCTAATTGTACTGAACCCGCATCCATATCGATCTGCCCGCTGCTCGCCTGGGTGAAAGTGAGTCCGCTCCCGCCGGATATTGAGATTGTACCAGAACCGGTGGGCAGGTTCAGAACACCATAGTTATTGAAGGCGACGCTTGCTCCTGCGTTGTGATAGACGCTGGCGGAGCTACCGAAGTTCCAGAATGCATTGTTATTGATTACGGATCCATACCGCATAATCAGTGTGCCACCACCTGTCCAGTCTACCAGAGTGCTGTTGGTCAATGTTCGATAATCCAGATAGCGGTTTGCATTCGTAGTAATGGAGACATCGGATCCGGAATAGAAGTTGAGCGCTCCGCTGCCATTGAAGGAGCCATTCTCCCATGTCAACGCACCGTACCAGTGCAGATCACCCGTCCCCCCGAAGCTGCCTCCATTCAGTAGTACGTTGCCCAGCTCGTGGACAGTTCCTACTGTGGTAGCATTCAACGAGTATCCATTTATCCGGAGTCCCTGGCTGCCAAGATCTGCACCGAGTTCCCAGCTGTCGACTGTGACATTGCCGTTGAGGTTGACGTAGAAGGCTCCGTCAAGGATGATATGTGCGTAATCACCTGCGCCGGGAACCTGTGCTGGCCACCAGTTGTCAGGATTGTTCCAGTCTCCATCTACTGTACTGACCCACAGGATATCGGCAGCACTCGCGAGAGTTGTTCCCATCAGGAAAACAGTTGCAGTTATAAGTTGTCTTAAGTGTCTCATTTTGCCCTCATCATGCTGTGAAATTGATACAGGGATTGTATTTTGAGTAGTACTTACGATAACTGCATAATAGTTCAATAAAGCAACTATCGTGCCACGTAAGAAATCATGTATATTATGTATAAACTTGCCTGACAGCAGGTTATTAGTGGTGATTCAGTCGGATATTGAACAACTGTTCCTGTGATGTTGCTTATGTCTCACACTCCATTCTGATAAGAGTGGACTAAATGATTGTCATTTATACCGATGCTTATGTTTAATGACCTTTTTAGAGGCATTGATTAATGCATCGACCCGTAGTATCACCTAAGTGGGAGATTCCATAACGGATGTTGATTGCGAAGCGTTGCCCGGGCAACGAAACAAGCAATACTATAGTGAGTTGCTAAAACGATTGTAAATCTGCATCATACCAGAAGTCACTTCCGGAGAATAGTTGATGTATGAGTTAACCATCCGTCCCTTTTTACCCGACGACAGTGACGCTGTCACTGCGCTCTGGCATCTGGTTTTTCCCGACGATCCCTCACGTAACAATCCGCCCGACGTTATCCGCCGCAAGCTGGAGGTGCAGCCGGAACTGTTTCTGGTGGGGGTAGCAGGCGGCAATATTATCGGTACGGCGCTGGGTGGTTACGATGGTTTCCGTGGCTGGATCTATCATCTGGCAGTTCACCCCGGGGAGCAGCGGCGGGGACATGGCCGTGCGCTGGTGGAGGCAATCGAACGGGAGTTGCAGAAACTAGGTTGTCCCAAACTGAACCTGCAGGTTCGAGCCACTAATCGTGCCACAGTGGCTTTCTATCAGGCTCTCGGTTACGCGATAGAGGATCATGTCAGTCTGGGAAAGGTGCTGCAATGAATAGAATTCTTCATCTGATCAGCCTCTTCATTTTCACCATAACAGTGGGTGCAGCTCCGGACAGCCCCGTCCACAGCGGTCCCTACGCCTGCACCAGCTTTGCAGTCTACTCCACAGCAACCATCTACGGTATGAATTTTGATTATCCCGATGTAGAGATCAGATTCACTCTGAACAAATCTGGAAACCGGAAGATACTCCAGATGGAGTTTCAGCACGAAGAGGGCTTTTTCGTGCCGGTTGCCGGTGTGAACAGTGACGGCGTTTTCAGCTCCTGTCAGATGTTGCTGCCTGCTGCTGAGCAGGTGCCCCGCACCAATCCTGATGAGATCTACCCCTGGGAGCTGCATAGCGAGTCTCTGCTGAACTACAGCTCAGTTGTTGAAGTGATCGATTACCTGGGTAGCTATCAGGTTATCAATGGAACTCCGAGCCTGCATAATCATCTTGCTGATAATCTGGGTAACGCCATGGTGATTGAAGTTGAGGATTCGATGAACCACATCACGCATAAACAGGGTGATTTCAGTGTGATGACGAATTTTCCCAATCACAAGTTCAGCGATGTCAGCTGGCAGGAAGTTGAAGGTGTTGGGGCCAGAAGGTACCAGATAGCATGGAAGCACATTTCAGAAAACCTGGAGACCTACGATGTCGATCTCGCTCTGGAGACATTAGAGCTGGCTAAAATGGAGGGTGACGAATGGGCAACACGTTGCTCCACTGTCTATAACCCGTCTTCTGGCAAAATCCATATCGCGCTTCAGGGTGATTTCTATCGTACCTGGATAGTATCCCTGGTGGATGAAACCATCACTACCGGGCCTGAATTCAGAGGTGTGACAGTGTGGACGCTGGGACCGGAGGGGGTGCTGGCGGCTGACTTGATGAATTGAAGTGTGTTTTGTGATTACCTGTTGTGTGAAGGAGGTCTGTAATGCTGTCAGGTGCGTTAATTGGAGCTTTAGTCGGTCTATTCTTTGCACTTGTACTCAGTACTACACCGGCAGATGTGAAAAAAGACACATCAGAACATCTCCCTGAGAAGAATCTCATAGATGATCCGAATGTGTTGTTAGTCGAGGGCTTTGAATCTGAGGATTGGTCTGACCGATGGACAGGAAAGACTCGAGACAGAGTCAACCTGATAGGTACGAGTGATGAACTGCTTTTTGAACCGCTGCAGAACAAGGCATTATGTATAAATGTGGTAGAGGGGACACATTATGGCGCCAGCTATCGTTATCTGTTCCAGGAGCAGTTGGGGGAGGAACCGGAGGAGATATACTTCCGCTATTATCTTCGTTTTGCAGCAGACTGGGATCCCGTTAAGGGTGGTAAACTACCAGGTATAGGGGGCACTTACGGCCGGGCGGCTTATGCCGGTATTACAAGTGATGGTTATAATGGCTGGTCTTCACGCGGGTTGTTCAACGGCCAGCGGGATGATGGGAGAACCGGTATCGGCAGCTATTGTTACCATGTAGATCAGGCAGGGAAGTACGGTGACTCCTGGCCATGGAGGATTGATCTGCTCGGTTACCTCGAGAATAATCGCTGGTACTGTGTTGAACATTATGTTCAACTGAATACACCGATGAAGAATGACGGAATTCTGAGAGGATGGGTGGATGGTGAGCTCGCTTTTGAGAGAAATGACATGCGCTGGCGGGATACAGCCGACCTGAAGATCGATTGTGTGTGGTTGGAAGTCTACCACGGTGGTAAATGGAAACCGGAAACTGACAACCATCTGTTTTTTGATAATGTTGTAATATCGCGGGAGTATATCGGACCGATGAAACCCTGATCGAATCAGTTCTTATTTGTCTATTGAGGAGGAGGTCCCCATGAACGCAAAACAGCTGTTACCGTTCATCTTGCCACTGATAATACTGAGTGGTTGTATCCGCAGCCTGCAACCGTTATATACTGAAACTGATATTGAACTCGATGCAGCGCTGGTTGGCACCTGGGTGGATAGCGGATCGAATGAGGTCTGGCAATTTACCAGGGGTGATGGCCCGTTCTACAATCTGACCTATACCGACTCTGATGGAGAAAGCGGTTCCTTTAAAGCCCACCTGGTTGAGTTAAAAGGGCAGCGCTTTCTTGATTTATACCCGGCAGAAATGGAGATTCCTGCAAACAGCTTCTATCTCTTTCACCTTCTGGGTGTACATACAATCATGCATGTAAGGCAAATAGAACCCACACTGCAGATGAGTAACCCGGATGTGGACTGGCTGAGGAAGCTGTTGGAAAAAGATTCCGGTGTTATCAGACATGAAGTGATTGATGATGAGATCTTCCTCACTGCTTCGACTGCGGAATTGCAGGCTTTCTGGATGGAGCATCTGAAGAGTGAGGGGCTGTTTGAAGAGTATTGTGACATGGTGAGAAAATAGTAACCGGGTTGAAACATATAACTCCATGTCACAA
>CAZCRT010000029.1:5102-38949 GCA_964501185.1 uncultured Bacteroidia bacterium
CGGAGGTGCGGGGAGCGAAGGCTGTGACATGGTGAGAAAATAGTAACCGGGTTGAAACATATAACTCCATGTCACAACGCTGAGACCCACGGGCTTGTTCCGGAGGTGCGGGGAGCGAAGGCTGTGACATGGTGAGAAAATAGTAACCGGGTTGAGAGGTTGATATGGCGGTAGGCAGTATATGCGACCCTCTGTCTACATCGCCTGGGACTGAAGCCACCAGGCTACATACAAATACCCCGTTGGGGCAGCAAAACGTGAACAAATAGATTCGTTCTCTTTCACAGATTTGAATTCCCACGTCTCGAAACCTTCAGTTTCACTTCAGGGGGACGCCAGCCTGAAGCCTGGGGACTTCAGTTCCAGGTTCGAGATAGCGCATCAGTAATACCAGGTAGAGGACATCACCTTGCAATTGAACAAAACCACCCGCTGCCTGAATTGCGGCACTCAGCTCGAGGATGCAAACTACTGTCCCCATTGCGGGCAGCTCAACAGTGATCGCAGAGTGTCCCTGCGGCGTCTGTTCGGTGATTTCTTCGGTGATTACTTTGCTTTTGACTCCAGGCTCTTTCGCAGCCTGCGCCCGTTACTGCTGAAACCTGGATTTCTCACCCGCGAATACCTCAACGGGCGCCGCAACAGCTATATTCTGCCTCTGCGCTTCTATCTGTTCACAACTGTTGTTTTCTTTCTGATCGTCTCATTCGGTGGCCTCTCAGATGTTATGAATGACAGTGTCATTATCACTGATGACGACAGCACCACTGTAGAAGATACATTGATGATGGCCGATTCCAGCCTGGCTGAAGCGAGTGAAGAGCTGCTCCGGGAGGCTGCCACGGATACTCTGGAGACTTTCCGGGATAACCTCACAATCAGTCTCGATGACAGTTCTCTTACTGGTGACAGCAACGGGTTCTTTGCCAGGAAGATAGAACACCTGGAAGGACTGGGTGAGAACAGCGGGTCAATTCTGGGCAAGGAGATGTTTAACCAGCTGCCCCGTATTCTGTTTCTGCTGTTACCGCTGTTCGCGCTTATCCTGAAGTTACTGTATGTCCGCCGTCGCGTATACTTTGTGGAGCATCTGATCTTCAGCCTGCATTTCCACACCTTCCTGTTCATAACTTTGATTCTGATAACGTTGTTGCCGTTTAAGTATCTGGTGATTGCTCTGCTTCTGGGCCCCTTGCCCTATCTTTTCCAGTCGTTGCGTGTAGTGTATCAACAATCCATCTCGAAAACAGCTGTGAAGTTCCTGCTGCTATTCCTGCTGTATACAATCTGTCTGCTGCCGGCACTGCTTGGCCTGCTGTTTCTCTCTATCGCGATGTTGTAGGGGCAGTTCGGCCCTGAGATGGTTACAGAAATGAGGAAAAAATGAGTGTGCCTGCGCGCTGGTGGGAACAACATTCAGATGGACGGGTGCGATGCCTGCTCTGTCCGAGGGGATGCCTGATACACGAAGGGCAGCGTGGTTTCTGTTATGTCAGGCGGGTTGAGCAGGGACAGCTGGTAACCGATGCCTACGGCTCAGTCACCGGATTTGCAGCAGATCCGATTGAGAAGAAACCATTGTATCACGTTCTGCCCGGCAGCCAGGCTATCAGTTTTGGAACTGCCGGATGCAATCTGGGCTGCAGGTTCTGCCAGAATTGGACGACCACTAAATCCAGCCTCAGTCAGAGTCGTCATCAGGCGCTGGCTCCGGCTGCGCTGGCCAGGATGACCCGGGAACATGGCGCTGCAGCAATTGCCTACACTTACAACGAACCGACCATTTTCGCGGAGTATGTGACTGAGGTGGCTGCAGCCGCCCGAAGGTTCGGCCTGCTCAACCTGATGATCACCAACGGCTATATCAATCTACCAGCCGCACAGGAAGTTTATCAACATATAGATGCTGCCAATGTCGATCTGAAGGGGTTTTCAGAAGATTTCTACAGTCGCCTGACACTTTCCAGCCTGCAACCTGTTCTTGATCTGCTTATCTGGTTACGTGAGCAGACCACTGTCTGGATTGAAATAACCACGCTGCTCATCGAAGATTATAACGACAACACTGATGATATACAGCAGCTGGTGCGCTGGATAAAGGATAACCTCGGCCCGGGCACTCCGCTGCACTTCACCGCCTTTCATCCTGATTATCGTATGGCCGATCATCGTCGAACTTCACTGAAGACGGTTCTCCGCGCCCGTGATACAGCTCTGGAAGAGGGTATGCACTATGTCTATACCGGTAACGTGATACATGCCGACAGCCAGCATACTCATTGTCCCGGTTGTGGGAAGCGTGTTATCGAGCGGGAGTACATGTCACTTAAGTATAACCTGCTTCAAAAGGGGCGTTGTCCTGAATGTGATACAATAGTAGGAGGCCTGTTCGAGACTCCTAGAGGGTAACGGTCTGCAGATCATGCAGGATTTCCGCACGGGGGAAGCAGTTACGTACACTATCGGCCATCTCTTCGATCCGGGAGGGGGAGTAAGCCGGATTGTAGTGTACCAGCAGTAGACGTTCGACACCTGCCTTACTGGCGATATCTGCAACACCTCTGGCATGACTGTGGCCGTGCAGAGATTTGAATTCATCTTCCGTATCCGCCGTCAGGAAATCGTAATCCCGGCGATCCCACCAGCATTCATGCATCAGGATTCGCGAACCGCGAGCATGCTCAATAGTGCTTTCCGTACAGGCGGTATCAGTAGCATAAGTCAGAAGATCACTTATCCGGATACTGCAGGAGGGATTGCTGTGCTTCTGCTCGCCAATGTGAATAGGGATACCGGCAATTTCATTGAGGCCCGGTTCCAGGTCGTGAAAATAAACCGGGAAGGGGAAGTCCCCGGGCGCTACCGGAGAATAAGGTGGCGTATTGAATCCAGAAATTATCTTCTCAGTAGTCTCGTTGTACAGTGCCTTTCCAGGACCATATACATGTAAATCGTGGTTGTCCAGAATTCCATTCAGGAAGAAAAAACCGATAATGTGATCCAGATGAAAATGCGACAGTAACAGGTGGATCGACTTGTATTTCTGGATGGTTGTCGTCAGCTGCTTCAGATTGGCAATACCGGAGCCGGCATCCAGCAGAAAGAGACGGTCGTTGTACTCGAGCGCATAGGACATCGTCTGCCAGTTGTGATGTGGCATCCAACCCGCGCAGCCGAGTGGTGTCAGGCGAGGCATACAATTTCTCCGTTAAAACCGATGCTCTCAGATGGTGCTCTTCTGAAAACTCAGTTTAGGCATCCGCCCGTAGTATTGCATAAAGATAGATTATGTAGTGGTTTCTGTTACTGAAGCGTTTCTTGAGTAACGAAGCCAGTAATACTACAGGAGTTTCTATTTTCAAGTCAACTATCGACAGGGCTTCAGGCAACTGTCGTCTGAACGTTACTGTCTGCTACCTGTTAAGAAAATGTATATTTACTGCAGAAAATGTGACCTGACTCACATTATTGAGTTTCAGTCGGGTCTTTCAACGTTGTATTGCTTCAAGAGTTTTCTGGAAGAAACTCCCATGTGTCGCTATATTTTCGACACTTTAGACAAGAGAATCCATAAAAAATAACAAACCTGGAGCCGCTTTGTACGACACGGAAGCTGCCAACCTGCTTGAGCCATATGTTACCAATCTCGATGATTCAATTTACTGCCTGAGGAATCTTCCTCCTGAAGTGCTGGCGGTTCTGTTCGCTTATGTAAGTCGCAGCCCGGCGTCGTTTCGGGATAATCTGCTTAAACTGTTGCGCGACGAAGAACTGGCTCTGCAGGGAATCACCGGTTGGGATGCGATGACCACGGAGCGTACCCGCAAGTTTCATGAACGTTGGGTTATCGGTTATGGCCATGGATCGGTGGCTGAACATGCCGATCTCAAGTTTGCTCTGGAAGATGTATCGATCATCGCCAGTAAAGTAATCGAGGATCACCGTCTGGCTGGTTACACAGAGAAATCCACCCGCTATCAGCATTTTTCCGATGATCGTTTTCATTATTGCGATGAGGTAGCAGCATCGGCGCATGATGATGAATCCAGACAGCTGGTGAGTGACCTTTACGCGTTGTATCACACCGCGCTGGAACCGATTGAAGAGTACTTCCGCTCGATTATGCCGCAGGGTGATCAGTCGGAGCGAGCCAGGACAAACGCGATACATGCTGCCACTCTGGATGTGATACGTTACCTGTTGCCGGCCGGTACCAGAACAGCCCTCGGGATAAGTATCAACGCCCGGGAAGCAGCCTACGCTATCAGCCGTTTTCTATCCCATCCACTTGCTGAGATGCGTACTATCGGCACCCGTATGCTGCAGGAGGGGCTGAAAATTGCTCCGACCCTTCTCAAGTACGCCCGGCAGAATGAATTCCGTGTTGAGCGGGAACGCTTATTGAGCGAAGAGGTCAGGATTCAAGCGGAACCTGCCGGCGCTACAGGCAGCGGTGTCGCTTTGCTCGATTATGATCCCGCAGGTGAAGATAGAGTGCTGGCGGGACTGCTCTACGAGCAGGGGCAGCAGAGTTTTGATCTGCAATTGCAGCAGGTGAAGGATATGCCGTCTGCCCGCAAAGAGAAGCTGATGGAAAAAGTCATGACCAGTCGCGGTGCTCATGATCAGCCTTCAAGGGCGTTTGAGATGACCGGCTACACGATGGAGATGGTGCTCGATTACGGCGCTTTCCGTGATGTACAGCGGCATCGTATCGCAACTCAATTGAATCCACTACCGACCGTCATACATGGTTATGAAACACCCCCGGAATTTTCTGCAGTTGGTCTATCGGAGCAATATCACGCCCTGATGAAAAGAGCGACAACCCTGTATCACAAACTCGCTGTTGACTTCCCCGATCAGGCGACCTATTACATACCACTGGCGTTTCGCAAGCGAGTGCTCTTCCGCTGGAACCTGAGAGAGATATTTCATTTTGTTGAATTGCGTTCCGCACCGCAGGGCCACGAATCATACCGTCTTATCGCTCAGCAGGTGTATCACGCTGTACGGAAAGTGCACCCGTTACTGGCCCGGTTCATCCGTGTTGACCTGAATGACTACACTCTGGGACGGCTCGATGAGGAATCGCGCGGAGAAAAGGGGGGCCCTCAACCTCCAGGCTTGCCGTGACACTGTTTGTATTTCTTACCACTGCCACAGGGACAGGGATCATTGGGGCGAGGTTCCTTGGTCTTGCGGACCGGTTGAGGTTTGCCGCGCGAAGCTTCACGGCTTTCTCGAGTAGTAACAGCAGGTGCTGTCCCGCGAAGCCCATCTACACCCCTGTGCACAGCCTGAGTGGGTGACTGGGTCCTGGTGGTCAGATCGAGATCATCTTCCTTGATCTCCAGTTGCGCCCGGGTGATGAATTGAATTGAATCACGGTTTATATCCATCAGCATCTGGGTAAACATGTCGAAGCTCTGCTTCTTGTATTCCGTCAGCGGGTTCTTCTGCGCATAAGCCTGGAACCCTATTCCCTCCTTCAACATATCCATCTCATGGAGATGCTCTTTCCAGTGATGGTCAATCGTGGTCAACATGGCAAAACGAATCAACTTGTCCATCAGGTTATCCTGCAGCAGTTTCCGTTTCCGCTCCAGGTTGCTTACGGTGTGTTCCCGTAGAAATTCCAGCAGTTGCTCCGCCTTCAGTGAGTGCCGGTCGGTCAGCTCCTCAAAAGTGACACCGAGAATTCTCAGCGTTTCCGACTGAATTTCATCCCAGTTCCAATTATCCGCCCGGACAACATTGGCGGTATAACGGTCCACCAGATCATCAGTGTACTCTTCCACCATTTCATCCAGAAACTCCTGCAGGTTTTTCCCCTCCAGGATGGTACGTCGTTTATCGTAAACCACCTTGCGCTGCTGATTCATAACATCATCGTATTCCAGCAGGTGCTTACGAATGGCAAAATTCTGTTCCTCTACCCGCATCTGTGCACGCTCGATAGATTTGGTAATCATGGAGTGAGTGATAACCTCCCCCTCCTTGACACCGAGGCGGTCCATTACTCCGGCTATCTTATCGGACCCGAAAAGGCGCATCAGGTCATCTTCAAGAGAAAGGAAGAAGTCGGAATGACCGGGATCTCCCTGACGTCCGGAACGGCCACGCAGCTGGAGATCAATACGCCTCGATTCATGTCGCTCAGTACCGAGGATCTGCAGGCCACCGCTGGCGTTGGCTTTGTCCCCCTCTTCACCATCCCAGTGCACAACTCCGCTACCCAGCTTGATATCTGTTCCGCGGCCGGCCATATTGGTGGCGATGGTAACCGCACCCGGTTCACCGGCCCTGGTGATGATAAGCGCTTCCTTGTGATGCTGCTTTGCGTTCAGAACATTGTGCGGGATCTTGTCCCGTTTCAGCATCTTACTGAGGATTTGTGATACATCAACTGAAGCCGTACCGACCAGCACCGGAAGCTTCTTATGGTGCAGTTCAGCGATCCGTTTGACCGTCGCTTCCATTTTTTCCTTCTTGGTCCTGAATACCAGATCGTTGTTGTCCTGACGGTTGATAGGTTCGTTGGTTGGAATAACCACAACCTCCATACCGTAAATGGCAAAAAACTCATCTGCTTCAGTGGCGGCTGTACCGGTCATACCGGCCAGTTTAGAGTACATCCGGAAGAAGTTCTGCAGTGTGATGCTGGCAACGGTCTGGGTTTCCTGCTGGATACGGACATGCTCCTTGGCTTCAATAGCCTGATGCAACCCGTCGGAAAAGCGCCTGCCAAACATGATACGTCCGGTAAATTCATCAACAATCTGAACCTTACCATCCTGAACGACATATTCTACATCCTTCTCGAAAAGAGAGTAAGCGCGCAACAGCTGCGAAATATTGTGAATCCGCTCAGAGCGCTCACTGAAATCGCGACTGATTTTGTCCTGTTCTGCCATCTTCTCTTCCTTAGAGAGATCCTCATTTTTCTGCAGTCGCCCGATCTCTTCTGAAATATCCGGCAGAACAAACATACTCTCTGAAGCATGGGTGTATTCTGCCATCCTGGCACGGCCCAGTTCCGAGAGATCGATGATATGGGATTTTTCATCTATGGAGAAATACAGCTCTTCATCGAGCAGGTGAACGCTCTTTTCCCGTAAAAAATCATTCTCCACTTTGGTAATGAGGATCTTGATTGAAGGATCCTCCGAGATCCAGTTGGTAAGCTCACCGTTCTTCGGAGCCCCCCTCTGGGTTTTCAGCAGCAGTACACCAGCCTTGTAGCGTTTTTCCTCCCTTTTTTTCTCATCCTCTTCCTCGACCGGGCGCAACAGTTCGCGTGCCTCTTTGAGGAAGCCACCGGTCAGGCGACGTTGATCCCGCACCAGTTTCTCTACTGGGGTCTGCATTTCACCGAATTGATGAGTTGAGTGCTCTACCGGGCCGGCGATGATAAGTGGCGTACGCGCCTCGTCAATCAGGACTGAATCCACCTCATCGACGATGGCATAATTGTGTACCGGCTGACACATTTCTGCAGGATCCAGTACCATGTTATCACGCAGGTAGTCAAAACCGAACTCACTGTTGGTGCCATAAGTGATATCACAATGATAAGACTCGACCCGCTCCGGGGGTGGCATACCGTTAAGTACTTTGCCGACAGTCAGGCCGAGAAAACGGTAAACTTCGCCCATCCACTCGGCATCGCGCTGTGCCAGGTAGTCATTAACAGTGATAAGATGCGCACCCTTGCCACTGAGGGCGTTCAGGTAGAGCGGCATGGTTGCCACCAGTGTCTTTCCCTCACCGGTAGCCATCTCGGCGATTCTGCCTTCATGCAGCGCAACTGCACCGATCAACTGCACATCGTAGGGTACCATGTTCCAGGTGATCTCCTGCCCGGCCGCCTTCCACTTCTTGCCCAGAAGTCTTTTGCAGGCCTGCTTGACGACAGCAAAGGCCTCGTGCATGATATCGTCAGTGGATTCACCGGCTTCCAGGCGCTGACGGAATTCATCAGTCTTAGAGCGCAATTCGTCATCTGTTAAACCGGCGAGCTGCTCGTAGTATTCGTTTATCCGGTCAACCTGTGGCTGGTAGTGCTTGATGGTCTTCTGACGGCTTGTATCACGATCCCCCATGAAGCGGCGGAACAGCTTTTTCAGCATGATTTCTCCCTGATTGTGGTGCAGCTCGAGCGTGGCGCCGGGAGCAGCAACTCCGATTTGAGCGATCTAAAAAGCTATAATAGAAATTCTGCATACGCAATAGTTTGCCCCTCACCTGATCCCATTCTTTGAAGTGCAACTGCTTTCCGCTTTGCTATATTGTTAAAGCGGAGAAGCACCAACAGGAGATGTTATGCCGGAATTCAGGATGAATGATCAGGAAAAACAGACGTTGTTAAAGCTGGCCCGTGCAACCATCGCCTGGCGGTTGGGTGGGGTGGAACCGGAGGATCCGGAAGCAGCTCCCGCTCTGCAGGAGCATTGTGGCGCTTTTGTCACTTTGAACAGTATGGGGGCGCTTCGGGGCTGTATAGGCCATATTGAATCAGATCGGCCCCTGATTGAGCTGGTTGGGGAAATGGCGCAGGCAGCCGCTTTCGATGACCCCCGTTTCCCATCGCTGCAGGAGGAGGAGTTATCACAGGTTGAGTTGGAGATATCAGTGCTCTCACCCCTGTGGAAGGCTGCCGACTGGCACGATTTTGAAGTTGGAACTCACGGCGTTCTCCTGAGTCGAGGTTATCACCAGGCGGTTTTTTTGCCACAGGTGGCGCCTGAGCAGGGGTGGGACAGGGAAACAACCCTAACGCATCTGGCTCTGAAGGCGGGTCTGGCTGCCGATGAGTGGCGGGAAGAGGATTGCCGTTTTCAGCTGTTCACGGCGGTTGTGTTCTCTGAATGAAGAAAATCACCTACCACGAAGGCCACGAAAACCACGAAGGAAAAACTAAGAAATTTGTGGTTATGTTGTAGTAGTTCTATACTGGTGGGGTGTGGAAATTAACCCCTTCAGAGCGATACTATATACATTGCCTTTAATGACGGATACTTCTTTTCCCTCTTTTTTAGTTTATCAATACTCCTTTCTTCTTCGTGACCTTCGTGACCTTCGTGGTGAATACTCGATTTCCATATCTTGCATCAGACCTTCCCGTGTCTTTATATTTTTAGTCCTCATTAAATGTTGGAGAGATGATGGATGAGAAACTGAAAGCACTGATTTCTGCCGCAATTGAAGCGCGGGAGCAGGCCTGGGCACCGTATTCGGAATTCCAGGTCGGGGCGGCGCTGCTGACATCCGACGGTGATCAGTTCAGAGGCGCTAATGTGGAAAACAGTTCCTACGGTATGACAGTCTGCGCGGAACGAATTGCTATTTTCAAAGCGGTCACCGACGGTAAGCGGGATTTTGAAATGATCGTTATCGCAACCGACACCGAGGAACCGACACCGCCCTGTGGCGCCTGCCTGCAGGTAATGCATGAATTCGCCCCCATGCTGCTGGTTCACATGGTTACACTGAACGGCAAACTCAACAGCTACCGGCTGAACGAGCTGATGCCCCGTGGATTCAACAATTCCTACCTGAAGGGGGTTAAATGAAGAAATGCGTTATCATTGGTATCGCCGGTGGCACCGGTAGCGGTAAGACTTCGGCAGCGCGGAATATTTTCAAAGCTCTCGGTTCAGACCAGGTTACCATCATGGAGCAGGACGCCTACTACAAGGATCTGGGGCACCTGCCACTTGAGGAGCGCAAGAAAAACAACTTCGATCACCCCTCTGCTTTCGACAAAGCTCTGCTCATTTCTCACCTGACCCTGCTGATGAACGGTGGCAGTATAGAGATGCCGATTTATGATTATGTGCAGCACACTCGCACTGATCGCACTGTACACCTGAGCGGCCAGCGGATCATTATGGTCGAGGGTATTCTGTTGCTGGATGACCCTGATCTCAGGCATCTGATGGATATCAAGCTGTTTGTGCAGGCTGATCCCGATATCCGCTTTATCAGACGCCTGGAAAGGGACATAAAAGAGCGCGGTCGTGATCTGGACAATGTTATACACCAGTATCTGGAAGTAGTGCGTCCCATGCACGAGCAGTTCATTGAACCCTCTAAACGCTACGCTGATATTATCATTCCTGAGGGTGGTGAAAACGAAGTTGCTGTTGATCTGATAAAAACGAAAATAGAAGTTCTGCTGCAGGAGTTTGACCGGCGAGGCAGACTGGAGGAAAACTGAGTGAATATTCTGAAGACCGACAGTGGCTGGATAGAGGTTGTCTGTGGGCCAATGTTCAGCGGGAAGACCGAAGAGCTGATTCGTCGACTGAGGCGGGCGGAAATTGCCAAAATGAAAGTGTCCATATTCAAGCCGAAAATCGATGACCGCTACAGTACCGATCATATCGTCAGTCATTCAGAAGCCCGAATTCCATCGATGGCAGTAAGTTCTGCAGCCGAGGTTGAGGAACTGGCGCAGGATGCTCAGGTGATCGGTATTGATGAAGCACAGTTTTTCGACAATTCGCTGATTGAGATATGTGAACGGCTGGCCGATGCCGGTAAACGGGTGATCGTCGCCGGCCTTGATACCGATTTCCGCACACAACCTTTCGGCCCGATCCCGCAGCTGCTGGCACGGGCAGAATACATTACCAAGACGCTGGCAATCTGTATGCAGTGTGGCAATCCGGCAAATCGCACACAGCGCATTACAGAAGATAGTCGCAAGGTTGTAGTCGGCGCAGGGAAGATCTACGAAGCACGCTGTCGCAACTGCTATGATCCGCCTGAAAAGGAGGAAGAATAATGCTACCACGCCTGATGAGTCTGTTTGGTATCGTAGTGCTGCTCGGAATCGCCTGGCTGATGTCCAACAACAAAAAACGAATCAACTACCGGACAGTTGTTGTAGGTCTCAGTATCCAGTTTGTACTTGGCTTCCTGTTACTCTACTGGCAGCCGGGTCAGGATTTTTTCCAGTGGTTTGCAGGTCTGGTTAAGAGCTTCCTGGCCCTTTCAGAGGAAGGTGCCCGTTTCCTCTTCGGTAATCTCGCCAATGCTGAACACTACTTCACCGATGGCTCTAAATGGCCCGGTTTCGGGTTCCAGTTCGCATTTATCGTACTGCCGACCATCATCTTTTTCTCCGCATTCATGTCGATGCTGTACTACCTCGGTATCATGCAGCGGTTCGTCAAATTTCTGGCCCGTTTCATGCAGAAAGCACTCGGCACCAGCGGTTCAGAGACACTCTCGGTGACTGCCAATATCTTTGTCGGCCAGACTGAAGCACCTCTTCTGATCCGGCCATTTCTCGAAAAAATGACTAAATCGGAGCTGCTTACCGTTATGGTTGGCGGATTTGCCACCATTGCCGGTGGCGTGCTGGCCGGTTACATAGGCATGGGTATTCCGGCGGGGCACCTGATCGTCGCTTCGGTGATGTCCGCTCCTGCCGCTCTGGTAGTGGCAAAGATCATCTACCCGGAAACGGAACAGTCGCAGACTGCCGGAAATGTAGAAATGCCGGAAATCGATTCCGGCCGAAATCTGATTGACGCTGCCACCCGTGGCACAACCGATGGCCTCAAACTGGCTGTAAATGTCGGGGCCATGCTGATCGCCTTTATCTCAATTATAGCCTTTGCGGACTGGGTGCTGGGTGGCATCGATGGATTGATAGATGGTCGCTGGCTGCAGGGCGCACAACTGGCAAGCGGTGAGTTCAAAGGATGGGTACCGGGCAGTCTCAAGACCATCTTCGGAACGATACTGGCACCGCTTGCTTTCCTGATGGGTGTGCCCTGGAGTGACGCCACACATGTCGGCAACCTGCTGGGTGTAAAGCTTTCCGTAAATGAATTCGTCGCTTATGCTCAGCTTGGAGATTATCTGCAGACAGGAGTCATCTCTGAAAGGGCGCAGATTATTGCCACCTACGCTATCTGCGGATTCGCAAATTTCAGTTCCATCGGAATCCAGATCGGCGGTATCTCCGCCCTGGCGCCGAGCCGGCGGGGTGACCTTTCCCGCCTCGGGCTGAAAGCCATGTTCGGGGGAGCAATCGCCTCCTGGATCACCGCTACAATTGCTGGAGTTATCATACCATGAAAAAACAGCTCGCTATCGCAGACAGTGTTCGTGAAATGCTGCTGGAATCGCAACCGGATCTGAAACCGACTCTGGCCGTTATCCTCGGTTCCGGTCTGGGTGAGTTTGCCGACAATCTCGATGTTATCAAAGCAGTACCAACTGACGAGATTCCCGGCTATCCCCATTCCACTGTACCGGGACATGCCGGACGTATCATCCTGGGGCGGCTCGATGACAAAATCATCCTCGCCTTCCAGGGGCGTATTCACTACTACGAGGGGTATGACTCGCGAACAGTGGTATTGCCTGTGTTGATTGCTCATCAGATGGGTTGCTCGAAACTGCTGGTAACCAATGCTGCCGGTGGTATCAACCGTCATTTCCTGCCGGGTGATCTGATGCTGATAACAGATCACATTAATCTTATGGGGATGAATCCACTGCTGGGCGTTAACGATGACGAGCTGGGCCCCCGGTTTCCCGATATGAGCGCCGCCTACAACCCTGAGTGGATTAAGAGCGCTGCTGCTATTGGCCTGGAGCTGGGAATCGCCCTGCAGCGGGGTGTGCTGATGGGGCTTTCAGGGCCAAGTTACGAGACACCCGCGGAAATCCGCATGATGAGCCGGCTTGGAGCCGATGCGGCCTGTATGTCTACAATTCCGGAAGTGATCTATGCCAGTTATCTCGGGCTGAAAGTGCTGGGAATTTCATGTATCACGAATCTGGCCAGTGGTATTTCGTCAGGGCCTCTCGATCACTCTGAGGTTACCGAGACTGCCGACCGGGTGAAAGACAAGTTCACACGACTGGTGGCGGAAGTAATCCGTCAGGCCTGACACAGCTCCCTTCTAACTGAGGATCACTTGCGAGAACACTCCCGTCGTCATCAGAAGCGGATACAGTTTATGCTTCTTCTGTCGATTTTATTTCTACTACCGATATTATGGCCCTTACAGTTGTCAGCCACCCCCCGGGTCACTTCCCTGACACTGGCCGGGCTGGAACACACACAACCGGAAGTAGTCATCCGTTCGATTTCCGTCCGTGTTGATTCCCTTGCTGACTCCACCCGGCTGGCAGATGATCTGGAACGGTTGCGCAACCTGCAGCTTTTCAGCGATGTCACCCAGATGATCATTCCTGATTCCAGTGATGGCTGCATACTGCACTATGATCTGGTGGAGCGGTTCAGCATGATGCTTTATCCCATTGTCGACTGGGATGAAGATCGCGGTTGGATCTGGGGTGCCGGGCTGATTAACTACAATTTTCGTGGCTGGCACGAAGCGCTTGAAGCGGAGTGGCACGCCGGTAATGAGGACGGAATATTCCTGGAGTACCGGAAGCCCTGGTTTCTGGGCAAACGCAATGTTGCCGCTTTCAAGTTTTCACGCAAGAGCTGGACTAATCTACTGACGAATATGGATCAGTTGCGCCTTCAGGTGCAGGCCGGTTTCACCCATGTTTTCAATCGCTATGACAGTTGGGCATTATATCTGCAATACATACGGATGGACATCCCCGATCCTGGTGGAACCATAGACCCGGACGGAAGTGACCGTTTTCTGGAGCTCATCCCCAACCTCGTTTTCAATCGGTATGACCTGTTGCAGAATCCTGATCGAGGCCACCGTATCGCAATGCAGTGGTCACTCGCCGGTTTTGATGACCGGTCTCCCGCCTTCATAACTCATGATTACCGGATTGGCAAAGTGCTGTCACTTAACAACTGGTCGCGACTGACCGGTGGGATGCGGGTCGTTTATAACAGTGGGCGCCTGCCGGTTTATCGCCGACGTTACAACGGTGGCAGTTGGGCAGTCCGCAGTTATGAGGCAGGGTGGAGACAGGGTCGCAACTTCTTTCTCACCAGTGTGGGAATTCGCTTCGACATTCTTGAACAGAGAGAAATTTATCCCCATTTTGACTTTGGCCTGGCGGGTGGATTCTTCTTTGATGCCGGTAAAACATGGGACGACTCATTTCCCGGACTTGACCGGCTTGAAAGTGGCCCGGGTGTTGAATTGCTGATGTTTGCTCCACTGATTGGTATGGGCCGGCTGGATGCCGGGTACAACCCCGCCAGAAAGGAGTTCGTTTTTCATGTTTCCAATGAGCTGCGTTTCTGAAACGAAAGAAGAGACCTGTCGGTTATATAATGAGTAGAGTGACAAGCCGATGAAGCCTAATGTTTACGGAAAATATCATCAAAAAAAAGGGGTAAGCCTGGGGCTGGCCCTGTTGATGACGCTATTGCTGATGGTGCTGGATGGATATCATCCTGATACCGCCCGGGCTGAGGGTGGTGATCGTGATGAACCGCGCCCCGCAGCCGGGGAGAACAAAGGTGATCGTCAACCCCTTGAGGAGTTGCCGGATGATCAGGACACAATTCAGGTAGTTGATTCCCTGATGATTGCGCAGGCTCTGGAGGATAGTATTGCTGCAGCCCTGGAAACCGCCAGGCTCGATTCTATCACCCGTGCTGATTCGATCGCATTCGTTCTGGAGGAGCAGAGTCTCTATCAGAGTGGAGTTGCCCATTTCCCGGCCAGCGGCTGGTGGGTTTACGGTGATAGCGGATTTGTAGCCCGTTCAACGGATGGAATGAAATGGCACAGGTTTACTCTTCCCACAACAGAACCACTGCTCTGCGCGGACGGGCTCGGGGAGCACCTCTTCCTGGGCAGCAGGGATGGGCGTATATATGATCTTCTTTATGACAGTATAGTCGCAGTTCATACACTTGACAGCACTCTGGCAATCAACGATATCAGTTTGAAACCTGACGGTGAGGGACTCTGTGTCGGGGATGAGGGGTTGATCTGGAAAACAGCCGATAGCGGCGTCAGCTGGAACCGCGTGGAAACCCCTTTCCAGAACCGCTGGTATCAGGTGGAGCTACAGTCAGATGAATGGCTGCTCAGTGGTAGTGGGGGTTTACTGGTATCCCTTTCAGCGGACAGGATCAGTCAACAGATCTATCCCGGGACAAATGAACCGCTCAGAGTGCTTGAAACAAGGGGTGATGAGATTCTGCTGGGGGGTAAAGGTTATATTCTCAATCCCCTCTCTGCCGTAGAACTGCAGTTACCCCGGCCCGGGCAACAGGTTTATGATATCGCCTATCATGGCGATACACTGCTGGCTGCGGTCTACGGTGGTGTCGCATTGATGATTCCTGATGCGGAGCTTTTCCTGCCGCTGCATCACCGCTATCTGGTTACCGGACTGGCAGTGAACGCCGGAAAAATCGTAGCAGTTGGAACCCACGGCCGTGCCTGGAGTATAGATCTTGAAGACTCCCTTCGTATCAGTGATCTCGAAACCGGGGCGCGTAGAGAGGCACCGGTCGGCGTAGCAGTTGCAGCAGAAGTAACTTCACAGTCCGCAATAAACGACAGTGTTCAATGGGAGGAGGAGCTGCCGGAGGAAATCGCGGAAGAATATGTATTCGATCCAACCGGTTTTCGCTACGGTAAAGCCTGTGACACACCAATCCTGCCATCCCTTGCAGGCGCGAAACTATCCCGTAAAGTGGGGCAGTTGAACGATTACGGTCCGATAAATGTGGCAGGGCGTGTTTTGCAGAAACTGTATATTTCCAGCAAAGGAGATATCGTTGAGCAGGAACTGCTGGGTGAGTATCCCTACGGATTGAAATATTCCCGTTCGGCGGAGAGGGTGCTGAGGGCACTGAGTTTCGAACCTGCCATGTGTGGGGGGCAACCGGTTGATGCCTGGATGTATATCTCGATTCCTTTCGACACATCCGCCAGCGATTATGGCTTCATAATGAATGGTGAGCTGGCGTTGCATCATGAGCTGCGCAATGAGTATCCTGATTTCATTTACCCGGAAATCATGGCAAATTCCGCTGAGAAGCTTGAACAACTGCAATTCCCGGGTCGCGCTCGTCGATTTGTCTGGCGCGGGGAAGCCATTATCGAGTATGATCTGGACAGCAGCGGGCAGACATCCAACTTTGAGATCTGTGAGGAAAGCGAAGGCGATTTCCAGTTCGGGCAGGGCGCTATCGATTATTTACAATCAATGGATATCAGGCCTGCGGCAATTAATGGCAGAAATGCTGGAGTCCATGTAATTCATCATGTTATTCAGGATCGTAAAAGAAAAGAGTATAAATCTCCCGGTTTCTTCGGGCGACTGTTTGGTGGTAAACCGGATAGTGTCGCCATTGCTGACAGTTCTTATATTGACAAAGTTATTTTTGCCTGGCCTCAGGTGATGTACAACGAGGTGGTTCTGGGGGAGGAGTTGATGCGAAATCATTTCACTTCTGAGAACTGTACATCTGAAGAAGACTCCCTTCAGTTTGAAATGACCATGATTATCAGTTATGGTGGGGAAGGTCCGCCTGCATTGCATAAGATAATTTCACAGCAGGGAGACAAAGTACCGGGTGATCTGTTCGCTGTGGTATCGGATTTAATGGTGATACCAGGAATGACCGGGCGTTATCTGACGGAAGCAGAGAGTGACACTTTTTTCCTGCGGATAGATTCGGTATATCCTGATAGTTGTCGCTTTCATCCCATTTCGGAGTATCAGTAAATCAGCAGTGTGCTGATAGTATTGCTTGCTTCGTTGCATCGCAACGCTTCAGGTAAAAAGGTCCGTTATAGAGTCGCTCTTGTTGAGCAATAACTGAAGCGACCAGAGAGATACTGCATAACATGTTCTCAGTATATCCATCTCTGGTCGAAGCCATTGGCCGATGCGTCTATCAGTTTTTTATAAAGCTCATTAATTTTGAGCATCGGTATAACAGGACTGAAATAGTACTAAACATAGCCGATTGATCTGGCGATAGTAATAATACTGTGCGCTGCAGGCTGCTTCTGCAGGTACAACCGATACAGTAGAGCAATTGTCTAAATGATTTCTTGTCAATATCGGACTCTTAAAGTGAAATATTGTTTATTCACAGCTTGATTTCAGGAAAGATGGTAAGATTTACAGATGACTGCAATTCTTACGTCAACGTGGAGCACTGTAATGCTCCCGAAGCGCTACAGCAGCCTCAACCGGGAGATTTGTGGTTGTGGATCAGCTGTTACAAATATGTACACTCTGCTCAGAAACTGAACTCGTGTAGTATGATACGATTACTGGTGAAAACATCAGAAAATCGCTTATCTTATTGAGGAACAGTCGGGTAGTTGCTTTCTGAGGCTGTACCTGAAACTGGCATGTGAATTGCTTTACTAAAAGCAGATATTTTTGCGACTTTATTGGCTTGACTATGAACTGTATATCTGATTAGATTATACAGTAGTATTTCTGAGTTCTCTATTCGTTTCAACGTATAGGATATATTGTAAAAACTATTTTATGAGTTTGGCGTTTGTTGTGTTTTATTAATCCGGTGTTGTGTTTGAGAAACAGGTAGATCCTGTAAAAGTAGGTTTGTCCTACTGAGCCTAATCACGGAGGAAAAATGTTGAAGAAATCTATCACACTATTGGCAGTAGTTGCTGTTGCTGGTGTTGCATTTGCCACAGAGTCCGCACCATCCAATACGGTTGGATTCGTTACAGTTAATGTTTCGGATGTAAACGGACAGAAAAATCACATCACGATTCAGCCGCGCGGTACTGAAATCGGTGGCGATCCCACAGAGATCTGGGGAGCCCAGTTTATTGGTGGTCCCGGACCTGGTGTTTCCGATGTTCTGGAAGAGTACACCGCTGCTGGTGGCTGGAATATTCTGTTCCGTGCTCCTGATAATTCCTGGATGGGAACCATTACCGGTATTGATCACTACAAATCCTACCTTTTCGTGAATCGTCACGGTGCTGCAAATACCGTCAAGGTTTTTGCCGGTGATGTCATTCCTGAAGGTACTCTGGTAGACATGGGTATGATTAAAGATTCTTTCCGTACTTTTGTCGCTAACCCACTGCCACTGTCACGCCCGGTTGCCGGTACACCCGCTGATGTCTACAATCTGATTGGCTCCGGCTTTACGATTGGACCTCCCGGTGTTGGAGACACGATTGAGCATTTCACCGGTATTGGCTGGAACATTGCTTTTAATGTAGGCATCTGGCAGGGATCCATCGTTTCCATGGACCCGGGTATCGGCTACATTATTGCTGATAACAGTGCTAACGCTGACTGGAACTGGACCTTTACTGTAGGTACTGATGTTCTGGCCGCCGAGCAGAATAGCAAAACACGCACAATATCCTCTCACAAATAACTCAAGGAGTGAATTATGAAAAAGTTTTTAATTGTAGTTGCCGCTGGCGCGATGATGAACACCGCTGCACTGGCTAACCAGTTCACATTCACAGACTGGGATTTCCTTGGTCTCGATTGTTTCCCTGGAACCGCCCTGGGCATGGATTTTGAATTTGTAGCCGGTGATGGCATTGAAGTTCTCAATTTCTCCGTTTGGGATTGGGGACAGTATGACATCCTTTATGCTGGTGGTGGCGTTCTTACTGTCTTCATGGGTGACTGCGTAGAAAATATGGCTGGCGCCATGTTTGAACTCGTGCTCCCGAATGTAGACTTTAACTTCTACTTCTCTTCTGTTGAAGTTGAAGTACTGGTATTCCCCACCACTTTCTGTGGCTGGTGTGATGAGCCTACCAATGTTGATGTTCCTGAAGAGTTCGCTCTGGCTAACGCCTATCCGAACCCCTTCAACCCGGAGACAACAATTCAGTATAGCATTTCTGAGCCTTGCCACGCGACACTGACCGTGTTCAACGTAGCTGGCCAGGAAGTTGCCACTCTGGTTGACGGTGAGATGGAAGTTGGTAACTTCAATGTTACCTTTAACGCTGCCGATCTGGCTTCTGGCGTTTACTTCTACAAACTGAATGCCGGTGACTTCTCCGCTATCAAGAAGATGACTCTGGTTAAATAACATCCAGATCATTCGGCAGTTTCGTCTGACGAAACTGTCAGGATTTATAAAGCCCGCCTGTTTAAGGCGGGTTTTTTTCTCCCCCGGCTGGCGTGATTATTGCAACAGGCTTACATCAGCAGGCGATACAAAGAGACTGGATTGCCTCTGAGTTTCAGGCATCTGTTTTCCATTTGTACTTGTATCGCAATCAGATAACAGGTAATTTGAAAGAGTCCGTGATTAATACTATTACAGGGGCTTCTCTTCAGACTTCGCGATATTTCTGTAATACCTATAAAAAACATGAGCATAACTATGACAATGAAAACACTGCTGCTGACAATCCTGATCGGTACAATCAGCACTTCTATTGCCTGCGCTGAAAGGACCACAGAACCACTTGTTGCGGGAATTCCTGATGGTTATTACTGGATTTCATCCCTCTGGTTAAACGATGTAGATGGTGATACACTTCGTCATAAGTATTACCAGGTTATTGTGGTCAATGGTGAGCCGGATCCGGTAACGGCAACCGCTGAATTGATCGATGACTGTCTGGATAGCCTCAGCGTGGCATCATATAATTCTCCCGAAATTCAGTATAACTATAATACTTATTCTCCAGGTATGATCGACGTGCTGTTTACCGTCTGGCATCATGAGATAGACCCCACTGATACTAGTGTGCAGTATGGTGAAAAGGTGATGGTGCGGATTTTTAATGGTGATATTCCTGAACAGGCAACACATTATCTGGAGTCTGAGATCTGGGAGTGTACGCCAGGATTACATAAATGGTATTATGAAGAGGGCTTTTTCGGGGATTGGATCCCGATAGAGAAATAGTTTTCACTGCTAAACCGGCGCCTCTGGAAACCTGGCCCCGGTTACACCTGGTGAGGTATATGACCCGCTTGCTGATTGCGGTTACTGCCCGGGAGGGTGGTGCATCATTGAAAAGTACACTGAAACCGCTTCTGGCGGATTCAGAGTATGACCTGCGCATTGTGGTTGCCAACCTGGCAACTGACGATTCCTGCCGAGATTATTTCAACGATCCACGTGTCCTGTTACTGACCAGCGAGTATCGCAACCAGGCTCAGTTTTATCAGGATATGTTGCTGACTTTTGACTCCGAGATGGTAATATTACTACCGGAAGGTGTGTTGGCACAGCCGCTTCTGCTGGATACGCTGGTTGCAGAATTTCTGAGACAACCGCAGGCAGTAGCTTTTTACTCCGACTACGAGCTGCTACTCGAAGATAAAGTCGAGCCTGTCTCCCCATTTCTCTTTCCGAGGGACATTACAGAGCGTTACGACCTGGGACCGATGATTGCGTTTCGTACGAGTGCTCTCCACCAGGTTGGCGGTTTTGATCAATCCTGGAACAGCGCCCATCTCTATGATCTCCGATTGAAACTGATTGAGGCTGGCAGCTGGGAACGGATTGAACAGCCTCTCTATCGTGTGAAAGCCGGTGAAGAACAGGAGGCTGCACAGATCGGTGCCAGCCGGGTCTTTTCACCAGGAGTCGGTGCGCAGGGGGGGTTCAGCTACCTTTACTACACTGAAGCGGAGCAGATGGAGTTTGAACTGGCATTCAAAAACTTTCTGTATCGGCAGAATGCTCTGATTCACGTGCGCCCGGTCCGGGTGGATCCGGTTGAAGATTACACCTGCACAGTTTCTGTCGTCATTCCTGTATTTAACCGTGTACGCTTTATAGGACAGGCAATTGAATCGGTATTACAGGGGGGGTACACCGATTTTGAAATTATAGTTGTAGACAATGGCAGTAACGATGGCACTCCTGAACTCGTGGAGAAGATGGCCGGGCAGGATTCACGCATTCGCCTGCTTCATAACCCCTATAATATCATAGCGCTTTCACTCAACCTGGGGATCAAAGCTGCAGGTGGACGCTACATTGCACAGCTGGATTCGGATGATGAATACGCACCCGAAACACTGTCTGTATCTGTCGACTGGATGGAGATGCACCCGGACTGGGGACTCGGTATTTCATACTATGACCTGATGGACGAGGATGGCAACCGGTTGGAGGAATTCGGGATTGTACGTCATCTCGAATATGATCCCAACAATCATCTGCGGGTTGACGGGGCCGGCGCCCTGCGTTTCTGGCACCGAAGCGTTCTGGAGGAAATGGGACTCTTTGACGAGGAAAGCTACGGTGATTTTGGTGAAGATTACGAGATGGTGGCAAAGGTAGGGGAGAAATACCGGGTGGGGCGGATACCGTTCGTACTGTATCATTACCGACGTCATCCTGACAATACCGATGTACTTCGCAGTGAACTGATGAAGATCAGCAATAAAACCCGAGCTCGCTGGGAGGCGATCAGCCGCCGTCAGCAGCAACATACCGATGCTCAGCTTTCGTTACCACATTCGAAACCGACGAGCCCTTAACCGGAACAAAAAGGGCTGGTTCACGAGGCTCAGCTCTGTAACCGAGCATCGGTCATCACTGTTTCATATGTGAGGTCATTCATATCAGACAGTTATTCTTAGAAATGCTATAATTGATCGACTGCAAAGTGTACAAATCTACCATATCCTGGAAACGATATCTGATGCAGCTGAGCCTGTTGCTTTCGCTGCTCCTGACGCTTCAACTCGAGGCAGCAGCCCCCGGCAGGAAACTGGGACGTTTTCTTGAACGGGAGATACTCACAGAGCTACCGGCGGGTGCCCACCTGCAGTTGCTGGTGCGGGATGCTCAGAGTGGTGAAGTAGTTTTTTCCCGTCATGGTGATGATAACTGTATCCCGGCCAGTACGGTAAAGCTGCTTACTGCCGGTCTGGCCTTTAAAGTTCTGGGTGCTGATTTTCGTTTCAGAACACCTCTATATGCCGACATCACTTCCATCAGTAACGATACACTCTACGGTGATATTCACCTGGTTGCTGATGGTGACCCTTCACTGACATCAGACGACCTTACCCGGCTTGTCACCGGACTCGCTCAACAGTTGCGTGGAACGGAAGGGGGGCAGCTTCAGCTCGATGGTGACCTGGTGCTGGAAACAGCAATCTTCGACACGCTTTACCGTGGCCCGGGCTGGATGTGGGATGATGGTGATTACTCCTGGGCGGCTGATGTTACGCCATTGATTGTAAACCGGAATTGCGTCGGGCTGGAGTGCAGGAACAGTGAGTATGGAAAACGCATCTACTGGGTGCCAGCGCTCGAGTTGTATCCGGTAGAGTGGACTGATGGTTCCACTGTGAGACGGCGGGATGGCAATCGCTTTGAGATCGGTAATAATGTCTTCAGACAGGAACCTGTAACATTTGTGCGCAACCTGCAGCTACCACAGCTGGTTCATGGCCGGACGGTGCTGCAAATGCTGTCTGAGCAGGGGATAACTGTTGACGGTGAGGTCCGCATTGATAGCAGTAGTGACAGCAGTCAGACCGAATCCGGCTCTGTACACTATTCTGCTCCTCTTAGCGATCTGCTGCAGGAAATGCTGAAGGAAAGCAACAACCTCTACGCGGAAGCCCTGTTCAAACGCTGTGCAGCAGCCTCGACCGGTGAACCGGGCAAATGGTCCTCAGCTTCCCGTCTGCTGCAGAGCTGGATGGTTGACACTCTGGGGTTAGCTGATAATGGACAGATTGTAGACGGTTCCGGAATGTCCCGTTATAATCTGATTTCACCCCACCTGTTGACTGACCTGCTTTTTCATTACCAGTGGGAGCCCTGGTTTGATGAGTTTAGAACCGCACTGCCGGTCATGGGGCAACAGGGGACAGTTGTCGACAGGGAGTTGAATCTCCCCGGCACAATCGCCAGGGTTAAAACCGGCAGTCTGCGCAATCACAAACTGATTACCGGTTACCTGGAACAGAATGGCAGAGCAAGTTGGATTTTCTTTATCAATATAGATGGTTATACTGAACGTCACCGTGAAGTGGTCCTGCTGCAGGATCTAGTTATCAGTTTTCTTGCTGAGATGTAAATGAGGTTACTGGTGTTGAACAGGTTGCTGGTTTCAATAATCATACTGTCGTTACTGGCGGGGTGCAGCTACTTCAGGCCGCTGGAGAAGAAAACAACCGATACTCCTGACATTGGGGACATTTCAACCGGAATCCCGGCTACACGAAATATCGCTTTCCAGCCGGCAATCGACATTTTTCTGGCGGAAAAGGCTGATCGCTACTGCGATTTGCGAATGGGACTGGTTACCAATCAGACCGGGGTGGATGCCGGTTTGAACAGCAATCGTCAACGGTTGCTGGCAGCAGGATTGATGCTGGAAATGCTCTTTGCGCCGGAGCATGGTATTGACGGTAGTATCGAGGCCGGTTTGAAGGTTGAGGACAGGCGTGATCAGTTGACCGGTCTGCCTGTGAAATCGCTCTATGGTATCCATACTGAAGCAGACGCTCTGGCCGGGCTGGATGTTGTCATCTACGATATTCAGGATATCGGTATCAGGCCCTATACCTATATCTCCACCCTGCTGCGGGTGATGGAAGCATCCGCTGCTGCCGGGATCGAAGTTATCGTACTGGACCGTCCCAATCCTCTGGGTGGTATGCTGCTGGAAGGCTCCCCGCTTGAGGAGGAGTTTATCTCTTTCATCGGTATCGCGCCAATCCCCTATGTCTACGGGTTGACCGCAGGTGAGCTTGCCCACTATTTCAAAAGGGAAATGCAGATTGATTGTGAACTGACTGTCATACAGATGGCAGGTTGGCAACGGGGGCAGCTTTTCGGAGACCTGCCACTCACCTGGGTGCCGACCTCACCAAATCTACCACAATGGGAGACCGCTTATTATTGTGCGACGACAGGTGGTATCGGCGAACTGGGGCAGTTCAATCTGGGTGTTGGTACACCATTACCTTTTCAGGTGATTGGCGCTCCCTGGCTGAATCCCTACAGGTTGATAGGCTTTCTGGAAGAAGCCCGGCTCCCCGGTGTGCGCTTTCTACCTCACTTTTACCGTCCGACCTGGGGCAAGTTTGCCGAAGAGTTGATTCCGGGGATTCTGATCAGGATCACAGATTTCAGAGTCTATCAGCCATTCCTGACACAATTGCATCTGCTCTATTTCCTGTATCAGATGTATCCGGAGCATAATCTGTTTCGGACAGCCGTTGCCAGTAAAGTAAAAATGTTTGACAAGGCTATGGGTAGTGACAATGTGCGGCTGGCACTTGAAGCTGGCGCCACCCCCGGTATGATTCTACGAGATACCAGGGAGGATCTGCAGCAGTTTCGCCTTGTCCGCGAGAAGTATTTAATATATCCCTGAAACGAGGTGTGATATGAAAAAGGATAGCAGTTGGAACAGTCTGAAACAGAGTATCATGGATGGTATTCAATCATCAGTCGAACAGGCGGAGAAGCTGTCTCGCCTGGGCAAGCTTAAGCTGGATCTGGTGAACCTGCGGCAGGGGCTGGAGAGAGTGCTGCTGAAACTGGGGACGCGTACATACGAACTGCTCTCAGAAGAGAAGCCGGGTCAGCTGGAAAAGGATGAAGAGATTGTGGAGTATCGCGCACAGGCTGATGAAATCTATGGACAGATCGCCACCCTGCAGTCTGAACGGGATGAGATGAAGAAGAACCCGGAAAGCGCCGTAGAGGGTAGCGAAGATGACCATGAATTTGTATAGAAGCTGAGAAACGCCTGTGCGTGGTGAAGATCTCTACAACTCAACCGCATATTATCGATTATTCCGGGGGGATCTCCCCCCGGAATATGCTACAGAACTCAGGTGAAGATTATCGATGCGCCAGCGGACTTCTCATAGAATTCTCCTACTGTAAGTACACCTTCCACCTGTGGTAACAGGTCATCCTTTGTCAACTTGAACATATCCATAGCTAACTTGCATGCGTAGATTCCGGCTCCGGAGTCGGAAATCATTTCCAGAAACTCACCCACTGGTGGTATATCCAGCTCCTCCATCTCCCGCTTCATCATCCAGGTCGACAGACTGGAAACACCAGGAATAGCACCCATCAAAGTCGGGAATGGCATCGTCACCGGCATCTTCATCATCGGCATGGCCAGGTTTAGAGCTGAATTACCCACAGTTGCCACCTTCAGATCATCATAGGTCTTCTTCATGATGGCTTTCATACCAAAGAAGGTGAAAAACAGTGTCGCTTCGATGCCCTCCATACGGGCTCCGTTGGCCAGAATCAGCGAAGGATAAACCTCGTCCAGACCACCTTTGGCACAGATAATGGAAACCTTCTTGATCGGGTCCTGTAAGTTGCTCATTTTATCTCCTCATTTCATTAGACCTGCTTGCCACAGGGTATCAGTTCCTGGAATCCTAGATACACCCCTGTGGTTTGGTGATACCGGCGATCCTGGCCGCTTTCTTTGCGGGACCACCTGGAAACAGCTGATACAGCTCCTTGGTTGGCACACCGCTTTTCTTGTTCAGGCGTCGAATCGAAGGACCGGTACCGTTGGTTTCGAACTCCATCCGCATAAAGTTGATCACAACCAGGTGCCTGTCGGTCAACTCTTCGATCCCTTCTTCGCTGGCAATTTCACGAGCTATCTCTTCAGTCCAGTCCTTATAGTCAGTCAGATAACCCTCGTCATCAACAGTTACGGTTTTTCCAGCAATTGTCATTTCAGGCATTAAACTCTCCTCTATGATTCTGTGGTTCTTCACTCAGACTTTTTACTAAGGCTATTATAACTTCCAATCCCCGTTTCATTTCCGGGGTATTGAAATCTCTGATAAGTTTCCAGGTTGTATATTTCTGATTACCGGTTTCACCGGCTTGAGCCAGGCTGGTGAGTGCATTGTTCACACGGCCCAGCACTTCCGGTCGGGTCAGTTGTTGTGCGGTTTCCAGCAGGGGGCTGAGATTGTCTCCCAGACGGCGCAGATCCTCCACCTGGTATTGCGATATGAAACGATCTAAAGCATTCATCAACTCACGCAAAAAGTCGAAATACCCCTTCCGGTCCAGTTCGTCCAGTTTCAGCAACGCGTCGTTGAACAGCTCCATGGCAAGTGGTCGTCCATCGGTCATGAAATCAAGCATACTCTCCAGCTGGCTGATGAGACCGCTGATATTACGGGTGTGGCGCACCATTTTTTTTGCCAGGTGCAGAAAGTCACCGGTCTGGACAAAGGGTGCAACGTCCTCCAGTTCAACTACAGCAGCCTGGAAGAGATCCTTACCTACCCGGTTGAGATCATCTTTAAGCTGCGACATCTCATCACGCTGTCGTGCCATTGTTGCCAGTTGAGCGCCGATAATATCCAGTTTGTCCTCGATCTGGGAGAGCCGGGCTTCGGTAGTATTATCACTCATCACAGCCTCTTGCCGGCCATTAACATCTCAGACTCAATCGGGAGCTCCGCTCCTTTCAACAGCAGGTTCCAGTACATCCAGCGGAACATGACCTTGCCGTAGTGGTTCATTCTGGTTTCTTCGAGTAGAGAAAAAGGCCCGATCCCCGGTAATGGGAATTTGCCCGGTAGTGGTTCGGTATCGTAGTTGAAATCGATAAGGATCCCTTTACCGAAACCTGACTCGATATAGCAGTTGGCATGACCATCAAATTTCGCGCGCATCGGTCTTCCTTCGATGGCACTGAGGAAATTTTCCTGCAGGATGTCCGCCTGAAAATGAGCTACACTTCCCGCTTTGGAGCTTGGAAGATCGGTTGCGTCACCGATGACGAAAACGTTCTTATGTTCCTTTGATAACAGAGTATGGGGATCTGTGGGGATGAAATTCAGTTCATCACCCATTCCCGAGCGCTCGATAACCGGATCACCCATGTTGGTTGGGATCGTTACCAGCAGGTCATAGGGAATCTCTTGATCTTCCCAGGATACGATTTTCTTCTGCTCGTTATCTACTCGAGCGATGTTGAAGTCCGTTACCAGATTGATGTTTTTCTTGCCCAGAAAGTCCCCGAAGACAGCTGAGGCACGTGGTTTGGTGAAAGCGCCGGGCAGGGGAGTAACTAACTCAATCTCCACCTTATCGCGTATTCCCTGTTCAGTAAACCACCAGTCAGCAAGAAAAACAAACTCCAGGGGTGCAACAGGGCATTTAATTGGCATTTCAGTGATATTCAACACCATTCGACCACCCTCCCAGTATTTGAGAAAGTGAGCCAGCCCCTTTGCCCCCTCAATGGTATAGAAATCAAAAATGCTCTTGTACCATTCAGGACCTGTCATTCCCTCAGTCTCCTCCGGGTTTGTGCGGGCGCCGGTGGCGACAATGAGATAGTCGTAGGGCAGCAATCGGCCGTCCGCCAGTTTGATCTGATTCCGTTCCGGTTGAATCAGCTCTACCTGTGCAAAAATGGACTCCACACCGGGCGGAAAAAAATCCTGTTTGGGATTGACCACATCCCGTGGTGTATAAATACCAAAGGGAATAAAGAGAAAACCGGGCTGGTAGTAGTGTGTCTCGCGCTGGTCAACGATAGTGATGCGCCACTCATCCTTGTCCAGAACCGGCTCCAGCTTATTCAACATTACGGTGCCGGCAGTACCGGCGCCAAGGATCACAAGGTTCTGCATTTGCAGTGCCTCCATCTATTTGTTTGAAGTCATCACCACCCTCATCGGGTGTGATGCTAGATAATGGTCCTTCCAACCTGTGGTGATTTATGATGAGCATCACTCAATCGGATTCACTCCGGAATTATTACTTTGAACCGGACAACTCGATGCAATTGCTACAGGTTCAGCTTGTCAATTTTCTTGAGCAGGTCTTTGAGATTCTCGCACTTTTCCGGCAGCTTGTAGACCGCGCAGGTCCGGCAATCGGTATTCATACAATCCGGCCCTTTCCTGGCAGCCATCCAGCAGGGACTGGTCACAGAATTGTAGGCATCACAGTTCTGCCAGTCCTCTTCAGAACAACCGCGAACCAGCCAGCAGGGGGTCATTGCGAACTGTGCCTTGATACCAGCAAGATTCAAGCCGTACTCGCTCAGGTTTTTGCGAATACACTTCAAACGGGCGATATCCACATTGCTGAAAAGGTGCCGGTTAGTCGTAGTGCGGTAGGGAATAATCAAGCCGCGGTCAATGTATTGACGGATGGAGTAGACAGACGTGCCTGAGAGTTCAGCTGCTACTCGCAGCGGATACAGTGGCTGACTATCCGGTGTGACTTTCTGCTCTGGTCCCATTTATAACCACACTTTTTAAGGAAAACTGTATCATTTACTACAGATGTTCTGTAATGAATGATACAGAAAATAGCTATAAAGACAACCCGCTTCAAGATATATCTTAACCACCCCCATTTTTTCCCCCTGTCGGTAAATATTCCCCCTTTTTTCTCTCCACTACATCTGTATCACTATAAATATCAACATTATGTATCATGGCACAGGGTTTGCCAGACAATATGTGACAATACTGTGTCTGTCAGCACTGGAATGTGAAACGCACTACCAGGTTTTTGAATATTTGAGTACTCATGGGACCCGGATGAACAGGAATGAAGCTCATACGAGGAAACTGAGGCATTGGCGGCCATCTCTGAAGTCACCTTTGCTTCCCGCACTATTACTGGTTCTGATGCAGTTGAATCCTGCCAGCGGCAGGCTGAAGATTCAGAATCAGCCATTAGCGCTGGACGATATAGGCGAACAGCAATTTCAGATTGTGGCAGAGGGCCTGTACAGCACAATGGCGGTTGACAGCACATTGCTGCAGACCGGATTGACAATAAGTTATGGCCTCAGTTCTCACCTGGTTTTCACAGCCGGTATCCCCTGGCAACAGCATACTTTCGGAAATGACAGCAAGATGGGGCAGGGAGATGCTCTGATGAGCATGCTGCTGCACCATCCGCGCCCCTTCGGTATCAAAATGCATCTCGGTTGGCGTACAACCCTGAGGCTGGCCTCCGGTTACAAGGAGGAGTTTGCCGGTTTTCCCAGCTACACCGCTGACAGGCTGGGATTTGAAAACCTGTTGATCTGGGAATATCAGAGACATCGTCTGAAGCTGGATGCCTGGGGCGGTTACTTCAGCGATCAGGCCTGGGAGCACCAGCGTTCAATCTGGGGTGCTGCCATGAGTTTTCAGCTGTTAAAGGACAATCTACTGCTGTTCACTGAATTTGGACACGAAGTCAGCCTGAATGACAAGAGTACTGAACAGCAACTGTTTGCAGGGTTGCGCGGAAACCTCGGGCTCGGCCTTGGCTGGTATGCCGGTATCGAACAGAAGCGAATTTCCGGAAAAGAATACCCCGGTCTATTTGCCGGAATAAGCTATACCAGACAGCCACAGTTAATGAAATCGATCGAGAGCCGTCATCTGCAGGTGGAGATGGAGCAGTTGTCTTCACAGCGAAGAGAAGCCCTCAGGAATGATACTATCTCAGTGATGTCACCTCCTGCCGGGATTCGACTGGCTCTCCTGCCATTTACCGGCAGGTGTGATCCTGCAATTGCAGAACAGTTGCTTTACAGCTGCCAGCGTACATTCGGAGTAGACTCCAACCTGACCCTGATTCCCGCTTCCCATATTCAGCAGGGCCTGAACGAGTTGAACCTGGCCGGGACAAACCCCCTTACTACAGGGCAGCTGCAGCAGCTGGGATTCTGGCTTGAAGCTGATGTTGTTCTGACAGGCCGGATAAATGAATGTGAGCACAGCCGCTTCGCTGCGGGGGGGATCCCCTGGATATTTCAACCGCAACGGCAGCAGTATAACCTGAGTGCCGAAGTCACCATGCTGGCAGCCACTGATGGACGGCAACTTCACCATGTGGATATCCGGCAACAGCGGGAAAGAGCGCTCGCACCACATCTGTTCAGCTCCCCTGACCGTCTGGTGATACCGTTGGATTCACCGGCAGCTGCTGAGCTGCAACAGGAAGTCACAGACAGTTGGGCAGGCGCAGCACTGGATGCGCTCTTCTATGATAAAGAAATCGAATGGACAGTTGACGAATAGTTGCGTCGCATTAAGAACGGCAGTAAGAGGAGGCAGGAAGATGACACAGTTCGGTAAAGGGATAAGGCTTCAGACGCTTCAATCCCGCACAGTACTGTTCTTACTCTTTCTGACAGTTATTGTATCCTGCGCCCGTATTCCTACCGCTGAGGACAATAATGCGCCGACTATCCTCGAGACAATTCAGACGACGGCATCCTCAATTCATCCCGGGCAAACCATTACTTTTACAATCACTGCAGATGATGCGGATGAAGATTCGTTGTCCGCTTCCTGGCAGGCTTCCTGTGGTACACTGTTAAGCAGTACGATTGACTCTGCCAGCTGGCAGGCTCCCGATTCAACCCAACCGGTCCAGATTATCTGCCGGGTTACCGATCCAGATGGAGCTTATGCAGCCGATACCGCCTGGTTCAACACTGAAAACCGCGATCCGGAAATCACCGGCTGGCCGTCAGCCGTGACCTTTCTCCTCAACGGGAACGACAGCTGGTTTGCGGTTGCCGCAGTTGATCCGGACTCCCAGGAGATCAGCTACGACTGGGAAGTATCCTGTGGAACAATTCTGGAAACCGCTGCAGACTCTCTGCGTTGGATGGCGCCGGACTCGGTCACACAGGCCTGGATAAGTGCAGTTGTGAGTGACAACAGGGGTGGTGAAGCACGTGATACAATTCAGGTGGAAGTGTACCGCGAGCTGGGTTGCGCCTGGGTTTGTAACCAGGGTGAGGGGGAAGTTGTGAAACTTTCCTCACGTGGAGCTGAGCTCTTCCGGGTGGAGCAGTTTGTTGAACCGGTAGCTCTGGCAGTCGACGCTGAAAACCGTCGTCTCTGGGTTGTTGACCGCGAGGAGCAACTGCTCTGGCGGCTTGACTTTGATGGGGAAAAACTCGACAGCCTTTTCACAGGAGGAAGACCGGAGGCGGCCGCAGCTGTAATTCAGGACGGTTCCTGCTGGATTGCCGATAGTGATTCCGCCTTTGTGCGACGGATCGCCGCTGATGGTGTAACCATCCTTAACACCGTGCGCGGTATGACACAGCCAACAGCACTGGCTGCAAATCCATGGACCGGTGAGCTGTGGGTCTGTGATCGAGGCGCTGGATCGCTCTACCGGATCGCGACGGATCTACCTGAAGAGACAACAATTAACGATACTACCCTGGTGCGCAGCATGCATGGCTTTCAGCTGCCGGTAGACCTTGCAATTGAACCTCAAAGTGGAGCCTGCTGGCTGGTAGATCGACAGGCGGCAACAGTATACAGAGTGCTGGCAGACCTGTCTGATTCACTGGCGATAAGCGGTTTCAGTGACCCCCTGGCAGTAGCGGCCGGTAGCGGGACCGGTCTGGTCTGGGTGAGCGATGGAGGTTCTGAGGGCACCGTCAGTAAGCTCTTCTACGATAACCTGCAACTGCAGATAAGCGGTCTGGCCTGGCCACGGGCCCTGGCAGTTGATTTCAATGACGGCAGCTGCTGGATTCCGGAAACCGAGCAGAATCGTATTCTGCGTTACTCCGATTCAGGTGAATTGCTGACAACCACTTCCGGATTTAACTATCCGGTAGCGATCTCTCTTAACCGCGGATTCTGATTTTCTCCCGGACCCTGGTCTGATAGTCCCCTGTGATAGTTATCCGCCCCCTGTATCAGCTGTTTTCGTTGCATTCCCGTTATTTTTCTCTGCTTATTACCAGTTGATTTGTATCACATTCTACTGATACGATAACAGTACAGTCCAGTGTCAACATTACAGAAATCCTGCACTATGTCTCACGACCTGACCCGTGGCCCACTCAAGCGACAGATACACCGGCTGGCATTACCGGTAATCGGTGGCTCGCTTTTTCATTTTGCCTTTGAGTTTATCGATATGATCTGGGTAGGCCGTCTGGGCAAAGAGGCTCTGGCAGCCATCAGCGCCAGTCAGTTTGTTGTCTGGATATTCCTGGCCACTGCCGGGATACCCGCCATCGGGCTGCTGGCAGTACTCTCACGTCGTCACGGGGAGGGGCTGACACAGGAGGCACGGGATACAGCAGCTTCCGGTATCGGTATCGGTGTGTTGATCGGGATCGCCTTCACTTTGATTGCATATTTCTTCCTGGCACCATTTGTCGGCCTGATGGGACTGCAGGGGGAACTGCACCTGCAGGCAGTAAACTATGCCCGCATCATCCTGGTCATGGCGCCGGTATTTTTCGTGTCCTTCGTTGGTGAGAAAATATTCCACGCTGCAGGTGATACAACTACCCCGTTTCGAGTGCTGGCAGGAGCGATTTTCCTCAACATCCTGCTGGACCCACTGCTGATCTTCGGCTGGTTGGGATTTCCCCGGCTTGGAATCTCAGGTGCTGCCGTGGCGACAGTACTGGCGGAACTTCTCTACATGGTGGTACTGTTGACTATCATGATTCGACGTGGACTCTTCACACCACATATACAGGCGATGCGTTTCCGCTGGGAACTGTTCTGGAAAGTAGTACGTATAGGGGTGCCGCAATCGCTGACCGGGATTATATTCAGCCTGGTCTATATGGTTCTTACCAGTATTCTGACCGATTATGGCCCCGGCCCGATTGCAGCGCTGGGTATCGGGCACCGGGTTGAGTACATCTCCTGGATACTGGCGATGGGTTACAGTACAGCTGCTTCAACAATAGTCGGGCAGAACCTCGGCGCAGGTAATATTGAGCGTGTAAAAAAGGGGGTACGGTACGCAACTCTGACTGCGGCTATTTTGAGTGGAATTCTGGCGCTGGTATACTTCTTTGGAGCCGAGCATTGTGTAAGGATTTTTATACAGGAACAATCAGTACTGACCACCGGTAGCACCTACCTGCGAATCCTGGCACTGTCTCAGATATTCATGGCGATGGAAATCGTGTTCGATGGTGCTTTTTCCGGTGCGGGGAACACGCTGCCGCTTATGACAATCTCAGTACCACTCAGCATTGCCCGTATCCCGCTGGCTCTTTTGCTGATCCGCTATGTCACACATGACGTCAGCGGTGTCTGGTGGGCAATTTCGATATCAACAATTATACGGGGACTGCTGATGGGCTATTGGTGGTCACGAGGACACTGGCAGAGGGCCAACGTATGAAAAAGATCACAATCCACACTGATGGTGCCTGCCTGGGAAATCCGGGCCCCGGCGGATGGGCGGCAATATTGAGTAACGGTGAAGTCACCAGAGAGATTCATGGTGGCGAACCGGATACGACCAATAATCGCATGGAGATGACGGCCGCTATTGCCGGGCTCAGTGCCCTCAAGGAGCCCTGCCAGGTAAGCCTGACAACTGATTCGGAGTATCTTCGTCTCGGAATAACCCGTTGGATTAAAAACTGGGTCCGTAATGGCTGGCGGACTGCTGCGCGCAAGCCGGTTAAAAACGCCGATCTCTGGCAACAGCTGCAGCAGCTGGTTGAAATCCACCAGGTTGAGTGGTACTGGGTCAAAGGCCATGCCGGACATCCGCAAAATGAACGGTGCGACGCTCTGGCAAGCCAGGAGGCCGAGCGGTATCGTAATGATGTATGAGCTGTTCGTAAGAAAACAGTGTTGTTGACAGTAGTTTATTGCATTGTTACCGATGCTCACCTTTTATCCCCTTTAATGACCGGTGTCGAAGCATCGGTCCATAGCTTCGACCATATTGAAATCACTCGAGAACAAGTCGAAGTAATGTCTCTGGTCGCTTTAGCTATTGCTTCTCGAACTGATTTCTTTGATAGTCATTAATTTCAAGCAATACTATATTAACAGGAACTGGTAGTCTACATCTACTGCGAGCCAGACGGGAATTCACAATCACATGTGAAAGGATGGACCTATGTTAAAGCTCCTTTTATCAGTCGGTTGGTTGTTATTTGTATTTCAACTTACCATTGCCGCTTTCAGCCAGTCTCAGCAGGAG
>CAZCRT010000030.1:0-37503 GCA_964501185.1 uncultured Bacteroidia bacterium
AATTTATTCTCTGCGCAATAACTTCAAATGATAGTTGCTTAATCGGCTGGGAATTGCTATTTTCAAAACCACTAAATCAGCCTCACTGTCAGGCAGACTATATTATAGATTAATAATACTTACTATCCCTCCAGTCCGGAGGGCACACTATTCTGACAAACATTTAGCAGTAATGTTTCTATACACTTTAGCGGGCTGAACAGCGCTACCTCTGTTGTTATTGCCAACCACAATAACTGATCGGGTAGTAGTCTGTCAGTTCTATGTTTAAACGACGAAGGAGGAAGTATGCGAAAGCACAGATGGGGATCAGTTCTTGCCGGTCTGCTTATTCTGAGTGTGGTGGCATCTTTGAGCGCTGCCGATAACTCAAAGACAGCTCCGCAGCTGCAGGATGAACCGGCTATTACACAGGCATTGAGGAATCTCGCCATTGAGCGAGACAGCTGGGCGCACGAATACGACTGGGGTGCTCGTGAGGAATATCCTCAACGTCTGTTCGAGTTCAATGAGCAGATGCAATGTTTTCAGCTGGAGCAGCTGCAGTTGCAACTGGAGCTTTACCGCCTGCAAGGCGATGATGTTGCCTTCAGCCGTACTGAACGTAACATCGACCAGCTGATCAACGGTATTGAAGCGACACCACAGAACCTGCCAAGGGAGTTACCCGTTGAAGAAGATGATTCCCTGGAAGGAGGCACACGATGAAACGACTACTACAGATTGCAACCGTCTCATTGCTCAGCGGCCTCTTAATGACCGCGATTGGCAATGAACGCGATACCGGTGCCGGTTCTTATGATGATACCGGCATTCCGGAAGTAAGCGAGGTTCAGGCTGAAGCCACTGCCGGCACAGACCTGTACAGTTATCAGGCTTCCGATGCCCTGCTGCAACTGCGGTCCGACTGGGATGCCCGTTTCAGCGTCCTGGAAGCTGAACTGTTGCTGGAAGAGGATTATGCCAGACAGGAAGCCATGGAACGGGAATTGTCGGCACTTCAGGCGGAATTCCAACGGGCTGAGCTGGAGCTGCTGCTGGCGGAAGCCATCGCAGACGGCAATGATGAATACGCCCTCAAACTGCAGGATGTGATAGATCATGGCCTCTCTCCGATCAACAATCCCTATCCTGAAGTAACGGTACAGAGGGATCCTGTCACCGGCAATGCGCTTTCCGGTGAGGAAGGGGGTGCAAAATGAGAAGACTGACAATACTGCTGACAATCACTCTGCTGTGCGGACTGACACTGGCCCAGGCAACGGAACTGGCGCCGCGGATGGTTTTTGATAAATACAGTTTTGCTGAGGGTGTCAATCCTGAGGCGCGTGACCTGACCCGTTTAATTGTAAAGTTCTTTGACGAGGATATGGTCAGGCTGAATGAGAGTGAACTGATTTCACAACGTGGTGCTGATCTGTCCATGACCAGCTATTTTCTGCAGTCTCACCCGGAAGTAACACTCCGGCTCTACATGCAGATGACCTCAGAGGCGGAGTATCAGGAGCGTACTGCCCGTGTTGAAGCAAAATCAGGAAAGGATCTGGTAGATCTTTTCAGCTTCCATGTTTTTGAACTGGCAGAACCACCAGCGGACCCGCGGGCGTTGCTGGCGGAGATCCTGCTGGCTCCGGAAGTAGAGATCGCTTATTACGAGTCCATTCCGGTTGATTTCACCTGTACCGATATCGATCAGACCACTCCGGATTATGAGGCGGGTCAGACTTATCATGATGCGGCTCCGCTGGGCACAGACCTCGATTACGCACAGGCACTGTTTGGAGCGGACGTAGTTGATGGTTCTGGTACCGGCGTCTGGACAGGTATTTTTGAGCGGGGTATGCAGATTACTCATGAAGATGTAACCCTGGGATTTGTCGCTACCCTGGGTACACCTGACTCGAACAATGACCATGGTACAGCCGTAATGGGTATTCTGGGTGCCTGTGATGATAACAACGTCGGCATGCTGGGATATCTGGCTGATCAGCAGATGCGCCTCTATCAGCGTAACAGCGGTTCTTACGGATCTGTTGCTGAAATCTACGATGAAGCAAATGCTGACCTGTTACCCGGAGAACTCACAAATTCCTCCTGGGGATATTTTGCTGATCCGATGCCGGACGGCCAATCCTGCCCCTGTAACCCCGGTCAGAACGGCGTCGTGGCCTGTGAGTATGATCCAGGTGTCAAAACCGCAATCGAGGCTGGTGTTGCCGATGGTATCCACTATTTCCTGGCAGCCGGTAACGGTTGTGTCGACCTGGATGACGGTGTATTCGGGACTCTCTTCCAGTGGTCCACAGAAAGCGGATCGGTATATGTCGGTGGTTCCGAATCACCGGTAGTTGGAAATGGTCATGATCCCCGTTGCTATACAAACTTTGGCAGCCGGGTAACCAGCTACGGTTGGGCTCAGAGCATCTACAGTACCGGTTACGGCTATCTTTTCAGTGGCTGGGGTGACCGCGACGAGTGGTATGACAATGATTTCGGTGGCACTTCCGGCGCCAGCCCCATGGTTGGTGGTTGTGGTGGTGTGCTGAATAACATCTGGCGTTCCGAGCATAGTGGTGATAATATCGGCCCCGCAACCCTGCGCAGCTGGCTGCAGATCAACGGCACACCCTGTAACGATCCATCTATTGAAATCGGTGTTCTGCCCGATCTTTTCGGTATCCTGGCGCCGGATGTGGCACCATATCAGCCCGGAGGATGGGATGCAGACCTGGTGGTAAACAACACTCTTGGCGACCATACAGTTCCCGCCAACCTGTCACCCCTGCCAGCGGACACTTATGTAGCCAATGCCTGGGTTAACTGGAGCCATTTCAGCCCGGCTGAACCGGGGCGCTCTGATGTTTACCGGGATGATGTAAGTCTCTATTGGGCCGCACCCGATATCGATCCATTTACATACACATTTGTCAACGGTGTGGGGCACCAGTTCCGTGGTGGCAACCACTATCTGCGTCAAACCTGTGATGTTAACGATGTGCTGGCGGAAGGCAACGAAACCAATAACACCAGTGTGCATATGTATGTCTGGGATGGAATCATCCTGGCTGAGGGTGTACCACAGACCTACACTCGTGCCCCGAAGAAGGACCCGGAAGGTGTTTACTACTATGCCAAGGATGGCTTTACCAATGGTGGCAATTATGCCGGTTTCTGGGATGCCTACGGCGTGATGCCGACAGCTACCGGTAATTACAATGTATTCCTTCACAGCGTAGCGCCCAACTCTACTGACGGCTTCACTACCTACGAGTCATACTCAAGCAACACCAGCTTCGTAGATTACGTGGGCTGCAACAACAATCAGACAGGATTGGGTGACTGGTTCAGTATCATCAACTACGATGACAACGATGAGAATTATACTGTCGAGGCGGATGCTGCGTCGGGAGATCACTACTTAGGTTCACCACCTGTCACACAGGAACTGGCAATCACTGAGTCGATTGACTCCGGTGAGATCCTCGATGTTTACGAGATGTATCTGATAGCCGGTGAGGAAGTCTGGTTCCTGCTGGAGAACATCGGTGGCGACGCTGACCTCGCTGTGGGGATCTACGGGCCGGATCATGATTACTTTGCCCGTATGGATTATGACTGGAACTTCAACAGTGGCAGTTCCGGTGAATCAGAAAGCGGTGTCTTTACACCTGCTACTACAGGTTTCCATGGTCTGGTGGTCAGTAAACACTGGCGCTGGGAACTGGAGGAGTACGCCAACTACAACTTCTACTGGGGCCCCCCTGCCGGAGACCTGACACATACAGTCAGAAGCGGCTGGGATTACGAGCTGGTTGCCCGTAATGATGGTGTTGGCAGCTATGGTGTACTGCCCGCCACACTCAACGAGGGTAACTCAGTTGCCGACAACGGATATCTCAATATTGGAGATGGCTATTTCGGCCCCGGCTCTAACAGTGCCTTCTATCTTGATGGGCCACAGACAAGTGAATCAGGCAATTTTGTGGTCAATGTTGCACCCGGTGCTGAAACCTGGCTTGGCAACGAAGATCTGGGTTATGTCAAGGGCGGACGCCATGAAGTAGGTGCCAGGATCGACATCAACGCAGAGATAGCTGAGCAGCTGCCCGATGGTGAAAACAACAATCACTTCTACACGCAGTATAGCTGGGCGCCTTATATTTTGAGTAATCTCACTCCGGCCCTGCGCTCACCGGTTCCTAACTGGCATACTGACAACCCTGACTGGTCATCTCAACCGGGGTATAACCAGGATGGATATGCTTTTGGAACGGGTTTCTGGACCGCTGTAGGTTTCCTGCCGACCGATCCTGAAGATTTCTATGTTCTGTTGAATTACGACTACCATTCTACCGGATCAGAAGATGGTTTCCTGGGTAACCTGGATATGGGTTACTTCGGTGCCGGAAATGGTGGTTTCCTGGTGATGAATGGAAACAATCTTGGAAACAACCAGCTCAGAGATTTCGGGATAACCAATAACTGGGCATATCCGGCAACACCCTCTATCGGCAACTATGCTATCGAGGGATCGCAAAGCATCATGGATTGTTATCCTGACCAGCTGTATGGTACATTCACTATCCCTGCCGATCATGTCGTTCACTCCTATGACATTTATCTGGAAGCCGGCACCTATCCTGTCGAACTTGATGTTCAGTCCGGCGCCGATCTCGGTATTGCCATATTTGGACCGAGTACCACCTATGGTGCTGTTGGTGACGCTCTGCTGTTCCTGAACAGTGGTGGTGCAGGTGTGGATGAATCAGGGAGTCTGGATGCTGCTGAGCTGGGATGGCACGGTATAGTGATCTACAAAACCGGATTCGCTGACCTGGCCCTGGACGGTGACTACACCTTCATCGTTGGTGAGGAGGTGATAGTCCCCCGCGAACCCAAGCCTGTTGATGACCTGACGATTATTCCTGTGGACCTTGACCCAAGTGATGACTACTACGTATTCGATTATGTCTTCAGTGACGTTGTCGAGGACATCTACGGTGATCCGCTGGTCGTCGATCATTACAACTTCTACTGGGCCTGGGAGCCTTATGATACTTTCCCGGGGGACTGGTTCTATCTTGCATCGAATACCGCCAGTGAGTTCCTTGGTGTTCCATGCTATATCGTTATGGACAATAGCCTCTATGTACTGGTTACAGCCGTGGATGAGGATGGTGTGATGAGCGTAATTATTGATGACAAAATCTCAATTCACCATGAATCTGAACTGAATGGCATAGCACAGCCTATGGGTGTTCTCCCGTTACAGAAACAGATTCCGGAAACTGGCAATCTGCCTGTCGATAACTGATAACCGGGCAATTGGAAGCTCATAACTATAGAGCCCTGTCTGCATTTGCTGACAGGGCTCTATTTTAAGAATCCCAGTGTGGGAGAAAGCAGTTTTCTAGAAGCTGTACCTGGCCTCCAGCATTGTCAGCCGACGTGAAGGTGGTGAGCCGATCATTTGATACATGCGGCTGTCCAGCAGGTTTTCCACATTGAGCAGTAATGAAAGTTGGGGGTTGAACCGATAACTTGCAGCCAGGTCCCATAGCGAAAAACCTCCCAACGGCCCGGGATCGAGATAGTAAGGATTACCAGCCGCCGGACCCGCCGGAACAGTTCCCTCACCTGCTTCAGTAGCCGACCATAGACCGGTCACAAAATCATATGCTGCTACCTGGCGCAGTGACAGATCAATATCCAGACCATTCCATATCAGATTACTGGCGTTAAGACCGAGGCTCCACTTCCATTCCGGTGTGTTGAAATAGAAGTTACTCCAGTAGGGTGCATCACTGGTAGCAAGTTTCTCATCCCTGGCTGTAAGAAAGCCGGTGTCATCAATCCAGGAGATTGACCCCTCAATGCCGATACCAGATGTAACCTGATATGAGAGACCCAGATCAAATCCAGCCAGATCCACCTGCCCGAAATTAAGGTAAGTGAGTAGTGGGTATTGCGAATCGAGGGAGGTATTACCCATGCTGACAGCTGAACCAACAGGAATGAAACCACTGATGAAATTCTCATAATGACTCCGGTAGTAGCTGACATCGACGAAGAGCTCCGGCAGAGGTGTGCCCCGATAACCGTATTCGACCGTCTGATTGATCTCCGGCTGCAGTGGATCAATAGTACTGCCATCAGCCAGAGTGAACCCGAGTCCATTGCCACACTGATAGCGTGATTCAGGCCCTGCCGGAACAAAAATATAGAGATACTGCTGGGCTACTGAGGGTGCCTGGAAAGCGCGGTTCCAGGTGACACGTAGTTTACCACGCAGACCACTCCAGGAAATTCCCAGACGCGGTGAAAACTGACTATCATAATTGTTGTGTGTATCGTAACGAAAGGCGGTAGTCAGGGCCAGCAGAAATGGAAGCTCCCTTTCAATCTGACCATAGATACCTGTCTGGTCGATCACAATCTCATTACCGGTAACCTCACCTGAAAGGGGATCCACACCTCTATCCAGCAATACAGTGCGTTCGCTTAAGGGTAGTTCCCGCTCGGCGCTGACTCCACCGATCATATTGAACCCCAGCCAACTCGCATTAGTCTGCAACTCCCCGCCAAAACGCCGGGAACGATCTGTCAGGTTAATGTTCGTTATCACATCTTCGGCACTGGCCCCGGTCAGAATCTGCAGTTTTGCTCGAACATCCTCCTGGTAGTAATCACCGGAATGATTGACTGTGCCATGAAGACGCGCGAAAAACCGGGGATGCGTAGATTGACAGAACCAGTTCTGTATTACCCAATCCTGCAATATATTGTGTCCGATGTTAGTAGCATTGCGGGTAGAGAAAGTATACCAGCCATAACCGGCTCCCAGTTCCAGGCGTGGAGTCACTTCGTAATAAGCGGCTGTATTGAAACGGGTATGTTGAATAGGGCTGTCATTGCCCTCTACGGTATACTCAGCTTCATCCATAGCACCATCTTCATTCAGATCCAGCCAGTAGGTACGGTTATCATCCCAGTCGCTGCCCTGCAGGTGTTCCATATTGATCTTTCCGGACAGGGGGCCATGTGCGGCCGCGTAACGCCCACGCATCGTAAACAGATTGTTTTCACCTGTGCCCAGAACCAGAGTGCCACCCTGCGAATCACGAGGGTGCCGGGTGATAGCATTGAGCAGGCCATTGTGAGCATTGGGGCCATATAGTGCAGAGCTGGGGCCGGTTACAATCTCCACTTTCTCCAGGTCCTCCCGAGGTGTCATTGTCATGTGTCCGGCGGAAAGGCCGTTTCCTGCCAGCATGCTGTTCATACCATCAGTCATCAGCTGGAAACGGTAGTTGTAACCGGTCATGAAACCCCGCGCATTAATACCGACACCATCGATACCGGTACGATAGGTGTGAATACCTTTAACGCTCTCCATGGAATTCGCTATTGAGTAGCCGTTCAAACGCTGCAACTGTGTTCTGGTAATGACCTCTACGTTCCCTGGAGCATCCAGAAGTTTCTGGGGACGACGAGTAGCGGAGATAACCACCTCCTCACCTGCTATCGCACCTGATTGCATCACGAAATCCATTGAACTGTTTCCTTCTGCTACTGTGACCATCTTACTGACGGAACGATAACCGAGGTAGGCAGCTACAATCAGGTAGTTACCATCCGTTACTCCACTGATCACATATTGGCCATCCTCACGAGCAGAGGTGCCCAGAGCTGTGCCGTCAAGCCAGATATTGGCCCCGGTCAACACCTCACCGGATTCACCCAGTACCTGGCCGGTAATGTTTCCGGCTGTTGCTGACTGTATCACACTCAGCAAAAAAACTCCTGTCAGAATTGCATTCTTCAGCTGGTTCATCTTAACTCCGAATTTAAATTGGCTCAATAATGTCAGTATGTATTCAGGACCAGTATGTACCCATTATCAGCAGCAGGCCATTGAACAGGTAGATACGGCGGATCATATAACCCTTCGCATCGAGAAGTCGCCAGTCTTCCGACAGCTGCACCTTTTTCCACATGCGGTAGAAAACAGGCAGTGTCAACCAGGCCAGCAGTGATAGCCATCCCAGTTGTCCGGTAAAATACAGGGCAGTAATACTTCCATAGATGGCTAACCCGAACAGCGGCAGGATTCTGCCTGCGAGTGGATTTCCCAACCGCACAACCAGGGTTCGTTTGCCGACTGCTGTATCACTTGCCAGATCAGGCAGGTTTTGAAAGTAGAGAATCGTGGCCACCATCAACCCTATCGGTAGTGAGAGCCAGAAGGCGGACCAGGCGGGGTGCCCTGTCAGGACCCAGTAAGTACCTACCACCATCACCGGCCCCATATTCAAACCTGCACCAACTTCTCCAAATCCGCGCCACCCGTAGCGAATGGGTGGCGCCACATAAAACAGACTGCTGAAAAACGCCAGCAGAATCAGACTCCAGAGGCCCCAGACAGACTGGCTGGCTGTCAGCCAGACCGCTATCAAAAAGGCCAGGCCGAAGAGTGTAATTGTTGCGATTACAAGTGACCGAAGTGTGATACGCCCTTCCTGAATTACGCGGGAACCACCGGTAGCACTTCCTTCATCAGCTCCCTGCAGGTGATCGAAACAGTCGTTAGCCAGGTTAGTAGCCAGGTGAACCATGAATGCACCCAGATTGATTACCAGGAACAGCCATGGTCGCCAGATTGATTCCCGTCCGGCCAGTACAAATCCCGCTGTTAACGGGACCAGAGTAGCGATATAGAAGGGGGGGCGGCTGGCTTGAAGCCAGGCTTGCCAGCTGTCGCGTCGCATTGGCTTTCCTTCTGGTCAAAAAACATACTGTAAGCTGTAATACAGGTTGCTGCCCTGAACTCGTTCAGTTCAGATGTCTCCAGGGACAGATTCTGCGTTCCAGAACTGCGAAGACTTCATAATAGAACACACCCACCAGTGACAGAGCTATCATGCCAACGAACATGGCAGTATAGTCTGCTCTGCCCCAGGCATTGAGAATGTAGTACCCCAGGCCGGCGCGAGCGCTCAATGATTCTGCAAAAAACAGTACTGCTATTGCGGTGCCGGTACCCAGACGTAATGCTGTGAAGATACCCGGCATACTTGATGGCAGTACCACATGCCGTACAAATTGCCTGCGGTTACCACCCAGAGATCGAAAGGAAACTATCATCTCCCGGTTGATCTGGCGCGCACTGTCTCTGACCGGCAGTAAAAGCTGGAAAAAGATAATGAGCGCGATCAACACGATTTTGCTCATGTTCCCTAACCCGAAAACCAGTAGAATCAAAGGCAGCAGTACGATTTTCGGGATAGGGTAAACCAGAGAAACAACCGGTTCCAGCAGGTTGTCAAAGCGTTGACTGCTGCCGAGAACCAGGCCAAGTGGTACAGCTGTCACAAATGCTATTGCCAGCCCTGCAGTGATCCTCAGGAAACTCGCTCCGGTATGCTCCCAGAACAGTGCTGAAAGCATCTCGCTACCCAGCATTGTTATTACCGCGAAAGGTCCCGGCAGAAGACGGCTGTGCAGAGACCAGGCTACCACCTGCCACAGCAGCAATAATGCTGTCACACTGAGCAGATAGCTGAACCATCTGTTTCTTTTCATGCCGCATCTCCAATCATGGCGCGTAAGGCGACACTCTGCTTGAAGTACTCCGGCATACTGCGGAAATTCGCTCTGTCACAGGCTGTGTTTGATACAATGGCGTGAATACCAGCGCCTTTTCCTTCCAGCACCAATACCCGCTGTCCCAGCAATGCCGCCTCCCGAACATCGTGGGTTACAATTACCAGTCCGAAGCCCCGCTGATGGTGGAGTTTTCTAAGCAGATCCTGTAATCGCTCCCTGGTAATTGCATCCAGGGCTGCAAACGGTTCATCCAGCAGCAGTAGCTGTGGTTGCAGCAGAAGCGCCCGGGCCAGTGCAACCCTTTGACGCTGACCACCGGAAAGCTGTTCCGGATACAACCTGTCCAGATCTGTAATCCCCAACTCCGCTTTCAGCGAATTCATGTTGTCTGCATCTACCGTAATTCGTTGCAGCCTGGCCCCCAGTAGAATGTTCTGAGCCACTGTTTTCCAGGGCAGCAGGCCATAGTCCTGCTGCACCAGGGCTATTCTGCGATCGGACCCCTGTTGAATTCCCCCTTCCAGGATGACTTTACCTCGAGTAGGTGTCAGCAATCCACTCATCAGCATCAGCAGTGTTGTCTTACCGCAACCTGATGGCCCGACTACGGCGAGGCTTTCCCCTGCTGAAACAGCCAGGTTGATATTATTCAGAACAGTGTGGCAGTTGATTCCACTCTTGAAATCTCTACCGATATTCTGCAGCCTTAAAAGTTCAGGGGTTGATTTCATATGCAATCAGGTCCTTGGCAGTTATCTGTGAAGCAACCAGATTCTTCTGGTTAAGCCAGGTGATAACATCATTAAACTGCTCCTCACCGGGTGTCGCCAGCTCGGGGAAGAGCGGCAGCGGTAATGTATTGCCAAGCAGTTCCGGTACCTGGCAATACTCGTTCATCACCTGCCGTGCAGTGGCTGTATCCGTTTGCATCAACCTTCCTGCCTGTTCCACAACTGCCAGAAAGCGACGTACTACCGGTGTTTTTTGTGTCAGAACTTCTTGTCGAAAGCTGAGCGCAGTAGTGGAGTAACTGCTTCCACGGTCATCCGCAATAAGTTGGGCACCACTATGTTCTGCCAGTGTTGCCAGCGGCTCCGGCAGCACTGCTCCCGCCACCTGTCCGGCCAGCAACAGCTGCAGGCGAATCGGGATGCTTTTGATTTCCTGTAATCTTATCACTGTGTCTTCAGCACCCAGCAGTCGAGTTACCAGGTACTCAATTACAGTATTACTGCTTCCAGCCAGCCCCTGTTCCACAACCTGTTGCAAAGTGATCGAAGGTGTGCCGGGAGGGGCCAGAACTGCGAACATCCTCTGTGTTGCTGTTGTACTGAAGAGCACACTGGTTACTTTAAGAGCGGTTCCACTTTCCGCGAGAAGTACAGGTGTGACCAGATCACCGAAATAGCCATCGATCCCACCTGTTTCCAGCGCCACCTCCTTCGCCAGGGTAGAGTTGAAAGTGACCAGTTCGATATTGAGACCCGCCTGTTTGAAAAGCCCCTCGCTGACAGCGAAAAAGAGCGGTAACGCCTGAATCACAGGAAGTACACCGAATGTGAGGCTGTTTTCAGGAGCGCTTACTGAGACAGATGATTTATCCCTGCCACAACCTGATAGAATCAGGAGCGTCAGTAATGCGACAGATAGCCAGTGGCAGGTTTTATGATTAATTGTCATTACCCGTTTCCCCTGTTTCATGATTTTGCCAGGCCAGAACGAAACAGCATAATCAGGTTGGCTACCCACTGTTCCTGCTTCTGTTCATTATACCGGTCATCGGCCTCCGGGTCAGTAGCTGATTCAACCAGATATTGTGTCTGCAGGAATCGATTGAGTACGCTTTCCAGCATGAAGGCGGCCTGCTTAAGGTCCACACCAGCATGAATCTCACCACGTTCTACACCGGCTGCCAGCAGCTCTTCCAGGAAGCGAAGCGACTCTGAATGCAGATCACTCAACAGTTTTGCGTGGTATGGCGCGTCAGCAGTGTGCAGCACCCGGAAGTAGATACGACTCAACAACTGGTGGTTGCGTGTAAACTTTGCACCAGCATGAAAGAGACCTTCCAATTGCCTGAAGATATCCTCCTGCTCTGTATCCTGGCGAACCTGACGCAGGTAGTTCTTAATCTGTTCCAGCGCCATTTTATAGAGATAGGTGAAGAGCCCTTCTTTGGATTTGAAGTAATTGAAGAGAGACCCTTTCGCAATTCCGGCCCTGGCCACCACTCGATTTAAACTGGCTGCAGCGTACCCCTGGCTGGCAAATTCAGTGAGTGATGCTGTAATGATACGTTCCTGTTTAGTAACCGGGAGCTGTGTAAATTTCTTAAGTTCGATCTCTTTTTTCCGGAGCATGGTTGAACCTCTCAGATAATGACCAGGTGGTCAATCTAATGAGTGAATCCGTATTTGTCACGAGAAACAGAAAATCTGGAGGTGGGTTTCTGTCTGTAGCTTTACAGAATGGTTGCCTGATAGTGAAAGATGTTACTTGTGTTGTTTCATTCATTCCTCTGTAAAATCCTTGACTGATGCAGCTTCATCTGATATATTTTTCGATTGCAATTCCCGCGGAAATGATGTTGAAACCGTCAATATCACTACTACCATCCTGGTAGCAGGGGGGAAGAAAAAACTGGAGTTATTAGCATGGCCGATAAGTCACAAGATACACATGGTCACATGAGCAAAGAGGAGCTGCAGGAAGACGCCTTTGTCGCTGGCGCAATCAAGGCAGCCGACTACGCTCGTCAGAACAGCAAGAGCCTGATCACGGTTTTGATTCTCCTGCTGGTCGTTGGTCTCGGAACCAGAATGTATATGGCTTATCGCGCGGAGATCCAGGGTAATGCGAATGTTCTGCTCAATCGCGGTACTTCTTTGTTTGCCGCAGAAGAGTACGACCTGGCGCTCGGTTTCTTTGATCAGGTCAAAGAGGAATTCTCAGGTAGTGATGCTGCCGGATATGCTGTTTACTATCAGGCGATGACCGCCTGGCGTCAGAATGATCTGGCTACCGCTGAGTTACACTGGCGCGAGTACCTTGATAAATATCATGCTGACGCAATGATTACCGCCGTCGCGACTGCAGGGCTGGCTGTTGCCAGTGAGTCTCGGGGTGAATATGGCGAAGCTGCCGCGCTGTTTCAGGAAGCTGCCCGCAATGGCAATGCGAGTCCCTGGGCTTCGCACAATCTCTTTCAGGCAGCACTCTGTCTGGAAGCTGACACACAGTTTGCCGAGGCTCTTAAGCTGCTTGAGATGATTCAGGAAGCTTACCCGGATGCACCTGAGATCCGTGATATTGAATTGTATCTGGAAAGAATCAAATACAAGATGAACATGAACTGATATTTTCCACCTCTGTCACTTAAGGTGGCAGGACCGCTTCGAACTGTCCTCCAGCAAGCCTTCCAGTTTTCGACAGTTCGCCTGACAATGGGCTTTTGCCCATTTTTTTATGCCAGGCAGAATGGCTTCGCGGGATGGCTACGGGATGAAGAAGGGTAGACAATGACCAGAACCGAGATACTTGAGCTGGTGGAACCGCTGATTCAGGAACCTTTCTTCCTGGTGGCGATCGAACTCACCCCCGGCGGGAAAGGCCCGCTGGTACGTGTGATACTTGACACTGATGCTGGTATTACAATAGATGAGTGCGCTCAGTGGTCTCGGGAGCTGGGGGACATCATTGATGTCAAGGAGTTGTTCCGGGGACGCTACACACTGGAAGTGACTTCACCCGGTTTGAACCGGCCACTGCTGTTGACACGCCAGTACAGTAAGAACATCGGCCGTATGTTAAAAGTTCTTCTGAAGGAAGATGACAATGAAATCAGCCTGACCGGACGCCTGCTCGAAGTTGAGGAGGAAAAAATCCTGCTCAAAATGAGTGAGGGTGAGCGTATGGTGAACCGGGCGGATATTGTTGAAGCTAAAGTAGAAGTTGAAATTTGAAACGGAGCCACAGCGGCTTCAGAACTGAAACAATAGAGGAGGATTGACTCCATGAACGAGTCGATTGTCGGAGCCATCAAAGATATGCTGGATATGAAGGGCATGGATCGCAATACCCTGGTGGATATTGTGGAAAGCGCTTTTGTCACAGTGCTCAAAAAGCAATACGAGCAGGAAGACGCCTTCTCGGTAACTTTCAATACCGAGCGGGGTGATATCGAGATTTTCCGAATGCGGGAGGTTGTACCTGATGACGAAGTAGAGAACCTGGAGTTGCAGATCGGGATAACTGCTGCCCAGGAGGTGGAAGATGACCTGGAACTCGGGGATGACTTTGTCGAGATGATCGACTATACAAAGTTCGGACGTCGGACAATCCTGAATCTGAAAAACGCTATTCTACAGAAAACGCGTGAGGTAGAGAAGGCGACCCTGTTTGAGGAGTATCATTCCAAGATTGGTGAAATTATCTACGCTGATGTCTATCAGGTTAATCCCAGAACTCGCGACGTTACCCTCAACCTGGAGAAAGTTTCCTTCCGTATGCCTGCGGAGGAACGGATTCCGTTTGAGATATATCGCCGTCGCAGTCATATCCGTGTATTGATCAAGGATGTGCAGATGAAGAGCAGCGGGGAACCGGAAATCATCGTTTCCCGTGCGGATAATCGTTTCATCGAACGGATGTTTGAGTTGGAAGTACCTGAAATTGCCGACGGCATCATCAGTATCCGCGGTATTTCGAGAGTACCTGGCTGGCGCTGCAAGATCATGGTTGAGTCGAGTGATCCCCGTGTGCATGCGGTCGGTTCATGCGTTGGTATGAAAGGAATCCGTATCCAGGCGATCGTAAGGGAGCTGCGTACCGAGAAGATCGATATTGTCGAGTATAATGCTGATAAGAAAAGACTGGTCAAGGATGCACTGGTACCGACCAAGCCGGTTAATATTGAATATGGAGATGAGGCCGATACAGTGCAGGTGATTTTTACCGATAGTGACTTTGACAAGATCAAACGAAATATCGAAGATGAAGCAGCCCGCGGTGTCGACTCCAGTGACCTGCCGGAGAATGAAAGCGAGTTTGCCAAAGATATAAACATTCGTCTTGTAGAGCAGCTGGCAGTTATAGACATCATTCCAACTTCCGAGAGCCGCTTCATTGCTGCCAGGTTGCAGGATCGCGAACTACCGTTGCTCGAGGTTGATGAGTTGACCGATGAACAGGTTACCAGACTCACTGAAGCAGGGTATGAAACCGCTGAATCGGTACTGGATGATCAACTGGAGAATATCAGTCGCAAGTCTGATCTGCCTGAGGATGAGGTAACTGAAATCAAGCATCTGCTCGGTGGGTACTTCCAGGACACGAAGATCCAGGATGTACTGGAGCTGCCGACTGAAATCCGTGATGCCTTTATTGAAAACGGTTATGAGTTTGTTGACGATGTTATGGATGCTGATCAAAAGCAGTTGCTGGAAAAAACCGGGCTCGATGAAGAGCAGATTTCCGAAGCTGTTAATATCATGACCAGTTACTCAGAGGATGAGCCGGTGGAAGTGGAAATCACAGAGGAGAGCGGTGATCCTGAGGAAACGGAAGCCGATGATACAGCTTCTGCTGATGGAGTATTACCGGAAGCCGATTCCGATATTGAGGACAGGACAGAAGAAAGCGATGAACCTGAGTTGGAGAAACCGGACGCATAGTCGTTGCGGTGCCGTCTGATTCAACAGATAACAGGATGACACGGGAGAAGATGCACAGGATGCAGCCAACAGCAGCAGATGACAGAGCGCCGGTGGTGAAATTATCCACAGAACAGTGGGAGCTGGTGCGTCGGTATGTGGGACTGGCACGTCGTGCGGGTCAACTGCTGGTAGGTCTGGAGCGTGTTCAGCGTTCACCAGAACAGTTATTGGCAGTTACTGCTACCGATCATCCATTGCCTGCAACTTCTGTGTTTTTGCAGCTGGTTCCAGGCAGTCCGGCTGAACCAGGTATGACGATAGGAAGGAAAAATGTGAAAGTGGTCGGTCTTCCCGATGGGAAGATGGCACGGCACATTGAACAGCTGATAAGAAGGAAGGACTGATTTGGCTACTAAATCAAAAATCACACTCTTCAAGCTCGCCAGGAAGTTGAATCTTGCTACTGCTACAATTCAGGAGTACCTGGAATCGCTGGAGCTACCGGTTCCTTCCACGCCAATGAAGAAGCTGACCCTGGAGTCGTGGGAAGCGGTCATTGAAAAATTCGACCCGGCGCAGTATAAGGCCTACAGGCAGGGCGAGGAAGCCGGTACTGATACCGACGCTTCCGATGCTTCCGATCTACGCAAAAAAGGGCTGGAGGAACTGCTTCATGTCGACGAAAAGCCAGAAGATGAGAAGATTGAGCTGCCTACAGATCTCTATAATGACCTGAAAGTAATCAAACAGGCTGAGCCTGAGGAAGAGATCGAGGTAAGTGCCGAGGAAGAAGCCCTGCCTGAAGTGGTGGAGGAAGACATTGAGCCGGAAACGGAGGTTGTACAGGAAGCACCCAGGAGTGATAAGCTGGATCTGCCAAGCATAACTGCCAGCAAGATCATTGAACATGCGCCTACCGAAGCTCAGAAGAAAGCCGCTCTGGCTAAGAAAAAACAGGCTGAGGAGAAAGAAGCTGCAACCAAAGAGAAACCTGCCAGGTCAGAACAGACAAAGCCTGAAAAGAAGCAGGAGCAGAAGCAGGAGAAGAAACGGAAGCGTACCCGCAAGCTGGGTAAGGGTGGCAATGCGGACATAGCCCGTATGAAGTCTTCCCTGAAGGGTGGTGACAGCAGCAGTGCCGAGCAGATAGTAGAAGGTGTTACGCGTAAGACTACTACTCGTCGTCGCAAGGGCCGCAAGGCCAAGGTGGATGAGAAGGAGATGCTGGCTAACATCCGGGAAGCTGAAAAAGCGATGGAGTCCCGCACTAAGAAAAAGAAGCACCGCCGGGTACAGGGTGTTGGTGAAATTGACGAAGAGAAGCAGATCCTGCGGGTCACGGAGTTTATCACCACTTCGCAGCTGGCAAAACTGTTGGATCAGACAGCCGCCGATCTCATCACCAAGACATTTGAAATGGGACAGTTAATTACCATTAACCAGCGTATGGATCGTACCCTGATCGAGCTGCTCTGTGCCGAATTCGAATTCGAAGTCGAGTTTATTTCCGGCGATGATGAACTGGAAGAGGAAACCATCGTCGATCTTCCGGAAGATATGCAGCCTCGTCAGCCGGTTGTGACAATAATGGGCCATGTCGATCATGGAAAAACCACCCTGCTTGACTACCTGCGTGAAACCAAGGTCGTCGATGGAGAGGCCGGTGGCATCACCCAGCATATAGGTGCTTATGAGGTCAACTATAATGACAACTTCATCACTTTTCTCGATACACCGGGTCATCATTCATTCAGCGCGATGCGAGCCCGTGGTGCCAATGTAACAGATATTGTAGTACTGGTGGTGGCTGCTGACGATGCAGTACAACAGCAGACTCTGGAAGCTATCGACCATGCACGCGCCGCAGAAGTGCCGATCATTATCGCTATCAACAAAATTGACAAGCCAAATGCTGATCCGGAGCGGGTACGCAAGGAGCTCTCCGCACACAACCTGCTGGTGGAAGAGTGGGGTGGTGATATTCAGAGCGTGGATATATCAGCCAAGAAGGGTCAGAACATCGACAAACTGATGGATGAAATTCTACTGCGTGCCGAGATGCTGGAGCTGAAGGGCAATCCCACCGGGGAAGCTCGTGGCATTGTGGTGGAATCGGAAATGGACAAGGGTCGCGGTGCTGTTGCCACAGTACTGATTCAGCGTGGAACCCTGCACAAGGCTGAACCGTTTGTTGCCGGTGCCGAGATGGGACGGGTTCGACTGATGGTGGACGAGAATGGCAGGATTGTCAAGGAAGCTGGTCCTGGAAAACCGGTACAGATCACCGGGCTTTCCGGTGTGCCACAGGCTGGTGACACGCTGGTTGGCTATAAGTCTGAAAAGGAAGCCCGCCAGGTAATGCTGAAAAAGCAGCAACTGTTGCGGGAACAGTCACAGCAGAAAATTCAGAAGCTCTCGCTGGAGAGTCTCACACGGGATATCAAGGATGGCGAGGTTAACGAGCTTTCTGTTATCATCAAGGGTGATGTGGCCGGTTCAGTGGAAGCGATTGCTGACGAGGTGATGAAGCTTGCCAACGAAGAGGTCAGGGTTAATGTGATTCACAAGGCGGTGGGTGCTATTACTGAAAGTGACGTTATGCTGGCTGTGGCCGGTCAGGCGTTCATTATCGGTTTCCATGTTCATCCAACGCAAAATGCCCGCGAAGAGGCTCGTGTACAGAATGTCGATATTCGGATTTACCGGATTATCTACGATATCACCAACGATATCAAGCTGGCATTGGAAGGGCTTCTGCGTCCCGACGAACAGGAAGAGGTAACAGCCACACTTGAAGTCAGGGAAGTATTCAAGATTTCCAAGGTCGGTTCCGTCGCTGGTTGCATGGTGGTTTCAGGAAAGATCACCCGTAATGAGCGGGTACGCCTGATGCGGGATAATGTTGAAGTCTATACCGGTGATATTGCCGCACTGAAGCGGTTCAAGGATGACGCTAAGGAAGTGGCCCAGGGCTACGATTGCGGTGTCCAGATTGCCAACTTCAACGATATCAAAGAGGGGGACATCATTGAGTCCTTCAAGGTGATTGAGATCAAACGGACGCTGGATATGTAAATGCGGGTACTGTTGCTGGAAGTAGAATTTCTGCTGCCCGGCGCCCGTTCACTTAAGGATAAGCGCCGTACAATACGAAGTTTGAAAGACCGGCTTGCAAACCGGTTCAACGCTGCCGTCGCGGAGACTGAATTCATGGAGCAATGGGGGCGTGGCGCCATCGGGATGGCCATGGTAAGCAATGATGGTGCTTATCTGCAGCAACAGATGGATAAAGCGATCAGTCTGATTGAGAGTGAACCGGAGATTGACCTGGTGAAAATAGAACGGGAATCAGTGTGACATCACAGAAAAGGCTCTTCCGGGTAGCTTCGGAGGTGAAGAAAGCGCTGGCGCAGATAATCAGTCAGCAGCTTAAGGATACGCCACCAGGGCTGATCAGTATACCTGAAGTGCGGATGACTCCTGATTTACGGCTGGCGCGTGTGTTTATTTCGGTGCCGGGTGATGAGCAGAAGCAACGTGATACATTACGCTTCCTCAAACGGCATAACACCGAAATCCGTCGCATTCTGGCAGGAGAACTGCGTTTGAAATATGTGCCGGAACTTCAGTTCAGACTCGATGAGTCGCTGGAGAATGTGGATAGATTGAATGAGCTCTTTGCAAAAATAGATGCTGATCGACCTGAAACCGATGATCAGGACGATCTGTCACCGGAAAATGATGCAGCTGTCTGAAGAAGGTCTGTTGCTGGTCGTGGATAAACCAGCCGGCTGGACCTCCTTTGATGTAGTAGCCAGGGTTCGACGGCTGGCATCTGTTCGCAAGGTCGGTCACGCAGGTACACTGGATCCATTTGCCACCGGCGTATTGCTGGTACTGCTCGGGAAAATGACCCGGCAACAGGATCGCCTGATGGATGGTGAAAAGGAGTACAGGTTGACCGCGCGTCTGGGACGGACGACAGACTCGCACGATATCACCGGGAAGCTGACCGGCACTTCCACACTGGCTGGAGTCAATCAGAAGTCTATCGAAGCTGCTCTGGAGCAGTTTCGTGGCGTGATACAACAGGTGCCGCCAATGCACTCAGCCCTGAAGGTCAACGGGCAGCGTCTTTATAAACTGGCTCATAAGGGCAAGAGTATCACGAGGGAACCGCGTCAGGTGGAGGTAAGACGTTTGCATCTGGTCAACTGGCAACCACCCGGACTGGAGCTGGAAGTTACCTGCAGTAAAGGCACCTATATCCGCTCTCTGGCCCGTGATCTGGGGCGTGTTCTCGGTTGTGGTGCTTTTGTAGAGACACTGGTGAGAACCAGAGTTGGTGAGTATCGGCTGGCAGAGGCAATGTCGCTCGATGAGCTTGAAAAAAAACTGAAGTAGTTGATGGAAATATACCGTGATCTTAGAAATATCCGGCCGGAAACGGAGAGTGTGCTCAGCATCGGTAGTTTCGATGGTGTACACAAAGCCCACCAGGAGATAATCCGCCAACTCAATCTGGTTGCCGGGGAGCGGGGCTGGCAGCAGACGATTGTGACATTTTCACCACATCCACAGCTGGTAGTGCAGTCCCGTGACGATGCACCATTACTGTTGACGGATGATGATGAGAAAGCAGCGCTGCTGGAAGCTGCCGGTATCAAACGAATGGTGATAATCCCATTTGATCATTCTGTGGCAGCAATGGGAGCCGATCAATTCCTGCGGGAAATCCTCCAGGAGCAAATTGGTTTCCGGAAGATGATAATTGGTTATAACCATGGGTTCGGCAAAGGGCGCAGTGGTAATCGTGATACATTGAAATTGCTGGGCAAACGACTGGGTTATGAACTGGAAGTGATCCCGCCACTGCTGCAGGACGAAGTGCGGATCTCTTCGACACAGGTTCGTAAACGATTACTGCAGGGGGACCTGGACGGGGCTGCTGCCATGCTGGGCAGGCCGCACTTTTTCAGTGGCAGAATCATCAGGGGTGCCGGCAGGGGAGGGCAAATGGGCTTTCCCACTTTAAATATGGAAATTGAAGAAGAACGGAAATTATTGCCACCGGCGGGTGTCTATATTGTCCGGGCGCTGGTAGAGGATCAACGCTACCTGAGTATATTGAATCTGGGTGATGCACCCACCTTCGGACGTAACCAGGCAATTCCGGAACTGCACCTGCTGGAATACGATACAGGTGCCGGGAAGAGCGAAAACGTAAAAGTGGAGCTGCTGCGCTGGCTGCGGTCGATTCGGAAATTTGAGAACAGTGAACAATTGATCGCCCAGCTGCGGCTGGACCGGAGTCAGGCGCTGGAATTTGACCGGGCTGATCATTGATTTTGAGTTGATAACAGGTAGTCATTCGGTCATTGACCGGGTGGCCCGTCTTGACGGAACGTTTCGACGGAACGCAAAGACGTGAAAAAACACATATAGAAAAAGGAGTAAGAAATGCCTTTGACAAAGGAACAGAAACTTGAATTGATCAAGGAGTACGGTGCTAACGAGCAGGATACCGGTAATGCTGATGTACAGGTTGCCCTCCTCTCTTTCCGCATCAAAGAGTTGACAGAGCACACCAAGGTGTTCAAGAAGGATAATCACAGCCGTCGCGGGTTGTTGAAGCTGGTTGGCAAGCGCCGTCGCCTGCTGGACTACCTGAAGCGGAAGGATATCGAACGCTATCGTGCACTGATCGCGAAACTCGGCATCCGTAAGTAATGGACCGGAATTAAGGAGATTAAATGCATATCAAGAAAACAGCCGAAATCGGTGGCCGTACATACAGCTTCGAAATCGGTAAAATGGCGAAACAGGCACACGGCAGTGTTGTCTCACAATTTGGTGAGACGGTTCTGCTCAGTACAGTCTGTGCTTCAGACGAACCTGTTGCCAATCAGAGTTTTTTCCCACTGAGTGTTGATTACCGCGAGAAGGCGTATGCCGGCGGTAAGTTCCCGGGTGGATTTTTCAAACGGGAGGCACGCCCTTCTGAAAAAGAGATTCTTTCAGCTCGTGTTATCGACAGGCCGCTGCGCCCGCTTTTCCCCGATAACTTTTTCAATGAAGTTCAGGTGATGAACACCGTTCTCGCATCAGATCGCGAGAATGATGGCGCAACTCTCGGTGTTACCGGCAGTTCGCTGGCGCTCTGCATGTCTGATATCCCTTTCAACGGACCGGTTGCTGCGGTAACCGTCGTCAGGTTGAATGGAGAACTGGTACTCAATCCAACTTATGAACAGGTTGAGGACAGCGAGCTGGAACTGGTCATGGCCGGGTCCGCAGATGACATCATGATGGTCGAAGGAGAAGGGGCCGAGATTTCCGAGGAGGAAATGCTGGCAGCTATAGAATTCGGTCACAAAGGTGTCAAGCAGCTGATTGCCCTGCAGAATGAAGTTCTGGCGGAGCTGGAAATCACCAAGCGTGAAGTGCCGGAGCCGGAAATCAACACTGAGCTGGTTGAGAAGATTACCGCCCGCGCGAATGAAACTGTGCAGAAGGCTTGCCGTGTCACTGAGAAGAGTGAGCGTAATCAGACCATCAAGCAGTTGAAAAAAGATATCTGGGAAGAGTTCGAAGAGGAGTATCCGGAGGAGGAAAAGGTTGTCAAGGGTGTCATTTATGACCTGCAGAAAGCCTTTACCCGTGCCAATATCCTGGACGACAACCACCGCCCCGACGGTCGAGGTAACCAGGATATCCGTCAGATAGATTGTGAAACTGATCTGCTGCCCCGGGTGCACGGGTCAGCTCTCTTCACCCGCGGTCAGACCCAGGCGCTGGCTACCATTACGCTCGGTACCCGTATCGATGAGCAGAAGGTGGACACACTGGAAGGTGAGTACTATAAGAACTATATGCTGCACTACAATTTTCCTCCCTACGCTACCGGTGAAGTGAAGCGTCAGTTCTCTGTCAGTCGTCGTGAAGTCGGGCATGGCCATCTTGCCGAACGGTCGTTACGGCGGATGCTGCCGCAGGACAAACTGGAATTCCCCTACACCATCCGTATCGTCTCTGAGATCATGGAATCGAATGGTTCCTCCTCAATGGCAACTATCTGTGCCGGATCCATGGCAGCTATGAGTGCCGGTGTACCGGTGAAGAAACCGGTTGCCGGTATTGCGATGGGTATGATCCAGGAAGGTGACAAGAGCGTTATTCTATCTGACATCCTGGGTGATGAAGATCATCTCGGTGACATGGACTTCAAAGTTGCCGGAACCAGAGATGGAATCACCGCATTCCAGATGGACATCAAACTGGAGGGTATCGAGTTTGATATCCTGACCAAAGCACTGGCACAGGCCCGTGATGGCCGTTTGCACATTCTGGATAAGATGAGTCTGGCAATCACCGAAACCCGCAGTGAGATTTCCGACTATGCGCCACGGATCGTCTCTTTCCAGATTCCGGTCGACAAGATTGGTACGGTTATCGGACCTGGTGGTAAGATTATCCGTGATATCATCGAGCGGACTGAAAGCAAGATCGATATTGAGGATGATGGCAGTGTCGTTATCAGCTCAGAGGAAGGGCCTAACGCCATGGAAGCGAGACGCATTATCGAAGACCTGTTGCGTGAACCTGAAGTGGGTGAGGTCTACGATGGTCGTGTTGTCAGTGTTAAGGACTTTGGCGCATTTGTAGAGATTCTGCCGGGACAGGAAGGACTGCTTCACATCTCGGAAATTGATCACAAGCGGGTTGCGAAAGTCGATGATTACCTGCAGCCTGGTGACCGGGTGCAGGTGAAACTACTCTCCGCGCAGAATGGCAAGATGAGTCTATCCCGTAAAGCGATAATGAAACGACCTGAAGGTCAGGAATCAGATAATGATGATCGCCGTCCAAGACGCGATGACAATCGCAGACGGTAATTGTATTTGCCAGATAGTCTGACAGAGTGTCAGAAATATCATAGAAACCGGGTTCAGGCCCGGTTTTTTCTCTCAGATATATCGGTTAAGACTATGGCATGGATTTTGCAATATATTCGGTGACTTGTGCTCAGATACTACCTGCAATGCACGATGTTGATCCCGGACTGGAACGGCAGGATAACAGCTGCTGAATCCGGTCGCTGTTTTGACGCGAACAGGGGACCGGCGGTATCAGACGCGAGTCACATTCCTTATGGCAGCCTGCTGACTGGCTTCTGGCATTTGTCGAAAACAGCAGCAGGCTTTTCTTTTTTTCCATCCTGAGTATTTTCTCAGTAGACCTGTTCTGTTATATCGATCAACAGGCACATCTCACCAAAACAGAATTATTTCGCGCACGCTCATGATGCGTTTATAAATATTACGCACAAGCAAATATAATTTACCAATGATCCCCTGTCTCTGTTCAAGAAGTGAACAAATATCACCTGTTTTGCGCAACAGAACAGTGTGAATTTCTGGATTCGTAAGACTCTTTTATTCTGTTAACCTGTGCGTAGAAAAGCTGGTGGTCGACTGTTTTTCCCGGTTGTCAGTCTCAGGCAACATCACTTCCCTTTTACAGTTGGAGAAATCGAAAAATGTATCATATTTAGTTTCCCATATATCGGCTTCCAGCATACTCCAGTTTCGATGCCGGTTGCTACTTACTCAAATAACAGGTGAGGAGGATAAAGATGAAGATTGGTGTTCCAAAAGAGATTAAACCCAGCGAAAATCGAATTGCATTGTTACCGGTCGGTGCTGAACAGCTGATCGCACGCGGTCATGAGGTTTACATTGAGACCGATGCAGGTGTTGGCAGTGGATTTGATAATGATGCCTATATTGCCGCTGGTGCAAAGATTCTGTCCACACCGGCTGAGGTTTTCGAGACGGCTGAGATGATCATGAAGGTCAAGGAACCACTGCCTGCAGAGTTCCCGCTGATCAAGGAAGATCAGATTCTGTTCACCTATTTCCATTTTGCTGCTGGTGAAGAACTTACCCTCGCCATCCGTGATACAAAGAGTATCGCGATCGCTTATGAAACTGTTTCCGGTTGCAATGGTGAATTGCCGTTGCTGATTCCGATGAGTGAAGTTGCCGGCCGTATGGCGACTCAGGAGGGTGCCAAGTATCTCGAGCACCGTATGGGTGGCCGCGGTGTTTTGCTGGGTGGTGTCCCCGGAGTGCTGCCGGGTAAAGTTGTAGTCCTGGGCGGTGGTGTTGTCGGTACAAATGCCGCCAAGATGGCTGCCGGTCTGGGTGCAAGAGTTATCATGATGGATCTTGACCTGGAGCGTCTGCGCTATCTGGACGATGTGATGCCGAGCAATGTGAATACTATGATGTCAAATCCGGAAAACATTCGCCGTGAAATCAGTGACGCTGACCTGGTTGTCGGTGCGGTGCTGATTGCCGGTGCCAAGGCTCCTCATCTTATTACACGCGACATGCTGAAGCTTATGCCCAGGCGCTCCGTTGTAGTTGATGTTGCGGTAGATCAGGGTGGTTGCATTGAGACCTGTAAACCTACCACACACGACGATCCGGTATACACGGTGGAAAATGTGCTGCATTACTGCGTAGCCAACATGCCGGGCGCGGTTCCCTTCACCTCTACAATAGCACTGACCAACGCCACACTACCTTATGCTATTGAGATTGCGGATCTCGGTGCTGAAAAGGCTGCTCTGAAACACCGCAGCATTTATGACGGTATCAATATGTACAAGGGTAAGGTAACTTACGATGCAGTCGCCGAAGCCTTTGGTCTTGAATACACACCACTGGACGAACTGTTGAGCTGATGCTCTACTGCTTCATACATGTAAGGGCGGGGTAACCCGCCTTTTTTTTAAGCTGACAGGATACATCATGATTCGCGTGCGGCTTTGACTGCCGGACAGGAGGAGGTTTTCTGAATGTGTGATACAAAAACAGAAGTAGTATTGTCTATCAAACGTATTGACTCAACAACTCAGGATGTTCCGCTACCCCGTTATATGACTCCCGGCGCAGCTGCTATGGATCTGGCGGCAGCAGTACCGGAAGCAATTGAGCTTGCACCCGGTCAGACAACATTGATCCCGACCGGTTTTCAGCTGGCAGTCCCGGCTGGTTTTGAAGCACAGATCAGACCCCGTTCCGGACTGGCTCTCAAACATAACCTGACCGTACTCAATACACCCGGTACCATTGACTCTGATTACAGAGGCGAGGTTAAGATCATCCTTTCCAACTTCGGTGAAGAATCCTTTCAGATAACCCGCGGGATGCGTATCTGTCAGATGGTAATTGCACCGGTGACTCAGGTAATGGTGCAGGAAGTAGAGCAACTCCCGGAAACCGGGCGTGGTGAAGGTGGTTTTGGACACACCGGTGTCTGATTAATCCTGAAGGATATGAACAGAACAGAGCTCCATATTCCAGTATTGGCCTATCATGCAGTTGAGGATCAACCGGCCTTCGACATCACCACTATTTCAACTTCCCGTTTCAGGAAGCAGCTTCTGAACTGGCAGCAACAGGGTGTTCAGCCGGTTTCCCTCGAGCAATATCTGCAGCGGCAGGGGCGGCAACAGCAGGGGGAAAAACTGCTGCTGCTGACCTTTGATGATGGCTATGCTTCACTGCTGGAAAACGTGCTGCCACACCTGGAAAAGCTGCAATACCCGGCAGTTCTGTTTCCGGTGATTGGGTATGCCGGTCGTGATAATGACTGGGACGCCGCCCGTTTTGGCCGCCGTCGCCGTCACCTGGACCTGCAGCAGCTGGAGGCAATTGCCGGACGCGGTTTTGCAATCGGCAATCATGGTTTGACACATTGTGACAGCAGCCGGTTGTCAGAAGAGTTGCAGAGGGTAGAGTGGAACAGGGCGCACAGGCTTCTGCTGGAGAGAGGTATTGCATCTGCAGCGGCAGCCTGGACTTTTGGACGTGCCACAGCTTTTGCCCGGGACCTGCTTGAAGCCAGTGGTTATCAGGTGGCGTTTGCCCTGGCAGGTGGTGGTAGCTGGCCCTGGCGGGTTCCGCGACTTGCATGCTATCGGTATTCACAATTCCCATTCGATTATGAGAGAATGCTGCGTCTGTATTCTGGAAAACGGCTGTTACAGCGCGTCCCCACAATCTGTAACCAACTTACCGGCCTGTTTCAGCGTCACTGCCAGAAAATGCTTGAAGAGGAAGAATCAGCTGATTAGTTTAATGCGCACTGTTCCAGGAAAACAACACTGTGAAGAAACTTTACTACACGATTAGCGAAGTGAGCAAGCTGACGAACCTGGAAGCATACGTGTTACGTTTCTGGGAGACTCAGTTTGAGCAACTGCAACCGGAGAAAACAACTGCCGGAGCGCGTCGCTACCGGGAGAGCGATATAGAGTTGATCAAACGGATCAGCTATCTGCTTTACGAAGCAGAGTATACTATCCCGGGTGCACGCAAGCAGTTGAACAGGCGCGGGAAATCGGATCAGGAACTGCTGCATGATCTGCAGCAGGAACTCACTGAAATTCTGGAACTGTTGAAGTAACCGGCAGCCTGGCTGTCAGGCTTAGAACTAAAGCGCGGCTTTTGTTAAATCACCTGCAAGCCGCATTATCGAGATATTTCTGAAAATCGGGGCGTGGCGCAGTCCGGTAGCGTACTTGACTGGGGGTCAAGTGGTCGCTGGTTCAAATCCAGTCGCCCCGATTTTTTTATTCTTTCCGGTCGCAGCCTGGCCTGCTGACTGCCGGTGGAGACGTGACCCCTCCCCGTTCTATCAGATCCCTGGACAGCCCTGAGGAAAACGTGAGACAGACCACCGCTGAGCATATTCAGAACCGGGTGGCTGTTGTAATCCCGGCTTACAATCCCGGTACCATTATAGTTGATATCCTGCTGGGAGTTGCGAAGCAGATTCCATGCGAGAGTATCCTGGTAGTAGATGATGGGTCGACCGATCACACAGCCGATCGTGTTGAACAACTGGGAATCCCGTTGTACCGGCATGAATGTAACCGGGGAAAGGGCGCAGCACTCGCTTCCGGTATTAAAATGCAGCTTGACCATGGTGCTGAGCTGCTGTTGCTTATGGATGCTGACGGACAACATGATCCGGCTGATATCCCCCGTTTCCTGGACGGGCTGACAGATGAGTATGATCTGCTGATAGGGGACCGTTCCGGCGCCAGGGGTGAGATGCCTCTTTCACGGCGGTTTTCCAATCGTCTATCTTCATTAATTGTCACCTGGATTACCGGCAGTCATCTGCCGGACAGTCAGAACGGGTTCAGACTTGTGCGTGCCGATGTGCTGCGACAACTGGATATCGTGTCGGAGCATTTTGAGTATGAAACGGAACTGCTCCTGAAAGCTGCCCGTGCCGGATTCCGTACGGGTACACTGGCAATTGCCGGTGTGTATTTTGCTGAGACGAGTCAGATACGCAAACTACGTGATACATTCAGGTTTATAGGTCTGATCTGCCGTTCATTCTTCTGGGGGAAGCACGATGTCGTCAAAGCATAGCTACAAGCTGTTGCGAGAAACGATGATCAGCAAGCAACTGGTTGCTCGCGGTATTAAAGATGAACGAGTGCTGGAGGCATTCAGAACGATTCCACGCGAACTGTTTGTTTCCCGGGGGATGCGTGGCCATGCTTACGCCGATCGTCCGGTGCCAATTGGTTACGAACAGACTATTTCGCAACCTTATATGGTGGCGATTATGACTGTTGCGCTGGAGACAGAACCCGGGCACCGCGTTCTTGAGATCGGTACCGGCTCCGGTTATCAGGCAGCCATTCTTTCCGGGCTGGTGGAGCGGGTATATACGATAGAGAGAGTAGGCGAGCTTACTGTCAGCGCTCGCCGGGTTTTTGAGGAACTGGGATTACTCAATATTGTATCACGTACCGGTGACGGCACGATCGGCTGGTCTGAGTATGAGCCTTTCGATCGTATCGTGGTTACCGCAGGCGCACCGGTTGCGCCACCTACACTTCTGAGGCAGCTAGCTGACGGTGGCCGTCTGGTGATCCCTGTAGGATCCCGTCAGGAGCAGGCATTGCGAATAATCGTACGGCAGGGAGACAGCTATCAGGATAGTAACGCGGGTGGATGCACATTCGTACCACTGATCGGGAAGGAAGGATGGGAGAGATAATCAATAAACCCAATTTAATTCGCCGCCTCTACGACTGGGTACTCTCCTGGGCGGAGACACCATGGGGGCCGCTGGCGCTTTTTCTGCTCGCTTTTGCAGAAGCTTCCTTTTTCCCCATACCACCGGACGTGCTGCTGCTGGCACTGGCACTTGGAGCCACCCGCCGTGCTTTTCGCTTCGCGCTGATCGCTACAGCAGGATCAGTACTGGGTGGTGCGCTGGGTTACTACATCGGCTATGAGTTGTGGTACAACGGTACGGTATATTCCGGTCTGGCGAACTTTTTCTTCGACTACATCCCCGGCTTCCATGTTGAACGTTTTGAAGCAGTGCGTGAACTGTACAATCAACATGGTTTCTGGGTTGTCTTTACAGCTGGATTTACACCGATTCCCTACAAGATTTTCACCATCATGGCGGGACTCGCCAAGATCAACTTCGCCACCTTCATGATTGCTTCTGCAATTTCGCGGGCTGGCCGGTTCTTTCTGGTTGCAGCCATGATATTCTTCCTGGGTGAACGAGTACGGGAGTTCATCGACCGCTGGTTCAATCTGGTCACAATCGCTTTTATGGTTTTACTGATTGGCGGATTTATTCTGGTCAGTCGTTTTTAAGCAATCTGATGATCACCATTACCGTTCGTTTCTTCTCAGTCCTGAACGATTTTCTGCCGCGTGCTCAGCGTCAGCGCTATCTGATAATGCAGGTAGTCCCGCAGCGCAGCATCAAGGATATACTGGAGAGCATCGGTGTCCCTCATGTAGAGATTGACCGTATCAGTCTGCATCCGGAATGTGGCACAACCAGCATTGATGTCGATTTCAATTATCACCCGCAAAGCAACGACTCATTTACCGTTTATCCGGAGACCCATCCTCTCACCGGTAACGGCCTGATTCCATCTCTGACACCCCCCCACCGTTTTCTGCTCGATGTCCATCTCGGTAAGCTGGTAAGGTTACTGCGGTTGCTCGGTTTTGACAGTTTCTATCGCAATGATCTGACCGACCCGGTTCTGGCACGATTGTCGAGAGTGCAGAAGCGAACCTTACTGACACAGGATCGCCGCCTGTTGATGCGTCGCGAAGTTCGTCAGGGATTGTGTATACGCTCACAACAGCCACGTACGCAGTTGCGGGAAGTACTGCAACGCTACGAACTTCATAAGCAGGCTCGCCCGTTTTCGCGTTGTATGAACTGCAATGGCCTGCTGGAAGAAGTCTCCAAGGAGGCGGTGTTCGAACGGCTGCCTCCTAAAGTCAAGAAATGGTGTGATACGTTTTCCTGCTGTGTTGAATGCGACAATATCTACTGGCAGGGAACTCATCACGCCCGTATGAAACTATGGGTGGATAAACTGCTGCAGGAGCCTCAACAGGGCAGGGGGTAACGCTGCTTGCACTCCGCAGTTGTATCCTGTAGGTTGATTACATATGAAGATCCATCCCCTTAATAAAAATGGAATCCCGGAGAACAGTATGTCTACAGAACCCCGCCATGACCTTCTGCTGCAGTTGAGCGGCCTGCCGACAGCTCCCTTCCACGAGCAGAACGTGATACAGTATCTTGAGAAACGGCTTGATGCCCTGCCGCATCTGTCACGCCGCTCTGACAGGTATGGCAATATCATCGCCCATTATCAGCACAAGCTGGAACTGGAGCGCCCCCTGGCTCTGACGGGCCATATGGATCACCCCGGTTTCCATGTGCTGCGCGGTGGTTCTTCTCTGGTCGAGGTTGAGTTTCTGGGGTATGTGAAGGATGAGTATTATCCCGGGAGCGTAGCCCGTTTTTATCCGGGTGAAGTGCGAGGCACAGTCAAAGAGATGCTCACCGAACCGGGTAAGCGTCCCAAACGGTTTACTGTCGAAGTGGAAGAGGAAGTTGCCACCGGTGCTTATGGTATGTGGGATCTGCCGGCACCACACATTACTCAGGGTAAAGCATATCTCCCGGTAGCCGATGACCTGGCAGGAGTCGCAGCCATCCTGTGTGCCCTGGAAGAGGTCGCCCTGTCGGAAACAGCCGCTGATTTTCATGTGTTGTTTACACGCGCCGAGGAGGTAGGTTTTGCAGGTGCGCTGGGGTTCTGCATGGAGAAGGCGCTTCCTGAAAATGTGGTCATGCTGGCAGTGGAAACATCGAAAGAAACACCGGTGGCACACATCGGCAAAGGCCCGATCATTCGTACCGGGGACCGGATCAGTGTTTTTGACAACACCGCTACCCGGCTGCTGGTGAAGGTGGCTGAAGAGACCGCCGGTAAGGGTGAGTTCAGGTATCAGAGAGCCCTGATGGATGGTGGCACCTGTGAGAGCAGCGCCTACCAGCAGTTTGGCTGGACATCAGCCGCGCTTTGCGTAGCACTGGATAACTATCACAATATGGGACCGGATAACCGGATTGCACCTGAGGTGATTTCCACTGCTGACTATAACGGGCTGGTGGAATTTTTCAAAGCTGCTGTTACCACGGAGATAACAATAGATTCTGCCCGCACTGCTCACCGGCAATTCCTGCAGGAAATCCATGACAAGTGGGGAGGGCGATTACAGGAGACAGCCTCCCCCCTTTCACCTTGCCTTTAGTCGACCACGCGCCTAAATTGTTTGTTATCTTAAAAAGCATGCTCTTTCCGGTATGAGCGGTTTCGTATCTCGGGCTGGTGCAAACAGACCGCGATGATTCTTTTACAAAGGTTGAACATAAACGCAATCCAAATAAGACATAGAGGAGTAGCTATGATACTCTGGCGCAGATTTACCCCATTCCTGTTCGCAGCACTGCTGCTGGGAGCCACAATGACCCTGCTCAATTGTGGCGGTGGCGGAGACAAAATCCCGATTTCCATGCGAACAAAACCCATTTCAGTAGCTGTCTTTGATACACCACCCGGCCCGGATCCAGCGGTTTCAGCTGAACTGGGCGGTGACGGCTTTGAGGATATCGCTGAGAGCCTCGGTTTCAGTACCAACATCGGTGTTAACTACGGTTCACCGGAGGCGAAAAAGGGCGGCCGGTTCATGATGCGCTTCACCGAGTTCCCCTCGACACTTCGCCTCGAAGGCAAGGATTCCAACTCGGCGGTAATTACAGCTATCGGTGGACTTGTCTACGAAACGCTGCTGGGACTCGATTCAGAAACACTGGAATGGACACGCAGTCTCGCCAGTCACTGGAAGATTTCAGATGACAAGATGACCTTTACCTACCGTATCGATCCGAATGCCCGCTGGTCTGATGGCAAGCCGGTTGTGGCGCAGGATGTGGTCGCCTCCTGGCGACTGCGGGTGGATGAAGGGATTCTGGAACCCTACTCAAATACTCTCTACGGGCGCTACAGCGAACCGAAGGTCTTGAGCAGGTACATGGTTGAAGTCACAACCACAGAGCTGAACTGGCGGCATTTCCTCTACTTCTCCTCAATGAGTATCATGCCGGCCCATCATCTGGATGAGATCAGCGGTGCTGAGTACCTGGAAAAGTATCAGTTCGACATGATGCCGGGAACCGGCCCCTATGTTTTCGTCAAGGAAAAGATGCGCAAGGGCAAAACCCTGACTCTGGTACGCCGTACCGACTGGTGGCAGGCTGATTATGTAGAGAATATCGGCAACGCCAATTTTGACGAGATCAAATATGTTATCATTCAGGACGATCGCCTGACCCTGGAGAAGTTCAAAAAGGGTGAACTTGACTATTACATCATCGGGCGCGCCCAGTGGTGGGTACAGGAGTTTGACACTTCTGATCCCCAGTTTGAGAATCTGCACAGGGGACTGATCCAGAAAAGAAAAATCTATAACCATCGGGTAAAAGGTATCGGTGGGCTGGCGATGAATATGCGCCGTGCCCCCTTCAACGATATCCGCATTCGCAAGGCGTTCCAGAAACTCTGGAATCGTGAACTGCTGATGGAAACCCTTTTCTTTGATGAATATGGGCCAATTAAATCTTACTTCCCCGGTGGTCAGTACGAAGCTCCGGGACTTGAAGTGGTCGGTTATGATCCGGGTGGCGCAGTGGAACTGCTGCGTCAGGCGGGCTGGAGTGAGCGTAACCCGGATGGCTGGCTGATCAAGAACGGCAAGATTTTCGAACTGGATATGAGCATCGATCAGACGGTGGAAAGGATATTCACTCCCTTCCAGGAGGATCTGGCCCGGGTGGGAATCAAACTCAACCTGCGTTATGTCACTCCGCAGACGATGTTCAAGAATGTGATGAACGAACGCGATTTCGATATCCACTATCAGAACTGGACCGGTCTGACTTTCCCCAACCCGGAATCAAGTTTCCATTCCAATATGGCAGATATCGGTGGCACCACCAATATCTGCGGTGTCAAGAACGATCGCATCGATGAGATCTGCGATGCCTACAACCTTATGTATGATTCACATGAGCGCATCGAGGCTATTCAGGAAGTTGACAGAATCCTGCTGGATATGGTACCCTATGTGCTTGGCTGGTATGCTCCCTACACCCTGCGGGTTGCCTACTGGGACAAGTTCGGCCATCCCGATTCTTACATCGGTTATGCCGGTGACTGGTCTTCGCTGCCTGTACTCTGGTGGTTTGAGCCGGAGAAAGCGAAACAGATTGAGGCAGCCAGGGATGATGAGTCAATCACTTTCCCACATGGTGAAACTGAGATTCTCTTTGATGATATTCACCCGCCCCGCGAGAGGAGCAAGACCGCTCTATGACAACTTACATTATTCGCCGTCTGCTGTTGATGATTCCGACTTTCTTCGGTATCACCATCCTGGTGTTTTCCATCCTGCAGATGGTTCCGGGCGGCCCCTATGAACAGGAACTGCTTCGCATCCGCTCTCAAATGATGCTTTCCGGTGAGGGCGGTGGTGGCGGTGGCGATATCGCCATGGTTGAGATTCCGGAGGAAGCTAAAGTTCGCCTCAAGGAATTTTACGGGCTCAATTATCCGGCGCCGGTTCGTTATCTGATCTGGCTGGGTGTCTGGCCCAAGGAGATAGACAATCATGAGGTTGCTTTCGAACTGGGTGCGACTGAGAGTATCTTCCAGCTTAAGAAAACCAGATCTCTCCTGGTAAGGCAGGAGGATGAGGGCTTTGCCGTTTATAACACTGACGAATCTGAAGCTGAAGGATGGCACGCCCGTCTGCTCAGTACCGATGATGTGACAGGCGCTCCCAATGTGAAGATCTATAAACGCAAGCTCAGCGGGATTCTTACCGGTAATCTCGGTGTTTCATATAAATACGCCGAGCCGGTCTGGACCCTGATCAAGGAGCGAATACATATTTCGGCTTATTTCGGCCTGATCAGTTTTTTCCTCTCCTACCTGATCTGTATTCCACTGGGGATTGCCAAGGCGCTGCGCCATGGTTCCAGGTTCGACACGATCTCCAGTGTAATGGTATTTGTCGGTTATTCTACTCCAGGCTGGATCCTGGGTGCGCTGCTGCTGGTATATTTCGGTGGTGGCAGCTTCTGGGATGTCTTCCCGCTGGGTGAATTCCGTTCTGAATACTTTGAGTACATGACCTTCTGGGAGAAGATCGCTGATCAGTTGCATCATACGATTCTACCGGTTATTGCCTACATGGTGGCTGCTTTCGCCACACTCACGGTACTTATGAAAAACTCCCTGCTGGAGAATCTGAGCCAGGATTATGTGCGTACTGCTTTTGCCAAGGGGTTGTCGGAGAAACGGGTCGTGTTTTTCCATACCGTTCGTAACTCTCTGATCCCGATAGCCACCGGTATTGGTGGTTTGCTGGGTGTCTGGCTGGCCGGGTCATACCTGATTGAGAAGGTGTTTAACATCCAGGGTATCGGTCTGCTCAGTTACATGGCCGTAATTAATCGCGACTACCCGATCGTAATGGGTTTCATGGTGATCGGTACCATGATTCGCCTGATGGGTAACCTGACTTCAGACATGGCTTACGCCGCGATCGATCCACGCATCAGGTTCAAGTAACGGAGCGCACGATGAGAAGAAAAACAACATCACAATCGATACTGCAGAAGCGGTGGCGTAAATTCAAAACAATGAAGAGGGGTTACTATTCCCTCTGGTTGCTGGTCAGCCTCTATATCATCTCATTTATGTTGCCGCTATTGGTTAACAACAAGCCGTTGATTCTGAAATACGAGGGAGAGCTGTTCTTTCCGGTCTTCAAATATCATGCGGGTGGTGAATTTAACCAGGAAGTTTACGGTGAAGCACGCTACCGTGACCTGAAGGCTACTTTCGATGAAGATGGTAATGGCAACTGGATGCTGATGCCGCTTTATCCATTTCACCCCAACGAATCACTGTTGACAGAACTGCCCACACAACCACCCACAGCACCTGACGGTCAGCACTTCCTCGGCACCGACAATCGAGGCAGGGATGTTTTCGCCCGTATGCTCTATGGCTTCAACATCACCCTCTCTTTTGCACTGGTTGTGGCTTTCTTCGCATATACAATTGGTATTTCCGTCGGGGCAATACTGGGATTCTTCGGTGGAAAGGTCGATATTTTCGGCCAGCGTTTCATCGAGATATTTTCCGCGGTACCGTTTCTTTACACGATGATTATCGTCAGCTCCATCATCCAGCCCAACTTCTTCCTGTTGACACTGGTGATGACCTGTTTCGGCTGGATGGGTATGACCTACTATATCCGGGGTGAGTTCTATCGGGAGAAAGCGAAGGACTATGTCTCTGCGGCGGTCTCCATGGGGGCTAACAACCGCCGGGTCATGTTCAGGCATATCCTGCCCAACGCCCTGACACCGGTGATCACCTTCATGCCGTTTGCTGTCATCGCCTATATCGGCTCCCTGGTGGGTCTCGACTTTCTGGGCTTCGGGCTGGCGCCGCCCACACCGAGCTGGGGTGAACTGGTCAACCAGGGTATCGCCGATATCCGTTACTGGTGGCTGGTGGTTTCCCCGATGGTGGCCAGTTTCAGCACACTGCTGATGATCACCTTTATCGGTGAGGCTGTACGCGAAGCATTTGATCCCAAAGTTTATTCCAGACTAAGGTAACACCATGCCAGAGAAACTATTCGAAATACAAGATCTGCACACCTACTTCTATACGGAAGCCGGTACGGTTAAAGCGGTGGACGGTGTCTCTTTTGATATTTTCAAGGGAGAGGTACTGGCTATCGTGGGTGAATCCGGTTCCGGTAAGTCGGTCAGCGCTCTTTCCATAAACCGTCTGATTCCCAATCCACCCGGTGAGATTGTCAAAGGGCAGGTGAATTATAGTGGAATTAATCTGCTCGATCTCAGTTATGAGAAGATGCGCAAATACCGTGGCGAAGATATCGCCATGATTTTCCAGGAGCCGATGACCTCCCTCAATCCGGTGTTTAAAATCGCCGTACAGATGAATGAGATTCTCATGAAGCATGAGAACCTCAAGTGGAATGAGGCCAACGAACGTTCCATCGCCATGCTGGATGCTGTGGGCCTGCCTGATCCCGCCAAGCGGATGAAGGAGTACCCTCACCAGTTCTCCGGTGGTATGCGACAGCGGGTGATGATCGCCATGGCGCTGATTTGTAACCCGGCATTGTTGATCGCCGATGAACCGACCACCGCGCTGGATGTAACCATCCAGGCGCAGATACTGGACCTGATGCTGCGGTTGAAGCAGGAGCGGGAAGACGCAGCCATTCTGCTGATTACCCACGATCTGGCAGTTGTAGCGGAAACATCGCAGCGGGTGATCGTCATGTATGGCGGCAAGATCCAGGAGATTGCCGACGTGCATGAGCTGTTCAAGAATCCGCTGCATCCTTATACCAATGGACTGATGGATTCAATTCCCAGGCCTGACAGGCAGAAGCAGAAACGACTCAACGCGATCAAGGGTATGGTACCGCACATACTGCAGATGCCGCAGGGCTGTAAATTCTGCACCCGCTGCGAAAGGGTAGAGCAGCAGTGCCACGATTCGGAACCGGAACTGCGTGAAGTGGCTCCGGATCATTTTGTGCGTTGCCATTTAGTGTGATGCGAAGCAGCAGTGGCCATTAAGGAAACTGTTTCAGAATTATCAAGATCAGACAAGTAACAGGACATAAACAGCATGCCGGAAAAACCAATTCTCAAAGTCAAGAATCTCAAAGTCCGTTTTCCACTGTTCGGTGGTGTCTTTCAGCGCAAAGTCGCCGAAGTAAGGGCTGTTGATGGTGTAACCTTCGACCTATATCCCGGCGAGACTCTCGGTATCGTCGGTGAATCAGGTTGTGGTAAATCCACAGTGGGGAAGGGAATCATTAATGTACTGCGGCTGACCGCTCCCGATGTTGAAGTTGAGGGGGAAGTCCTGTTGCAGGAGGGTGATGGTTATATAGATCTGGTCAAATTGAGGAAGAAGGAGATGCTGAAGTATCGCCCTCAGATTCAGATGATATTCCAGGATCCTTTCTCATCACTTAATCCACGCATGCTGGTGCAGGGAATCATTCAGGAACCGCTCGATCTGCACACCAGTCTCAGCAAAGCGGAGAAGAAGGAAAAAGTCGGCTGGCTGCTGGACAAAGTAGGCCTTTCGGCTGAACAGGCAACCCGTTATCCGCATGAATTTTCCGGTGGTCAGCGGCAGCGGATCGGTATTGCCCGTGCCCTGGCAACCAATCCCAGGATTATCATTGCCGACGAACCGGTATCCGCCCTCGATGTGTCGATCCAGGCACAGGTTATCAACCTGTTGATGGACCTGCAGGAGGAGTTTCACCTCTCACTGATCTTCATCGCTCACGATCTCTCCGTGGTGGAGCATCTCGCACGCCGTATCGGTGTGATGTATCTCGGCAGCATGATGGAGATCGGCAGGTCTGAAAATGTCTACCATAAACCCCGTCATCCATACACACGCAGCCTGCTCTCATCGGTACCGTTGCCTGATCCGGAACGAACCGACAAGGCGCGTATCGTTCTCAAGGGAGATGTCCCTTCACCGCTGGCCAAACCATCCGGATGTGGTTTCCGTACCCGTTGTCCCATCGCCCGCCCCGAATGTGGCGAAGCGGTTCCGGAACTGCAGGACCTGGGTGAACAGCATGAAGTAGCCTGCCGCTTCATCGAGGAAGCGATCAGGATGGAAGTGTAGGATTGGATCGATAGTATAGCCACAGAAGGCAAAATAATA
>CAZCRT010000031.1:0-37408 GCA_964501185.1 uncultured Bacteroidia bacterium
TTCTTTATGGGGTGTAAAAAGCGCATCTAAGCAAGTGTAGTAATAACAAAGTGAAAGCGATATGACACTGTAATTGTGAAACTCAGGCCATACCTGTGCCGTGCAAAGCTTCACTGCGAAGCTGGCCAATCTTTTTCCAGTTATACTGTACTTATCAGAAGCACACTGTATATTGCAGAACATGCATCGAGTACTTAATTAATCTTCTGGCAAACAAAGATATGAAAAAAGATCCCTACTCAGGAGTCGCGCGCTGGTACGACAAAATATTCAACTCCCTCAATGCCGGTCTGGTTAGAAAGGCAATCCAGCTGTATCCACCTGTTGAACAGATGTCAGTGCTCGATATCGGTTGTGGTACCGGTTCACAACTTCTGGCGTACCAGGAAGCTGGCTGCAGGCTGTCTGGTGTGGACATGTCTGCAGCAATGCTGGAAGTTGCCCGGGACAAGCTCTGTCCTGAGGCAGACCTGCACTTTCAGGATGCAAGTGATCTGCATTTTGCCGGGGAATCTTTTGATCTGGTGACAACCACACTCGTTCTGCATGAAATGGACCCTCCGGTCCGCAGCCAGGTTTTAAGGGAGGCCAGACGAGTACTCAAAAGGGATGGACGTATCCTCATCACCGATTATCACCGTGTTCCCCTGCGGTTTCCCCGGGGCTGGTGGATAAGAGTTGTTTCCACACTTGCGGAAATCGCGGCCGGCAGGAGACACTACCGCAATTATCGACATTTCATCAGGCATGGCGGATTGCCGGAACTGATTGCCGGGCAGGGTCTCAAACTGGAGCAGATGAAGATAACCGGTGGTGGCAATCTGGCACAATTTCTGCTTTCCAGGGAATCCATGGTAGAAATGAATAACTGATTCAATCACCTGGCCACACGTCACTTCAATCTCACGAAACAATAATTATTCCATCTTGAAATTCTGTACAGAAATTACTATGTTCCCTTAGTTACCCTGTGGGAATGGTCCATGTTCTTTCAGAAACGGGAGGATAGAAAAATGAACTTGACAGTTGAAAATGTGGATGTATGGGCAGCTGGTGTTCCTGATGCTACGGGCAGTCTGGCGAATGTTCTGACAACTCTGCGTGAAGTGGGAGCGGACCTCGAATTGGTAATCGCCCGCCGAGCAGCTGAAAAACCAGGTACCGGAGTTGTCTTCATAGCACCTCTTCGTGGTGATGAGGAGATCAAAACAGCAGCCATGCTGGGATTCAATATCACCAACAGTGTCAATGCTCTTCGGGTTCAGGGGGACGATGAACCAGGTATCGCCGGTAAGGTGACGGAGAAACTGGCGGATTGTGGAATCCCCCTGCGCGGACTGACGACAGCAGTTATCGGCTCCCGTTTCATCATGTACATCGGTCTGGATAGCGCTGAGGACACGACATTGGCAATCAACTGTTTGAAGCAGGACTGACGACAGACTGTTCTGCATGATATTGAGTGTTAGTAAACCTGCCTGCTGGGCTGTTGTTCAGTCTGGAGGACAAGCTGTTTCCTTTCCAAGGTGAGCACATCGGCAGCCATTAAATGCATAGAAAAAACCTTACCTTTCCAGGGATTGCCCGATGCTTCTTCCCTACAGCGCAGATGTTTATATAAGAAGATGGCCGGTAAGCAATGTTCTCGCTATCGCTTTCTGTTGTGTAATCTTCCTGCTGTTTCGATTTGAGTTGATCCCCATCGATCTGCTGAAACTGCTGCTGCTCAAAGGGTGGAATCCGGTGGGTCTGATCGGATACATATTTCTTCATGCCGGCTGGTTGCATTTGATATTCAACATGCTGTACCTTTGGGTGTTCGGCACTGCCCTCAATACAAATATCGGCAATCGTGCGTTTATCATTGTCTTTCTGACCAGTGGCATCATGGCCGGTGTCGTTCACCTGCTGCTCGATGGCACGCCGGCTCTGGGCGCCAGCGGGGCTATCAACGGTATCATCGGTTTCTATTTTGTACTCTATCCGCTGAACAGGATCAAGTGCCTCTTCCTGTTCTTTATTTATCCGTTATTTTTCAAGATTCCAGGTATCTGGTTGATTGTTTCATGGTTTGTACTGGATGCCCTGGGTGCGCTACAGGGTTCAGCCACCGGTATCGCCTACTGGGCGCACATCGGCGGTTTTCTGACAGGCATCAGTCTGGCCGTTCTATTTCATAATTCTGGCTGGACCAATATGGAGAAGTTTGATGATCCTACCCTGATCGATTACCTGGGTGGTGGTCGATCCAGGTAGTGTAAATTTACCTGCACTTTCCCACCTGACTGGTTGATTTCAAATTGTTGCCTTCCCAAAAAAATATACAGCCTCTTTTTCACTTGAAATTTGAGTAGGGAATGTTTCTATTGATAGAAACATGGAGGAGTCATGAGAAAATCTGAGGAAGCAATCATAGGCGTTTTCACTGATATTACGGACCACGATACAATGCATCGATTTTTCAGGGAGATATTTACGAAGAAGGAAATCGAGGATCTCAGTCTGCGCTGGGAGCTGATGCAACAGTTACAGCAGGGATATCCACAACGGGAGATTGCTTCCAGACTGGGAATCAGTCTCTGCAAGATCACGCGGGGAGCAAAGATAATTAAGAATAGCCGCTCTGTAAGCAGCGGATTGTTAAGAGTAAAATAACTGGTAAAGGAGGAGAAAATGACAGAACAGGTTAAAATTCTGCTGCGGGAAGATGAAATGCCACGCCAGTGGTATAACATACAGGCTGATTTAAGCAGGCCGGTTCCACCACCGCTGGATCCTGAAGGTAATCCAATAGGACCGGATGCGCTGACACCGATTTTTCCCATGAATCTGATCGAACAGGAGGTCAGTCAGGAGCGATGGATTGATATCCCCGATGAAGTAATGCAGGTGCTGACGCAATGGCGACCTGCCCCCTTACATAGAGCTCGCCGCCTGGAAAAGGCACTTGGGACACCGGCAAAAATCTACTACAAGAATGAAGGGGTCTCACCGGCAGGCAGTCACAAAACAAATACCGCCATTGCTCAGGCCTACTACAATCGTGAATTCGGGATCAGGCGTCTGACCACAGAAACCGGTGCAGGACAGTGGGGGAGTGCGCTGGCTATGAGTTGTCAGCTGATGGGGATCGAGTGCAAAGTATTTATGGTTCGTATAAGTTTCGAACAGAAACCTTTCCGTCAGATCATGATGCGCACCTGGGGAGCGGAGTGTGTCGCCAGCCCCAGCAGTGAGACTGCTACCGGGCGCAAGATCCTTGAGGGAATGCCTGACACTCCCGGAAGCCTGGGTATTGCTATCAGCGAAGCCATCGAACAGGCTGTAACCGATGACAGTACCAGCTACTCGCTGGGTAGTGTTTTGAATCATGTACTTATGCACCAGACAATCATCGGTCTTGAAGCCAAGAAGCAATTTGAGAAGATCGGTGAGTATCCGGATGTTCTCATCGGTTGCGCCGGAGGTGGCTCCAACTTCGCCGGACTCACTTTTCCATTTATTGCCGACAAGATGAATGGCAAAGAGATGCGGGTAGTGGCGGTGGAACCGGCCTCATGTCCCACACTGACCCGCGCACCATATGCTTATGACTCAGGTGATGTGGCCATGATGACACCACTGTTACCGATGCACAGCCTGGGCCACGAGTTCATACCACCTCCGATTCATGCTGGTGGCCTTCGCTATCACGGTATCGCTCCACTTATCAGTCATCTGCTGCAGGAGGAGTTGATCGAGGCAGTCTCTCTCCACCAGTTAGAGTGCTACCAGGCGGCAGTTCTCTTTGCACGAACGGAAGGATTTGTTCCGGCACCGGAAACATCACATGCTATTGCCCAGGCGATTCGCGAAGCCAACCAGGCTAAGGAAGAGGGCAGGGAGCGGATCATCTGTCTGAACTGGTCAGGGCATGGTCTGATGGACCTCAGTGGTTATGAGGCCTATTTCAATGATCAGCTTTCCGATTATTCATTACCGGAAGAGCAATTATTGCGATCCATCGCCTCCATGGAGGGTTTGCCCAGACCGTAGTTATTCATCATAAATACAGGTCTTTACAATACTGGAAAGAGCAGAGCGGGATGTTGTACTGAGGTGCGCATCCCGCTTTTTGTATCACCCTGAACCAGGTGTTGCAGTTTCAGGTTCCCATTTACTAAAACCAGTATATTTATTATCATAGAACTGGATAGCCCTGTAGTAATCAGACGAATGACTTCTCACGTTTTTTGTGTAATACGAAACTCCTGAGAGTTATTGCAGGATGAAGAGTCTGATTGGAACCGGTTACCATGATGCTGCTTGAATAGTTGTTGCAGCCCCTGTATCAGACAGCTGATCGTTCTGGTTGTTGCTTAAGGAGATAGCCATTGCGATTTAACGGTGAAGGAGTTGTAGTGCGCATTCTCATTATCGGAGGGTCAAGATTTATCGGGCTAGAGGTTGCGCGGCAACTGCATGTTCAGGGTCATGAGCTGCTGCTGTTTAACCGGGGTAATTCGAAAGAACCACTTCCCGACGGTATATCCCATATCCAGGGTGACCGCCGACAGTTAACTGAGTTCAGGGATCGTTTTCGGAGGTTCGCACCGCAGGTGGTACTGGACATGATCCTGTTCAGTGAGCGGCAGGCAAAGGACACTGTTAACTGTTTCCGGGGGGTTGCTCAACGGGTAGTGGCGATCAGCAGCCAGGATGTATATCGTGCCTGGGGAAGGCTGCTCGGCAGTGAGCCTGGAAAACCTGACCCACTGCCGCTGACAGAAGGTTCACCGTTACGCGAACAGCTTTTCCCCTACCGTAAGCATGCCGCGGATGCTGATGATATGATGTATCACTATGACAAAATACTGGTGGAAAGGGTGTTGCTGAGCGAATCGGAGCTCCCCGCAACCATTCTGCGCCTGCCAATGGTTTATGGGCCGAATGATGCTCAACACCGCCTTTTCGAACAGTTGAAGAGAATGGATGACAAACGACCGGTCATTATTCTGGGTGAGAAAATGGCAAAATGGCGCTGGACCCGTGGCTATGTAGAAAATGTTGCCGCTGCGGTCGCTGGTGCTGTAACCAATGATATTACTATCGGTAAAGCCTATAATGTAGGTGAGTCAGTAACGATTTCGATGAAGCAGTGGATTGAAGCTGTTGGAAAGGCTGCCGGTTGGTCCGGGAATATCGTTGTTATGCCGGAAGAAGAGTTACCGGCACACCTGCAGAGCGGGATCAACAGCAGTCAATCGCTGGTTGCCGACTGCAGCCGCCTGCGAAAGGAATTGGGATTCAGCGACAATGTATCACGTGAAGAGGGGTTGCAGCGAACTGTTGACTGGCAGCGAAATAACCCTCCGGTCGAATATGACAGCAAGCAGTTTGATTACGCTGCTGAGGATAAAGCCTTAGTTAACTGACCTGATGCGAATGTAATACAAAACGGGAGACGTCATGGAAGAGCAGACACGGTACGAAAAGGCTCGCAAGCGGGCAGAGGAATTGGGAGAGTTTTACCAGCACCTGTTGACCTATGTCGTAGTTAACATCTTTCTGCTGTTTGTGAACCTTTGGACTTCACCCTCCTATCTATGGATATTCTGGCCATTGGCCGGTTGGGGGGTGGGATTGGTGCTGCATGGGATATCAGTTTTCGGCGGCACCCGGTTCTGGGGCAGCGAATGGCGGGAACAGAAAACCAGGGAACTGATGGCAGAGGAGGAGCACAGGACAGGTATCAATACACCTGAGTAAGCATGCAGAGACAGGTGATACCCGTTGTATCACATTCGAAGTGCTGTAAAGGAAAAGTAACCGGAAGAGCGAATGGAAGACTACAAAAAAATTGTCGTACTGGATAATGAGGTGCAGGCACAGATTCTCACTTCACAACTGACTGAGGCAGGAATACCCCATCGCCTGCGCAGTTATCGCGATTCCGCTTTGAACGGTCTCTTTCAGGGGACCAGGGGTTGGGGGCATATTGATGCACCGCTGGAGTTCAAGGAGCAGATACTGGCCATGCTCGATCAGGTGAATGAGGCAGGTGGATTAAATGAGGACTACAGTGAATACTGATAATGGTGTAACTTTCAGCTAAGTATGGATATCCAGGTACCATGAGAAATGCCGGTTGTATTGAAGCACGATTGCACTGGATCTTTACGGGAGTAATCCTCCTGGTATTGTTTGTAAGCAGCTTTCAGCTGCAAGCCTGGCAGGGAGATGAAATGAAATTTAGAAAACTGACACCTGCGGAAGAACAGGTCATAGTACATAAGGGTACTGAGGCACCATTCAGCGGTCAGTACTATGACCATAATCAGCAGGGCGAGTATCACTGCAAACGGTGTGGCATACGTTTGTATCACTCTGATGATAAATTTGATGCCCATTGTGGCTGGCCCAGTTTTGACGGGGCTGTTCCTGGAGCAATCCTGCAACAACCAGATGCTGACGGTATCAGAACTGAGATCCTGTGCAACAACTGTGGTGCTCATCTTGGGCATCTGTTCACAGGTGAAGAGCTGACCGATAAGAATGTACGTCATTGTGTAAATTCGATAGCACTGCTGTTTGAACCACCCGGGGAGCTGGCAGTCTTTGCAGGTGGCTGTTTCTGGGGAGTAGAGTACTTCTTTCAGCAGGTTGAGGGTGTTATTTCTACCCGTGTGGGCTATACCGGTGGTGATCTGGAAAACCCGGAGTACAGTCAGGTATGTTCGGGAACCACCGGGCACGCTGAAGCAATTGAAGTTGCCTTTAATCCTGCCGTAACTTCATTCGAAGAACTGGCACGCCTGTTTTTCGAGATACATGACCCCACGCAGCTTGATCGACAGGGGCCGGATATCGGTTCCCAGTACCGTTCTGCCATTTTCTATCAGGATAGTGAACAGAAGAGAATCGCGGCGCAATTGATCAACCTGCTCCGTACCAGAGGATATGATGTTGTTACACTGCTTGAACCTGCCGGTAAGTTCTGGGATGCGGAATCCTACCATCAGGACTATTATCAGGTAACCGGAAAACAACCTTACTGTCATATGCACACAAAACGATTCTGAAACTCAGCTCAGAGCAATGTGCGAAGAAGATTAATATGCCTGCTAACATTGAAATAAAAGCGTATGCAACTGACTTCAGCCATCAACTGCAACTGGCGGGGCAACTATGTGGCACACAGGCTGAACAGTTTACACAGGTAGACACCTATTTTCAAACTGAGCAGGGGCGTCTGAAGCTTCGGGAATTTGAAGATGGTAGCAGTGAGCTTATTCAGTACCATAGAGCAGATAGTACTGCAGCAGCCCCTTCAAATTATGTAAGGGTCACTGTTGATGATCCGGTTGCAATGAAAACTGCATTGACTGCTGCACTGGGAGTTCGCGGAGTCGTCAGAAAGAGCCGCACGCTTCAGCTGCAGGGTCAGTCCCGCCTGCACTTCGATCAGGTTGAGAGCCTTGGCGAGTTTATCGAAATTGAGGTAGTGTTACCTGCCGGTCAGAGTCATGCTGAGGGAGTAGTTGTTTCCGACCGGCTGATGAGGGAATTACAGATAGCCCCGGAACAGTTGATCAGTTCCTCTTACATAGATCTGTTAGAAGCAGCAAACAGGTAACGAGCCTGTTCCAGAAAGTTACTCATTAACGGAGCCACCGGCGAAAGGGGGCCAGGTTATGAACACTGATTCGTGTAAAATTGAATGGCTGGAAATCCCTGCTGCTGACCTGGAACGAGCAGGTGATTTTTACTCCAGTCTGTTCGGCTGGGAGATCACTGTTTTCAGTGAAGATTACTGGGTTTTCAAGACCGGTAACATTCAGGGAGGGTTTCGGAAAGACCTGAAGTCCAGTAACGCAGGTATCACGTTCTCTATCACAGTAACAGAGATTGCAGCGGTTCTCAGTGCAATCAAAGCTGCCGGTGGTGAGATACAGCGTGAGAAGTACCTGCTGGGCGAGGGATTAGGCTATTCCGCCCGGTTTAAAGACCCCAATGGTAACAGTATAGAACTGTGGTCAACAGAGTGAGTTCAGTCATTTGAGGTGTGATATATACAGCTATTCACTGCTAACTGGAATGCGCTAGTGGTTACTCTGTTATCCGAGAAGAACCTCCCACAGGCTGCTGCCCGGTTGGCTGAACAGGACCCACTCATGGCTGCGCTTCTCAGGGAGTATGGAGTGCCACCACTCTGGGATCGCCCACAGGGGCTGGCTACCCTCGTGCAGATTATACTGGAACAGCAGGTGAGTCTGGCTGCAGCCGCTTCCGCCTATCAGCGCCTGGTTGATGACCTGAGTGAGCTGACCCCTGCAGGACTGCTGACGGCCGGTGTGCCACACTTGCGTCAGCTTGGTCTGACCAGGCAGAAAGCATCATATTGTATCAATCTGGCTGATGCAATACGGCAGGGCAGGCTGGACCTGTCGAAACTCAGCAAAGAAGATGATAGTACTGTGATACGGAGGCTGACTTCGATCAAGGGAATAGGCCCCTGGACTGCACAGATATACCTGTTGATGGCGTTACGACGTGCGGACAGCTGGCCTGCTGGCGATCTGGCACTGGTTGCCGCATTCAGGCAGCTGAATGGATCAGGTAAGGAATTGACTTCAGATCAGCTGATGGAGCGGGCTGAGGCCTGGCGTCCCTATCGAGCTGTCGCTGCCCGGCTTTTATGGCAGTATTATCTGAACAGAAAACAGCGCACCGATCAGCACCAGGAGAGTTAATGCCGGCTTCATTTACTACCAGGGTAAAGGAACTTATCAGGAGGGTGCCATCTGGAAAGGTTACCACCTACGGCGCTATTGCGCTGGCCGCCGGTAATCCCCGTGGTGCCAGACAGGTAGCCCGAATACTGCATGCCTGTTCCCGCAAAGCGCAGTTGCCATGGCACCGGGTGGTCAACCGGCAGGGTAAGATCTCACTACCCCCCTTCGGTGGTTATGAACTGCAGCGGCAGTTGCTGGAGGAGGAGGGTGTCTGTTTCGACCGGGGGGATTCAATTAATCTGGAGCTGTTTCTGTGGCGGATACCTGTAAACAGTACCGGACACATGAAATCGTCAGAGATTGACAGTAAAGGCTAAATGCCAGCATGGAGGCGGAATGACAGAAACTGATAACGGCACCCGGATGAAAGTGGGATTGGCGCTGGGCAGCGGCTCTTCGCGTGGCTGGGCACATATCGGTGTAATCAATGCGCTGGCTGATCAGGGGATAAAACCGGATATCATCTGTGGCTGTTCTGCAGGCTCTCTGGTCGCTGCATCCTACGCTACTGAAATGTTATCACAACTTGAAGAGTGGGCGCTCTCTCTTACCAGAAAAGAAACGGCCAAGTATATCAGGCTTAACTCATCCTTGAGTGGTGTGGTCAACACCAATCGGCTGCACAGTTTTCTGAACGATTTTGTCGCATCGGATGAGCAGTTTATTGACAGACTGACCATACCTTTTGGTACGGTTTCCACGGAACTGGAAACAGGCAGGGAAATCTGGTTTACCCGGGGGCCCCTGCTGGAGGCGGTCTGGGCGTCTATTTCCATGCCTGGCCTCTTTCCCGCTATTCGAAATGAGGATCGCTGGCTGGTAGATGGCGGTCTGGTAAATCCGGTTCCGGTGACCCTCTGCCGGGCGCTGGGCGCGGATATTGTTATCGCTGTCAACCTGAACAGTGACATCGGCGGTAAACACTTTCCACGGAAAGCCGAAGCAGCAGATGGTGAACAGAGTGTTGTCGGTCGCCTGCGGGAAGCAGTGCGGGAATACTCCAGCACGCTTTTTGCCGCAGGTAAGGAGAATGACTCACCACCCGGTATGCTGGCTGCCATTGCCAGTTCGGTTCACATCCTGCAGGACCGTATCACCCGTAACCGGATTGCAGGTGATCCGCCTGATGTTCTGCTGACACCCAGGCTGATGCATATCGGCTTTCTCGAGTTCTTCCGGGCGGAAGAGGTGATCACCGAAGGGCAACAATGTGTGGAAAGGCAACTTGATGAGATCCGTTATGTGATCGGTCCGGATTGAAACTAACGAGTATCACCAGTTGCCTGAACAGCGGTCAGTATCACAAAATAGTGCGAGCTGGAAAGGCTACCAGGAGAACCGGCTCGCAATCAACCGTTATTAGTCCTACACTGATACCTTCCAGAGTTTGCAACTGCAACTTCAACAATTGATACCCAGGGAGTCTGGTATGACAAAAATACAACCACGCCGTTACAGTGGTACCCGCGACCTGACACCGGAGATGATGATTCAGCGTGAGGATATTATCGCCATGTTGCGGGATGTCTTCAACCGGTTCGGTTTCGCGCCGCTGGAGACGCCGGCGCTCGAATATCTTGAAATATTGCTGGGTAAGTATGGGGACGAAGAAAAACTGATCTACAAACTGGACTACCGTAATGATCAACCTGCCAAGAGGCTGGCACTTCGCTATGACCTGACGGTGCCGCTGGCTCGCTGCCTGGCACAGAGTACCGATCTGACACTCCCTTTCAAACGCTACCAGATCCAGCCGGTCTGGCGCGCAGACCGCCCGCAACCACGACAGGGGCGTTTCCGTGAATTCTACCAGTGTGATATTGATACGATAGGTGTCGAGGATATCTCCGCTGATGCGGAGATTGTACAGTTGCAGTATGATCTGCTGCGCGCTTTGAAAATCCCGGGATTTCGTATCCGGGTAAGTGATCGACGTCTTTTGCGGGGGCTGGTGGAGCTTGCCGGTATCCCTCTGGATCTGGAAGCATCTGTCTGCACGGCGATTGACAAGCAGGACAAGATTGGCCGCGAGGGTGTGCAGAAGGAGCTCACCGACCGTGGTATTGACGCAGAGCCCGGTACCCGATTACTGGCACTGCTGGATGAACCACTGACCTGGGAGAGCATTGCCGACTGGCGTGAAAGGGTGTCCGCATCTGAACAGGCTGTAGCGGCGCTTGACGACCTCTCTCGAATGCGGACCATTCTGGCCGCTGCCGGTGTCGATATGGGCCAGGTGGTTCCTGATCCCTGGCTGGCCAGGGGGCTCGATTACTATACCGGGCCAATTTTCGAGACTGTGATTCCACAACTGCCGCACATGGGTTCAGTTACCGGCGGTGGGCGATGGGATGGCCTTATCGGTCTTTATTCCGATCAGGATCTGCCTGCTACCGGATGTACTATAGGCCTGGACCGGTTGCTGGCCGCCATGGAACAACTGGATCTGTTGCAGGAGCGCACAACACGCACTGCGGTGCTGGTAACACTATTTTTCGAAGAGACTGCTGAGTACAGCCGGCAACTGGCAACCAGGCTGCGTGAAGCCGGTGTGCCCACCGAGACATTCCTGGGGCAGGGTAAGCTGAAAAAGCAGTTCAATTATGCTAATCGGAAGCAGATCCCCTGGGTAGTGGTAGCAGGTGTTGACGAAATGGAACAGGGTGTTTTTACATTGAAGGAAATGATAACAGGCGAACAAGAAACTGTCAGCTTCGATGAGTTGTTAGAACGAGTGAATAACTGATCACCTTCCCGGCACCGATTCAGGAATCACCATAGAGTAGCGAGTACTCTTCCAGTATGTGCAGGAGCGCTTCGGTAAAGGTCGGCCAGGGTGCCCAGCTGCCGGAGTCGGTTTCGCTTAAGGCAAGATCCGGATTTATTGCTATCAACACCTGCAGGCAGGTTGAGAAATCCCCCAGATAAAAACTGCACTGTGCACGAACCAGCAACAGGTCGAGCCAGTTGATATTTGATTCATGCGCAAAAACCCAATCCGGGCTGATCTGGATGAGGGAAGCTGCCTCCACCCGGAGAGCTTCGTAGTCGACCGGATCCAGTTCACGCTCGGCGAAGATTCTCCCGGCCCGGCTGTCAACCAGCCATGAATTAAGATCCACAGCTTCCTGGAAACTCTGCACTGCCGCCTGAGGGAGGTGCAGATGCAGCTGGCAGTATCCCATACCGGTGTAAGCTTCAGTAATCACTTCACCAGTAGCCAGCAGGTCACTGAAACTAGTAAGCGCTTCACTCCAGTCACCAATGTGATACAAACTCCACGCCTGCTCCAACAGGTCTGTTTCAGTTTCATCAGGTTGTGACGGGCCGCCACAACTGATCAGCAGGAGCAGCCCGATGGTTGTGATGACTGATTGTAAGAGTGGTGATTTCAGCATGATGTATCCGTTTACTACTTTATCAGCATCATTTTACGGGTCTGATGCAGATGAGAACTGTGTACCTGCAAAAAATAAATACCGCTGGCCAGATTACCATGAACACTGCTGTCGAAAAGCAGCTCCTGTTCACCTGCTGGCAGGTAGCCATCGCAGAGCAGTGCCACCCGCCGGCCGAGTAGATTATATACTTCCGCTGTTACATGCTCACCGCTGAGCAGGCTCAGTGTAAAAGATGTGCTGGGATTGAAAGGATTTGGTCTCGGCGAGGAAAGTGCCCAGCTGGTTGGTGCCGTCAGTGGTTCATGAGTACTTGTGCGCAGCAGATATGTGCCACCATTGAATAGTTCTGTAAAGAGTTGGCTACGGTCAGCTGTAAGATATGTGTTACACCAGGTTGTATCACCCTCGAGCACGCGATATATACCGTACGGCATATCAGATGAATTAAAGTTATCAAGGTTGAAGGTAAGACGGATGACTCCTGGCAGATGCATGGGCAGCAGTTTCAACCCTGGACCGGCAGTGTGACTCAGGTCCTGCATCACACAACGGGCAGGTACGTTCAGATTGTCCTGTTCCAGGAGTTCATATGTACTGACGGGCCCCGGAATAACATCTCCGACAGAATGCATATAACCGCTGCTGATCAGCAGTGTATCGTGTGCCACGTTCCCGGCCAGGTCAGTGGCGGTCAGGCTGATAGTAACACTGCTCTCATCACCAAACAGCCAGCTCCCGTGATAAAGACTGTACCCCTCAGGCTCGACCGGATCCTGCAGCAGTGTAAAAGGAATCTCACTGCCGTTTCCTTCACCCTGTGGCACAGCCTGCAGCGCCTCGTCACTGATAAGCAACAGATCGAGGTATTCGTTGATTGCAGGATTGGGTAGAATGCTGCCCGTAATACCTGGAGGTATGTTCTCTAAAGATATTATAACCAGCATCTCGGAGTCGCTGTTGCCGTCATTATCGGTAACAGTCAACTCAATCACTGCCGTTCCAAAGAAAAGCGAGTCACTGCAGATAAGCAGGCAGTCTGATGCCGGCAGGTGGGTTACCGCGATTGAATCGTGTGACTCAATCTCCCAGTTCAGGTATTGATCGGGTGAGTCGGGGTCATAAACATAACCGGATAAGTTGTGCAATGTATCACAACCACCAGCACGCAAAGTTGTCAGGGGAAAAGGAGCCAGCTGTGGCGCTTCACCATTGGTGATCTGCAGAGTCCACCAGGCGGAAGTGCTGTTTCCACCGGGATCAGTTGCTGTGAACCATACACTGTCAATTCCTGTTTGCAGCAGTGAGAAAAATGTTACGGTGCGTGACACGGTATCCAGTTCTGCTTCCAGCAGGCTTCCATCAATGCAGTCCCAGTGCAGCTCTTCTACCGGATCATCGTGATCATACACGAGGTCATCCAGCTGCCAGGGCCCGGAGCTAGATAAAGTTGGCAGTTGAATCTCCGGGAATGGCAGGAGCAGTGGGGTGCCGGTAGTATCTATAACCAGCAGTCGGGAATCGTCGCCGGCCAGATTGGAGTCAGGATCAAAGCAGAAGAATGTCACATCGCGCCAGCTCCCGGGAGTCAGGGGTGCTATGACAGTCAGTTGATGGCTCTGCGGGTTTATCTGAAGCTGGAAGGGGTCAGCATCTGTAGCACACCAGGTCATCTCTTCAGGTGTGTTATCGTAATCCCAGACATAATCGTCCAGATCCAGACTGTCATGTGTCGTACCGGGAAGCAGAAACAGATCTGGAATAGCCGCCACCTGTGGCAGATAGTCATACAGAATTACTACCGGAACGCCGATGCTGGCACTGTTCTCGTCAGGGTCTACAACTTCGAAGGTTATCGTTTCCCAACCCTGCATGTAGGGACTGGCAGTAAGTGAGGCGACATGTGTCACAGCGTCGATATGAACTTCCACCAGACTGTTGCCACTTGCTGTCCAGATCAGTTCAGAATCCGCATGATCGGCATCCGTGACATAATCGTCCAGATAGAGCAGCTCCACAGTGCCGTTATGAATTACCTGCACCGGGATTGTGTCTATCATTGGCGGAGCGCTCTGTACCAGAACGCGCAGGGTGTCCTGGTCCTGAAGCGGCTCAGGATCGGTGACTGTCAGTTGATAGGGGAAACTTTCGTCTATCAGTGTAAGGGCGGTAGTAAAAAACCGCAGCGTGCCTTCATATGTATCCAGTACTGTTGAAATACTGTCATGGCTACCGGAAAGATTCCACTCCAGTTCATTCCAGGCGTGATCGGGATCCTCTGCCAGTTCGTCCAGTGAAAGTACCAGCTCACTGCCGGGGTAAAGTGGAAAGTCGAGACTGGCAGCCAGTTGAGGAGCATCATTAACCGAAAGCACCTCTACAGCTATGGCAGCGCTATCTGACAGGCCCAGCGGATCTGTAACAACAAAGCCAACTGTGTCGATACCATACCAGTCGGCAGGCGGAGTCAGGATTGCACGGTGTGATACAGGATCGATATCCAGTCTTACAATGCTCTGCAGGGGAACTGAATAATTCATGCAATAAGGCGGGTGGTCGTTATCGCTGATCCAGTCATCAAGCACAAGTGTGGAATCAATGCTATCCTCTGAGAAGAGCAGGTCTGGTAGTGGAATATTAACCTGTGGTGCGTCATCGCAGAGCACCTGCATTGTATCACGAGCAAATATTGAATCAGGTGCTGTAGCCTGGATAGCAACCTCCATCAGGGCGGCAACTCCAGGATCACGCGTAAATATGAAAAGGAATTCCTCTTCGTCAGTCCCCAGAGTATCTATCGTTGCGGCAGAGTCACCCATAATCGCTTCATATTCTATTATGAATTCAGAGTCCGGGCAGAAGAAAGCCTCCAGGTGTTCGTAGATATCCAATGTATCACAGGGTTGTGAAGTGGTCAGGTGGAGATCAGGAAGAGGTGGGAAGAAAGCAAAATCAGCGATGATAAATTGTGGTGTCAGTTCAAGGTTGAAATCCCACTGCGCGTTACTCTCCGACTGCCAGTACAGTGTGTTGCGGAAGTTGTAATTCTCCTGGTCTATAGTGATCGGATTGCCTGCGAACTCACTCATCGCTCTTACGCGGAAATAGAGAATATCGGTGTCATTGGCACAGCTGGGCCGGGGTGATTCACCCTGACCGGTCTGGATGATGTATGCCAGCTGGGTGCCTGGAAGCGGGTTATCAGGGTCCTCCTGTACTTCGTTAGCCAGGACATTGGCACCACCACAGGGTGCGAAGAATCCCTCACCGACCTGCTGGAAGGGAAAACCATCAGAACCCGGGATAAGTTCCAGTACATTTTCCTGCAGGGTGAGCATCAGCTGAAAACCGGTAAGAAGCTCACCATGCGAGTTGAGATGAATGTAAACATCGGCCTCTTCACCGATATGCATGGTGAGCACATCGTTGCCATTGCCGTCATGCATGGTGATATCGCTGAAACCTGCCTGATCGGCAAACAGCAGTCCGGCAGTGAGTAACAGTGATAGCAGAGGTTGCAGTGCTTTATAACTCATCATGGCAGGTAGATCACTTTACAAGTTTGCTGATGACTGGAGTTTCGCGCCCGCATGAAGTAGATACCTCCTGCATATCCACTGGCCTGCCAGTGAAGAACATGTGTACCAGCAGTAATTGTATCACGGAACAGAATGTCAACCTGCTGGCCGAGCAGGTTATAGACTGTAACCTCCAGTGCCGTTTCCTGATAGATAATCAACGGGATTGACAATGAGCTGTTGAAGGGATTGGGCCAGGGCGCCGGTAGTTCAAAGGCGGCAGGCACGGTCGGTAGTATTCCATTGCTGCTTTCGAATTGTGAGTCAATCACCTGACCTGACAGCAGCAGGACTGGCAACTGTCCATCAGAGTCAGACAAGCTGAACTCAGCTATCAACATATCACCGGTAACTCCCGGGCTGTTTCCACACCGGGCGGCAGCCAGAAGTAACAGATTGCCGTTCAGATTTGAAACTGCGACCTGCTCACCGGTTCCGGAATCCAGTACAGGCAACAATTGCAGATCCACTATCTCCTCTACAGGTAGCACCAGTTTTGCTGACCAGCCGATCATATCGGTAACACCGCTCAGGAACAGCTGCCAGGTAGTCAGGCCGTTCTGGCTATGGCTCTCAAGTTCCCATACCGGTGTTGCGCCTGTGTTATTGCCAGTTCGGTACACAGGTGGAACACCACTGCTATTGAGATTGGTTGTGCAGAGTGTCAGATCAACGATGTACACCAGATCGTCGCCATTGAAATCGCATAGCGGATTCCACTGAACTGAATCCGGACTGGAACCATAGGCCTCAATAATAGCATTCAGGTCGGTAGCATCAATCTGGTTATCAGGCCCTGAAGTGCCACTGCTGTCGACATAACCTGCACAATCACCGGCAGTCAACTGAAGCTGATCGACATCATCAGCGTCCAGGTGTGGATTCACACCCTCCAGCTGTTCACCGTGTTGTATATCAAACGGATAGTAACCACTCAGCCACCCGGGCACCTGTGCCACAAGTTCCCAGCAACCGTCAGGCAGAGAATGCAGGTTATAGGTTCCATCGTCGTTCAACTGCAGTTGGACACCATCCAGCTCGGTGTTGCTGTCATTGAGCAGGAAGAGGGAGTCATTTGTCGGCAGCCAGGAGCCGGGTTCCCGCAGGGTGAAAGTGCATTCAAGGCTGTTGAAGTCACGTCCCTGCAACTGCACATGCCCGGATATTCTTCCACGTGCCCAGGTATGAGCGATTGCAGCAGGCGATTGTATAGTTGTCCCCAGCAGGTTGCCGTCCTGGTAAAAGCTGGTGAAGCGATTGGCTTCATCATCTACTGCCAGCACCAGGTTGTCAGTTGTGAAGCTGGTTGAAGGGTTGCGACGGGGGAGCAGGCGCAGCGAGCAGAGCAGATGTGAACCATCATTGAAGTTGGGGATAGGTGCACCGTTTTCAAAGTAGGTGAAGTCAAGATGGTGGCGCCCTTCAGAGAGGTCGCCGCCATGATTGTCATTCTCCAGAACACTGGCTGCCTGAAAATCAGGACCAAGCTGGAAAGGTTCTGTCAGTTCAACGATTGCGAAAGCTGCGGTGTCGATATCAATGTACAAACTGACCATATCAGCCGTATTGATCTCAGTCTGCGGGTAAATTTCAATGGTGATTGTATCACCGGGGAATGTGTCAAAAAGATATGGACGCAGCTGCAGATTGTAGCAGACACCGCTGCCAAATCCGTTCAAATTCAGTGTGCCGGGAGCGCAGAAGACCGGGTCATCGTCCGCAGGCGTTTCTCCTGCAGGATTGCTGCTGACTACCAGGAATACGTGATACGTTCCATCACCTGATTCTTCCAGAGTCAATCCGTCACCGATTGCAGGACCAGTCATCGTGTTGGGTCGAAAATCCCAGCTGTCACAACTTCCGGCAGGTGTGTCGTAATGCTGTTCCAGGGTTCCATCACTGGAATTCATCACCCAGATGTTATCCAGAGCGCCGGTAAGATCAGACCAGCAGCTGTCCTGCGCACTGAACTGTTCATCACCGAGCAGCAGGAATAATTGTTGTTCGGGATCACCGAAATTCCAGGCGTAAACCCAGCGTACCAGGTAGCTCTCGTTGACCGAAATCGCAGCACCCAGTGGTGGTGGATCAACCAGCATTACATTTGATGCAGCCTGAAAGGTGAAAGTGCTGATTGCTTCATCCTGATCAATGAAATTATCACTGCCATCGTTGAAAGACCCGAGGCGGGTAGTTGAGTCATCTTCGATCAATGCATAAAAATGAAGATAATCACTGCAGTTGAGAATATCAGTAGCCAGAGCTCGCGGAAGGTCTGACGGATACCAGGCAAACATGTTATCCTGTGGCTGATCCGGGTCCTCATGTATTGCATTGACAAGGAGTTCTCCATTGTCGAGAACACCGTCATAGGCTGTAACAGTGTCACACAGCTGCTCTGCAATACTCTGATCGAAGTCAGCCAGGCTGTCGCTGCTGGAGTCGATATAAAAAGAGATCAGAGCATCATCATCAGCGTCCCGGTCTCCTTCCACTGTTTCACCCCAGTTAAACGTGAAACAGAAATCCTGCTCGAGATTTATCAGTGTGGAGGGAGGTGTCTGCAGGTCAATAACAGGAGTGTGATACACAGATACCGGAGCAGCGCTTTCACGCAGAACAACATGGTAACCATCGGAGGCTACTGCGTAGATACTGTACTCACCCTCAGGCACCCAGTTATCGGCGGAACTATATGTCGTCCAGGGATACTCACTGTAGTCGGCGCTGTTCAACGGTTCCGGGCAGATCGGTGTGCAACCTGACAGGCCGGAAACAGCCAGGGAGGGGGATGAGCCTGTGGTCTGAATAGCAGTAGCCGGAACATCCAGCGGGCCATAGAAGAGCGAGATCCAGGGATCGGAATCGAGATCAGTTACAGAGAAACCGAGCATCACCTGCTCAGAGCCATTGCCATCAGCTATACCATTGTACGGGTTGTAAAGCCGACCGGAGTCGAGATGTAATTCGTCGTCCGGATCAATATGTGTCACACCGGGAAAGTGGTATACACGCAACCAGCCGCTTTGACCGACAATTCTCTCAGTTGTCAGCGAAGAGGTTGCATAGAGATAGTATGGCAGATCCTCGTTCTCTACCAGGCCAGCTGTCAGCAGTTCCTGCAACAGGTCACCTGCAGGAAGGTTTATCAGAGGTGCGCCATCCAGGTCGAGAGCTGCAAAGGCGTTGGCATCTATGTTCAGCAGCGCTGGATCAGTACTCCAGTAAAGGGAGTAGGTGGCTCCGAGAATATCATTCAGACTACCGCTGCAGGTGAAAGCATAGCCCCCATCACCACCTTCAGTAGCTGTTGAGTCCTGTTGCGGCGCGGTAAAAACCGCCTGGGGGCCTAAAACAGCAGAGATATAGCCAGCCGTAGACTGTGTGTAATCGATTTCAGCAGTTCCGGTGAGATTAACAGGTAAATCCGCTACTGCTGCAACAGTACTTGAGTCACAGTTAGCGAAAACCGACAGGAAGCGTATGTTGCCACCGCCACCGATGTTTGTCTCACAGGTTATTATCAGGCTGTCACCCTGAATGTCCAGAACAAATGCCCCTCCGACCGAAGTTGCGTCAATGTATGCCATGGAGTTGAGATCAGGGTCGAATTCAAACTGCTGGGGAAGCACAAGAACCAAGGTCTCATCGACAGTAATATCAGCGGCAGTATCCACATGCAGTATCAGATCCCGCCCCTGGAAAACAGAAGTTGTGATGTCAACCGGCGTATATGGGCCACCACCTGGTATATATGGCAACTGGACATCTGTCGCAGAAAGGGATTGTGCCACACTGATCGAAGCACGCACGTTTTCAACCTGCAGAAGCAGCAACGAAATCAACAGAGCTGATTCCAGTATTCTTCTCATCACCGCGACCTCATCAATCTTAAGTCTGCTGTTGCATTTCTAACCACTTGAAATGTGCCCAGCAGGTTAATTGTGCTTTTCATATAATGCGTTAGCAATAGCTGTGCCAGTGTGTTGATGCTGCTGCATGCAATGACAGAGGCACTATGTGGCATAATAACAGGTAGATAAAACTACGGAAGTTCAGAAGTGCCGGAGTTCCAAACAGGACATCTCTGCTTCACATCGGTAAAGGTTGCCAGTTTTGAATAGTAGTATGGAACTACTTCTGGCAGCCCTTTTGAATCAGTATGAAACTGTCTGCTGAGGACATGAGTAGCAGGATGACAGGGGCTTTGCGAAGATCGATTGATAACCAGGACATAACCGTTTCATGAAAGTCTGATCCTGAACGGAGAAAATGACAAACTCCTGGCACATCAATGGATGAATACACATATTGCCTGCAGAATACCATCATCAAACGTGATACATTGGCGACAGGTAGTCTAAGAAAGCAGAGAAGCAATACTCAAATGAGCAACGATATCAAATCAGTAGCAGAGCTGAAAGAAGAGATTCTGGGGATCAGTGAACTGCCTACACTTCCGGTGGTAGTGCTGGAGATCATTGAGCTGGTACAGGATGAATCCACTTCTTCTGCAGCAGATGTCGCAAAGGCAATGAATCGTGACCCGGTATTGACCGCCAGCGTCCTCAGACTTGCCAATACCGCAGGCTACAGCAGGCGCGGAAAGGTGGAAACACTTGATCAGGCGCTGGTCGTGCTGGGATACAATGTGATCAGTAACCTGGTTCAGAGCTTTGCGGTGATCCAGGCTTTTAAGGACAGGGAGTTTGAAGACGATTTCGATCTGGATGCGTTCTGGGATCACTCAGTAGGAACAGCAGAGATCAGTCGGTCGCTGGCAGCGAGAATCGGACTCAATTTTGGTGGAGCAGAGTTCACCGCCGGTTTGATTCACGACATAGGCAAAGTGATACTGGAACTCTACTATCACCATGACTTCAGCCGCGCCCTGAAAGCTTCGCGTACCGGTAAAACTCCCCTTTATGTATCTGAGCAAAAAATATGGGGTGTTGATCACTCAGATATTGGCGCCTGGCTGGCGGAAAAATGGCAACTGCCACAGCGACTGATTGACGTGATACAGAATCATCATAATCCGCTGGCAGAAAGCGTTGATTCGACACTGGTTGCAGTTGTACATCTGTCGAATACACTTGCGAAAGTTGCTGATATCGGTTTCAGCGGTGATCGCGTTGTTTTTGATTTAAAGGATGATCCAGCCTGGGGAATACTGGAACAGGCAACTCCTGAAATGGGTAAATTTGATCTGGCCCGTTTTACTTTTGAATTGGAAGAGAAAGTTGAGCAGGCTCGTGATTTCCTGCGAACGGCCAGGCGATGAACTGGAGTTATGTGTGATTGAGGTGGGGCGGGTAACAATCGAGGCCAGGCAGAAGCTGTATGACAACGCGGGTATTTATATCTCCGGGAATCAACTGGAGTATTTTGAGCGACAGATCACCCAGCGAATGAAGGCCCTGGATCATGAATCAGAAAAACAGTATCTGCACCTCCTGTCCAACGATGATAATGACAGGGAACTCCATCAGCTTCTCAAGATGCTGTTTGTGGGAGATACCCGTTTCTTCAATCACAGTTTCCAGACCAGTGCCATAGTTGAACACGCAGTTCCGGAACTCTTCAATGATAAGAAATGTGGCACATTAAATATCTGGTATCATGGATTGGGGAGTGGTGAGGGCTTGTACTCACTGTTGATCCTGTTACATGAACAGAATCGACGTTTCGGGCGTGATTTCAAGTACAGTATCATCGGTAGTGATCTGAACGAGGAAGCTCTGGCGCAGACCGAGCAGGCTGTTTACCGGAAATCATCTGTATCACATATAAGTGCTGATATGCTGGACAGGTATTTCGAAGTGGTTGAGGGGCGAAAATATCGTTTTCGACCTTTGCCGGAACAGGAAATAAAACTGAAGATGGTCCTGCCACATGACGAATCACATTGGAGGGATATCGGTCGGCCTGATCTGATTGTGTTTCAGAATATCATGATGTATTACGGTTTATCAGCACGGCAGCAGATTGCCCGGCAGCTGTTTCAGGTTCTGCCACAACAGGGATATCTTTTTGTGGGTCCTACTGAGTCACTTTATCAGGTAACGGATCAGTTCAGGATAGTCCATTTTACAAAAACACTGGGGTATAAAAAACCTGTTGCCAGTAGTTGAAAGAGATGCAGGTTACCTGTTACTGAGGGGAGTGTGAGATGAAGAGCAGTAAAGCGGAAGGATATCGGCTTCTGCATGAATTCAATCAACCTGCTGACAAGGGGTTGAGTGAGAGTTTCAGCTCAAATCATCAGGTAGTAGGGTCGCTGCATATGAGCTGGAAGCCCCCCATGGATGTGTTCTATTCCAGGGATGATCTGGTAATAATGATGGACATTGCCGGAGTAGAGGAATCGCAGCTTTATCTTTCGATTCAGGATCAGCGACTGGAGATACGCGGTATCAGGCGGGAACAGGGTCGATACCCGAATCGTGATTTCCATCAGTTGGAGATCAACTTCGGCCCGTTTCAGCGTTCAGTTGTAATACCCTCTTCTGCAATAAAAGAGAAAATAAAAGCCCGCTACACGGATGGATTTCTGGAAATCGTAATCCCGCTGTCAGGAAATAACGAGAGACAGCTGTTACTGGAGCTGGACTGAGGTAATGAGGTAGTTTATGCGAAGCACGGATGCTGCAAGTGCCATTAAAATCCCAGCGACACTTCCCCTGTTGCCACTGGATGACATTGTTGTCTTTCCCTTTGTAATTGTTCCGGTTGTTGTATCTGAACCACGACAGCTGGAGATGGTTAACAAAGTGATTTCCAGTGACAAAATGCTGGCTGTGTTCTCCAAACGCAGTTCGGAAAAGGTGGGTGGGGAACGCCGTTTTTATGATACCGGTTGTGCTGCCGTCGTCCTCAAGATGTTCAAGATGAAAAACGGCGAAGTCGGATTGTTGCTGCAGGGGTTAGCCCGTGTGCAGCTTGACGATCTGGTTCGTCGTGATCCATATCTGGAAGGGAAACTCACCATCCTGCGTGAAGATTCCCGTTCGTCACTGAAAATCGAAGCATTACGAAAGGAGTTGAAGCGCAAGTTTCAGATCCTGGCACAGAATCGCAATATGGTGAAAGAAGATGTTCAGAGCGCTATTCTGAACATAGAGGAACCGGGTAAGCTGTGTGATGTTATTGTTTCCAATCTGCCGGTTACAGTTGAAGAGCGGCAGCATGTACTTGATACTGTAGTTATCCAGAAACGACTGCGTGATACAACCCACCTGCTGCAGCGTGAGATCGAGCTGCTGGAGCTCAGCCAGCAGATTAAAGCCTCTGTTGATGAGGAAATTGAGGTTTCCGAGAAGCAGCGCTACCTGCGCGCGCAGATCAATATGATGCAGAAGGAGCTCGGGGAAGGTGACTCCGGGGAAGATCTGGAGCAGATGCTCGCTGATGCACAACAGAGTGGTATGAGCGGGGAAGCGTTGCAGGCGGTTGAGAAGGAAATACGCCGTATGCGGACCATGTCCAACAGCTCTGCTGACTATCATGTGCTGCGCGGATATGTCGAGTGGATGATCGATCTGCCCTGGCAGAAACGTGATACAAAACCGATGAATATCAGGCGAGCTGCAACAGTGCTGAATCGGGATCACTATGGTCTGGATGAGGTGAAAAATAGAATTCTGGAATTCCTGGCAGTAAAGGAGTTGAATCCACAGACACGTACACCAATTCTATGCCTGGTCGGCCCGCCAGGTGTTGGGAAAACTTCATTGGGACAATCGATCGCAAGTGCACTGAATCGTCAGTTTACCCGCCTGGCGCTGGGTGGTGTGCACGATGAAGCTGAAGTCCGCGGGCATCGTAAGACTTACGTTGGCGCTTTTCCGGGACGGATTATTCAGCGTCTCCGTGATGCGGGAACCCGCAATCCTGTCTTCATGTTGGATGAAATCGACAAGCTCGGTAAAGACACAAAGGGTGATCCGGCCAGCGCGCTGCTGGAAGTGCTCGACCCGGAGCAGAACAGCGAATTCATGGACCACTATCTTGATGTTAAATTCGATCTTTCTGAAGTAGTGTTCATAACTACTGCTAACCAGCCTTACAATATACCGGAACCACTGCTGGACCGGATGGAAGTGATCCATCTGCCCGGATATCTTAAGCAGGAGAAAGTTCAGATTGCCAGACGATACCTGATTCCGAGGCAGATCGAGAACAGCGGGTTAAGCAATAAGCACATTCAGATATCGGCAGCAGGTTTGAACGCTGTTATCAGTGAGTATACCCGTGAAGCTGGTGTACGCAACCTGGAACAGCGAATCGGTGCTCTCTGTCGCAAGACAGCCCGACAGGTTCTGGCAAACCCGGCAAAGCGGGTCAGAGTCAGTGGACGCAATCTGGCTGATTACCTGGGGCCTCCTCGTTTCCAGGGAACGCAACGGCGTAAAAGAAGGCAGGCTGGTGTCGCAACCGGGCTGGCGTGGACCCCTTACGGTGGTGTGATACTTCATATTGAAACGACATTGATGCCGGGTGGACGTAATCTGAAACTTACCGGACAGCTGGGTGATGTGATGCGTGAATCAGCAGAGACGGCTCTTTCTTATTTGCGTGCAAACAGCTCACATTTCAAACTGCCTGAAGGATTTTTCCGGGAGCATGATATTCATGTGCATATACCTGCCGGTGCTACACCCAAGGATGGCCCCTCAGCCGGAACAGCACTGATAATGGCACTGTTGTCGTTGCTGTGGAATAAACCGCTGCCGGGCGGGATTGCAATGACCGGTGAAGTAACGCTTACCGGAGAGGTCATGCCGGTTGGTGGTATCAGGGAGAAACTGTTGGCAGCCAGCGAAAATCAGATGCGTCAGGTTCTGATACCGGCCAGTAATAAATCAGATCTGGAAGAGGTGCCGACCGAGGTGAAGCGAAATCTCAAGATTACCCTGGTTGAGAAGATCACTGATATCGTAGATGTACTGTTCCCTGAGAAGAAGTAGCAGGCATATGTATTACACTCAGCTGTATATGACACAACCACTGTGCCGATGCTGAGAACAGATTTCCACATCCATACAAGTCTCTGCCGGCATGCAGTTGGCACCATGGAAGAATATGTCAGGGTTGCGCTCGCGCAGGGTTTAACCGGAATCTGCTTTACCGATCATGTCCCACTGCCGGATGGTTTTGATCCAACCCACCGCATGCTGCTCTCTGAATTACCCGGTTACTGTGAAGAAGTTGCCCGTTTACGTGTTTCCTACCAGGATCGACTTGAAATATCCCTGGGCCTGGAGTGTGAGTATATGCCAGGGTTGGAAACCTGGTTCGAGATGCTGCTGGGAAAGATGCAGCTGGACTACCTGCCGGGTAGTGTACATTATCTCGGTTCTTTCGGAGCAAAAAATCCAATTTTCGTCATGCGGCCCGGAAATGTATCACGTGACGAGTTGGAAACCGCTTACTGGCAACAGATGGAAGGTCTGGTGATTTCCGGGCTGTTCGATGCGGTAGCACACCTGGACATTTTCAAGCAGTCTGGTTGGCAACCGGATCTGAAAAGGGTGCCGCGGATCACCCGGATACTGGATTTGATGGTTGAAAACAAAATGGCACTGGAGCTGAACAGCTCCGGCTGGGATAAACCTGCTGTGCAAGAAGCCTATCCTGCGCTATCGATTCTGGAGCTTGCCAGGGAGCGGAATATTGATGTCATTTATGGGTCTGATGCACATGCACCGGAGCAGGTGGGGCGGCATAGAGAACGGATGACTTCCAGGTTGCTCCAATGCGGATTCAGCAGACATGTGGTTTTCAACCAGAGGGAGCCTATTCCGTTACTGATACAGGAATAATGCACTACTGGAGATTTATATTGACATCAACAGCCTGACCATATAAACTATTCAACTGTACAATTTGAGCCGGAGTGGTGAAATTGGTAGACGCGCACGTTTCAGGGGCGTGTGGCCGCAAGGCCGTGTGGGTTCAAATCCCACCTCCGGCATTTAGTCACAATCAGGAAAAGGGAGAGGAAATGCCTCATCACAAGTCATGTATTAAGCGAGTTAAAACAAGCGCTATAGCGCGTTCACGCAACCGGGCCAACAAGAGTCGCCTGCATGGTGCCATGCGCCGTATTTATAGTGCCGAAACTCGTGAAGAAGCTGAACAGCTGTTCCCACAGACTGTTTCATTGATAGACCGACTTCACAGCAAGGGAATACTGCATAAGAAGAACGCTGCCAATAAGAAATCGAAGCTGAGTCGTTTCGTTGGCAACCTGCAGAACTCCTGAAACTGATAACCGGTAAACCGTGTGACTATTAAACAGACAAATCACCCGGGTTTTTTCGGTTTTCCTGCAGAATATCCAACCATATACACGGGTTTACACCTGATTCCGTTATGAAAAACTTCTCTCATTTCTCCATCATACTGTTGGTGCTGGCAGCGCTGTCGCTGTCCGGTTGCTCCCTGATGAAGCCATTGATCCATCCAGATGAGGGCACAGGAAGCGATGAAAGTGCCCCTGAAGTGATTGCGGAAATCTCTGGTACTGTGGACGAGGACAGCATTGCTGCCGAAGAGGCCTGTCTTTTCGCACCTGACGATTATCTGTATTACTGTCAGTTGCTTGAGCAGACACTGACACGTCGTGATACTATGGACTTTGATCTGCTGTATGGTGATCTCGAACGACAGTATGGTGAGATACAGGATTTCACTAATGTTGCCGACAGCTCGCTGCTGGATTTGAAAAGGCAGTATACACGCGAATTGACATCATTAGCCAGTATCATGCTGGGTATAGAGCCGGAGCTGAACTACTCCCTGCTTTCAGCCGACGAACCACTCGAGATTTCAAACGATGACTGGGAGCAGAATTTCAGTCGGTACTCCATCACTGATATCGACTCAATCCTGTACGCAATGATTCACCTGCCACCGGAACTTGAGTTAACCGGAATCCCGGAAGCGGCACATGAGCTGGTTGACGCTAAAATTGAATTCTTCACCAACGGTTCAGGACGCAAAGTGCTTCAGCGGTGGCTTAGCCGCTCCTCCCGTTTTACACCACTCCTGCAGGGTATTCTTGATGAATATGACCTCCCTGGAGACCTGATATATCTGGCTATGATCGAGTCAGGTTTCAGTACAAAGGCTTACTCCTGGGCACATGCAGCAGGCCCCTGGCAGTTTATCGGAAGTACGGCCAAGATATTCGGTCTCAGACGGGATTACTGGGTGGATGAACGTTATGATCCTATTGCTTCCACACATGCGGCTGCACAATTTTTGCGAGTGCTTTATAACCGTTATAATGACTGGTACCTCGCTTTTGCTGCGTACAATTCCGGACCCGGACGTGTTGACCGGGCTCTGAGACGCCATGGAACACGTGATTACTGGCAGTTGTGGTCATTACCGAAGGAAACCCGTAACTATGTACCGCTCTTTCTGGCCGCACGAAAAATAGCACAGGACCCGGGGCGATGGGGTTTTACAGATATAGATTATCAACCTCCACTTGCGCAGGATACCGTGCTGGTTGCCGGTGGGTATCGTCTGCAGGATATCGCTGAATCTGTGGGTGTTGAGTTGTCTCTGCTGGCGAAACTCAATCCGGCAATACTTAGAGAGGTCACACCACCAGGTGATCAGCCCTCGCTTCTGAAGCTTCCGGCCGGTACTCGTGACCGTTTTCTGGCAGCTTTACCTGATATGAAGAAAGCAGCAGATGCCCTGGTAGTTGCCAGTCACAAGGTTCGCTATGGCGAGACACTGTCCAGTATTGCCCTTCGCTATGGCGTATCTGTGAGTTCTATCAGGCAGGCTAACAATCTTTCCGGTTCACGGATTTACTCCGGGCAAACGCTGATAATCAGGGATGCCACCAGCCCGATTCAGGCCGGTGGTGGCCGGGGTGTTGCGCGAAATGGCGGTGAGTCAACAAAGTACAGAGTCAAAAGAGGTGATACGTTAAGCGAAATTGCCTTGCGATATGGCATTTCTGTAAGTAAAATACGAGCATGGAACGGTATTGGCCGACGAGGAGATATCTACGCCGGTCAGACCCTGACACTCTATCTCAATGGTGGAGCGCCACAGACGACTGCCATTGCTGATGGTGAGTGGTTGATACATACAGTCAAACGTGGTGAAAATGCTTCGCTGCTGGCAGAGCGCTACAGTGTGTCATTAACTGATCTGCGAAGCTGGAACAACCTGGATCGTAAGGCAACGTTGTTAATAGGCCAGAAGTTAAAGGTTGGTCGCAGCAGTGGTAACAGAATGATCGAGTATCAGGTTAAAGCTGGTGATTCACTATGGAAAATCGCCGAAAAGTACCACGTTAGCACAACTGAATTGAAAAAATGGAATAACCTGGGAAGTAACGTAACAATTCACCCGGGTGACAAATTACTCATATACACACAGGAGTAAACTATGAACCGAAGTGAAGTCATCGAAAAAATTGCCCGTGAAACAGGCATTCAGAAAAAAGACGCTACAGTTGTAGTCGAAGGCTTTCTCTCAGTTTTGACTGAGACTCTGGAGAGAGGCGAAAAAGTTGACCTGCGTGGTTTTGGTACCTTCAAGGTCGACGAGCGCAAAGCTCGCAAGGCTCGCAACCCGCGTACCGGTGAAGAAGTGTACGTACCGGCCAAAAAAGTTCCGGTATTTCGTCCATCACGTGACCTGAAAGAACGGGTTAATCAATAACAATCAACTGATTCTAGAATTTCCGGAGGAATGATGCCGAGTGGCAAGAAGCGTAAACGTGCGAAGATGTCGACTCACAAGCGGAAGAAACGTTTGCGCAAGAATCGTCATAAGAAGAAGAAATAACAGTCCAGGCTGAAGCCTGCGGGGTTCTGGATGACCCGCCCCCCCATGACAGTGTCCGATCTTGCCCGCCGTATCCGGGAGACGATCGACGACGCCTTTCCTCCCGTATGGGTGGAAGGGGAGGTCTCAAATTACATCAGGCACAGATCGGGTCACCACTATTTTTCTATTCGAGACAACGATTGCCAGCTCGCCTGCGTCCTCTGGCGCGGGCGGGCCAGGCAGATGACCCTGAAACTGCAGGATGGTTTGAGGGTGCGTCTGCACGTCCAGATCGCATTTTACGATCGGGGTGGACGACTGCAGCTCGATGTACAGCAGGTCGAGGCAAGTGGTATCGGTGACCTGTTACTCCGTTTTGAGCAGCTGAAGGAAAAGCTGCGGCTGGAGGGGCTGTTTGATCTTGAGCGGAAGAAGCCACTTCCTCCTTTTCCGACCCGGCTGGGAATAGTAACTTCACCCAGTGGCGCTGCTATCCGTGATATCAGTGAGGTCGTCAGGCAACGTTTTCCTGACGTGACATTGCTTCTTTTCCCGGCTCATGTTCAGGGGGAAGGTGCGGCAGCTGAAATTGCTTCTGGAATAGAGTACTTCAATAAAAAGCGTAATGTTGATCTGCTGATAGTCACCCGTGGCGGCGGTTCGCTGGAAGACCTCTGGTCATTTAATGACGAAATGCTGGCCAGAACGATAGCTGAGTCAGAGTTGCCGGTGATTTCCGGGGTTGGACATGAGGTTGATACCACTATAGCAGATCTGGTTGCAGACCTGCGAGCCGCCACCCCGTCAAATGCAGCCGAACTGGCGGTCCCTGATGCTGAAGCACTGCTGGAGAGAGTTGTGTTTATGGCTCGCCAGATTGATCGACGGGTTCGCAATCGTATCGATTTGACAGGTGAACTGCTGGAGCAGATACGCAGGCACCTGGCACCACGACGCCTGTTATCAGCTCTGGCCACACAGGTGCAGAGGCTGGATGATCTGCAGTTCCGCCTGACACGAATGGTGCGCTGGCGTCATTCTTCGGAGTCTACTCTCCTGAAGCAGCGACTGGAACAGCTCCAGCAACGGTTGCAATCGAGCCTCCATCAGCGGCGAACAGATATGAACAATCTGCGCAAGATACTGGATGCAATAAGCCCGCAGCAGATTCTTGAACGGGGATACGCCCTGGTGGAGCATACGGAAAGAGGTCACCTGATTCAGGACAGGAAGCAGGTCAGTACAGGTGAAAACATCACTGTCACTCTGAAGCGGGGACGTCTGTTTGCCCGCGTGGAGGCGAAGGGAGACTGATGGCAAAGGCAAAAACTTTCGAAGAGGCAATGCAGCGACTGGAAGAGATCGTTGACCGTCTGGACGATGGTGATATTCCTCTGGAGGAGACTGTGAAGCTCTACAAGGAGGGAATGGAAAAGTACGATTTCTGTCTCAAAAAGCTGCAACGGGTGGAGGGAGAACTGAAACTGTTGCTGGTAGATCCGGATGAAGAAGAGGATCTGGAGGAGACAGAAGAATGAAACTGGGAATTCGGGGAACATTGACAGCTGATCAGGCTGAAGAACATCTGGTGGCTGTTTTAAAGTCATTGCGGGAGCAGGAATTCGAATATCTGCTGTCGGAGGAGCTCGCGGGTGTAGATAAACTGCCGGCAGGGGAACGTTGTCCCGGTCACGAGCTTTCCGAGCAGGTTGATATGGTGATGACCCTGGGTGGCGATGGCTCCATACTAGCAGCCGCACGCGAATTGACACGCAACATTCCGATTTTCGGGCTGCATCTCGGAAGCTTTGGCTATCTGACAGCGGCAATTCCGGAAACACTGACTCAGATGCTGGTTCGTCTTAAGAAGGGTGAGTATCACCTGGAAAAGCGTATGCGCCTGCGGATTCAGGTTGAGGATGATCAGCAGACAATGCCGATGATTGCGCTCAACGATCTGCTGGTTACAACCAGCGATCCCACTCACCTGGTTCATCTGGAAACCAAAGTAAACGAAGAAAAGCTTTTCGCCTTCAATGGTGATGGTTTACTGGTCTCCACCCCCACCGGGTCGACTGCATACTCACTTGCGTCCGGTGGTCCGGTACTGGAGCCCACAATGCACGCCATGATAATCATGCCCCTGAGCGCGCACACAATCAATGTACGGCCGATGGTTATAGCCCATACCAGCCAGGTGACTATTCTGCTGGATAACCTGGAAAAAGAATTTGTGGTTTCAGCTGATGGACAGCATGATTACAAAATACAGGGTAAGGGCAGGGTGATTGTTGAAGATGCCGATGACCAGGTACAGCTGGTGAAATTCGGGGTGCCCGGTTTTCTGGGGGTCCTCCGCGAAAAACTGAAGTGGAATGTCTGATGAAACTGTTCAGTAAACTGAAGGGGAAACTGGGAAAACCGGATGTCAGTATGCTGGTGCGCCTGACTGCGGTTGTTGCCGGACAGCATACCCTGAGTGATGAATTGCTGCTTGAGGTCGAAGCGACACTGCTGCAGGCTGATCTCGGTGTTGAAACCAGCCTGAAGGTGGTAGAAGCGCTGCGGGCCAGGATCAGCGAGAGAGGCCTGAATACACCGGCTGAACTTCCGGGAGTGGTCAGGCAGCTGTTGTCAGAGATGCTGGAGCCGCTACCTGAAAACGGCTATATGAGTTTTGATCCGGTAGAACCGCTGCATGTGATCCTGGTGGTTGGTGTTAACGGCACCGGTAAAACCACTACCATCGGCAAGTTAATGAAGCACTATCGCGATTCCGGTTATTCAGTGCTGGTCGGTGCGGCCGATACTTTCAGAGCAGCTGCCACCGAGCAGCTGGCCATCTGGTGTGAGCGGAACGAGGTGCCCCTGATTCGCAGTCAGAATGGTGCTGACCCTGCTGCTGTTGCCTTCGATACTGTCAGCGCGGCGCTGTCACGCAAATCACAGGTGGTAATTATTGATACTGCCGGCCGCCTGCACACCCGCAAGAACCTGATGCAGGAGCTGGAAAAGATACATCGGGTTATCGGCAAAAAAGTTCCTGAAGCGCCACACGAAGTACTGCTGGTTCTGGACGCTACCACAGGACAGAACGCACTTTCACAGGCGCGGCTGTTTTCAGAAACAGCCGGCGTTACCGGCCTGGTGGTCACCAAGCTGGATGGAACCGCCCGTGGTGGAATTGCAGTTGCAATACACCAGGAGCTGCAGATACCTGTACGATTTGTCGGACTTGGTGAGGGAATCGACGATCTGGCGGTTTTTGAACCGCAGGAATATGTGAAGGCTCTCTTTGACTGATCTAAACAAAAGGCGATTACGCCTCTATATCCATACTGTCGGTTGTGCGAAGAACCTGGTTGATTCGGAAATTCTGGCCGGTGAACTGGCTGACGACTACGAACTGGTTGAAGCCGCCACAGAAGCTGACGTAGCCGTGGTTAACACCTGTGGCTTTATCGATGAAGCCACTGCGACTTCTGTTGAAGCTGTGGTGGAAGCAGTTGAACTGAAGAAACAGGGACAATTGCAGTCGGTTTTTGTCATGGGATGCATGACCCAGAAACATGGTGATGAATTGCAGCATGAACTTCCCGGTGTTGACGCTGTTGTGGGTGTCAACCAGTTTGGCAAGCTGCTGCAGAAGATGGCTGTCAGGCATCCACACGAGCAGGTAACCCGTCCACTGCCGGGAATGTTCCGGGAGCGCCAGCTGGCAACCGCCGCACATTATTCTCACCTGCGTATTGCTGATGGCTGTGACAATAAATGCACATACTGCGCGATACCCTCTTTTCGTGGTGCTTACTATTCCCGTGCTGCTGACGATATCCTGAAGGAGGCAGTCACCCTTAAGGCAAATGGTGCTCGTGAACTGCTGGTAATAGGGCAGGAGATCACCAGCTGGGGCAAGGATTTTGAACAACCGGCACATCTGTCTGACCTGTTACACCGGCTGCACCGGGAGACAGATGTTGAATGGCTGCGCCTGATGTACACGCACCCACCCGATCTTGACCAGCGATTGATCGATACCCTGGCAGAGCTTCCCCGCCTGCTACCATATCTCGATTATCCGGTGGAGCATCTGGTAGATTCACTGCTGAAGAGGATGAACCGCCGGCAGAGCTGGGATTCGATCAGCAGGGATATTGCCCGTTTACGAGAGGCAGTGCCCGGTATCGCTCTGCGCACCTCAATTATCGTTGGTTTCCCCGGTGAGACGGAAGCGGACTTTGAGTTGCTGTTGGAACGGGTTAAGGAAACAGGTTTTGAGCGTCTGGGTGCTTTTCCCTATTCTGATGGTGAGGAAGTGCCGGCCCGTCTCCTGCCGGATCAGATCCCACCGGCTCTGCGGCAGGAAAGATACGAACGGTTGATGGAGCTGCAACGGGATCTGTCACTGGCAGCTAACCAGCGGCTGGTCGGCACAGTCCAGGAGGTGCTTTTCGATGAGATCGAAAACGGTGTCAGTCTGGGGCGCACCCGTTTTGATGCTCCGGAAATTGACAACACAGTACTGGTCGCCGGCGAAATTGCGCCCGGTTCCATGCTGCAGGTGACCATCACCGATGCTACAGAATACGATCTTTATGGTGAACTTCAGCAGCAGAGTGTGAAAACAGTCCGGAAGGGGGAAAACCCATGATCCAGAAAGTTGCGTCAATGTTGCTGATATTGATGACCGCCACTGCTGCGATCAGTATGCAGCCGGGGGTTAACAGGCGGGAGCGCTTGCCTGAGTTCGATCTCTATCACTATCTGGAATTGAATGACCATACACAGGTTCCACTGCTGATGGTGGAAGTGCGGATCGCCAATGATGATCTGCAGTTCGAAAAGATACTCGGGGGTGATTTTCAAGCACGCGCTGAGGTTACGGTTGAACTGTTTCAGGGCAGGGAGCAGGTTTCTGTTTCGCATGGCTGGCAACCGGTTCAGCGGCAGGTAAGCACCTTTAATGACACCCATGGTGGCAAACAGGAAATAGCTGCAGTAGTGCAGATGACGGCAGCGGCAGGTGCTTATACGCTCTGGGTACGTGTGCGCGATCTGGTGACTGAGCGGGAACAGATACTCACTGAGGAAATACAACTACCTGATATTGTTGAAAGCAGTGTCTATCTGAGCAAGCCCAGACTCGCTGTGCAGATTGTAGACAGCACCGGCCAGCATGTATCCTGGCAGCCACCCGGCAGGCCCCGACATGCGGAAATAGGGGAGCGATTAAGGCTGGAAGTCGAGTGCTGGTCGTTGCAGGGTCAGCAGGTGAATCTCGATCTGACCCTCCGTCGAAGTGAAGAAGTCGTTTTGTTGCGTGATACTACAATCCTGCTTGAAGCTGGCAGTAGAGCAGACTGGTATGTGGATCTGCCTACAGGATTGGTTGGAGGCCGCTATCAGGCGACCTGCACATTGCAGGGCGGTGGAGGGAGTTCTGTGAGTTCGGGAAGCAGCTTTGCACTGAGGCAGCCCGGGGAAACGGTAACAGTTGAAGATATTGATCTGGCAATTGAACAGCTACGTTACATAGCCAGCAGTAAAACCATGAAGAGAATGCGGGGTGCACTTCCCCACAAGCGTGAACTGCTATTCAATGAGTTCTGGAAAGAGCTGGACCCGACACCCAGGACGATAGAAAACGAACTGAAATATGAGTATTTCCGTCGAATAGATATTGTGGACAGGAATTACAGCAACGGTGGTACCCGGGGTTGGCGAACAGATCGGGGTAGAATATACATTACCCATGGTCCGCCCGACAGTATCGAGCAGCATCACTTTGAGAGCGGGAATCCTCCATATGAAATCTGGTATTACTACGAACGGGAACTACGCTTTGTATTTGTCGATCGTCATGGATTTGGTGACTATCGATTGACCACCTTTCACTAGGAGTCAGGTTGCTGCTGAATCAGCCTGAATAAAAGAGCAGTAACAGGTAGATGTAAATATCAGAAAACCGGTTGAAATGAAGGGCGTTGAGAATATCGCTTGCGTCGTTTGCGGTAAAGCACCGATGCCCTGTGCAGGATATGATCCCCATAGTCTGATTTTAGACTGTCAATTACTTCATTTGCCTGTAGAAAGTTATCTTCAGTACTGTCCAGCGGTAGAAAGGACGCCTGGTTATGGTAAGGGCGCAATCTCGAGACCTTGATACCGAGCAGACGGACCTCCATTCCAGGTTGCAGCAGGTGGTTGAGCAGGTGACATCCGGCTCTGAAGATCTGGTTTTCAGAGGTTGTCAGCTCAGGAATGGTCATCTGATGAATTCTGGTTTTGAAATCAGCACTGCGCAACTTGACTGTTACTGTATTTCCACCGAGCTCTTTGCGGCGCAGTCGGCTGCAGACCTTTTCCACCAGGAAGAGCATTTCAGCTTCCAGTACTCTGCGGGAAGTAACATTGCGTCTGAAGGTCTCCTCATGACTCATCGACTTCTCTGACTCCCGTTCACCAGGTGCAATTACAACGCTCTCTTTTCCGATCACCAGTTTATGCCGTAATTCCGCTACAGGCCTGCCCAGAGCCTGTTCCAGACGACTTTCTTCTAGTGCCAGGAGGTCGCCGATTGTGTATATACCCGATTGATGGAAACGAGGGAGGCTTTTTTTACCAATTCCCATTATGCTGCCTACCGGCATGGGGGAGAGGAAGTCAACTGTCTCCTCCGGCTCGACAATAGTGATACCATTGGGTTTGTTGTGTTTGGAGGCGAGCTTTGCTACCAGCCTTGTTGTGGCAACACCTATTGAACCGGTAACAAGTATTTCTTTTTCAATAGCACTTCGGATTGATTCTGCCAGCTGCTGCTTGGAGTTCCAGGACATCATGACATGAGTGACATCCACAAATGCTTCATCAATACTGAACGGCTCAACTACCGGAGAATAGCGTTGCAGTATTTCCATCAGTTTGAGTGATGCTTCGGTATACTTCCCACCACTGGTGCGGACAAAGTGCCCCTGCGGGCAGCGCAGATATGCTTCAGTTGTCGACATGCCGGCGTGGATTCCGTAGGTGCGAGCTTCATAGGAGCAGGTGCAGACCACCCCCCTTGAACCCGGTTTGCCACCGACGATTACCGGTTTGCCAACCAGATCAGGATTGTCCCTCTGCTCCAGTGCTGCAAAGAATGCATCCATATCTATATGGAGGATTATCGGCCGGTTCTCTCGGGCCTGCATATTTTTCCTGCTTTGCCGGTTTGTTCTGTTTATTTCATACCAGGCAGATGCGGGATACTTCCCATTCCTGTGTTTCGGTGGAGTAGGTGAGCTCATAGACATCCGGACCCTCTACACCCACGCTGAAATGATGTATCCGGAACGAGCCCAGCAGGCTGCTCCAGCGGCCATGGACCTTGCGGACATGATAGACCCGTTCCTGCCAGCGGAAGCGAAGGGGGTGAATATCCCCACCCTGGAAGTAGGAAATAACTTCTATCTTTTCGCCAATTTCTTCGTATTCCATGGCTCTCAAATCACTCTGGCGCAAATTTCTACTGGCTGGTCCATGTCGTTTCAATTCTCCCGGGCCGATTTTACCACACCATCCCTGTAATGGCAAAGAGAGAGTACTGGGATGAGATTGCTCGATCCCTGGAGTTGTTTGCCGTAAACTGCTGCAGGCAGCAGTAAGTTGAACAGATATTTCCAAAAATAACCCTACATCTTGCGAACGAGTGCGGTCACTTTCCCGGCGATGCGGAAGGGTGTATCGCGTGGATTGACCATGATCGGTTCGTAATTGGGATTTGCAGGTTCCAGTCGCACCTTTTCACTGTCCGGAAAGAAGAACTTGACAGTTGCTTCATCGTCCAGGATTGCAACCACCAGATCGCCGGTAACTGCGGTCGCCTGCAGGCGTGCAATCACCGTGTCACCGTCAAAGATGCCGGCGTTGATCATGCTGTCACCCTTTACCGTCAGGGCAAAAGAGTGGTTCTGCGCACCGATCAGCTCCTCGTCAACACGGACATAGCCTTCAAGGTTCTCCTCGGCGAGAATTGGTGCTCCTGCAGCCACCTGTCCCAGAATTGGCACTTTCTGGATGCCACGCATCTCTTCTGACTCGCTTCCGTCAGTGATGACCAGCCCACGGGAAAGACCGGGACGTCGTTCCACGACCCCTTTACGTTCCAGTACCTCCACAAGAGAGCGGGCGCCATTGCTGGATGAAATCCCCAGACCATCTGCGATCTCACGCAGGGTGGGTGGGGCCCCCTGTTCCTGAATGTAGTTACGGATGAATTCCAGCCCCTCTTCCTGGCGACTGGTAAGGTTTCTGTTCATTTTCTTCATGCGTCCTCCTAAAAATACCGATTCTCAATATGTAAAGATGTTTAAAACAGTCAGTCATGGTTCGTTGCCGCAGGCAACCCTTTAGCATCGGTTAATAGCATTTCCTCGACTGTGCAATCTGCATCTCAAATTCTATTAATGAAATGCTATAAAGCACACCAGATACTGAACAAAAATATAGTATATAAAGAGAGAATGTCAAGGAGAAATAGTGAGAAAATGTGTATACAGGTTAAAATATGGACTTACGGAGAGCGCTCATAGCAGGTCAGGATACTCCCGGGAAGATATTTCATTCAGGCCCTTCCTGAAGTAACAGCTGTTTCCGCACCCGGGAGCTGAAAGTGCCTGTTGTTTTTCTTGCATTCAGCTGGTCACACTACTATTATATTTGCCCTGTTGCCGGCAGTTTCTGCAAATTGCTGATGATGGTATACATGATCGAGCGAAGCTGTTGCTTCCAGATCGCTATATGCACCCATAGCTCAATTGGATAGAGCGTCTGACTACGGATCAGAAGGTTGGGAGTTCGACTCTTCCTGGGT
>CAZCRT010000032.1:0-35892 GCA_964501185.1 uncultured Bacteroidia bacterium
CAATGATGCGATGTCGCTGTCTCTTTTTCCCCTAAATTCCGCGATGAACCTTTTTATTTGCCCCTTATCGCAGGAGTAGCCCGAAGCAAAGCTCATTGAGAGACAGGATATGACATCAACGATGATTCGAACCGCAAATAGCTTGCAACTGAGATGACCTCATTCTAAATTGACGCAAAAATACCGCTCACAACGGGTGTCGATAAGAATTATGGAGGATAGTATGAAGCGTGTGACACTGTTTCTGGCGCTGCTGATGATGATTTCATGTGGCAAGAAGACTTCTGAAACAGATCTCTACAAGCAGGCAGAAGAGATGTATCAATCGCAGAAATTCGAAGAAGCGGTTTTCGTCTTCGATCAGATGCTGGCTGACTACCCTGAGGGTACACTGGCACCTAAGGCTGCATTCATGATGGGCTACATCTATGCAAACGAACTGTCACAAATGGATTTCGCCAAAGAGTTCTACCAGCTATTTCTGGAGAAGTATGGCTCCATAGCGGACAGTAACCTTGTCAACTCCGCCCTCTGGGAACTGGAAAACCTGGGTCGCAATGTTGATGACCTGGAAATTCTGACTGCTCCTGATGAGGATGCTGAATAGCTGACTTAAGAGGATTGCAACTTCCAGCCGGGATACCACAGGTATTTCGGCTTTTCTTTTTTTAGGGGAACATTTGCCCACTGATCTGCGTCATATCTTCTAATAGAAGCTGGTTTGTCAGCGTTATGTAACAATGAATCTGCGCTGGATAGCGAAATGGAAATTAACAGAACCGGAATATGATCCGGTGTATCAGGAGATGAAGGGAGCGCCATGCATAGTGATGCTGTAGAGATGACCCGCCGTATTGAAATGGAAAGCGGCTTTGTAGATCTTATCTATAAGGAATTGAGCAAGGTAATCGTGGGGCAGCGTTACATGATTGACCGTCTGCTTATCGGATTACTGGCTGACGGACACCTGTTGCTCGAAGGGGTTCCCGGACTTGCCAAGACAACCGCTGTCAAAGCCCTGTCCAGTGTGATTAAGACCGGTTTCAGCCGTATCCAGTTCACTCCTGACCTGCTGCCGGCAGATCTGATTGGTACTATGGTCTACAATCAGAAAGAGGGGAACTTCACTACCCAGAAAGGGCCGATATTCTCAAATATCATCCTGGCGGATGAAATCAACCGTTCGCCGGCCAAAGTGCAATCAGCGTTGCTGGAGGCGATGCAGGAACGACAGGTGACAATTGCCGGCACCTCTTATGGCCTTGATAAGCCATTTCTGGTCCTGGCTACACAGAATCCACTGGAGCAGGAGGGCACTTACCCGTTACCGGAAGCGCAGATCGATCGTTTCATGCTCAAATTGCATATCGGCTATCCGGAGCGGGAAGAGGAGCGGGAAATTATCCGGCGGATGACCTCCCGGGAGCTACCGTCAGTAGAACCGGTCGTAGAAGTAGAGCAGATTCTACGCAGTCGTGAACTGATGCATGATATTATTGTTGAAAGCAAGATCGAAGACTATGTGCTGGATCTGGTGTTCGCTACCAGAGAACCGGCAAAGTATCGTCTGGAGGAGCTGGAAGACCTGATCTCCTGGGGTGCATCTCCCCGTGCAGGCATCTTCCTGATTCAGGCGGCACGGGCACATGCTTTTCTGAAGAAAAGAGGGTATGTCGTACCGGACGATATCAAGATTGTAGCACACGACATTCTCAGGCATCGTATTGGCGTTACTTTTGAGGCTGAGGCGGAAGAGGTTACAACCGATGAAATCGTTACCCGTATTCTCAACCGGGTAGAAGTACCCTGAACTGTATGAGTACATCCACAGCTGATCGCTGTTCAGTCATACCGGGAGCAACCAGTGCCTTCTGCTAGCTCGATCGAACAACAACAGGACACCAGAGAGATTCTGCGTAAGGTGCGCCGGGTGGAAATCTCCACACGGGCAATTGTGCGGGACCTTTTCTCGGGGGAGTATCACTCCGTGTTTAAAGGGCGCGGGATGAATTTCGCTGAGGTGCGGGAATATGTGCGGGGTGATGATATCCGGCAGATTGACTGGAATGTTACAGCACGGATGGGGCATCCTTATGTTAAGGTTTTTCAGGAAGAGCGTGAGCTGACAGTCATTCTGGCAGTTGATCTTTCCGCTTCACAACAGTTCGGGGCAACCGGTCAGATCAAGAGGGAGCTGATCACAGAGGTCTGCGCGGTGCTGGCTTTCTCGGCGATCCGCAATAATGACAAGGTCGGGTTGCTGCTGTTCAGTGACCGTGTAGAGAAATTCATCCCACCGGAAAAAGGTAACTCCCATATCCTGACGATTATCCGTCATCTGCTCTACTGGCAGCCTGAGGGTAAAGGAACTGCTATCAGCAGCAGTCTGCAACATCTCAATAGATTACTGAAGAAGCGGGGAATCGTCTTTCTGGTATCCGATTTTCTGGATGATGATTTTGAACAGGCAATGCGTACGCTGAAAAAGCGTCATGACCTGATCGCGTTGTCAGTCAGCGACCCTTTGGAAACAGAATTGCCCGGTAAAGGATGGCTGCGGGTGGAAGACCTGGAAAGCGGCCGCAGACGCTGGGTGCATTCCGGATCACGACGGTTCCGCAGGAGCTTCCGTGAACAGAGACTGCAGTGGCATAGTGAGCTGGAACGGTCATTTAAGAGAGCAAGGGTCGATTTTATCAGGCTTTCAACAGGTACTTCCTACATAAAACCTATAATACACTTCTTTAAGAAACGGGCAGGGCGCCGATGACCAGACTTCTGTTTCTGCTGTCAGCTCTGATATTGGTTGTGTCACCGCTGGTAGGTGCTGATAAGTGTTCAGTGGATCTGAAACTGGACCGCGAAGAGTGTCTGATCGGTGACTGGCTGCAGCTGGATATCATCACCGAGTCGAGTGAAAACTATCAACCGCTCTGGCCTGACTGGCGTGAGCAGAGTCTGGGCTCATTCAGGATACTTGCTGCGAATCGAGTCAGCCCCGATCATCAGCAACTCACTATTGCGGTTTATGATCTTGACCGTCAGCTGCTCCCATCTTTCTCCTTTCCCTTTATCGACCTGCGCGATTCCACAACTTTTAACCTGCAGACCGATTCACTGGCTGTGCAGGTCTTCACCGTACAGGATTCACTGGCGCTGAACAGTGTACCGATTGACAGCGCTACAGCTCCGTTACTGGATATCTATCCTCCACAGCAACGGCCGCTGACCTGGCGTGACTGGCTGATTCGAGTCGCCCTGTTTATTGCGGCATTGTTGTTGCTTATACTCCCAGTATTCTTCTGGCGTCGACGTGGCCGAGGTGAAGACGATGAAACAGGCAAAACCGAGAGGTTCCTTCCGCCACCCGGTGAGCGTGCCCGGACTGAGCTGTACCGGATTAAGGATGAAAAACTGTGGCAGCGGGGAGAAGTGGTAGAACACTATTTCCGGATTACCCTGTTGTTGAGACGGTATCTGGAATGGCAGACCGGTGAAGTAGTAGCGGAAATGACTACTTTCGAAGTGGAAGCATTTCTGATTCGTATCAACTCCCCGAAACCGGGATCAATGCTGCTGCAGATGCTGCAACAGTCTGACCTGGTTAAGTTCGCAACCTACTTACCGGCAGAAGAAAAACATGATCTGTTCTGGGAGGAAGCACTTCAACTGCTGGAGGCCTGGGAGGGGTGGTTTGAAGAATCGACAACTTCCGAGGTGGAGGGTGCTGCAAGATGATACTGGCTCATCCCGAATTCCTCTGGCTTCTCGCTTTACTGCCATTGCTTATCTGGGTTCATTTTATCTGGCGCCGGAAGCGTGAGATCAGATTCAACTGGTCGCTGGTGGAACCTGTCGTTCAACTGCAGAGCCGTGGAAGTGGCCTGTTGCCGGAAGTACCTTTCTGGCTGCGGACAGTTGCATTCGTCCTGATCATCCTGGCATTGGCCCGCCCGCAGAGTATCACACAGGAGCAGGAGATTCATACTGAGGGTATCGATATCGTGATGGTACTGGATATATCCGGTTCCATGCAGGCGATGGATTTTGAGCCCAACCGGCTTGAGGCTGCTAAAGTTGTAGCCAGGGATTTTATTGACCAGCGGGTATCCGATCGTATCGGGCTTGTCGTTTTCTCCTCGCAGAGTTTCACACAATGTCCGATGACTATCGATTATGAGATCCTGAAGGCCCTGTTGGAGCAGGTGGAGATGGGGGTGATTGATGATGGGACCGCGATCGGTTATTCAATTGGTACAGCTATCAATCGCCTGAAGGACAGTCCTGCCAGCAGTCAGGTTATCATTCTGCTGACCGATGGTGATAACAATCGCGGTGTCGACCCGCTGACAGTGGCACAGATTGCCGCTGACAGGGGTTATCGAATATACACTATCGGTGTGGGTACTCGCGGGATGGCACCATTTCCTGCAACAGATATGTTTGGACGTAAGACTACCCGCCAGTTTCAGGTAACTATCAATGAGGAACTGCTGCAGCAGGTCTCACAGCAAACCGGTGGCAAGTATTACAGGGCAACTGATAACGCGACGCTGGAAGAGATTTATAATGAGATTAATCAGCTCGAGAAAGCAGATATCTCTGTGGAGTATTTTAAACTGAGGCAGGAGTTATATGGCAGACTGCTGGCACTGGCTCTGTTGTTACTGCTGAGTGACCTGCTTCTGGGATTGACTCTGGCCCGGAGGCTGCCATGATCAGATTTGAACAGCCTCATCTCCTCAACCTGCTCTGGCTGCTGCTTCCGCTGGCAATCTGGCTGCTGTCAGACTTTGGCCGTCGGCATCGCTGGCTGAAAGGTATCTCCAATCGGGCAGAGCATGTTCCCTGTTACAGCCGTTCGCGAAGAATCTGGCATATCATATTGCGTCTGGCAGGATTGTCCATGCTGATTATAGCACTGGCGCAACCACAGGTGGGCACCCGCCTGGAAGAGATCAGTCGTGAAGGTGTGGACATTCTGATTGCTGTAGATGTCTCACAGAGCATGAGTGCTCAGGATATCACCCCATCCCGTCTGGCAAAAGCACGACACGCTACCCGCAGTTTTATTGCCAGGTTGCGGGGTGACAGGGTAGGTCTGATCCCCTTTGCCGGTCAGCCATATTCCCTGTTTCCTTTGACGCTTGACTATAGTGCTGCAGCAATGTTTGTGGAGGTGCTGGATGTGGGATTCATACCTTTACCCGGAACTGAACTGGCACCGGTAATAAAACGCGCGGTCGAGATGTTCGAGGATAACTCTGAAACATCCCGGGTACTTGTAGTTTTGACTGATGGTGAGGATTTTGGTGAAGGACTGGATGAAGCGTTGCAGGAAGCAAGACAGAAGAACATCACGATTTATACAATAGGCATCGGGACACCGCAGGGCGCCCCTATTCCGGTTTATAATGAAGTGGGAGACAGAACCGGTTATCGTCAGGACAGGAGCGGGAATACTATCCTCACCAGATTAAACGAGGCAGTACTTTCACGATTAGCACAGGAAACCGGTGGTCGCTACTATCTGGTAACACCGGATGAGGCGGAACTGATTGAAATCTATCGCGAAATCTACCAGCTGGAGCAAAGTGAACTGACCTCACAGATGTACACTCAATATGAGGAGCGGTTTCAGTGGTTCCTCATTGCGGGACTGGTTATCCTATGGCTGGAACTGCTGCTGCCGACAGGGCGACGGAGGGAAGAATAGTGCTGCAAATTCAAGAACGCTCTGAACAACCGGCAAACCGGCTCACTGCTCTGATTACTCTGGCCTGTACGATAGCGTTACTGGCTGCCTCACCATCACTGGCAACAGCCGGTGATCGAAATGAGATTAAACGGGGAAATGACTTCTTTGCTGCTGAAGACTGGGATAATGCACTGGCCGCTTATAAACAGGCTCTGGGGCAGGGTGAAGACCCGGTGTTGCCCAGCTTTAATCTCGGAGATGTTTATTACCGTCAGCAGAACTACGAAGCGGCTGAGGCTGCCTGGAGTACCTCCTTTAACAGTGACGAAGCTGACATGAGTGCGCAATCAGCGTATAATATCGGTAACGCACGCTACGCGAGTGGCGACCTGGAGGGAGCGCTGGAGGCATATATCACAGCTCTCCAGAATAATCCTGATGATCACCGTACCAAGTACAATCTTGAACAGACGCTGCAGCAGATGCAACAGCAGGAGCAGAAGAACCAGGATCAGGAAGGTGAAGGGGAGGAAGAGAACCAGGAACAGCAGAGCAACAGTGATCAGCAGCAGGATCAGTCCTCTGATCAGCAACAGCAGGAATCTGAGGAGACGGATGAGGGTGAGGAGTCGCAGCCTGAACCGGAGGAAAATGCTGAGGAAGGGGAAGAGCAGCCGCAACCTGATTCACAACAGTCTGAACAGGAGGATATTACCAGACGTCAGCAGGAACAACTTCTGCAATCACTGGAACAGGATGAAAAGGATATTCTGCGAGAGCTGCTCAAAAAGGAAATCCCGGCAAATCGAAAAGTGGAGAAGGACTGGTGAGGAATCTGGCCACCATATTGTCTCTTATACTCTGTATGCAGTTACCAATGCTGGCGGCTGTTGATTTCAGTCTCACCGGTGCAGGTAGTGCATCCCTGGGTGACTATTATGAAATCGAGTATATCCTTACCGGTGACAGGAAAATAAACACAAATCCACATTTTCCTGATTTCAAGGGATTTAAAGTGGCCAGTGGGCCTGATGTCAGCAGTTCTACCAGGATTGTCAACAGCCGTGTCTCACAGAGTCGAAGCTGGCGCTTTGTACTTGTGCCAGAGCAGACCGGGCAGCTGACAGTAGCACCTGCGCGGATAACAGTTAACGGCATCAGCTACAGCAGCGGCCATTTGAATGTGAAAGTAACAGGACAATCTGCTGCTGCCGGTGATGAATCACCGGAAATATTCCTGCGTGCGACAGTAAGTGACAGCAATCCCTTTCAGGGGGAGCAGATAATCTATCAGCTGAAAGTGTATTTCCGTGTGAATGTACAGAACTACACACCGGAGGACCTGCAGCGCACTGCCGGATTTATAGTAGAGGAATTCCCGCTTCCAAGGCAGCCTGAAATCAGGCAGGAGACAATAGACGGCGTTCAATACAATGTTGCCCTGATTCGCAAGCTGGCACTCTTTCCCACACAAACCGGTATACTTGAAATTCCCCCGAGTGCCACCTCTTTTGATGTTATCAAAAGGAGGCGCAGTAAACGGCAGCGTGATATTTTCGATCAGTTCTTCTCCAGTGGTATGATGGAAAACTACAGCGAGCAGCGGCGTCTTGAAACCAGGAAGATTACAATCGATGTAAGGCCACTTCCAGAGCCTGCTCCCGATGATTTCAGTGGTATGGTCGGTAGTTTCTCTTTAAAGACTTCTATCGACCGAACAGTTCTGGAAACAAATGACCCGCTCAGTTTCATAGCTACAGTTATGGGTCGTGGCAATATCAAGCTGATTCCGGAATTCCAGCTACAATTACCGCATGATATTGAGACCTACCCGCCGGAAGTTGAATCTGATATCAACAGACGTGATCAGGTCAGTGGTTTCAAACGTTTCACCTACCTGCTGGTACCGCGTCATCCCGGTCAACAGGTTTTCAAACCGTTACGCTTTTCCTATTTCGATCCTGAGGCAGAGCGTTATGTCACTCTTGAATCAGATCCGATAGAGCTCGATGTGGCCCGGAGTGATGACTATCGCCCGGGTGGTTCCATTCTACGCTCTGGAGAACCGATACAGACCTACGGGGTTGATATCGAGTACATTCATACTGATGCAGGGGAGCTGAAAAGGATCGGAGAGTGCTTTATCACAAGCTGGTATTTTTTTCTGCTCCTGATTGTCCCATGGGCAATGCCTCTGACTGCCTGGGGACGTCGCCGTTACCAGGATTCCCTGCTGCAGAATCATGACATGCGTCGCTTCCGACGGGCACGCGGTAATGCTCAACGGTTGTTACGACAGGCACGTCAATCGCTGAAGGTGAATGATGAAAGTGAGTTCTACGGTCTGATAACTCAAACGCTGGTTTGCTATCTGGCAGATAAACGGGGAATCTCTGCAGCCGGACTTGTCTGGGATGATGAAATCAAACGCCTTGAGATGCAGGGCATTGATGAGTCACTGGTTCAGGACCTTAACAGGTTGCGTCAGCAATGTGATTTCGCCCGATTTGCAGCCAATGCTGATCTGGAATCAGGGACAGATACCTATGAACGAACCGGGACCGTTCTCAACCAGCTGGAGCGTCTCCTATGAAACCGACGATCCTTTTCCTGATCGGACTTCTGATTACTTCTCAGATCACGGTTTTTGCCGGATCAACTGAAGATTTCCAGGCAGGGGTGGTTGCCTATAATGAGGGTGATTTCAGTCGTGCTGAGGAGCTGTTTAAGGTTGTACAGGAGCAGGGGCTGGTTTCCGGTGAACTCTTCTACAATCTGGGTAACTGCGCTTTCAGGCAGGATAACATTGCCAGAGCTATTCTCTACTGGGAACGGGCAAAACTGCTGACACCGAACGATGCTGACATCTTACGTAATCTTGAACTCGCTGCCGGCCTGCTGGCTGATCCTGTCCCCCCGGAGGCACAGCTTCCTTTCTGGCAGCTGGTTGACAGGTTACTGGATTCATTGACCAGGAGTTCCTGGGGTATTGTTCTGCTGGTTTCGGTCTGGTTACTTGCGGCTGTAATTGGCTGGCGTATCTGGAAATATACCCTGTTATCAAGGCGTCTGATACCGTATCTCGTAGTGCTGATGCTGGTGAGCACCTCCCTTTTCACGGCCCGGATTTACAGGGACAGCAATGACAATCGTGCAGTAATAATGGTAGAGAAAGTCACGATTCGCTCTGCACCGGACAGCCTGGCAGCGGAGCTGTTCGATTTACATAGCGGCAGTCAGGTTGAATTGCTGGAGACTGCACGGAAGTGGCGACGCATCCGGCTGCCAAATGGCCAGGGTGGCTGGTTACCAGGGGAATGTATAACGGCAATCTAGGGGTCTGTATGCGAAGTGAATCTATTTTTGGACTACTCCTGCTGCTCCTGCTTTTACAGGGCTGTATTACACCTGCTGCACGCAAACCCACACCTGAGCAGGCTCCGGTCTGGCAAGCCGAAACACTTGCATATGAGGAACTGTTTGATCCTGAACAGCTGGTAGAACCCACCTGGGAAATTGAGGATTCTGACTATCTGCTGGAAATGGAAATCGATCCTGAGCATATCGAGGCAACTCAGGATTCACTGATCTATGGTTTCCGGGTGCAGCTGGTATCAACCCGAATTCTGGAGGAAGTACAGGAAGTGCAACGGCAGGCACTGCTCCTCTTTGGTGATGAAGGTGTCTACTACGAGTACAAACCACCGCTCTATCGTATCAGAGTCGGGAACTGCCCAGACAGAAGATCTGCAGGAAGGTTACTGCAACGTGCACGAGCGCTCGGTTTCCAGCACGCCTGGATCGTTCAGAGCCTGATCAGCATCGCGCCACCAGAGTAAGTAACGTTGTCCGGGTAGCTGCTATGATAGTGGCTACTTCCGCAAGGCCTGTAAACATGCACCTTCAGGGTCATTATGTAGGGTCATTGTATCACATTCTACATAAAAAACTATTTTTGCTCTGCGACTGTTGACTGGAATAGAAGACGCGTATATATTATTACCAGGTTGCTGATATCAAACCGCGATTTATGGACCGCTTCAGCAATCACAACGCTCAGGACACAGGGAAAGCAGGAGGAAGCATGGACAGACGCTCAGGACAGGAACGCCGCTTGATAGCCCGAATTGATGAAGACCGTCGCGATGGAGAGGATCGCCGCCAGAACAAAAAAGTGATTTTCCAGAATGATCGTCGAGGTCGGAAGGAGATAACCAGCTTCCGATTTTAGCTTGTTGACTGTTTCTCTTGACATTCGTCTGATACGAATGTACACTTTGCGTCATGAAATTTGAAAGTGATGAGAATCGCTGGCAATCTGACCTGGGGATTCTCAATTATTCGCTGTTTCTACTTGGGGTTCTGCTGTTAGTTGCAGGGCTTTTTCTTTTGCAGATAGCACCGCACGATGGATTTGCATCATTGACTGCAGGTCCCTTGCTGCTCTTCTTTGATTTCGTCATCGTATTCCCACTGTCAATCATGTGGCGTACGAAGAAGGGCGATTAGCTCAGTTTGGTTAGAGCACCTGCCTTACAAGCAGGGGGTCAGAGGTTCGAGTCCCCTATCGCCCATTGCTGTAAGTTGATATCGAGGTCCGGTAGTTCAATTTGGTTAGAGCGCCAGCCTGTCACGCTGGAAGTTGCGAGTTCGAGTCTCGTCCGGACCGTTATAAGCCCTTTCCCGCCCCTGCGGGGGAGGGCTTTTTAGTTAATAGTTGGAAACGTAGTGATAACTGAACTTTAATAATCATAGGAAGTACAATGTTGCGTCCGATCAAGTTTCTGTATCGAATAGTGTCATCGTTGGGTTTCGGTGTTTTCATGCTGTTGCTGATGGCACTGGTACTGGCCATGGCTACCGGGTATGAGGCAGGCGCCGGGGCTCAGGCAGTTCAGGTTAAAGTGTACAAATCCGCCTGGTTTGATCTCCTGCTGTATCTGTTCATGCTCAGCCTGACACTGGCAACATTGAAACTGCGTCCTTTTCGTCTGCATCACATAGGTGTTGTCGTACATCATTTCTCAATACTGCTTATTGCCGTGGGGGCATTGCTCACCCGTCATGCCGGTTTTGAAGCTCGTCTGACGCTGACAGAGGGTGACATCAGTGATCGATTACCGGCTACCGGTTATGCTCTTTCTTTGCTACAGGGTGACGTATTGCTGGAGAGTATTCCGTTGGAACTGGATGACGGTCAACACGAGTTACAACTGCAGGAGAATATTCAGTTCACCGATGGTACGCAACTGGAGCTGCGTCGCTTTCTGCCAGCTGCCGCATCTGTCGATACGGTACTTGCTGCGAGCGAAGGAAATCCAGCCTATAAGTTGATGATGAACGGTTCCGGAATCTCAGCCACACATTGGCTGTTGACCGGAGATCTGCAGCATTCTACCATGGATGTTGGTGATCACATGCGGATAGAAGCACTGGCTCCCAATGATAGTGAGCAGTGGCAGTCAGCTGTTACAGACTGGGCAGAGGGTTTTAAGGATGCTCTGTTAACTCTCAGCTTCCCAGAACTTGGACTCAGACAATCTTTCGCATTGGCGGATGGTGAAACGCTATTCGATATCGAAGGTACCGCCTGGAAACTGGCATTGATAAAACAGTACAGAAATTTCAGTCTGGATGCTGATAACCAGCCGTTTGACCGGCCAGGTGAAGCTGCCAATCCTGCTATCAGTTTTGAACTTCGTGCAGGAGGTTTTGCAGACAGATATACTTTTTTCCCAAGGATGCCTTCTTTTGACCCGTTGCATGGGAAACAACCGAATCTGTCACGTGCGGAAGTTGAGTGGCAAATGGGCAATGGAGGTGTTAGCCTGCTGATCGCTCGTGATTTGAATGGTGACAACTACCGGTTCGCCCTGGCAGAAGAGGGGGAGATACGGTATGTGAATGATGCAACTTCTATTGATTTAGACTCAGGCATAAGTCAGATCTCTGTCGTGGACTATCTGCCTGAAGCTATCGTTGCAGAAAAGATTGCCCCAGCATCGCATGGGCGCGGCAGGGCTGCGTTGCAGCTGGCCGATGGAGCTGGTTCTGGAACGGGTGACTGGTTGTTCTTCAACCGTCAGATGCCAGTGAAGACTATCAATTCAGTACAGGGTGCGGATTCAGAGCAACAGCTGAGATTTGAACGCTTCTCCCGCCCTCTGGGCTTCAGCATTCACCTGCTGGATTTTGTGGAGGATAAGTACCCCGGCTCAAGACAGGCATCATCCTACTCCAGTCTGGTGGAGATAAACGATGTAGCTGCCGGGACTACTTTTACTGCGTTAATAGCGATGAATAAACCGTTAAAGTATAAGGATTACAAATTCTACCAATCGTCATTTGAGCGGAGTAAAGGGGCCGAAACATCTGTATTGACTGTCAGTCACGATCCCGGGACAGTACTTGTTTACATCGGTTCAATCCTGATGGTACTGGGGCTTCTTATGATATATTATTTGAAGAGACGATTAATCCAGATGGAGCGGCAGGCTTCCATAAAGGAACAGGAATAAATAGTATCGATATCGTGATGAGCGAGAGAATATGCTTGCCTTTATGAAACAACCACCTGTTAATAGTAAGATATGAAACAAGGATACTATTTCAAACAGCCCACATTGGTCAGCGAGACCCATTGTAATTAGAATAGACTAATGCACCCACTGACGGGTGCATTTTTTTTTAGCTGGAGGTTCAATTTGCAGGAAGAATTCGAACTGTTACTGAAATTACAGATGATTGATGAGAAGCTGAAGGAACTCGATGCTTCCAGAGGTACTCTCCCTTATGAAATTAAGAGGCTGGAGCAGAGCCTTTCTGAGATTGTTGCCCGCAGGCAGGAGATTCAGCAGGAAAACGAGAGTGGCCAGCAGGAAGTGAAGGAGCTGGAAAAAACTAATGAAGAGTACGCCGCCCGCTCCAAGGAGTTACAGAATGACCTTTTTAATTTCGTAAGCAGCAACAAAGAGTATGAAGCTGTCACACAGAATATTGATAGTATAAAAGACAAGGTCAGTGAAAATGACAGCCGTGTTCTCGAAATCCTTTCCCGTCAGGAAGGAAATGAGCTGGAGTTACAGGAAATTACCACAGCTGAAGAAGAAAACAGCAGCGAGCTGGACAAGAAGAGCATGATGCTGGACAAACATATGAGCGGTTCCCGTGGCAAAATTGAAATACTGCAAAATCTGCGGGAGTCTACTGTCAGCGTTCTGAAGAAACCCCTTTATGACCACTATGAGCGTATTCGAATTATGCGTGACGGAAGAGGTGTGGTACCTCTTACGCGCGGTGCATGTGGTGGTTGTTTCCAGACAGTACCGCCACAGCAGCAGGCTGAAATTCGCTCAATGAGGGATCTTGTTATTTGTGAAATATGCGGTCGTATAATCGTCAGCGACCGTCTTGAAGTAGAGCTTAACCTGGACGAGTAGATCGGGTGATCGCGTGCATTCTTATGCATGAGGAAAGTCCGGACTCCACAGAGCTGGGATCTCCTTTCGGGAGGCGCCGCGAGGCGACGGAAAGTGCCACAGAAAATATACCGCCCCGCGCATAAATGACCGAATTGTGTGCTGAGTGATAGCGTAGAGGTTCTGTCATTTATGTGCGGGGTAAGGTTGAAAAGGTGCGGACTGGAGTTAACCGGTCTTAATGTAAGAGCGCACCGCATCACTGGTGACAGTGAGGGCAGGGTAAACCCATCCTGGAGCAATGCCAAATAGGTTTCGTATTCTCGTTTTCGGGAAGAGAGTTGCTCGCTCTCGCGAAACGGGTAGGCAGCTGAGTTAAATGATCATCACCCTCCTGAAAGAGGGGCCAGAATCCGGCTTACAGATCTGCTCGTCCTTTTCTTCTGCAGTGAATCCTGACTGCAAAATCCGCTTCCGCGGAGTACTATCATGATTATGTTCGAAAAAAAATATCTGGAGAAGAAATGGAGACCTTGTGGGAACTCCCCGCCCCGGTGGAGTCTCAGTCAGTCCGACAGAGCTTTGCCTCTGGCCTGCAGGTACCGGAGGTAATAGCGGCCATACTCCTGCGAAAAGGGATTTCAACCAGAGCTGAAGCAGAAGCATTTTTCAATCCCAGCCCGGAGTGCCTGAACGACCCCTTCACACTTCGTGATATGGAAAAGGCTGTTGAGCGGACTATTGAGGCAGTGATGCAGCGTCAGAAGATCCTCATTTACGGGGACTACGATGTTGACGGTGTTACCTCTGTGTCATTGCTTTACAGCTTTTTGCGGGATATGGGTGGGGAGGTTTCCTACCATATTCCCGATCGCAGTAATGAAGGTTATGGCCTCACCCCTGACAGTATTAATGCGGCCGAAGCTCAGGAAATTGACTTACTCATTACTGTTGACACCGGCATCACTGCTATTGATGCAATAAGTTACGCAGGGGAAAAGGGGATTGATGTAATAGTTTGTGATCACCACGAACCTGCCTCCGAACTTCCTTCCGCTATCGCAATTCTGGATCCGAAGTGTAAAGAAGATACTTACTGCTTTCGTGAGCTGGCAGCTGTAGGGGTCACCTATAAGCTCGCTCAGGGAATCAGCCGCCGGCTGGAGCTGGATGATGAGTGCCTGGAGCAATACATTGATCTGGTCGCTATCGGATCATCAGCAGATATTGTCCCGCTGATTGACGAAAACAGGATTATTGTCAAGATGGGGTTGGACAAGATCAATTACGACTGTTCAATCGGTGTTGAAGCCCTGATCAGGATAGCAGGCATTCGCAAGAACTGGCTGGATGTTAATCAGATTGTTTTTGGCATGGCTCCCAGAATTAACGCGGTTGGCCGTATGGGCAACGCTGAACGGGCTGTGGAAATGCTGACCACACGCAATCGCAACCGGGCACTGGATATGGCCCGTATCCTTGAAGCAGAGAATACACGCCGCAAGGCTATTGATAGCAAGACACTACGGGAAGCGCATAAACAGCTGCTTGAGAACTTCGATCAGAGTAACGATCGGGCTATAGTCCTTTACCGTGAAGGTTGGCATCAGGGGGTCATCGGGATAGTCGCCTCCCGTCTGATAGAACGTTATCACAGGCCTACAATCATGCTATCCATTGAAAAAGGGGTTGCCAAAGGCTCGGCCCGTTCGATTCAGGGATTCGATATCTTTCAGGCATTACAGGAGTGTGAGGATCTTCTGGAACAATATGGTGGGCATCAATATGCAGCCGGTTTAAGTATCCGGGAAGAGAACCTGCCTGAGTTCGAACGCCGCTTCAAGGAGATTGCTCATCGTGATATTTCCCGCAGTGATCTTATACCTCGATTGAGAGTTGAGGGGATCCTGCAACTGGACCAGATTGACAGTGAATTGTTGAATATTATTCGCCGCTTCGCTCCTTTTGGCCCCCGCAACAAGCAGATTGTCTTCGCGAGCTTTGGCGTGGAACTGTTGAAAGGCCCCCGCCATGTCGGTGGAAATCACCTGCTGGTTCAGGTCGGTCAGAACGGTGCTGTGTTCAATGGAATCGGCTACAATCTTGGACCGCTGGTAGAGAAAATATCTCCCGGTACGCGCTTTGTTGATGTCGCTTATACAGTAGAGGAAAACGAATGGCAGGGACAGGTTAATGTACAGCTTTACCTGAAGGATATCCGGGAAATGAGTCAGGAAGCACCGCAGCTTCCCTGAACAGTGTGTTCTAAAAAGCAGAGACGATTTTCAACGACTTATTGCAGCTGGTGATATGTGGAACGGGCTTTTGGTTGATTCCAGTCCGGTGCGACCGGCAGCATGATATGAATTCTGGTTCCTGATCCCGGCCAGGATTTAAGCCTGATTCTTCCATTGTGTGCTTCGACGATTGTTTTGATGATCATCATTCCCAGCCCCGATCCTCCATGCTCAGCTTTGGTAGTGAACCATGGTTCCCAGATCCTGTCCTGGATCTCAGCATCCATTCCGACACCGGTATCGGCAATGACAATCTCAACTTCTGATGAATCCAGAGAATTCACCTGTACGCTGATAGCACCTGCCTTTTTCACTTCTACCGCCTGAACAGCATTAATAATCAGGTTAGAGAACAGCTGACGCAATTGTTCACTGTCACCGGAGACAGCGGGTAGATTATTCGAGTACTTTGTCAGCAGGAAGTAATCGGAATCATCATCATCATTTCTGGCAAAATTACTGATATGACCATCAGTTATCCGCATAGTTTCAAGTGTGCTTTCCAGCAGTTCAGGTAAATTGACAAACTTCTCAACAAATTGCCTGGGTCGGGTTATATCTGTGAGGTTGTCGACGATGCTGGCAATCAGATCCAGTTGAGATTGGATTATTGCGATCTGCCGGTTTGCCACTTCACCGGCTTCTGCCGGGATTGAAGTGAGCGTGTGCTCAAGAAGCTGTAATCTACCCATTGCTGGAGCCAGGGCATTCTTGATTTCATGCGCCACACCACCTGTAATTATCGATACGGAATCGCTCTGTTCAAGGTTACAGCTTTTGCATCGCTGTACCAGTTCGTGTACGATAATCCCAAGGTAGTTTTCAGTAGTGGGAAATGTACTCAGTCTGTAGTGCTGGTCTGCCAGATCAATTTCGGTCGGCAGATATTCATTACTAACATCTTGTTCGAGATTGCTGCAGATTTGATGCCAGGCCTCCTGGTGCTGTGGTCTGGAGAAAACAGGGTGGTTTCTGTAATTGCGGTTACAGAGGATGACATCCCCGGATTTGTTAATAATGAGCAATGGGGCAGGTATGGAATCAATGAAGGAGCTGTAGAGTTGTTTGAGTTGAAGCTCTTCCTGTGTGTTACTCACCGGAGTTTCAGCTTCTGGTAGTTCGGCTAATGGGGACACATGTGACTTGATCAGGACAGCCAGTTCGGCCAGTGTGCTGAGCATCTTCAGATCATGTTTGTCAAATGTATGTATCTCTTCCGGGCTATCAACATATATTGCCCCCACTACTTCGCTGTTACTGAGCAGGGGGGCACAGATCAGAGAACGGCTTTCCGGTAAATTCAGCGAAACATCAGCATCGCTGCCCTCAAGTAACTCACAATGCAGACCATTCTGTGGTTGACCACTCTTCAAAACCTGTTTAACCGCTTCATTTGAGATACCGCCAGAGAAGGGGGCGAAGAGAATTCCATCCCTGCGAAAGGCATACCTGATTCTCCATTTCTTATCAGGGGTACAGCTGAGCAGGTAACCACATTCGCCTTTGACGGTTTCGATAGCGGTCTGGAGCAACTCAGGCAGAAAGTCGGCTGGTTGTGCACTGGCAGTAATACGGTTAAGCGCGGCAGAGATTTGCAGGAAATCATTACGGGTCAGTTGACCCGTAACTGAATGGTCAGAAGCAGTATGGAACTCCTCTGCTTCAGAATCAATGAAGAAACTATTGGACTCTATCATTATTTCTGAACAATCCCGTGATGGTTTTTGTAGGCTATAAACTTACCCTGTTGTTCTCATGCAGGAACTTCCTGGATCTGTATTATCTCTATCGGGAAGAGAAGGGATGATCTTGAGTATCTAAGACAGTTACTCGCCTACCTTGAACGCCAGTCATTACGGTGTTGCTCCAGAAATCGCTGCAGCTTTTCTTCCAGGCCTTCAGCCAGAGGATGATAAAACTGTTCTTCCACTGTATCTGGCAGGTATTGCTGAGGTGTGAAGTGATCTGGGTAATCATGCGGATACAGGTAGTCAGCACCATGACCGCGCTGCTCCAGCAGATCATTGGCAGCATTGCGGAGGTGCAGTGGGACAGGAGCATCGGGGTGCTGGTCGACATATTTACGGGCAGCAAGTATAGCACTGGCAGCACTGTTACTCTTGGGGGAAGCTGAGAGATAGATGACAGTCTGCGCCAGTGGATACATGGCTTCAGGCAGACCTATCTGTTGACAGGCTTGAAAACAGGAAGTAGCGAGCACCAGTCCGTTGGGTGAGGCATTTCCGATATCCTCACTGGCCAGTATTACCAGGCGACGGGCGATAAAAATCGGGTCTTCACCGGAAGCGAGCATTCTCGCCAGGTAGTAGAGGCCAGCATCAGGATCGCTACCCCGAATGGATTTGATAAATGCGGAGATGATATCATAGTGATAATCACCCCCCTTGTCGTAGGGCAGCGCTTCACTGGCAAGTACCTTTTCGATAAAATCTTCAGTCAGTGGGTGTTCTTGTTTCGCATCGGTTTCAGAGCAAACAACAGTTAAACATAGCTCAAGAATCTTGTAGAGACGTCGGGCATCACCACCAGCCTGCCGGATCAGCAAACTGGCCGCATCAGGAGTGAAGGTGAGCTCAGATTCCCGTAACTGATGGTCCTCTGACAGCGCACGCTGCAGCAGAGATTCCAGATCTGATTTCGACAGAGGCTCCAGTTGCAGTACATGGCAGCGGGAGAGCAGTGGGGCGATAACTTCAAAACCTGGATTCTCTGTGGTGGCACCCACCAGGATGATAATACCCTCTTCAACAGCAGCCAGTAGCGCTGCCTGTTGTCCTTTGTTAAAACGGTGTATCTCATCAATAAAGAGCAGAAGTGGTGGACGGCTGGTTGCTGAATTGATCACCTGGCGCATCTCTGCAACACCGGATGATATCGCGCTGAGGGAGTAATAGGGAACATCGGTTTCAGAGGCCAGCAGGCGGGCAATTGTGGTCTTACCGCTTCCTGGCGGTCCCCAGAGTATCATTGAACTCAAACGTCCACCGCTGATCATACTTTGCAGCAGGCCCTCTTCACCGATCAGCTGTTTTTGTCCAGCCACCTCCTGCAGCCGCTCAGGACGCATGCGAGCAGCCAGTGGTGGTGAGTATGCTGCTGCATTTTCCGGTTTCTCAAATAGATCCATCAGTTCCTGCTCTGAAAAAGTTGCTGTATCAAGATATCTTAGCTGTTGAAAAGGGTAAAGCTATTCCTGAGGCATGTTGGTTCCTTAGTTGATAATTACAGTCTATTCCAACAGTTACTCTCTGTCTCACAACTCAGCAACGCGGTCGATGAAATTATGGCACTGTTTCATTATGTCGCTGGAGTTTGTATTATTACCACTGGCTGAAGTGATGGAGCTGGCAGTCACACGCTGTGACAACGAAAAGGAGAGCTGATGGAATCAATAGCTGACAAGATTGTTCTTATTACTGGTGCAAGTTCTGGTATAGGTGAAGCCTGTGCGCGCGAATTTGCCCGCGCCGGTGCCCGGCTTATTATCACTGCCAGGCGTCGTGAGAAACTGCATCAGCTGGCACAGGATCTTGAGCTGGAATATGATGCGGAGGTCTTACCGTTACCACTTGATGTTACCAGACGTGCCGATGTGGAGAACTCGCTGGAGACACTCCCGGAAAGCTGGTCTGAGGTTGATATCCTCGTCAATAATGCAGGAATGGCACGAGGTGTGGCGAAATTGCACGAGGCAGATCCTGATGGCTGGGAGGAGATGATTGATACAAATATCAAGGGGCTGCTGTATCTGTCACGCGTGCTGATTCCAGGTATGGTAAAGCGTGGTAGAGGTCACGTTATCAACATCGGTTCTATCGCCGGTCATCAGGTTTATCCCGGTGGTAATGTATATTGTGCAACCAAGCATGCGGTTAACGCGCTTTCGCAGGGAATGAGCATCGATCTGTTAGGGACCGGTGTCAGAGTCAGCAGTGTGGACCCCGGTCTGGTGGAAACTGAGTTCTCCCTGGTCAGGTTTGAAGGTGACCGGCAGAAAGCCACAGCTGTCTACGAGGGTTTGGAATCGCTGAAGGGTGTTGATATTGCCGAGGCAGTGCTGTTTTGCGCTACTCGTCCCTCCCATGTAAATATCGCTGATATGGTTGTCTTTCCAACTGCTCAGGTGAGTGCTCATCTGGTGCACAGGGAGAAATAGATGTACAGTATGATTCTGATGATACATAGGGAAGAATAGATGTACAGTATGATTCTGATGATACACAGGGAAGAATAGATGTATAGTATGAACCTGATGATACACAGGGAGATAATTGAATGCGTAAGATAAATCTGACCGGTTGGATAGTTATTGGACTGTTACTTGGTGTACTGGTCGGCTGGTTGATAGGAGAACCGGTTTTACCATGGACCAATCCATTGGCTGACATTTTTCTCCGTCTGCTGCGAATGATAATTATCCCCCTGATATTTACCTCAATCATAACCGGCGTTACCGGGGTGGGTGAGAGCGCCAGCTTCGGGCGACTGGGAACTAAGACACTGATATACTATCTGACAACCTCTTTCCTGGCGATTATCACCGGTCTGGTGCTGGTAAACATACTTCAACCGGGAAAAGGGGCCGAACTCGGTTTTACCGAGGTGCCGCAACTGGGTGAACAGTCATTGCAGTCACTCAGCGATATATTCTACCGTCTTATTCCGACCAATCCGATATCTGCCATGGCTAACGGTGACACGCTGGCAGTGATTTTCTTCGCACTGATGCTGGGATTTTTTATTACCCGTTTGCCACAACAACCACGCGCCACCCTGAGTGGTCTTTTTGACTCCGGTTTTCAGGTGATGATGAAAATGACACAGTTCATTATCAACCTGGCGCCGATCGGAGTATTTGCGCTGCTGGTCAGGGTGGTTGCAAACACTGGCTTTGATGCATTCAGGAACCTGGGTATCTACGCACTGGCCGTTGTGCTGGGGCTGATGATCCACGCTGTAATAACTCTGCCGCTACTGCTGAAGATCCTGTCGGGCGTCTCACCGATACGTTATCTGCAGGCCATGTCAACTGCATTGTTGACAGCGTTCTCAACCAGCTCCTCCTCTGCGACACTTCCCCTGACGTTGGAATGCGCTGCTGATCGTGCCGGGATTTCTACCCGTACCAGCAGTTTCGTATTACCACTGGGGGCTACAGTCAATATGGATGGTACCGCGCTCTATGAGTGTGTGGCAGCAATGTTTATTGCCCAGGCGTATGGCATTGATCTCTCTTTCCTCCAACAGATGGTAGTTGTAATCACTGCACTGCTGGCATCAATCGGTGCAGCTGGCATCCCGATGGCAGGCCTCGTGATGATTACGATTATTCTACGGGCTGTTGGATTACCGCTTGAAGGTATCGGGCTGATACTGGCGGTGGACAGGGTGCTGGATATGATGAGGACGACAGTTAATGTCTGGTCCGATTCAGTCGGTACCGCATTAATCGCCCGTAGTGAGGGGGAGAGTTTTCTGAATAAAGGCTGAAATAATGCAAGTTTCCCCTGAAGACACTAAACTAGACTGTTCAGATAGTCGATAATCCCACTGCACTGTCAGCGGTACTCTTACCTTCAGACTACCGGTCCGGGGGTATAATTATGGGATTATAATGAGCAGCAAACGAATTCTGGTCGTCGATGATGACGCTGAGATCTGTCGTGTTCTGGGTGAATACCTGAAAGAACAGGGTTATGATGTTAAACTGGGACGGGATGGTAAACAGGCAGTAACTATGGCTGATGAATATGAACCGGATCTGATTTTTCTGGATATGAAGATGCCACAACTTACCGGACTGGAAGCGTTGGAACATATTCGGGAAAGACACCCCCGCATGAAGGTGGTTATGATCACCGGTGTGGATGACAAAAAACTCGCCCGTGAAGCTTTAATGCTTGGCGCTAACGACTATATCGCCAAACCCTTCAGTTTTTCCTATCTTAAGCGAGTCCTGAATTCTCTCTGCTGATAACTGCTTTTTCCTTTCTGGTATAATGGAGTGACGATGAAACCCCCCTCCCGTTTTCCTGAGAACCCATCCGAATATCAGATAAACGCACCCCTTTTCGAAGAACCAAGGGTCAGGGACACCTGGCGTGTTTTCCGGATCCTGTCAGAATTTGTCGACGGTTTTGAAACCCTCAGCAATATCAGGCAGGCAGTGACCATTTTCGGCTCAGCTCGAATGAAACCGCAGGATCCACATTACAAGGATGCAGTGAGAATCGGGCGCCTGCTGGGTGATGATGGCTATGCAGTTCTTACCGGTGGTGGTCCCGGTGTTATGGAGGCCGCCAACCGTGGTGCCAGTGAGTCGAAATCACCATCTGTCGGAATCAATATTGAACTTCCGCATGAGCAATCCTCTAACGAGTTCCAGGATATAGCTGTAGATTTTCGCTACTTCTTTGTACGCAAGGTCATGTTTGTCAAATACGCACTCGGTTTTATTCTGATGCCGGGTGGCTTTGGTACCCTTGACGAAATGTTTGAGATGTTGACCCTGATCCAGACCCGCAAAATCAAACAGGTTCCGGTTCTGCTCTACAGCCGTCCCTACTGGGAGGGTTTACAGCGCTGGATGCGAACCACACTCGTACCACGCGGAATGATCGATCCGGAAGATCTGGAAATCTGTACAATCGTAGATACCCCTGAAGAGGTCCTTGATGTCTTCCGGAAGTGGTATCCACAGGGCCATCCACAGACTCTTAACGATATATAGGAGTGTTTCACTCTTTCATAAGCAGCTGACCTTAACAATCCCTGTTTGATCGTTATTCTCCACTTTCCTTCAATCTATTCCAGCGGGAGCTTGCTTTTTGAGCTCGCTGTCTGTAAAATTGGCGACCATGAAGAACAAAGGCATAGATCCCAATCATCGTGTGATAGCCCGCAATAAGAAAGCGACGCACGATTTCCAGATTCTGGACCGTTTTGAGGCGGGGCTTGTCCTGCGTGGTACGGAAGTTAAATCCATCCGTCTGGGGAGGGTGAATCTGAAGGAAGCCTACGCCCGTATCAAGAATGACGAGATCTGGCTGGTCGGAATGCATATCACCCCGTATGAACATGGTAATATCTGGAATCATGAAAGCCGTCGTGACCGGAAGCTGCTTATGCACACGCGACAGATCCGCCGGTTGCGTGTAAAAGTTGAACAGCGTGGCCTGACACTGGTACCGCTGGAGGTATACTTCAAACAGCATCTTGTTAAAATCACGCTGGCACTGGCACAGGGGAAACGTCAGTATGATAAACGTGATACAATTCAGAAAAATGACCAGAAGCGCGAAATCGCACGGATGTTAAAAGAGAAGCAGAGGAGGTAGGAGTTGAACTTTCCACCAGTCAAAGAGCAGATGGACCTGCTGGCCGCAGGTGTTCATGAGATTATTCCACTGGAGGAGCTGGAGAAGAAACTTACCAAGTCCGCTAAAAATGGAACACCGTTGCGGGTGAAGTTCGGTGCAGATCCAAGTGCGCCCGATATGCACATCGGACACGCGGTGCCACTGCGTAAGCTGAGGCAGTTTCAGGATCTCGGTCATGAAGTAGATTTTCTGATAGGTGACTTTACCGGTATGGTGGGGGACCCGAGTGGCAAGAGCAAAACCCGCAGGACCCTCACCCGCCAGGAGGTGAGTGAGAATGCTGAAACATACCGCCAACAGGTATTCAAGGTACTCGATCCGGAGCAAACCAGTATCCGCTTTAACAGCGAATGGTTCGAAGCAATGGATATCTACGCTTTTCTGGACCTGACTTCCCGTTACACTGTTGCCAGAATTCTGGAGAGGGATGATTTTGAGAAGCGGTACAAGGGTGAGATTCCAATCGCGGTGATCGAGTTTCTCTATCCACTGATTCAGGGATATGATTCTGTAGCGCTGAAGAGTGATGTGGAGATGGGGGGCACAGACCAGAAATTCAATCTGTTGATGGGCAGGATACTGCAGCGTGATTACGGCCAGGAACCGCAGGTAATAATGACTGTCCCGATACTGGAAGGTACCGACGGAATCGCCAAGATGAGCAAGTCTCTTGACAACTATATAGGTATTAACGATCCGGCACGGGAGATCTTTGGCAGAGCCATGTCGATACCGGATGAACTGATTTATCGCTACTTCCTGCTGGCTACGAACATTGATCCTCAGGAACTTGCCAGGGTTAAACAGAAGCTTGAAGGCGGAGACGCTAATCCGGTATTATATAAGAGAATGTTAGCTCGTTTACTGGTAGACATGTATGTCGCTGAAGGTGCTGGAGTGGCGGCGGAGGAGGAGTTCAACGCCATTTTCAAGAAGAAGGATATTCCGGATGATATTCCCGTTTTTCAGGTGACAGGAAACCCACGCCTGATCGAGGTGATGACAGATCAGGGACTGGCACCTTCACTTGGACAGGCCCGCAAACTGATTCGTCAGAATGCAGTTTCAATTGATGGCGAGAAGGTCAGTGATGAAAACCTGGAACTGCACCTTTCAGACGAAGTTACGCTGAAAGTAGGCAAACGCCGTTTTCTCAAGCTTCAGATATAGCTTCAGATATGCAGCATCCCATCCCCTCTCCTGAAAAGGGAATGGGAGTAATGAACAGATTACTCATCCAGTTTCTTTTCAATACGGCTGGCAATAGCTTCAGCATTTTCGACTACTTCCTGACGTAACTGCTGCATCTCTGCCCGTACTTCCGATACAAAGCCTGCATCCTCAAGACCGCCCAGATTGATAGCCACATTCAGTGCAGCTCCCCGTACGCAGGTAAGCGCAGCCAGTGCACCAACACCTACATCTGACAGGGAATTGCTGTTACCATGTTTCTCCATCAGCTCCAGCAAGGGAATAAGCTCCTTAACAGTTCGCATCATCTCCAATGGCTTTAATGTAGCCTGCTGATTCGCTGCTTCAATCTGCTGTTTACGTACTTTCTGCTGCTCCCCGGTCTTCTTCGGCAGACTGAATGCTGCCATCACCTGATTGAACGCCCGGGTATCCTCGTCAATCAGACGGATCAGTTTTTCCTTGAGCCGTTGCGCCTGATAACCGCCATCATCCATCTGCGGACGATACTCAAGATATTGCTTTTTGGGATAGGTCAGATTGCCAACCATAGCTGCCAGAGATGCTGCCAGAGCGCCGGCAAGAGCTGCTGTAGACCCTCCCCCTGGAGCAGGGCTGTCGGATGCAAGCTCATCGGCAAAGCCGCTGACAGTCAGGTCTGCCAGCTGTTTTCCACCACCGTCAACGCGGTACTCGATTACTTTATCCCTGATGTCAAAAGGATAAAGGTCATTGAGCCCCATACTGCGAATGGCGATATCAAGCAGGTCCTTTTCGTTGACACCGCGACTCATTTTCTGCTTCGACAGGTAGTATTCACCGGCTGCGAGCAGGGCATCCCTTGGCAGCAGTCCTACCAGTTCACTTCCGGTGACGATCAACCCTCTTTCCTCAGCCTCTTTGCGTATCTCATCGTAAATCAGGTGCATCGGAGATTCACGGAAGTTGGTCAGGTTCATCGAAATCTGTGCAACTCCGTACTCATCAATAAACCAGCCGACACCCTTGACATTTTTGAATTTACCGGGGATCTGTTCCGGATTGCCGTTTTCATCGTACCAGCGCTTACCATCTTTCTTAATACGAAAACGACCCTGTTCCCGGATGCGCAGTGCAATGGAATGTGCCTTGCGTTTGTTGGTAGTGTTCAGGTTGACATTCCAGGCCACCAGAAACTCACGGGCACTGACCTGTGTAGCACCGGTGCGAGCCACCTGTTCAGTGAACTCAGCCGGGCCATGGTCAGGTTTCCATTTCGGGTCAGCGAGCTTTTTGGACAGTGCTTCATATTCACCCCGCCGCACATCAGCGAGATTTCGTCGCTCCTCTGATGTAGCCGCGTTCTCGTAGAAGTAAATCGGAATACCAAGCTCTTCACCAATCCGTTTCCCGGTGGCACGGGCCAGCTCAACCACCTCTTCCATACTGATACCGCTGACCGGTACAAATGGCACTACATCGGTTGCTCCCTGACGGGCGTGTTCACCCTTATGCTGACGCATATCGATCAACTCTGCCGCCTTACGCACAACCAGAAAAGCCGCTTCACTTACACCGGCAGGTGTACCGATCAGTGTTACAACAGTGCGATTTGTGGCCTGACCGGGATCAACATCCAGCAGTACCACCTCATCCAGATGGTCAATCTCAGCTGTGATCTGGTCGATGATACTACGATCACACCCCTCACTGAAATTGGGAACACACTCGACTATGGGATACATGTAACCTCCCTTGAAGTATCAGGTTAAAACAGATACAGGTAGTTGTGAAAGCAGCACCGGCTTCCCCGGCTATTGCTGACAGGATTCTTACAGAATGAAAGTATACAAAAGGAATGTAAGTGCTACAATCAGAAAATCCCGGGGCCGCTCAAACAATCACTGATGAAGCGCTCAAAAAAAGAAAGGCTGTCTTACGACAGCCTCTCCGTTGTGCCCTAATACTTGCTTAGCAGTAACTTAGAAGGAGTTATGGGGGAAAGTTGTTAATATTCAGCGTGCCTCTCGTCACGCTCTCCAAACGATAACGGGTAACCTTAGTAGCTACAGTTATCGTTGCTGTTCAATACTAGCACCATGAGATAAGTAATGCAAGAAAAAAAGTAGAAACCTGAGTGAGCTGAGATTTTCTGGTTAAGCTACTGAAGGCGCTTGAGAAACTCACTCCCATGCGGGAAGACTGTCAGGAGGGGAAAGACGGATAATGAACAGAGTTGAACAACTACCCCTGCATGGCAGAATAGAGCGAAATGGCAGTTCACAGGTAATAATTTATTGTAGAGCTGAAATTATATGAAGAATTGCTGAATATGCTGGTAGAGGCTAACAGCAGGGGTTCACTTACGAATCAGGTTTTCAATACCAGCAGCATACGAATTCCAACCATCTGGAACCCTTCCATAGCACTCGCATCATAGAACCAGGTGTTGGGGTTGATATCTTCATTTAACTCATAAAGATCACTCCCTGCAATGCTCAGGAAGATGTAGGGTTCAATCATGATATCAAGACCGGAATTATCCAGCCCTCTCAGGAAGAACTTCACGAAGACTTTGCCTTGAATTGCAATACCTGATGATGATTCCATGAGCTCGTTGTCTTCAATCTCACCCACCTGGCCGGTGCGTGTCAGAAAACGATATGGCAAAAAGTTCATTCCCACACCAGGTATCGCAAGCAATCCATTTCTGCCGATTACCAATCCCATATCTGTTGAAAAACTGAATGTACGCAGGTAGAGGTCACGCTGCCACTCAACATTATCGGCATTCAGCAGACGGGAAAAGGTATCAGCTCTGTTATACTGAAAGGAGATCCCGACCTGCAACCAGTCAGTCAGCATACCAAGTTCGAAAGCAAATCCCGATGTACGATGGAGATCCTTCATCTCCGGATCGAGGTTGAGATCAACTCTCGTCTCATTATAGCGGCCAATAATGTAGTTGATATCATCGAAGGGACTGTTACCGATATTGTAACCGACACCTATATAGCCAACCTGTCCCAACAGAGGTTGTGTGGAGCAGGCCAGCATCAGCAGAACAATCAACTTTTTCATGTGACCTCATCAATGGCAATTTCCGGTCAACACTACCTGAAGACTATTGCAACAATTCCGCTACCAGTTCAGCCAGATCGATCTGCTTAATCTGCTCACTGGTGCCGGTGTCCTTAAACCCGTCATTGAACATGGAAGCGCAGAATGGACAGAGTGTGCAGACCTGATCGGCATCGGTAGCCGCAGCTTCCTGAGCACGAATTTCGTTGATCCTGGGCTGTTCCTCATCACGCCACATATTACCACCACCAGCACCACAGCAAAGCGCATCATCCCGGTTGTGCTTCATTTCAGTCAATTTCAGGCCCGGAAGTGCCCGCAGCAGTTCCCGGAAGCTTTCATAATCATCGTTATGACGCCCGAGATAGCACGAATCGTGACAGGTGACAGTAGTGTCAAGATCACCTTCAAGCTTCAGTTTCCCCTCCTTGAGTAAGCGCAGGATGAAGGCGCTGTGATTGACCACCTGGTAATTGCCATCGAGGTCGGGATATTCATTCTGAAGTGTTTGCAGACAGTGGGGGCAGATTGTGAGTATCTCCTTGAAACTGTAGCCGTTCAGGGTCTCGATGTTTCCCATTGCCATCATCTGGTAAAGGTACTCGTTGCCAAGACGGCGGGCTGAATCTCCAGTACAGCTTTCCTCTTCACCCAGAATAGCATAACTGACACCGGCGTGTTCCAGGATTTTAATCATGGCACGCGCGGTCTTGATTGAATCGTCGTCGTAAGCACCGGCACAACCCACCCAGAACAACAGGTCGACCTCTTTGATATCACGCATGCGGGGTACTTCCAGATCTGCGCACCAGTCCTCACGTTTACTCTGGCCTATACCCCAGGGATTGCCGTTGTTCTCCAGGTTCTTGAATAACAGAGCGGTTGGCTTGTCAATGCGGCTTTCCTCCAACACCAGATAGCGACGCATACCAACAATACGGTCGATGTACTCTATTCCCAGTGGACAAACCTCCTCGCAGGCACGACAGGTGACACATGACCATAGCTGATCATCACTGACCACATCACCAACCAGTGTCTTCTCATCTGCAGAAGCATTGTGTGTGCAGGATTTGAGCAGGTCACGCATGGCAACTGTCATTTCCTTGGGCGACAGTGGTTTATCTGTCTGGTATGCGGGGCAAACCTCCTGACAGCGACCGCACTCGGTACAACTGTAGAGATCCAGCAGGTTTTTCCAGTGAAAGTGCTCCAGTTGTGAGCTGCCGAAGTGTTCAGCCTCGTCATCCTCAAGATTGAGTGTGTCGAGTTTACTGGTTCCCAGCCTGCGGAAATAGATGCTGAAAGTGGCGGTGACCACATGGAAGTGTTTGGTTACCGGCAGCATGTTCAGAAAGAGCAGCAGAACAAAAACATGTGACCAGAAAGCAAGGTGATGTATCACCAGAAGTCCGCCGGCTGGCAGCCAGGCAGCAAGGAGATTACTGAGCGGCAGGAACCAGAAACCCGCTTCACCGGCAGCCTGAAGTTCAGCCCCGACATACACCCAGTCCACCAGCATCAGGTAGCCGATCATAAACAACACCAGAACTGCTTCTCCGGATAATGTCAGGCGCTCCGGTTTCAGTGACAGCCTTCTGAAAATTGCGATGATGACAGCGATCAGAACGAAGAGCTGAAAGAGCTCCTTAACCAGCAGATAGAGCTGTCCGATTATGTTGCCAGGATTGAACAGCGGTAATTCGAAAGTAGGCCAGACACCCTGACCAAGAAAAGTAATTGTGTTAAGCAGCACTGCCAGAAATCCCAGGAAGATGACAGCATGCATGATACCGGACCAGCGGAAGCGTGCTTTAAAAAGTTTCCTCTGGAACAGCAGCAGGGTGAACATTCCTTTGATACGCTCCAGAGGATGATCAAAGCGATTAACAGACTGTGCTTTCAACAACGGCTGCAGGCGGCGATTGAGCTGCCAGCCGAAGAGTATAAGTGAAGTGAAGAGAATTACAAGATAGGTGATGTAGGAATAGATATTACAGGTGGCACTCATGTGGGCTCCCGTTTGTACAGATGTAACAATGAGATGGTTGCAGCATACTCCATGACACAATTACCCGCAGGCAGATCGCAGCATGTATCACTGGCGTATGTTAATGATCGACAAAATAGAGCACAGGTTTACAACTATCCAGTAAACTGTTGAAAAAGATAACTGAAGCGGTCTGATCAGGGAGTATCAACGGCAGTTTCGATAAGCCGCCGCCGTTGTTGAGACAGCCAGTTTCGCACAGAGTCAACCTGGTAGTCTGCGTACGTCCAGGGTAATGTTTGAAATTCCCCCTGCTGAAAGATAAGTGTCAGGTCGGCAAAAATACCCTGATCGAGATAAACACGATGTGAGAAGTTCTTGCCGGTTGCCAGCAGGAAGTTTTCCCGGGTGATAAGACCGGGGTCCAGATTAACCGACCGTCCATTGCCGGTCAACCACTCTGATTCCAGCCTGTTAGTCGCAAGTTTGGCGCCAACCAGTTGCTCACGTGGCTGCAGTCGGGAGAAGGCAATGATAGAGCGAAACAGTGGTGCGCCCATCTCCGGCTTGTAGTAATCTGTGAAAGTGAATGGAAATGGGGAAAGCTGAGCATCAGCTGGGCCAAACAGCGCTTCCAGCTGTGGGGCGATTTCATTCGGCTCAATATCAGCGTGATACAGAATGCTGACTGTGAGTATCCCCGGTGAAGCGGCTCCAGGCTGCGACATGTTTCCTCCCTGCTATATGTAATGTTCACCCTGACGCACATTATCACGGTGAAGGCGATTGTAGATTCGATCGAAGATCTGCGCCTTGGGCAGGTTCCAGTGTGGTGCCAGCAACAGGTCAGGATGTGCTTCCGCGAAGAGGCGAAAGATAACTGCATCCGGTGGCAGCCAGGGGATCAGCTCACACAGTAGATCGAGATACATCTCAAATGACAGCACTTCAATATCACCGGCTGCAAAGGAGCCTGCAAGCTTTGTATCACGATGAACCTGAAGATGGTGCAACTTGATACCGGCAATCTGAAGTTGCTGAAGCTGTTGCAGAGACTGTTGCATCATGACTGTCGACTCTCCGGGCAGTCCCAGAATCAGGTGAGCAACAACAGGAATTCCGCGCTTCTGCAGTTGGCGGATTGCCTCTGTGGTAACGCCTGTATCATGTCCCCGGTTGATCGCTTTCAGTGTGCTGTCATGTATGGACTGCACACCAAGCTCCACCCAGAGTGGCAGCAACTCGTTGTACTCCTGAAGCAGATCGAGTACATCCTCCGGCAGGTAATCCGGCCGAGTACCGATAAATATCATCCTGATATCGGGATGCCCGGCGACTTCTGCCAGTGCCTCCCGAAGCAGGTTGACCGGTAGCGCCGTAGTGGTATTATCCTGAAAATACGCAGCGAAAGTGCGGGTATCATACCGCTTTCCCATCCGCTTGATGCCTGTGTCAAGTTGCTGCGCAATTGATTGATCGTCTGTCTTGTCAGGTGTGAAGGCATGCGGATTGCAGAATACACACCCTCCTGAAGGCTGGTTACGGTGTGGACAGGGTGCTTGCACATCAAGTGTGATTTTCACAAGGCGTGTCCCGAAAGCGGACTGGCAGAAATGATTGAAGGTCTTCAGCGGGGGTTGCATTGATTTATCCGCCTGATCGCTGTAAAGTCAGTGTGAATGCAGTGGACAGTTCTGCAACGGCGCTGTACCATCGAGGAAGTACTCGGTAAATGTGTGTGGGCACAGCGTAGTGGCCGGGGCACCGGTTTCAGTACAGATATCCAGTTCGATAATACCTTCCGGCACAGGAAACTCCGCTTTATCGAGCCATCCTTCCCGGTAAAGTTGTTTCATGAAGGCAGCGAAAACCGGCAGGGCAACTACACCCCCGTACTGACTTCCTCCGAGTTTGAAAGCAGGATCATCCATACCTATCCAGACCGCGACTACGATGTCAGGGGTGAAGCCGATAAACCAGGCATCGGTAAAACTGTTCGTAGTCCCTGTCTTTCCGGCGACAGGCTGATAAAACCCCCAGCGCCAGCGTAGTGCTGAAGCTGTCCCCTTGTCCACAACACCACGTAACAGCGAGGTGATGAGAAAAGAGGATTCCTTTGATAGAACTACTTCTCCCGGTGAGTTGAAGCGGTGAACGAGGTTACCATGCCGATCCTGGATTGTGCTGATAGCCTGTGGTGAATGGTAGACGCCCCGATCGGCAAGAACTCCATATGCTGAGGCAATCTCAATTGGAATTACACCACTGGAACCGAGCGCCAGTGTGTAGTCGGCAGCAAATGGTGTTGTCATACCCAGACTCTGAGCGCGTTCTATGACTCGATACGGCGGTATTGCTTCCATCATCAGTCGTACACTGATCAGATTCAAAGACTTTTCCAGACCCTGCCTCAGAGAAACTTCACCACCACGGGACCTGTCCCAGTTTGAAGGTGTCCACCGTTTACCATTCTCTTCCTGGACAACGATATCCTGGTTTGGTATACGGTAGGATGCGGTGTAACCAGCCTCCAGAGCCTCAAGGTATAGTACCGGCTTGAACAGAGAACCTGGTTGCCTGACAGCCTGTACCGCACGATTAAACTTATAGAGATCGAAATCCCGCCCACCGATCATCGCCAGAATTTCACCGGTACGTGGTGAAAGAGCAATAAATGCGCCCTGTGGAACCAGATGATTGTGCATCAGGGAATCGACGAGCAGAGTGTCTGACAGCAGTGAGTCCAGCTTTTCCACTGTGATACCTGGTTGTCTGAGTTGCAGGTACTCACGGCCACCCCGCCATTTGAAATAGCGGCGGGCAATGGTGTCCTGTACCAGAATCTGGTGTGTCAGCAGTGATTCAGCCAGTGTCTGAAAGCGATAGTTGAGTGTGGTCTGGATATTGAGGCCATTATCATAGATATCTTCACGCAACGCAGGCAGGTTAGAGGTGGAATCCGGTTTGACAGAGAGCCCCCGCATCTCCTCCAGTTGTTGACGCACATACTCCACAAAATAGGGTGCCAGAGTATTATTGATGTTGCGTGCTTTTGTAACTCCCAGAGGCATGGCACGCAAGGAATCAGCCTGTACCGGGAGTAACAGTTCCTGCCTTTCCATCATGCTGATTACCAGATTCCGGCGACGCAGAGAGCGCCCTGGATGATTCCAGGGGGAGTATAGCGCGGGTGCACGCAACATGGCGACCAGCAGCGCCGCCTCCTGAGGTTCAAGTTCAGCGGGCAGCTTTTCGAAATAGAGACCGGCAGCCGCCTGTACACCATAAGCACCATGACCGAAATAGCTGAGGGTCAGGTACATCTCCAGAATTTCATCCTTGGAGTAGGTTCGCTCCAGCTGAATCGCTGTCAGTATTTCACGAAGCTTGCGGCTGATGGATTTCTTCTGGGTGAGAAACAGGTTCTTGGCAAGCTGCTGTGTCAGGGTTGAACCACCCTGTTTAAAGGAAAGGTGGCGGATATCGATCACGATCGCCTGCAGGATACGGTAGAGATCAACACCCCAGTGCTCCCGGAAGCGATGGTCTTCCAGCGCAATTGTTGCTGCCGGCACCCAGGGGGATATCTCATTCAGAGGAACATAGACTCTGTGTTCGTGGAAGTACTCACCCAGCAGAACGCTGTCAGCAGAGAAGATACGGGTAGCGAAGGGAGGATCGAAACTCTCAAGTTCGTCGAAATCGGGCAGCCCCTTCAGTAACCAGATAAATCCGGCAACTGCCAGGAGTAACAGTAACAGCAGCAGATAGCGTCCCCAATGACGCCTGGTTTTGTCAGTTGCTGGAGTCATCGCCGTATTCTCGTATTTGAAGTCCGGTCTCATCATATTGCGCATAAGAGAACTGCCTGATCCAGTCTCCCAGAATCACGAACTCGCCATTGCTGCCTGTCTGCCTCGGTATGTGGATATGCCCCAGGACCACATAATCAGTATCACCGGCCAACTGCAAAGATGCGTATTTTTCAAGCTGGCTGAATCGTTCTACAGCCGGTCTTGATGAGCGCCGGGCACTGAGTCTGGAAACCTGGTCAGCCAGCCACATTCCGACAGCAGGGGAGAGCAGGCTGAAAAGGGCGCGGCTCAGTGAATGCCGCAATACCCTTTTGAGAAACAGGTATGCTGTATCATCAGGATTAAGATCATCACCATGCCTAACATGGAAGCGACCACCAGCCCAGTCGAATTCATGTGGTTCATCATGCAGTTGCAGGCCGATTTTCTCTGACAGAAATGGACCGAAATGGAAGTCATGATTACCAGGCAGCAGATGTACTACCACACCTGCCTCCACCATTTTTCGTAACTCGATCAGTGTCTGGAAATGCCGTTCCGGTACAGCCTGCGGCCATTCAAACCAGAAGTCAAACAGATCACCAAGAATGTACAGTTCATTGCCCGGATGTGATATTGAGCGCCAGAAGCTGTAAAGCTGCTTCTGTGCATGATCAGACTTATGATGATGATGGCTGCCGAGATGTGCGTCTGCCATGAAGTAGAGTCGGGGGGAAGTGGCGTTCTGCTGTTCGATGCTCATTACTCTCCGGTAAATGGTAGCCGGGTGATTCAGACTGTACAAAGGGGCACAATAATCTAGGTATAGAGAGGCTGATATCAAATGTACTTTTCAGAAGTGAATACGGGTTTCAAAAGTCTATGCGAGCTGTTTGCTTGATAATGTGAAGAGTTTTCCATATCCATTGTTGTAGTATCACATTGTTCATACAGGGATATCAGATGCAATCATACACTCCCGGTAGCCATTCTCTCCCCGTTCCTGTACCGCTGTTTTTGATTCCCAGCTATTGGCTATGTCCGCATTCTCCAGTTCTGTTCACACTCGTTCCCATCCTCATTCTATTGCTTTTCTCATCTGTAGCTTTGTCCGAGACGCATGTATCCGGAGAGATTTCCGGAACCTGGGATCCATCAGGCAATCCCTGGATAGTGGACTCCGCCTGTGTAGTACCATCAGGTCAAATCCTCGATATTCTGCCCGGCTGTGAGATTCAGATTGAATGGTGGGTGAGTCCGTTAATCCGTGTGGATGGTGAACTGAATGCTATCGGTACGGTTTCTGACAGCATTCGCGTCACAGCGGAATGGGCTGACTATGACATCAACTGCTTCGAACTGACAACTGGTGGTGATCTGCAAATGCAGTATCTACGCTATACGGCAGATGATCCCGGAGTTTTCATTCAGGGTTGTGAAGGGCAGGGTCCTTTCAGTATGAGTGATCTGGCAGCACCACTGGGTGAAGTAAACATATACAAGAGTAATCTGCTGCTGCACGACCTACAGCTCTATGAGCTGATGATAGAGGGACACAATAATACCGCCTCCCACACGGTCTGTCAACAGACTCTACGGCTTGTAACCGATTGGGATGAATCCGGCATAATTGAATTCAGCCATGCCAGCAATATTGCTGTGCATGAGGGTACCTTCGAACTGCAAACCACCAGCTCTGATTCCATCTACGCTCGACGCTGCTCGCTTATGATGGATTCCTGCACGGTGAACATGTTCCTGGAGCTGGATTGTAATATGAGTTCGGGTTCGCTTTCCGCTACCGATTGCCAGTTGCAGGAGATAGAAGCTATCTACCCGGTCAACATGAACCTGACCAACTGCACTTTCAGCAACTACTCCGAATGGATGAGCGGTGGCGCGGAAGTAGAGTTCCAGTCCTGCCGGGGAAACAGTATCGATGTCAGTTTCATAAACCAGTTGACGCTGATTGACTGTCAGATTGATGAGGAGGTTGCTCTTGGGGATGATGTAAATGCAACTATTACCGATTCGCAGATCAACAGAGTACACGGTTGGGGTGTGACCGGCTTGATTATGATTCAGGACAGTCAGCTGAACGGACTCTACTCACGTTCTACGAGTGGCGAGCAGGCAGTGCTGAATATCGACCACTGTCTGTTTCTGTTGGTTTCGGAAGATGACGAGATCACAATCGGAAGACAACAGGTGACAATGCAGAACAACAGCTGGCTGGATACAAGGCCAGGTGTACAACCAGTTTTCAGGATTGAAGGTGAGTCGGAAGTTGTTATGCAGAATAATGTGACACAGGGGGGACGCTATGTTTTTGAAGTAGATCCAGAAAGCAGTATAGAGACCGACTTCAATATCTACACCGATTACCATCAATTCGAGAATCCGGATTATCAGGGCAACTACTATGTGACAGCTGGAGTAGATGATTTACTTTTGGATGAACGGGTTATCTGTTCGCCGTCAAAACATTTCGCACTCATTTAGCCATTTAACTATGTGTGGTTTTGGACGTATATTGGCTTGTAAGGAGGTCAATCATGAATCCAGAGCCGAACCATTCCCCATCCGAGAAGGCGGTCCGCGAAATTAAACGCAGGACCCGCCGTAAGTTTTCCACTGAAGAAAAGATACGTATCGTACTCGAAGGACTCCGGGGTGAAGTGAGCATAGCCGAACTGTGCAGAACTGAGAATATCCATCCCAATCTTTACTACAACTGGTCCAAAGAGTTCTTGGAAGCGGGGAAGAAACGCCTGCTTGGGGATACTGTTCGCGAAGCGAACAGTGGCGAAGTCAAAGCCCTCCGGCATGAGAATGAACAGCTTAAGCAGGCGCTGGCAGAGGAACTGTTGCAGAATCGTTATCTAAAAAAAAGTTGTCTGCAACAGGGTATACAGTTGGACGATATATGAGGCACACTGCTTCTGAGAAGCTGGAAGTGATTCGGATGGTAGAACAATCTGATATCAGCGTAAAGAAGACGCTTCAACAGCTGGATATACCTATTAGAACATTCTATGGCTGGT
>CAZCRT010000033.1:0-34585 GCA_964501185.1 uncultured Bacteroidia bacterium
GCTCAGTCAAGATAATACAGTATCATTGTTATGAAAGAAGATTAGTTGTACACATAAGAGATAAGTATTTTCCTGCCAGTTAGTGCCTGCTCTCTACCATCACCCCTGAGTTCTCTCTCACTTTCTCAGTGTCTCCGTGTGAGCACTTTTGTATTCCGATCGAAGTCTATAAATAATAATGCTTATCCCTTCGGTATATGGCGAGTAGACATTGCATGAATGCTTATCAGTACCACCTTCGATTCCTTGACTTGCGAGATGGTTGTCCATATTATGTATACTTATCAGGATGTATAGCTTGCTACACTTACAGTTCACTTCAGACACTCGTTCTGGATAACAATACTGGTTGCGGATGAACAACACAGATCCCCATCTCTGGGAATGGCGGTTTGCGCCATATCGTGTCCTGAAACTGCGTACCCTGTTGCTGGCACTGGTTATTATCGCTGTAGGGATGGTACTGGTGTCCAACTTCGGTATGTCGATGCTCTCTTTCCTGCTGCTGGTCGTATTCACCTGGTCATTGCGTCTGGCAGTTTTCGCTACCGGTTACCGGATTGACAGAGAAGGGGTTCACCGGCAGAACCTGGGGAGAACTCAACACTTCTCCAATGAGATGATTCGCAGGATTGTACCTGTTCCCGGGGGTGTATTTATCAGCCAGCATAGCCGGGCCAGCCGTCTTGATCGCTTCCAGGGCTGGTTGATACCATTACCAAAACATGATAAAGAACAGATTATCAATCACTTGAAAGCAATAAACCAGGACAACCGGGGAGAAGAGGATTGAATTTCAGTGATCAGGAGCAGGCTTTCGTTGAACGGTTTACAAACGCGATTGTCAAACGCCATTTGACAGTTCCCGCTGTTTTCTTTCTGGAGTCTGTAACACCACTCAATTTTATCGCCAGCCAGGGTGTTGCTTTCTTTACACCAATTGTACAGATCTTCCTCAAAGCAGGTGATCTGGACATTCTGCAGCGTCTGCTGGAGCAGCGAGAGTTCATTCCTGTTCTGATCAGGATTCTGGAAAAGAAGGAAATGGCGTTGAAACAGGAAGAGAGAGAGCGCAAACGGGAGCGCAAAAAACTGAAGAAGCAGAGTAAGGAGCGGGTCTGAAATGACACTGATCAAGAATGCTCTCGTGGTTACGATGAATTCCCACGATTCTATCCTCAAAACCGATATACTCATCCGGGATGGGAAGATAAAAGGGCTGGGGAAGTATCGTGGTGTGCGGGAAGAGTTGATTGACGCGAAAGGGATGGTGGTTTTTCCAGGTTTTATACAGTCGCATCTGCACCTGAACCAGACCCTGTTTCGTAATCTGGTTGATGACATGCCGCTGCTGCAGTGGCTCAAGAAGAATATCTGGCCGATGGAAGCAGCTCATACTCCCCATTCGGTGCGGGCGGCGGCCCGTCTGGGTTTATCGGAATTAATGCTCTCCGGCACTACGGCTTTCGTCAGTATGGAGACCGTACATCATACCCGGGAAGTATTCAAACAGATCGCGGATTCCGGAATGCGTGCAATCACCGGTAAAGCGATGATGGATGTCGGGCAGGGAGTCCCGGCACTGCTGAAGCAGAAAACCGGAGACGCTCTGGCGGAATCTGCTGAACTGCTGGAAAAATGGCATGGCTATGATGATGGGCGGATTCAGTACGCTTTCGCGCCCCGTTTTGCTGTCACCAGCAGCCGTCGACTTCTGGAGGAAACAGCCCGGCTGGCCCGGGAGTATCAGGTCCGGATTCACACTCACGCCGCAGAGACAAAGGAAGAGGTCGCGCTGGTCCGGCAGCGCTTCGGGACCACTAATATCCAGCTTTTCGACAGGGTGGGGCTGCTGGACTCTCCTCTGATTATTGCCCATGGTATCTACCTGAATGGTACGGAGCGAAGGCTGCTGCGGAAGCATAAAGCTCTGCTGGCGCATTGCCCCTCCACCAATCTGAAACTTGGCTCCGGTGTTGCAGATATTCCAGGTTACCAGCAGGAAAAGCTGCAGGTTGGCCTGGGTGCTGACGGAGCTCCCTGTAATAATAACCTGTCTGTTCTGCAGGAGATGCGTCTGGCAGCGCTATTACAGAAGCCGAATTATGGGCCACAATGCATGCCGGCGCTCAAAGTTGTAAGCATGGCGACTCGTGAAGCTGCACAAGCGCTGGGAATGGATAAGCAGGTTGGTTCGATTGAAGTGGGGAAAGAGGCAGATCTGGCAGTTTTCGACTTCAACACAATTCAGGCCACTCCCGGAAATGATCCCTGCAGTCAACTGGTTTACAGCGCCGGGCCGGGAAATCTGCGGCATCTGCTGGTACGTGGTAAAATCCTGGTACACGATGGTGAGCTGACCGGCTGGAAACAGCAGCAGGTAGTGAAAGAAGCGCAGGATCAGGCACGAAAATTGCTGCAGAGGTTGTAGCAGCAGACGGCGCGACTGCTTTACCAGCTTAAGAGCACCCATTCAGGCCGGCAGGAATTTATTTCCTTCAGAGCAGGGATTCTCTAACTTTAAAAGATCAGCGCTACCATTGATCACCTGCTGCCAGGATGACCGGCATTGACAGGCAGGAGTAGAGTTGTTAATCAGTTTTCAGTCAACAAAGAAGTAACAATAAACCGGGAACTCTACATGAGTGAAATCAAGACAATTCTTGCCACAGATTGCGGCAGTACCACAACCAAAGCCATTCTCATCGAACAGGTGGAAGGAGAATACCGCCTGATTGTGCGTGGTGAAGCTCCCACTACTGTGGAAGCGCCCTTCGAGGATGTGACCCGTGGTGTCATCAATGCCATTACCGAGGTGGAGGAACTCAGCAAGCGTGAATTCCTGAATGGGGATGAGGTGATCATTCCACCACATGACGGTAAGGGGGTTGACGCTTACATCTCTACTTCCAGTGCTGGAGGTGGTTTGCAGATGATGGTAGCCGGTGTCGTCAAGAATATGACGGCGGAAAGCGCCACCAGAGCTGCTCTTGGCGCCGGTGCTATCGTGATGGATGTAATCGCTTCCAACGATGGGCGGCTGCCACACGAGAAAATCGACCTGATCCGCAAGCTGCGTCCTGACATGATCCTGCTTTCCGGTGGTACGGACGGCGGCAGTGAGCAGGCGCTGGAGCTGGCGGAGCTGATTAAAGCGGCTAACCCGCGGCCCCGGCTTGGCAGTGGTTACAACCTGCCCATCATCTACGGTGGTAACACAGGGCTGCAGAAAACAATTCGTGATACACTGGATGATGTCAGCGCGCTCAGTATTGTGGATAACCTGCGACCGGTGCTGGAACGGGAGAACCTCAATCCGGCCCGTGACAAGATCCATGATCTCTTCATGGAGCATGTCATGCAGCAGGCGCCAGGCTATTCTAAACTGATGTCGATGACACGCACTGCTGAAAAACAGGTTGATATCATGCCGACTCCCGGGGCGGTAGGGCTGATTATGCAGGCGATCGCTGAGGATGAGGGGATCAATGTGGTCGGTGTTGATATCGGTGGTGCTACTACCGATGTCTTCTCTGTTTTTGGAGATGTATTCAACCGCACGGTCAGTGCCAATCTTGGCATGAGCTATTCAGTAGCCAATGTGCTGGCGGAAGCGGGGCTTCCCAATATCCTGCGCTGGGTGCGTTCTGACATTGATGAAGAGGATCTGCGTAATCGTATCGGTAATAAAATGATTCGCCCGACCACAATTCCACAGACCAAAGAAGAGTTGATGGTTGAACAGGCTATCGCCCGTGAGGCTTTGCGGCTGGCTTTCGTGCAGCATAAGGAGTTCGCGGTTGAGTTGAAGGGGGTACAGCAGAAGCGGACAATTTCAGACGCATTCGATCAGTCGGAATCAGGACGCTCCCTGGTTAAGATGATGGAGCTGGATCTGCTGGTGGGGTCTGGCGGCGTTTTGTCTCACGCGCCACGAAGGGTAGAAGCAGCCCACATGCTGGTAGATGCGTTTCTGCCGGAGGGCTTTACCAGGCTGGCAGTTGATTCTATTTTCATGATGCCACAGCTGGGTGTGCTGACCGAGGTGCACCGGCAGGCGGCTACTGAAGTTTTCAATAAAGATTGCCTGATTCATCTGGGTACATGTATTGCTCCCCTGGGCAGTCTGCGCAGCGGAGTCGCACTTACAATCAGCGGCAGGCTGGCGGATGGCAGTGACTTCAACCATGTGATCGAGGCTAGCGAGCTGCGTCTGCTGGAGCTGCCACTGGAACCGGTCGAGTTGACATTTGAACCGGCACGCGCGCTTGACCTTGGAGCCGGTAAAGGCAAACCGGTGACCAGGACTGTGACCGGTGGTGTTGTGGGATTAATCGTGGATACACGGGGAAGGCCTTTCAACTTCAGCCGTGATACACGGGATCGTCAGGCACTTCTTGATAAATGGGATATCTGCCAGTAGGAGGTTTGTGTGGCAACATCATTTACACCCGGATTACGGGTTGCTAAGAATATCGTGGTACGCAAGGAGCGCCGTCTGCCCTTGCTGGGAAACGTTGTAGTCGAGATGGGTGACACTGTTACGGCTGATCAGGTTGTGGCTGAAACCAACCTACCGGGCAGGATATTTCCGGTCAATGTGGCTAACGCCCTCAATGTAACCCCTCCTGAGTTGAAGGAAGCGATGCTCAAAAAGGAGGGTGATCAGGTTGAAGAGGGTGAGATTATCGGCAGCGTCAAATCGTTCTTCGGTATTTTCCGCTCTGAGGCCAAAGCGCCAATACAGGGCACCATTGAATCGATCTCATATGTCACCGGACAGGTGATTGTGCAGGCACCCCCGGTACCGGTACAGGTGAAGGGCTTTGTCGACGGCAAAGTTGTTCAGATCTTCGAAAACGAGGGTATCGAAGTGGAGACAAACGGTGCCTACATTCAGGGTATTCTGGGGCTGGGTGGTGAAACCCTGGGGCCGATCGTCATGGGTGTCTCTACGCCTGATGAAGTACTGACTCCTGATAAACTTAAACCGGAGATGACGGGCGCTGTTGTGGTTGGCGGTTCATTGCTCCGGCTGGACACCATCAACAAAGCAAAGGAACTCGGTATCAACGCCCTGGTAACCGGTGGCTTCCACGATGAAGATGTCAAGCAGCTGCTCGGATATGACCTGGGTGTGGCAATAACCGGATCGGAGGATATCGGATTAACGCTGGTGCTCACTGAAGGTTTTGGTTGTATCAGTATGGCTGACCGGACTTTCGGATTATTGAAATCGCTGGAGGGGCAGAAAGCATCTGTCAACGGCGCGACCCAGATTCGTGCCGGTGTGATACGTCCGGAAATCATTGTCAACCGTGTGGGGGAGAAACTGCAGGAAGAGTTGGTCCACACAGGTGAACTGGAAGTTGGCAACACTGTGCGTGTCATCAGAAATCCATATTTCGGCCGTATAGGCAGGGTGGTGAATCTGCCCTCCGAGTTGACGCCGATTCCTACCGGTGCCGCTGTACGCATCCTGGAAGTCGAGTTCGATGACGGAGAAAAAGTAGCCTTACCCCGTGCCAATATTGAATTGATCATGGGGTAAGTATGGCTGTACAACTTGCCACGCTGGTTTATGTGCGCACCGACACACATACATTGATGTTATTGCGCAACAAGAAAACCAACGATCTGCACGAAGGGCGCTGGAACGGCCTGGGTGGCAAGTTTGAACAGGGGGAACTGCCGGAGGAATGCGCCAGGCGCGAGCTGCTGGAGGAATCCGGGCTGACAGCCCTGAAGCTTGAATGGAAGGGAATTTTGACCTTCCCCATGTTTGACGGTGTCAGGGACTGGTATGTTCATGTATTTGTCGTACCAGAGTTCTCAGGGGAGTTAATCGATTCACCGGAGGGTGATCTGGCCTGGATTGAAAACGGTAAATTGCTGGATCTCAATCTCTGGCCGGGTGACCGAGTTTTTCTGCCATGGGTTTTTGGTGACCCTCATTTTTCGGCACGATTCAATTATATCGATGGTGAGGTGGAATCGTATCAGAAGCACTTTTATAGCTGTAGAACCAGGGAGATCGTATGATGAAGATGAAAAAGTGGCTGACAGTCGGGCAGAATGCTGTGTTGCTCATGCTGGTAGTAACTCAGGGCGTTGTAGCACAGAATGAAACCGTGGGATCGCCAACCCTTTCGCTTAACTATCTGGTTGACACTCCCACAGCCGGGCTCCTGGAGCGGGGCGAGATGGGATTTGACTCTCGCATCTACCGTGACGGTGGTGTGTTATTCACTTTTCAGGTGGGAGTGTTCAGAGCCCTGAACATGGGTGTATCATATGGTGGCACCGGTATCGTCGGTCAGGGGGACGTGAACTGGAACCGTCAACCTGAAGTGCATCTGCGTTATCGCCTGCTCAACGAATCATTTATCTGGCCGGCGCTCAACATCGGTTTCTCCAGCCAGGGATATGGCAGGCGTTATGAAGACCGGTATCAGTTTAAGGCGCGAGGTTTCTACGGTGTAGCCAGCAAGAATTTTCTGCTGGCGGGGCGCAGTATCATCGGTTTTCATGCAGGCATAAACTATAATACCGGTGAAGTTGATGATGACACCGGAACCAACTACTGGTTCGGTTACCATCATGCCCTCAACAGGGACCTGATGGTAGTACTGGAGTACGATTGTGCGCTGCAGGATCAATATGTGACACATAAGCACCCTGATACATCCGATACGATTCTGATCGACCGGAATCAGCGCGGATACCTTAACGGGGCCCTGCGGTGGACTTTTGCCGAGAAGCTGAGCCTGATCTTTCACTTCAAGGATCTGCTGGGCAATCAGGTAGACCTGGAGAACTTTGAACGGGAAATCCGTATCCAATATGTGGAAACCCTGTAAAGTGTAGATACCTCAGAACAGAAGGGCTGTCAGAGCATGAGTGGAAATTACCGGGCTGGATTATTGCTGTTGTTGCTGCCGCTGATCAGCGGTTGTTACACAGTGATACATCATCAACCGGTGACAGAACCGGTCGGGTACTATTCCGATTGTCGTGAATGCCATCATGATGGGCTTGAGGATTATTGTGTTGAGGAAGTCTACCTCTTCGAAGGCAACAGTTACTACGGTTTTAACGGACCAACACATTATAACTACTTCAATGATTCTGCCTGGTGGTGGTACTACAGTGATCTGGAGGATGAAGAGGAGGGGGATCCGGAGGATTCACCTGTTACCCGCATTCTGCGCAGACGGCATATTTCTGTAGATCCGGCGATAATGTCCGCCCTGAACCAGGTAACGGTCAGCTCTTCTGGAAGCGATTCGGATGATGAGGAAGAAGATGAAGAAGAGCAGTCCCCCCGGAAAAAACTGAAGCGGAGGAGACGGTAATGAATACAAAAATCCTATCGATCTCTCTGATCCTGCTTTCCGCATCTGTTGGTGTTGCGCAGGACGAAGTAGATATTCTCAGTCGCACTCCTTTTACACCGGGAGCACGGGCCGCAGGAATGGCAGGCGCGTTTTCTGCGATCGCAGATGACTACACTGCCATGTACTACAATCCTGCAGGTCTGGCCGGGATGAAGCGGATGGAACTCTCCGCCTCCGGCTATCTCGGGTTTGCCGGTAATGAGGCGGACATCGGCCCCGGTACTGCTATGACAACTGATGACAGTTTCGCCGGCCTGTCGCATCTGGGGCTGGTATTGCCCTTGCCTGTTTACCGGGGCGGGATCAGCTTCGCTCTCGGCTATCACAGGCTGGTAGATTTTCATCAGCCATACGGTGTTTTTGAAACTGATGATTCCGAGACCAGAGTGGAGGAAGAGGGGGGCGTTAATGCCTGGGCGTTTGGTTTCGGCTTTCAGATGAGCCGCCGTTTCTGGGGAGGCCTGACCCTGGAACTGTTGACAGGGGAGGAGAAGTATCTCTTCACCAATGAAACATCACAATGGGAGGAAAGAGAGTTTTCCCATCTGACTCTCACCGGAACCCGCATAACTCTGGGTGGATTGTTTCATCTCACCGATCAGTTTCGTGCAGCAATGCAGATCCGTACACCTGTAAAATACAGCTGGACCTGGGAAGAATATCAGTATGAACTGGACTACACGAATCCCGCGCAGGCTGATGAATCAGAGTCCACACCCGGATACGATTACAAGCTCAAGATACCGTTTGAGCTGACCACAGGAGCGGCCTGGCAGGGGCGCTGGCTGTCACTTGATGCGGACTTTGTCTTTACCGACTGGAGTCAGGCTCAGTATGATGATTATTTCGAGGACACTTTCTTCGAAGCCAATCAGATTATAGACCGCGATTATGAACCACGTCTCGGTATGCGTCTGGGCGCGGAATATAACATTCCGACTACAGATCTGATGCTCCGAGCCGGTGTGGCACGTTATCCAATTGCCGCTTCCCGGGATGAGTTGAGGCCGCGCGTCATGGTTACCGGTGGTGTAGGTTATCTGATAGATCAGGTGATAGAACTGAACCTGGCAATCGGTTATCAGCGATCTGAATTCGAATATGATATCGATAGTATCACGCTGCACGAAAACCGTTCTTCAATGCTGATCCGTTGCGGCTTTTATTATCGCTTTCAGCCATGATAGATGCTCACTGCCATCTCTACGATGCTGCCGACGTGGCACAGCAGATGGGTCTTTACGAGAATGGCGGTGTCGCCTGTGTTTGTGAGGACCTGGAGTCACTGGAGCGGAACCTGAAGATAGCCGATCAGTGGCCTGACCGTGTCTTTGTCGGCGGAGCTTTACATCCGGCAAAATCTGGTTTCAGCACTCCGGAAGAGATCGACAGGTTTTTCCTGCGTCTGGAGGAGTGTCATTCCCGCCTGTCCATGGTGGGAGAAAGCGGGCTCGACTATAAATATGCAGCGACACCTGAACAACGGCAGTTGCAGTTGGATCTGTTGCAACGGCATTTCGATTTTGCCGCCCTGCACCGGTTACCTGTGAACCTGCATTCCCGTCGTGCAGAAAGGGCAGTATTGGAAGCCGCACTGGAATTTCGTGAGACAACGGGGCTGAATGCTCTGATGCACTGGTTTACCAGTTCGAAAAAGCTGATAAAGCAGGGAGCTGCCGGAGGGCTGTATTTCACTGCCGGTCCGGTGATACTGGAGGATGAGCATTCTTTCAAAACTGCCTGCACAATTCCGCTGGAGCTGTTGCTGACGGAGACTGATGCCCCGGTGCCTTTCAAGGCGGGTGGTGGCAGGCTGGAGGCTATCCGGGATGTTTCGGAGAAACTGGCTCTGTATCACGAAATGACAATAGAAGAATTCGAAAAACAGATGTGGGACAATTTTCATCATTATCTGAGCGACCCCGCAAACTGATAGAAATGCACTACTACCTCAATGACAAGGAATCGCAAGTGAGAACAAATAGAAGCATATTCCTGCTGAGCTGGCTGTTGATGATACCAATGTTGCAGAGCTGTACCATTGAAGAGGACCCATGGCCGGGCTCGCTGACCATCACCGCTATTACTGATATTGATGGAACAGATCCAGGTGCGGAGGTAATCCTGGATGGCAGAGGAACCGCGTATCATACCCCCTGTACCATTACCGATCTGGAACCGGGTGAGCACACGGTGGCCCTGGTAGTTGCAGATTACAGTATGGCTGATACCAATGCATACACTGTCTATCTCGATAGCGACAACTCTCACGCTGAGGTAGAGATTCTGATGCTTCACAATCGCGGGGTAATGAATATCAACCCTGTGAATGCTGACGGCGAGTCCGTTACAGCCCGTGTCATCTTAGATCTGGAATCCTCATATCCGCCGGCTCCCTGTGAACTGGATGTGCCCACCGGCCAATACCTCATACATCTGGCTGCTGATGGCTATACAGTTGCACCAGAATCACTCGAAGTTGATGTGATACATAACGAAATGCAGGAACTCGAATTCCTGATGACACCTGTTGCCGGTGATTCTTATCAGGTGGAAATCAACGCGTATGATGAAGAAGGGAACTCTGTTGAGGGCCTGGAAGTGTGGCTGGATGGGCTCCCTTATGGCTATAACACTCCGGCAGAGTTCAGCGTAGCCCCCGATGACGAAGACCACCTGCTGGAGCTGCGTATTGGCTACAGTGTGCGGGCGGAACACCTGGTTCTCGCCGGGCAGCAGGGGACAGTACTGTGGGAACCGGTTATCAGCGAGATTAAGCTGGAGATTATGAGTATACCTGGCGGAATGCCGATCTTTATCGATGAGCAGGTAACCGGTTTTAATACACCATACGAGATGTCACTGACAGGATCTCATTTCGTCTCTGTTGGTAGTAACGGTTTTGCCACGCCTCTTCCGGGTGGCTGGCAGCTGGACATCACAGATGATACACAGATTGAAATCACACTGGAAGCGGGAACTGACGGTATACAGGTCGGTGATGTAGCGACCGATTTCATGTTGCCTCTCTATGGTGTCGATCCAGCTGGTAATATGTCACTGCAACAGTTTCGCGGCAGGGTGGTATTACTGAATTTCTGGTTTTACAATTGACCGCACTGTATCTCGGAGTTGCCGGGACTTAATACAGTATATAGTGAATTACAGAATCAGGGCTTCCGTTTCCTGGCTGTTAATATCCTGGGTGAAGCGGATGAATCAAACATTGAAACAATGCTGGAAGAGCATCCTGAATACAACTTTCCCATTCTGTTGGACCATTCACCCTGGATCAGGGACACTTATGGCGTAATTGCCGCACCGGTTAACCTGCTGATAGACAAGACCGGTGTCATACGTTATCGGGAGGGAGTGATCGAAGAGGATGCACTGCGCTCCTGGGTTGAAGAGCTAATCAGTGAATAGTGAATAAAGGAGATGATGATGAGACTTTTAAGAACTTTACTTGGAGTACTGTTGCTTTCAGCGAGCGCCTGGGCACAGTGTCTGGAAATGACCTGGGACACAACCTTCGTCGGTGTTGAACCGGGTGAAGAGGGTGTGTTTTATACATATTTTGAAAACCTGCAGGCAGAGGCGGATTCTGTAACAGTTACTATCGAAAAAGATGTGGATGACGGCTGGACTGTCTTCATGTGTGCTGAAGGTGCCTGCCTGTTACCTTTTATTACAACCACACGCATCGAAGTAGTACCTGAGTATCCTGATACGGTTTCAGTTCACGTGTTCACCAATGATGTAGTTACCATGGGACATGTCCATTTAACTGCTGTTCCGGATGGCTGTCCTGAAGAGACCCATCAGGTGACATTTACAGTGTCTACCGATCCCGATGGAGTCCCATCAATCGCACCGGAAACTGCCCAACTCCTGCACGCCTACCCGAATCCCTTTAACCCGTCCACCACAATCGAATTTACACTGGCGCATCAACAGCAGATTCAGTTGACAGTATACGATCTGCACGGACGGCAGGTCACGCAGCTGGCAGATGGGATGTACTCAACCGGGTCGCATCAACTCACCTTTGATGGTTATGGCTACCCGAGCGGAGTTTACCTGATAGCACTGAACAGTGCCAACGGTAATCACTACAGTAAAATCAGCTTGATCAAATAGAGGTTAATGTGGCACGAAAAACTCTCTGGCTGATACTGGCAATACTGCTTGTATCACAATCATCGCTGCTTGCTCAGCAGGCACCCGAGTTCATGCTTAAAGATGTTAAGGGTAAAACACATTCTCTGCAGGAGTATCTCGAGCAGGGGCCGGTACTGATTTCTTTCTGGGCAACCTGGTGTGCCCCCTGCAAGAAGGAAATGCCCGGTTTGATTGAAATCTGGAACGACCATATCGAAGATGGCCTGATCCTGCTGGCAATCGCTGTGGATACACCCCGTACGCAGAGCAAGGTCAAGAGTTATGCTCGTTCGCAGAAATGGGAGATGCCGGTGTTGCTCGACACTTCCGGGAAGATGTTACGACAGTATCAGGGGAATAATCCGCCGATGACTGTTATCATCAATCAGGCTGGAGAGATCGTGTTCAAGCATTCCGGCTATGCGCCCGGTGATGAGGAGACAATCGCTGCAGCTGTTGCGGCTCTGTTCGCACCATCGCAACCGGAAGTTAGCGCGCAACCTGAAGCCGGGGAATCAGAAGCACCCTCAACAGAGCTGGAGAAAGAATGAGAAGGTTCTTTACCGGTCTACTCTGTCTGTTGACTACCGTCTCCGTTTATGCACTCGATTTTACAGGCAGTAATATAGTGCGTGCTGCAGCCGGTGAAGAGATGAGCGATGACACACAGGTGGAGCGCAACTACTTTGAAGATATCTTCAGTTTTGATTTAAGCAGCTCCAGTTTCCTGCTGCACAGTGAGCTGGGTTTCTATCATCCCTCCGAATTCCCCGGTGATGGACTGGAAACCGACCGGTTGCTGTCGAGTTATCTGGAATACAGTGGTCCCGTTCAGGTCCGTCTGGGAACGGTTGAAGCTACTTTCGGCCGGGGTCTTGCGCTCAGCCTGTATCACGATCGTAATCTCGAAACCCTGTTGATGACTGATCCGGTGATCCCATATTTCGATAACAGGCCGCTGGGTGGCCAGCTGATCTGGTGGGGTGACAGAGTAACCATAAACATGCTGGGTGGGTGGAACGATTACTACGGTTCCCTCTTCGGTTTCAACAGCGAGTATTCCCTGCTGGATCAACTCCAGTTTGGAACAAGCCTGGTTTACAAAGCTGGATCGGAACTGGATAACATCGCAGAGAACTTAAGTCAGACAATACTGGAATACTATGCAGACGTCGCCCTGGGTGACTTTTCGGTAGGTCTTAACCAGGCTTTTCAGTTTGTCGGCAGCGGTGTCCAGGATGACGCCAGCAGCGATTTGTATCACATTACCTATCTCAACGCCGACTACTGGTGGCAGGACTATACCTTTGCACTGGAGTACAAGCACTTCCACTATTACCCCAGTCCTCTGGGACAACCGGAGTTCATGAATCCTCCTATCACCATGAACGAGTATACAACCCACCTGATATCACGACATCGACGTCTGGTTAACTACTCCAATGAGACCGGACTGATGTTCGAGGTAAGGCGCAGCTGGGGTGACAGTGAGTACTTCCTCAATGGTGCCTGGGCCAGTATTACCGATAACGATCTCAATGGTGACTCATGGCTGCTTCCAAATCTGAATGAGCGCTATAACGCTTATCAGGAGTATTTCGGTGGAGCCACACATTATCTGCCGGGTGAGCGCTCTTTGATCTGGAATCTGGCACTGGCAGAAGAGGCTGTTCATAACGGTGAATGGAGCCGGAAAATTGGTGTGGCACTGGAGTATGAGCAGCCGCTGACTACGCATCTGCATGCAAAAATGCTGGTGGAGTGGATGCAGCAGCAGGATAGACGTCTTGAAGATGGATACAACGATTGGGTGGTTGAAGCGTCTCTGTATCGCAGCCACATCGGGCATCTGACCGCTAAACTTGATCGCACTGAAGATGAGAGTGCAGCAACAGCAACTAATCTTTATGCAGTTGAGACAGTCTGGGAGTTGTTTGAAGGACGTCATAAGTTGATTCTCTTTTACGGTGATGAAAGGGGTGGCCTGGTGTGCTCTTCCGGCAGTTGCCGTCTGGTGGCGCCTTTTTCCGGTTTGAAGCTTACACTTGAGAGCTGGTTCTGATGGATAAGAGCAGCACTGACCGGCTGAGCGAACTTCCGGCTATCGATTCACTCCTAGAAGAGCCACTGATAAAAGTCTGCGTCGAAAATTCCAGTCATGCCCTGGTTGTAGGTTTGCTGCGTGATGTAATTCAGCAGGCTCGGGAACGGATACTCGCGGGCAGGAAGCAAAGCACCGCGGTTGACTGGATTGTCACACATTTCCGGGAGCAGTGGCAGGAGCTGCTGAAACCTTTCCTCAAGCCGGTGTTTAACTGTACCGGTGTAATTCTGCATACCGGCCTCGGCAGGGCACCCCTCTCCGTTGAAGCTCGACGTATCTTAAGTGATTCTGTCGGTGGCTATACCAACCTGGAGTTTAATCTTTCTACCGGTAAGAGGGGGCAGCGTAACGATCATGTTGAGACAATGCTCCGCGCACTGACAGGTGCGGAAGCGGCTGTTGTTGTCAATAATAACGCGGCAGCCGTTTACCTTGCACTGAACGCTCTTGCCAATCGTAAACAGGTTATTGTATCACGTGGCCAACTGGTTGAAATCGGCGGTAAGTTCAGAGTGCCAGATATCATGCAGCGTAGTGGCGCCAGGCTGGTTGAAGTCGGAACAACCAATAAGACTCATCTGGATGATTACGCAGAGGCGGTCAATGAACGGACCGGTATGATTTTGCGTGTACACACCAGCAATTTTCGTCAGATAGGTTTTGTACATCAACCGGAGCTGACAGAACTGGTGCAGCTGTCTCAGGAGAATGAAATAATCCTGGTCGATGATCTGGGCAGTGGTGCTTTTTTTGATCTGGCTCCTTACGGCATGCCTCCGGAACCCCTGGTTACCGATTCGGTGAAAGCCGGTGCGGATGTGGTGACCTTCAGCGGGGATAAGCTGCTGGGTGGCAGTCAGGCCGGTATTCTGGTGGGCAGGAAGAAGTTGATAGACCGAATAAAGCGCAGCCCATTAATGCGTGTTCTGAGACCTGATAAATTAACCCTGGCTGTACTGGAAGTCACTTTGCGCCAGTATCTGGCAGGCGGTGAAGCAATGAAGCAGGTACCTGTTGTCAGTATGCTTACCGAGAGTAGAGACTCGGTAAGGCGGAGGGCGGAGCTGCTGGCAGAGAAACTGCAGCAGTGCCCCGGAGCTGTGGCAGGAATCGTGGAAACCGAAGCCCGCTGTGGCTCCGGTGCTTTACCGGAAGAACCTGTGGCCAGCTGTGCTGTAGAGCTGGAGGTGGAAAATGTGACAACTACCAGGCTGGCCAGAGCTCTGCGCGAGTACCGGCAGCCAGTAGTTGGTTATATCCATGAAGAACGGTTCAGGTTGGATCTGAAGGCTGTGGCTGTTCATGAAGTAGAGAAGCTGGCCGCGGCAATATGTAGTTGTGTGCAGGAGAAGTGGAGTAAATAGATGGCAAGACTTCGGGGTAAGATTATCGGTGCAGGGCTGGGCTGGGCGTTCGGGGGGCCGCTGGGTGCGCTGCTGGGTGGGATCATTGGCAATCAGTTTGATACAGCCGCCGACAGGGAAGGACGCGGTTTCCAGCAGGGGCAGGTGCCACCACATGCACAGCAGCAGCAGGCAGGTGCCTTCGTTGTTGCTCTGCTGGCACTTTTCGCGCAGGTTTCTCGTGCTGATGGCCAGGTAACCAAACAGGAAGTGCTGCACGTCAAGCAGTGGCTTGTAGCGAAATTTGGTGCAGGTGAAGCATCCGATATGATGCAGATGTACCGGAAAATACTGCAGCAGGAGTATGATCTGGCCTCTGTAACAGCACAGATAAAGAGCAACATGGATTACTACAGCCGGCTGGAGCTGACCCGTCTGCTTGTTGAAATCGCTCAATCGGATAACGCTCTGCATCCCTCTGAGATCAGAGTGATTACTCAGATCGCCGGTCACCTGGGAATTTCAACCGCTGACCTGAAATCACTGTTCGGAGTGGCCGGTTCCACAGCCAGCTCTCATAATGAATACGAGGTGCTGGGCCTGTCTGCCGGTGCCAGTGATGCAGAGGTCAAGAGCCGCTATCGCGAACTGGTGAAAAAGTACCATCCAGATCGTGTATCACATCTGGGTGATGAGTTTGCTCAGCTGGCTCAGGAAAAATTTGTCAAACTGCAGACTGCCTGGGAGACCATCAGTAAAGAGCGTGGCATCTAGATGTCTCACATTGTCGTTGGAACAGCCGGGCACATTGACCACGGCAAGACCGCTCTGGTGCGAGCGCTGACCGGAATGGAAACCGACAGCCTCAAAGAGGAGCGGGAACGGGCTATAACCATTGACCTTGGTTTTGCCTTCCTCGGTGACGATGTCACCATTATCGACGTGCCGGGCCATGAGCGCTTTGTTAAAAACATGGTAGCCGGCGTCTCCACTATTGATTTCGTTATATTTGTTATCGCTGCGGACGACGGAATCATGCCTCAAACCCGCGAGCATCTGGATATTCTGCGCCTGTTGAAAGTCCAGTCCGGTATGGTCGCTTTGACCAAAGCGGATGTAGTGGAAGCGGACTGGTTGCAGCTCGTTCAGGAAGAAATCAGCGATTACCTGTCGGGCACTTTTCTGGAAGATTGTCCTGTTGTACCAGTGGATTCTATCTCCGGCAGTGGTATACCGGAATTTGGCAGGCAGCTACAGGAGCAGCTCGAGAGCATTCAAACACAACATCGTGATGGTATATACCGGGAGTTTATCGACCGGGTGTTTACAGTCAAAGGGCATGGCACAGTTATAACCGGTACAGTTATCTCCGGTAGTGTAGCCTCCGGTGATGAAGTGGATATACTGCCACAGGGACAGACTGTCAGGGTACGGGGTATTCAAATCCATGGCGAGAATGTCAAGCGGGCGTCAGTTGGAGATCGTGCGGCACTCAACCTGCAGGGTGTAGAAGTCGATGATCTGGAACGGGGGCAGGTATTGACCACACATGCAGCTGCTGAAGGCAGCTATATTCTTGATGTTCGACTCCGGCTTCTTGAGAATGCTACAGCATTGAAGGATCGTGCCCGTGTGCGTCTACACATTGGCACGGCCGAAGTAATGGCACGAGTGCGATTGCTGGGGCGTCCAGAAATCGCCGGGCTGGAATCAGAGTCAGTTGCTGACACTCAGCAAACTGATACAGCAGATTCTCTGAAGATACTGGAGCCGGGCGGTGAGGCCTGGGCACAGTTAACCCTTGAAAAACAGGTTGCTGCGATTCGCGAGGATCGCTTTGTGATACGTAGTTACTCCCCACAGGTGACTATTGGTGGCGGCCGCGTACTGAATCCGTTGCCGTCCGGAAAACGTAAACAGAATCAGGCATCGATGGAGACGCTGCGTGAACTGGAGGCTGCCGGAAGGCGTGATGTGCTTATCGGATTAATGCAGGCGGAGAAACGGGCAGGGTGGAGTGTACAGGATCTGGTTGCGCGTACCGGTGATGTGCCACGTGATGTTGCGTCGGCGCTGAATGAGCTGGTACAGGAAGAGAAGATATTCCGGAGCGGAAAGGGTGCCGGTGCGCTGTTCCTGTCTATGGAATTGTGGCACAATTACCGGCAACAGATAAAGCAGGTCTTGAGTGATTTTCATCAGCAGAGTACACATCAACCTGGCATAAGCCTGGCCCATTTGAGAAAAGCACTGGTGCCCCCTCTTTCGCAATCGCTTTTCGATGGACTGCTGCAGTCGCTCGCGGAAACAGGTGCGCTCTTTTTACAGGATGGCAGGGCGGCGCTCACGGGGCATGAAGCACAACTGGATGTCAGGTTGGAAGAAAAAGTCGAAATGCTGCTCCAGTGGCTGCGGGAACAGGGCAACCAGTTATCACGACTGAATGACCTGCAACAGAATTTCCCTGATCTTGCCCCTGCTAAAGTGAAAGAACTGCTTGGCATTATGGTACAGAATAATCAAATTGTGCGTATCAGTAACGAATACATGGGGGAGGTTACCCACATGAAGGAGTTACAGGAGAGGCTTAAGAGTGCTCTCAAAGAGGAAGGTATGACTATCAGCCAGATAGGTGAACTGTTCGGGACACCGCGTCGTATCACTGTTCCTCTGATGGAGTATTTTGATTCTACGAAACTGACTTATCGCATCGGAAACATAAGAAAACTCAACTGAGTTAAGGAGAAACTATGAAAAGGCTCATGATTACATTCCTGGCGCTGGCAGTTCTGCTTCCGTCCCTCGCCCTGGGCGCGAACAAAGACCGTATGACCTATGCGCAGTATCTGGTAGAGCTGGAAGGTTATCAGCAACGTGAAATGGTAGCAAACCAGGAACTGGCTGCTGTCAATCAGGAAATCGCCCGCCTGCAGGCTGAAATTGCTGCTACACAGGGACAGATTGATTCCGCCTGGGGTCAGATTTATACTGCACTGGAAACTGACCGCCGGAGTCTCGAAAATTACTTGAAGAGTGTTGAGAACCTGCGTAATGACTTTGCCCGCTGGTCTGAGATGGATCTCGATGAGATGCGGCGCAATGGTGATTCAATTTACCGTGGTATTCAGCAGTACGAGAATTTCAGTCAGAGCCGCATGGCCCTTTATCCCGATGCAGAAGCCTGGCTGCAGGAAATCGCCGCTTACAAAGCGTTGATGGAGAACAAAATAGTCGATATGCCGCTGGAGTATCTCTCCGAGACTAATTTCCCGACCTCCTACCAGGTAGTGAGAGGAGATTGCCTCTGGAATATCGCCAAGAAGCCATTCATCTATAATGATCCTTTCAAGTGGACCTGGATCTATGATTCCAACCGTGACCAGATTGATGACCCGGATCTGATTTTCCCGAACCAGGTTTTCTCAATTCCGCGTGATCGTATGATGCGTCAGAATCGTCTGCCACTGGAAGATATCAAAATGCGCTATACGGTTGTTCCCGGTGACTTCCTCGCCCGGATCGCCGGTTATCCGCAGGTTTACAGCAATCCTGCACTCTGGCCATTGATCTATGAGGCTAATCAGGATCAGATTTCCGATCCGAACCTGATCAATCCCGGTCAGATTCTGGATGTTCCTTACGAACGCTAGAAGATATCGTTGACGCTTCGCACAACGCGATCTGACTACGTACGGTGCACCTGACAGAATCAACGATTATGCAGGTGGTCAATAGTCTGCTGGCTGGCGATTGCTGTTGATGAATCAAGAACTGTAAAAGCCCCGGTTGATATGAGCCGGGGCTTTTTTATGGGATTATAACGTACCGCACCTTATCGCTGTTCAAACAGGCATCGTCCTGTCCAACCAGACCAGGTGATTACTTTCGCCGAAGTAGTTTCGAAATACAACATGCCGGGTATAACCCTGTCTTTCATAGAATCGGATCCCGGCTTCATTCCAGGCTACTGTCTGCACAGTCACTATCCTGATTCCTGCATTCTGTAACCCCTTTTCCACCACCTCTACCAGTTCAGCCCCGATACCGCGGTTCCGCCATTCCGGTTTGATGACCAGATAGTCCATGATGGCAACACCGTCCCAGTAGGGATAGGAGGCTGTGCAAACACCGATAATTTCCCCCGTGTCAGCCAGCGCTACCTGTGCAACTGTCTGTTTCAGAGGGTAGTTAGCCAGTTCCTGCTGTGCATCCTCATAAGGTGGTTCGGAGATGATTTCCCTCGCAAAAGAGAAGACCTCATCGAAGTCGGTAGTTGGATTGTAAGAGCGTATTGTTGTCATATGTTTTCCCCGGTTTTAAAACTGAAACAACATACTGAATATACAGGCTGATCTCTTCAATAGGTACGATTATCCGGAGCACCTCTATATATGATAATCCTGTGTGCCCGGGTAATTTTCGTTTCCTTTCAGTAGTACCCGGTAAGTAACAATCCTAGGGGTTGAGAAATGATATGAGGAGTAAGAAATTTACTCTGCTTGACAAGTTGGTTAATATAAACTAACATAATCCTATGGTGAAACTTGACACAACAACCCGACAGAGACAAATTCTGGAAATCTCCCTGGAACTGATAATGGAAGGTGGAATCCAGAATCTCACAATGAAGAAGATCTCACAGAAGGTCGGGATATCGGAACAGGCTATCTACAGGCATTTTGAGAACAAATTCGCAATTCTCAACTCCATTATTCACTACTTCAACGAGCGCTTTGAATCGGTATTGAAGCAGATTTCCGGGATCGAAAGTACACCGGAGAAGATTTCCAGACTGATAGATATTCATCTGGACTATTTTGAAGCCAATCCCGCAACGGCGACAGTGATTTTCTCTGAAGAGATATTCCAGAATGATTTCCAACTGTCCAAGCAGGTTCGCAAACTTGTCGAACGCCGAATAAGTATAGTTACAGAGATGGTTGAGAAGGGGCAGAAACAGGGGGACATCAGTCGTGATTATCCCTCACAGGATCTGGCATTTGTTATTCTGGGAGGCTTAAGATTTCTGGTGACTACCTGGCGTCTCGCCGATTTCTCCTTTCCTCTGAAAGAGAGGGGAGAATCCCTGAAGAGGAGTCTGATCGATCTGATCAGGAAAGTGTGATTTTTTGTAGAGAGAATGTTAGTTGGTGTCAACATACTATTGTTGTATTTCCGGCAGTTTGCTCAGTGCGATACTGAAAATCTCTATCGGAAGTTTGTGACTCAGAAGAAACCGTTCTTTTCATTTATGTAAACAGATATCAGGAGGAAACTATGCTTAAAAACACAACCAGTACACAGCGGATAATCATGGCGGTTACAGCTGTTGTTGCTGGCATTTTCATGATTTATTTTGCCCCCACCATGGGGATGCAGACTCTGAAAATCGCCCTGGAAAGCGTCATGGAACGGTTGATCCCGTTCGATCCTGATTTCTACCCGGCTGTACCGATTCTGGGTGTTACCTACAGCATCTGGATGATTCTACTGTTTCTGGCAGGTGCATTTTCGCTGGTTCTGATGAAGAAGGTCTACGATGGGGAACACTGGGCCCGCAGTACAATGCTGGGGATTTCCGCCATACCGGCTGTTGCCGGCATGACCATGTTGATTCCCTGGATGGTGCTGGTAGTCAGCGATTATTCCACAGGTCCGGTTGCCGGTATTCTCCCGCCACCTGAAGGAATAGCTACCATGCCACCTGTCCTCTGGACTATGCTGTTCGGTTTGCTGTTCTATTACATTTTTCTGCTGGCGGATCAGGACACAATCAAGAACAAGGTTCTGAAACTGATCCCCTACACTTTTCTCGGTGTTGTGGCCGGAATGGTATTTATGAACGGCCAGCATGGCGTTCGCTACTTCATCTTTATTCCAGAGTACCTGACTCAAACTTCAGCGTTTACACCTCTCGGTAATTTCTTCACCAATCTGGATCATTACAACGCACTGGAATTGACGACAATTTCTCAGGCGCAGATAGATGCGGGGCAGATTGCAAAAACAGCGAAAGCTGTATATGACCCCAATACACTGACCCTTCTGCTGGGCGGATTTATGAATTACATCGCCTCATTCATGATGGTGCTGGCGATCCCGTTCCTGGCAATGAAGAAAAAGGCCGGTTACTACATTGTATCTACAGCGGCCCTCGCCACAGCCCTGATTGGTTTCAATGGCTTTATCGTGCGGGATTCAAAGGAATGGCTGATCGGTGGGGTCATGTCAGCGATTCTGCTTATCATGTTCCAGCTACCGATTTTCAAGCAGTTCTTTGTGGAAAAAGCTGAGTAGTATAATGATGAACTTCCCCCGGGGACTCTCCGGGGGAGGTTATTCGGGCGAGGTGGATCGGCAGCAGTGCCGCTGATCTAACGAGCGATCTCATATCGACAACAGGTCATTCCGAAGTATTTCTTTTTCCGGGTATACTTCAGCCCTGATTTCTCCAGCACTCTTCCTGAAGCACTGTTATCCGGATGAATCAACCCGACGATAAACTCAAGATCGGTTCTTTCAAAACCGAACTGTAACGCCGCGCGGGCGCCTTCTGTAGCGAGGCCTCGACCCCAGCAGTGTTTATCCAGCAGATAACCTACTTCGGTTTCGCCGGTATCGGTCAGGTATTGCAGCCCGCACCAGCCGCAGAGTACACCCTCGTGCTCCAGTTCCTCTACCGCCCACCAGCCGTAACCATGCCGCGCCCAGTGCATCAGTTGCCTGGCCACCAGAGCTGCAACCCGGGGGCGGGTTGGGGCCGGGCCGGATGGGAAATAGCGCAGAACCTCCTCGTTCAGAAGGATACGCCGTAACGGGGTAACATCCTGTTCACGCCAGGGGCGCAGCAGCAGACGATCAGTGGTAAGGGTGGGGGTACTAATCAAAGTTGATGATTTCGTATTTGTATCCCTGTTCGGTCAGGAACAGCTGCCGGTTCATGGCAAATTCCTGATCGATTGTGTCACGGGTGACGACTGTGTAGAAATGCGCGATGTTGTCACCCTCCTTGGGGCGCAGGATCCTCCCCAGCCGCTGTGCCTCCTCCTGCCGGGAACCGAAAGTACCGGAAACCTGGATTGCCACATTGGCAGAGGGAATATCAACCGCGAAATTCGCCACTTTTGAAACTACCAGCTGCTTGATCTTGCCACTGCGAAACTTCTCATAGAGTACATCACGCACATCATTCTTCACCGAACCGGTAATCAGTTCAGCATCCAGTTCCGCCGCTATCTTTTTCAGTTGATCAATGTACTGGCCGATTATCAGCACCTGATCATTAGCATGACGTTCCAACAGCATATGTATCACATCCATCTTGCGGGGATTGGTAGAGGCGATAGTATATTTTTTCCTCTTCTCCGAAAGCGCGTAGTCCATTCGTTTTTCCGGTGACAGCGCCAGACGGTACTCGACACATTTCGCTTCAGCGATCCAGCCCTGTGTTTCCAGATCATGCCAGGGTATGTCTACTTTTTTCGGCCCGATCAATGAGAAGACATCATCCTCTTTACCATCTTCCCGCACCAGAGTCGCGGTCAGTCCCAGCCTCCTTCTACTCTGCAATACGGCGACCGCCCGGAATACAGGAGCTGGCAGCAGGTGCACTTCATCGTAGATGATCAGTCCCCAGTTGTGCTCATCGAAGATGCCGAAATGGACAAAGGGTGAGTTCTTGCTGTGCCGGTAGGTCAGAATCTGGTAGGTGGCAATTGTTACCGGTCCAATAGATTTGTTTTCACCACTGTATTCAGCAATATCCTTCGGGTTGATATCGGTTTTGTCCAGCAACTCTTCCCGCCACTGGTGTAATGCGGTGACATTGGTGGTCAGGATCAGGGTGTGCATTTTCACCTTCTCCATGATCCCCATACCGATGACGGTTTTTCCCGCACCGCAGGGTAGCACCAGCACTCCGGAACCGCCGCGCACGTCGCCGCTGGCCCAGTAACGGGCGATTGCATCCTCCTGATAGCGCCGCAGTCCAAATGGATTACCCCCTCTGCTGACCTGCAGCAGGGCAAGAGAAAGCGGTGAGCCGTCCTGATAGCCTGCCAGATCCTCGACCGGGAAACCGATCTTGATCAACGCCTGCTTGAGGTAACCACGATTACCGGCATTCACTTCAATACGGAAGGGGGAGATCTCTTTCTCGATATAGGGAATAACAGCTTTGTGCTGGATGATTTCAGCCAGCAGCGCTTCCTCGGTGGATTCCAGTGCCAGCATACCTGTCCCGGCCTTAACCAGTTTCAGGCGTCCATAACGGGCCACCTGTTCCCGAATGATCTCAACAATATTATTGGGGATCTCATACTTGGAAAACCGGTCCAGCACATTGATGATTTCAATAGAATCCATACCGGCCGCAGCCGCATTCCAGAGTGATAGAGGGCTGATACGATAGGTGTGCAGATGCTCCGGGCTCTTTTCCAGTTCGGCAAAACGAGCCAGCTGGTCACGCGCATCTTCATAGAATTGATTATCGGTTTCCAGGAAAATGGAACGATCGGATTGAACAATAAGGGGATTCTGGGGGTTATACATTTTACCTCGATATTGGTGTGGAAGAGGCGGCGGTTGTGCCACCGGTAATATTGTGCTCGATCCACAGTTTGCGGTTACGGGGGCCATCGAATTCACAGAAATACAGAGACTGCCAGGTGCCGAGTTGTGGTTTCCCTGCTGCGACGATAACCTGTGAACTGCAGCCTATCAGTGAACACTTGATGTGTGCGGCTGAATTACCCTCAAAATGATGGTAACCACCGTCGAATGGAATCACCCGGTTGAGCATGCTGACTATGTCATGCTGAACATCCGGATCGCCATTTTCATTGATTGTAACAGCTGCAGTTGTATGTGGGACGAAGAGGAGCACTATTCCATCGATCAGTTTCTCCTCTTCCAGGTATTGCTGCAGCAGGTGGTCGATATTGATCAACTCGACCTGTTTTTCAGTCGAAACGTTGTATGTTCGCAAACCGGCCCTCTCTGCGTCTGGTGATTTTCCGGATGGATGATACAAAAAAGGAGCCGGAAAGTCAATCACATGGCTGTTCTGTGACTTCCGGTGAGTGGAAATGTGTCACGCAGCAGCTGCCAGCAGAATCGTAACAGGACTGATAATCGGAATAGCAGTTGCGTCTACCTGCTGCTATATCCATCCCAGGAGATAATCTCATCCAGTGGTTTGCGCTGCGTATTGTGCCGGTCGGGATCGGCTACTACTGCCGGATAACCGAGCGGAAGCAGGGCAATTGGTTCCAGATGCTCCGGTAAGCCCAGGGTTTCAGCTGTACGGGCAGTGTTAAAAGCACAGACCCAGCAACTGCCCAGCCCCAGTTCAGTAACCATCAATGTCATATGATCGACAGCGATTGCCGCGTCGATGTCGCAATGGTCTTTGCCATCCTTGCGGTGCCAGGAATTGCTGTGGTCACCGCAGATGACAATAATCACCGGTGCTATGCCGCCCCAATGTGATGAAACCTGCTCCTTCAACACCCTGTCCTGCAGTACAATGAAATACCACGGCTGGCGGTTGGCGGCAGAGGGTGCTATCCGGGCCGCTTCGAGAATCTGCAGCAGTTTCTCCTTTTCTACAGGCTGATCGGTGTACTCTCGTACCGAACAACGCTCCTTCATCAGTTCAATAAGGCTCATCTCTGTTCTTCCTTCCGCTTACTGTGGCTGATCTGTTCTAACACATCAGGTGCTTAACTGCAGATACCCAGCCATATCTGATACATTCCAAAGACGATCAAAGTCAATATCGAAACACCCAGCATAAGATGTGTTATCTTCGGTCCAAGTTTTCCGGACACCCCGAAAGTGACGATTATTGCGCTCAGCGTGATAACCATAGCCAGATAGAATCCGGTGATAAACGCAATCCCGTTGACAGGATCCTCACGCCATCCGGTCAGAAAAATCGGCCCTGCTACCAGACTCCAGTAGATGTAGGGGCCGGGACTCAGGAAGTTCATTGCTGTCGCTTTGAGCAGGGTCCGGTCGCTGATGGTACCGCCTGTCGCATCATCCCGGGGCTGAAGGCGCCAGTTGTCCCAGGCACGCCAGGCGAGCAGGAGCAGGAACAATCCCCCGGCTATAAACAGAGATCGTTGCAGGAACTCAGGTACCTGGTGCAGTACCAGTAGAACCAGTACTATTATCGGTCCATCGCTGAGCAGCGGTGCCAGAGCTGCCCTCAGAGAACGACGCCAACCCAGTTGCAGGGTCTGACTGATGATAAATGCCTGAAATGGCCCCGGCTGAGAAGCTCCCATGAAACCGAGACCTGCTCCCTGCAGCAGATAGACAATCATTTGCTACCCATCAGTGCCACCCGATAGGGATACAGTCTGGCGCGCATGACACCATTGATTACAGCCGGATCTTTGCGCATGATCTCTTCCGCTTCCGACGTGGAACCGGCATTGAAGATTACAATACCAAAACTACTGGAATCGGTGTTGAGTGTGCGCCCTGCTAGAATGACCACATCCGCAGCTGTCAACTTCTGCAGATAATCGAAATGTCTGGTAACGACTTCGCTTTCCAGCGGGGTGGGGCCTTCGGTCAGCATTTCTGCGCGGACCGGGTGGACGGTATAGAGAAACTGGGTGGTGTCTGTCAAGTTCCCTCCTTTTTTGGGGTCGGACCAAGCTATATCATTGTATATATACGACATGACTGTAAAAAGAGTAGTTAAAAACAACTACTTACGACTGTTTTTCACTCATAATAGGGGTGAAAATGGCCTGAGTTTGGTCCATCCTGACCACATTTGCAAGCTAAATAAGGTCCAACGTCCCGCTTAACTAAGGTGTTTGCTTCACCTTTCATACTGTAATTAAAGTGCTTAACTTGGTCCGACCCCGAATTCTACCTGAAAAAGCGATAATGCCCAGTTACGGGGAAGTCGAACAGCATCGCTTCCAGTTCCGGTCCGCGGCCGATATTATGTGCTATCAGCGGTCCGGAACCATTATGATCCAGGCTGTCCACAACGATACCGATGTGGGGTTGGAATCCATGCAGCAACCAGGTGACAAGATCTCCCGGCAGGTAATCTGACTGGTTGTCGGAAACCGGTAGCTCTGCCCCCTGCCTCCGCAGATATGTCTGCAGGTTTGGTACCCGGCGGTGGTCGATGTTTCGATCAGGCCTGCTCAACCCCCAGTCGACCGGGTAATCCTGAAATGAATTCGACATATCCTGGTGAATCTCCTGCTGCAGATCGATCCCGATAACACGATAGCACCTGATTATCAGATCGGTACAGACACCCAGGCTATCCGGGATATCACCACCAGGATAGTCGAGCTGCCGGTAAGCAGGATCATAGACCACCTCATGGGACGTTCGCTCGATAGCAGCATCAATCAGCAGGGCTACCGACTCTGGAAGCTGCGGCAGGGCAGTTGCTGCAGTAAATACAAACAGTAGCAGACAGAAGTGCTTCGGCAGCCAGCGGGGCTTCAGACTCTTCACTGTTCGAATTGAAGGATTTCCAGCAGATTACCGGAGCTGTCACGGCAGGCGATGAACTGGCCTGCCGGGAAATCCTGAGGCTGGTTGTGGACCAGATCCACACCCTGTTGTTTTAATCTGCTGATTTCCTCAACCAGGTTTTCCACCTGGATTGCCGGAACCACGCAGGGCTCACCCGGGTAGTCACCTTCCATATGCTCCAGCAGGAGGACGATTCCTTCATTTTCCAACCGGATAATGCAATCGCTATACTTTTTCTCGATGCTGAAACCAAGCGAGTCAACATAGAGAGCCAGTGCTGATTGCATATCTTCAACATAGATACTGAGTACACAGATCTGACTCATGTAATCTCCTGTGAGGTGGCCCTGCCATATCTGGTCAGCATCCAGACTGAGGGCTGCTCAGGTACAGATTTCAATGGCATTGTAGCAGTAAATCATCGTTCAGAGAAACTAGGACATAGCTGCGTCAAATAAAACTGTAAAATATCCTGATGGCCTGACCGACAGGAGTGCTCTTTCTCAAGTTGCAGCAGACCGTACGATAGACAATTTATCCTCAATGCCTGCCCACTAACTGCCGAAATAGAATAACAGTTCATGCAATCCGGATCCGTGGTGATTTCCAACGGGAGGAACTTTCTTTTTCGAAAGCAATTCCGAATGGACTCTGGATTCTTTGTTGGGTATTTTTAACAGTTGCCCAACTGACATAGTGACCATTAATGAACATTTACCGATAACCTGAAAAGGGGATTTTATGTCTATTCGAAAGAGTGCTGTTACGTTGTTTCTGCTGCTGTTCTCACTGGGACAGGCATTTGCTACGATCGAACTCAATCTTCAACATTCCGATCAGCAGGGTTGTGCGATCAACCTGGAACTGACTGAAATGGAACTGGAAAATGTTGACTACGAAGGAACGATCTATCAGCGTCTACCACAGTCAGGCCTTACAGCGGTTGCGGATATCGGTCAGGCAGAACTCAATGCCATGACTTTCTCGCTTGAGATTCCGGCAACCGCGGATGTGCTGTTTGACTTCAGCAGCCAGATCATTGAAATCAGTGATGTCACTCTCTGGCCACAGCAGCTGGCAGAATTCAATATGGACAAACCGGAAAACTGGCAGATTGACAGTGATTATTACGCTACTGACCAGTTTCTGCCGCAGAATATGGTGCAGGTTTCTGATCCTGCCATCATGCGGGACCACCGCCTGGTTCAGGTCAGTGTAGTGCCTTTTCAGTATAATCCCGCTCAGCGTGTATTGCGTATTCACACCGAGTTGCTGGTTGATTTCAACTTCAGCGGAGAAAACACAATCAACCAGCTTACCCGTCAGCTGCCTCCAAGCCGGAGCTTCGACAACATGCTGGCCGGGGGTGTGATCAACCGCGATGCCTGGGTAGAAGCACAACGGGACGGTGGCAACTACGGTCTGGAACCGATTCTATACATATTCAACAGTAGTGCTTTGGCCTATTTACAGCCGCTTCTGGATTGGAAACAGGAGAAAGGGCATATTGTTTATACTGCTACTCAGAGCAATATGTCACTCACAAATACTGGATCGGTCAAACAGTATATCCAGGACGCTTTCGATGACTGGAATGTGCCCCCCGTACATGTAGTACTGGTTGGTGATCCCAGCAGTTGTAGTTTTGGAACCGTAGCAGCCTCCAACAGTACCGGTGATCATGACTATGCCTGCGTGGCTGGCGGCGATATCCTGGGTGATCTCTTTGTGGGTCGCCTGTCGGTCGATGGAGCTTCACAGCTACAGAATGTTATCAACAAGCAACTGAGTTACGAACGCACTCCCTATTACAGCAATCTGAACTGGTTTGACAGCGCTCATCTGGTCGCGGACAGCAACTCCGGCTCCGGCTGGTCGACCGCTTTCATCAGCGAGAATATCCGTAACCTGCTGGAAACGGATGGTTTCGGAAATGTTACCGACTGCTACGCCCACGAAGGGTGCACAAACGAGGTGACCTCCATTGCGAACGCTTTCAACAACGGGATTCTCTACTTCAACTATCGCGGTTATCAATACATGAACGGCTGGGACAACAATCACAGCAATAATCTCAACAATAACCTGATGGTTCCCTTTGTGGTCAACATCACCTGCAATACCGGTGACTTCGTCAACAACACCGGGCTCACCGAGGGCTTCTACCGGGCTGGGACCCTGGCTTCACCCAGAGGAGCTGTCGCCGCTGTTGGAACCGCTACTTCCGGAACCAACACCCGCTGCAACAACGTGGTCGATGTCGGTATTTTCGGTGGTATCTTCAACCATGGCTTGACCAGCGCGGGCGCGGCGCTGTTCAACGGCAAGTATGAACTCTGGCAATCCTACCAGGAGGTTGCCTCAAATCTGGTAAACAACTTCTCCTGGTGGAATAACCTGATGGGTGATGCCAGTCTGCAGCTCTGGACAGGAATACCAGAGCAGATTGTTGTGACTCATGAATCGACCATCCCGGCCGCAGCTACCGCTCTACCGGTAACAGTCACCCAGGGTGGGACACCACTGGCAAATGCCCGTGTATGTATCTATCAGGACGGCGGTCTTCAGGTTCGTGCGCTGACCGCTGCCGATGGCACTATTGTTCTGCCACTGGAGCAACAGCTGACTGCCGGTAGCGCAACCCTGACAGTCTCAGGGGTGAACATTTATCCCTATCAGGGATCTGTAACTGTCAGTAGCGAGAATGTTTATCTGGATGTCAACTCTGTCGCTTTCACCGATGACAATGAAGATGGTATTCCCAATCCCGGTGAGAGCATTTCAATGCTGGTTCAATTGCGCAACCTGGGTACAAGCCAGACAGCTAACTCCATCAACGCCGTAATGAGCAGCCTTGATGAGCGAATAACCATTCAGAATGGTTACTCCAGCTATCCCAACGCAGGCCCGGGTGATTATGTTTCCTCCAATACTTTCTATGAGTTCAGCATCGACCCGGCCGTAGGCCCTGAAACCGGTTTCAGTATTGATCTGTTGCTTGAGATAAGTTGCAACGCTGGAGACTTCACCGGTGTGATACATCTGGATCTGGAGCAACCACGCCTGCAGTTGACTTCTATCGAAGCTGATCCCTATGGCAACGGCCTGATCAGCCAGGGTGAGAGTGGTGATCTTCTGGTGACGATTAACAACAACGGCAATATTGTAACCGGTGCCTGTTCAGCAACCCTGACCAGCAGCGATCCCTTTGTCACAGTGATCGACGGCAGTACCAGTTTTAACAGTATCGCTGTTGACGGTAATGGCACCAACACCACACCTTTTGTAATACAACCTGCCAGTGATGCTTTCAGCGGCCAGATGATTCCGTTCACACTGACGCTGACCAATGGTGACGGAATACAATTGCAGCAGGAGCTTGAGGTTGAAGTTGATAATGTAGAGGACTGGGATCCACTGGGTCCGGTGGCCGGCTACTATTGTTTTGATAACAGCGATGAGTTTTACACTAATCATCCAACTTACAACTGGGTGGAGATTTCAAGCAGTGGTACTGTGATTCCGCTGACAGATAACGGTGATGAAGAGGACGATTCCTATGTGCTTACATTACCATTTGCATTCAACTACTTTGATGAGACTTACTCCCAGCTGACGGTCTGTTCCAACGGCTGGCTGGCAATGGGGGATCAGGATAACCAGGTTAGCTTCCGCAACTATCCTATTCCCACATCAATCGGCCCCGCTGCGATGATTGCCCCGTTCTGGGACGACTTGCGGGTATCAGTCAGCGGCAATACGGGTCGGGTTTACTACCTGTATGATGCCGCGAATCATCGTTTCATCATAGAATGGTACCAGCTGATTCAAGTTGGTTCCGGTTCGCCTACCGAGACTTTCCAGGTTATTCTCTACGATCAGGATTATCATGATGGTAACAATGGTGATATTCTGTTCCAGTACTACGATGTAACCAACAATGTCAATTCCTACACCGATAACCACTACTCTACAGTTGGTATCGAATCACCAGATGAAATGGCTGGTATCGAGTACAGCTACTGGAATGCATATCCGGCTGGGGCACCACCGCTGCAAAGCGGCCTGGCACTTCTCTTCACCCAAAGGAGAGGGGAATATGACACAAATGATTTCACTGGCCCGGTGATAAACCACACACCCTCTTCCTTCCAGTCAGGGCAGGACGCTTATCCGATCCAGGCAACCATTACCGATATGTCGAATGTATCTGAAGCATCCATTTTCTGGTCTCTAAACCAGTCCAGCTGGGAAGAAGAGGCGATGAGTGAACAGGGTGCAGATCTCTGGCAGGGCATTATTCCGGGTCATGCCAACGGCACTGTTATCTTTTACTATCTGCATGCAGTGGATGGTTCAATGCAGGCCAACGAGTCGAATTCACCAGTATACTCGTTCGAAGTTGTCGACGGTGGACCTCCTTCTGGCCCGGACAGCTACGGTTATTACATCAGCGACTGGCTCGATATTGATCGTGTCACCTATGGTTGGTTTGATATCAGTGGTTCCGGGACACCGTTGAACCTTGGTGATGACAGCGGCGCTAATGTCAGCCTGCCGTTCAATTTCATCTTCTACGGGCAGAGTCGTACCAGCGTCTGGATCTGTTCAAACGGCTTCATCCAGTTTGGTGATTCCGACAACACTTACTCCAACCAGCCATTACCACAGAGCAGTATGGGGCACATGCTGGCACCTTTCTGGCGCGATCTTAATCCCTCAACCGGTGGTCAGGTCTATTATCAGAGCCTGCCGGAACAGCACATTTTTGTGATCTCCTGGATTGATGTGCCCTATTACCCCAGTACTGGTTCTAACACTTTCCAGATAGTTCTCTATGATCAGGATTACTACGGTTCGGTGACCGGTGACGGGCACATTGTTTGCCAGTATAACAGTACCAATGGGTATGACAGTTGCACAATCGGTGTGCAGAACGGCAGTACCGCGGTTCAGTATGTTTATAACAACAGCTATGACAGTGATGCCCTGCCACTGAGCAACAGCACAGCTCTGCATGTTACAACAGGCAGCGAAGGTGTCAGCCCCGTGGATGACCTTACAATTCTGCTGCAGGGGGATAATATGTTCCTCGATTGGTCTGCCACTTCCGGTGCGCAGTTGTACAGGGTCTATCGCAGCGACAGTCCCTATGGTAGTTTCTCCCAGTTGGCTGAGACCACGGATACAAACTGGCTCCATACAGATGGCGCTGGTGATGGGACAGGTTTCTACCGGGTAACAGCTGTAGGCGGATTCAGGCAGGGATTGCAGTTGCAGTACGATCCTGATTCCGAGCAGCCACGCGAGGTGCCGGTACTCTGGCGGAACAGCTCAGTGAAATAGAAACAGGAATCACACGGAGGCACGGAGTTACTGAGACACAGAGAAGAACAAAATAAGTATTATGGTTGGGTAGTAGTGCACGCGAACAGTACCGGATCAGCTAGATAATATTAGTTGCTGACGATACAATGAGCATTAGTGAGTTCGTTAGTTAACCCGGGTATACTAACTGAGCACTGTTCGCAATGTGAAGTGTTTGTACAACGCTACTCATCGCAATAAAATCTTCTTTGTCTTATTTCTTCTCAGTGCCTTTGTTTCTCGGTGTCTCCGTGTGAGTTCTTCTTCCCCCCACGCTGAAAAGAATGACCGATACCAGCAGTCCCGGATAAATCGGTTCTATCCCCATCGGGTACACCGGCCAGCCACTGACAGTGTGCCACAAACCCCAGGCAAACCAGCCACCGGAGGCGATTGCCGCTCCCAGCATTGATCTGAACACAATCTGCTGCGAACGCCTCAGCAGTGGGAAATAGGTGGACAACAGCGGCAGCAGCAGCACCGGAATACACAACTGTCCTATCGTCAGCCACATTTGTATCACACTTTCCGTGTAGTAGATCAACAGCAGGCTGAAGAGGACCGTCCAGAGCAGTCCACGGCGTGTGCGTCGCCTGATTCCGTCCAGAGTATCACCACTCTGGAAGTCGACTGCGATTGTCAGGGCGGACAGAAAGGCATAACTGTCGAGAGTTGACATGATGGTGGCCAGTAGTGCAGCGAAAAACACGCCCTGCATCAGCACCGGCAGAAACTGCTGAGCCAGCAGGGGATAACTGAGTGTGGGATCAATACCGGCCGGCAGCAGGGCACGAGCGTAGAGGCCTGTTGCCGTGGTCATGAAGTCGAATACAAACCAGAACAGGATGGAGATGATCAGACCCCGTTTCGCGGTTTCCGGACGTTCTACCGCACTCACCCGTTGATAAAACGAGGGGTCAACAAGCGTCCAGAGTGCAATAAATCCCCAGATCAGCACTTCCCGCCAGGAGAGTGTGCCGGGGATTGACAGCAGTTCTGCCGGTACCTGTGAGCGAATGAATTCCAGTCCGCCGAACTGCTGGTAGAGTGTGCCCAGCAGGATTGCAAAACCGGCGAACATCATGAAGAACTGCAGCATGTCAGTAACGACTACCGCCTTGAATCCACCCCGCCAGACATAGAACACCGTAACCAGCAGTGTGATCAGCAGCGCCAGCGAGAACCCGATACCAAAACTGAGTGACAGTAGTTTGGCCATCATCAGCAGGTAAGGGGCAGGAGTCACCAGGATGAAAACAAACAGGGAACTGAATTTTCCTGCTGCCGGGCCATAATATGTGGAAAGACGCCCCGGAATTGTCAACTCCCTGCCACGGCGGACGCGCCCGGCCAGCAGGAGCGCGTAGAGCAGTGCGAAGGCATAGTAGAAACCACCGAGCGCCAGCCAGTTCACCAGGCCGTAGTTATAGGAAAACTCCCCGACACCCAGTATACCACCATACCAGGTGGAGACCAGAGTGGCGATGAAGAACGGAAGAGTCAGGCGGCGGGATGCGAGCAGATAGTTGTCAGCAGATTGCTGTTCACCGGTCCGCCGCAGCCCCAGCCAGATCGCCAGCAGGAAATAACCTGCTATTACCAGCAGGGCAGGAAGCGCCAGAGGTTCATTCATTCAGTGCCCGGTTCAGTAATGATCAGAAAGAGATCGCGATTGTGTACTGTGACTGATACCGTTTGCTCAACACAGCGATTGGAGACACCCCGGGTACCTGGAAGTAACAGGAGGTTGTCAGCCGGGTACCGGGTTCCACGCAATGTGACACGGGCACCCTCGCTGGAAAATGTTACAAGCGAGAGGAAAGCCGCAGCGGGAGTGGCAAAGCTGTACTCACCGGGACGCAGGTGGTGAATAATCTCATCATCATCCAGCAGTGTGATGGAGCGGGGGAAGTCGTTAATCCGGGCTGTAGCCAGGATGCTGAGCAGGTGATCCGTACGGCCGCCGCGATATCCCAGCAGGGTTACATGATCTGCTCCCATCAATGTTGCTTCCTCAAGCCCTTTGGTAAGATCGCTGCCATTCTGATCGGGGTTTTCTTTGACCAGAGTACGTTCACGCATCAGTTGCAGCCCATCGGCAGAAATTGAATCGAGATCTCCGGTCAGCAGATCAGGTATAAGATCGGCCTGCAGGCAGTAATCACCCGCACCATCTGCTGCAATAACAGCCTGTACAGGTACAGGATGGTCCAGGTACAGGTTGAACGATCTCTGCCGGAGTTTGGCCATAAGTTCATTCGATGGCGGATATCCCGCCAGAATCAATGCAACGGTTTCCATCTATCACTTCCTCTGTTTTCAAATAGAAGATAAAAGGTTTCTCGCTACTTCGTATAGATAATCGAGCTCTATTACATTTCCATTTCCCAAAATGTCATTCCCGCGAAGGCGGGAATCCAGAAGTAGTCACATCATGAAAATCCTGTGTACAAACATAGTGGTCAACAAGAGAAACAGTACACAGGTTTGAAAAGTAATCTGATCATGCAGCTTGAAACAGATGTTGGCGGAATCGCCATATGCCATAGTAGCATCAACTGGTTTACATTTCCGCGAATGCTAAAGACCTGGATTCCCGCCTTCGCGGGAATGACGTTCGTATTACGTTATGTGACATAGGGTTAATGTCAAATGTTGTGTATGGAGGCATTCCTAAGCTGCGAGTTTTTCCT
>CAZCRT010000034.1:0-29578 GCA_964501185.1 uncultured Bacteroidia bacterium
TCAATACTAATACACCACTCTCTGTCAATACTTAATCGCGTGTGATTTTGCTAACTATTTATTCTACAGCTCTTGTGTAGTCTGGAAAATGCTGTGAAAATATCCTGGATACGGACGGATAGACTCCAGCAAGCGCATCAAAACCCCATATTTACATAAGTGACGCCATTTATATGAGTATCCGTATAAACCGTCATTCCTCTACTCGTTTCTTCCGCATCAGCATGGCATCCAGCGGGCTCTGCACCGAAGGACCATGCTTGTTAAGCACATGGGTATATATCATCGTCGTGCTGACATCCTTGTGCCCCAGCAGCTCCTGTACTGTGCGGATATCGTAGCCGCTTTCCAGCAGATGGGTGGCGAATGAATGCCGGAAAGTATGGCAGGTCGCCTTCTTATTGATATCAGTAAGCTGAACCGCACTGCGCACAGCCTTCTGGACGAGGGATGGATCACGATGGTAACGCCCCTCTTCACCGGTCTCTCTGTTGCGCCAGCGTCGATGCTGCGGGAAAACATACTGCCAGCGCCATTCCTGTGAAGCTGCGGTGTACTTCAGCGCCAGAGCATCGGGAAGATCAACCCGCCCGAAACCGGTAGCCAGATCCTGGCGATGCAGCGTACGCACAAATTCCAGATGCTGCTTGAGTGAAGGTGACAGCTCGGAAGGCAGAACAGTAATGCGATCCTGTTCCCCTTTACCTCTGCGAATCGTGATCTGCCTCAGCTTGAAGTCAATATCCTGCACCCTCAACCGCAGACACTCCATCAGCCGCATCCCGGCACCATAAAGCAGGCTGACAGCCAGCCTGTCACCACCGGACATGGCATTGATAACCTGCATCACCTCTTCAGCAGAGAGTACAACCGGTAACCGGCGCGGCCTGCGGGCACGCACAACATCACCCAGGTCATCAATCTCCTGCCCGAACACATAGCGATAGAGAAAAAGCAACGCACTGAGCGCCTGATTCTGAGTACTGGCGCTGACCTTCCGCTCCACTGCCAGATGTGTCAGGAACAGATTAATCTCCGGTTCCGCCATTTCGGCTGGATGCCGCAGGTTATGGAAGTGGATAAAACGCTTGATCCAGCTGATATAACTTCGCTCGGTACGGGGAGAATAGTGTCGCGCTATCAGTTCGCGCCGCACCTGGGTAAGAAGACGTGGTCTGGTAGAAGTCGGGGTATTTTCAGCGACAACAGGTATGGCAGGAGTCTGTTCAGGATAGCTGGTGTGTGGACGTGCCTGTGGGGATTGTATCACACCATGCTCCTTGAATCAGATGTTGCGAGCTTGCGCCGTGACTGATCGACGCTGACTCAAGGAATCTAAGCAATAGCTAATCAATTTTCAAGACTATTTACCATTTTCACTGGCAGGATGCAATTCTCCCGCAATGTTTGGCAATTTGCATACAAACGTAAAAAAGGGCAGGATTATTCCTGCCCAAAGTCCATTCGAATAGTATTTCCCATGTGAAAGCCATGATGTCTAGAGCATTCGAGAAATACTACAGGGTGATTCATCTTACACTGCTGGCAAACAACTGACCTTTTGAGAATCACCAAATACCGAGGGTCGGAATCGAACCGACACGGGAATAAATCCCAAGGGATTTTAAGTCCCTTGCGTCTACCAGTTCCGCCACCCCGGCATCAGGGCGACGATTCCGCCCTTAAAGGCGACGATCGGAGTCGAACCGATGATCGGGATTTTGCAGACCCCTGCCTTAGCCACTTGGCCACGTCGCCACACCTGCGTTGCCTGCACAACGCGGGAATAAAAAGAACCCCGATCCTGTTCACAGAACCGGGGAAAGCGGAAGACGGGATTCGAACCCGCGACAATAACGTTGGCAACGTTACACTCTACCAACTGAGTTACTCCCGCAGCATATTATCTGTCATCACGAATGCGTTGCATCCGTTCCGATCGCTTCTCATAGTACTCTTCGCGCTGTCTGTTGATCCTGCGCTGCAAGCGTCGGAAAATGATAAAGAGCAAACCGATCAGCGCGTAAACTATGAGCTCTGCCATGCGCACCCTCACCGGTTCATCGAAACAGTGGAGCATAACGGGATCGAACCGATGACCTCTTGACTGCCAGTCAAGCGCTCTCCCAACTGAGCTAATGCCCCGACAGAACAAAAAATTTATATCTGCGAATGGGCATTGTCAAGAATATTTTCCAGACGGCAGCAGGAAAAGCTTCCTGCTACTGTCAGGAAATATATAAAACAGAGACATCTAGTTCAATGTCTTCATCAACTGTTCAAATTCAGTCAAACGGGACTCGAATTCTGCCAGGGCAGCCTTGATCGGGGCAGGATCAGTCAGGTCGACACCCGCGCCCTGAAGCTGCTGCAGAGAATACTGAGAACCACCACTGCTGAGGAACTCCAGGTAGCGTTTCAACGCCGGTTCACCCTCTTCCAGTATGGATGCAGCAATCTTAACCGCCGAAGCCATACCGGTCGCATACTTATAGACATAGAAATTGTAGTAGAAATGCGGAATGCGTGACCACTCAACTTCGATCAGTTTATCCTCATCATCAAAGGCGATCTCTTCACCATAGTACTTCTTCACCAGTTCCAGGTATTTGCCGTTCAACGACTGTGGTGTCAGCGGTTCGTTACTCTCTACCATAGCGTGAATCATATGTTCATACTCGGCAAACATCGTCTGCCGGAACATTGTGCCACGGAAACTCTCCAGGTAGTGATTGAGCACATATGCGCGCTGCGAAGGCTCTGTCAGTGTATCCAGCAGGTGATTGGTCAGCAGCACCTCATTAGTAATCGATGCGACCTCAGCTACAAAAATACGATAATCACCCAGGTGGTAGGGCTGTTTATGGTGTGAGAACCAGGAATGCATCGAGTGGCCCATCTCGTGAGCCAGCGTGAACACAGAATCCAGGGTGCCGGTGAAATTATGCAGAATATAGGGATTGGAATCGTAACAGCCGGAGGAGAAGGCACCAGAACGCTTGCCCTGATTCTCGTAGCGGTCTATCCAGCCATTCGCAAAACCATCATCCATAATACGACGGTACTCTTCACCCAGCGGCTCCATCGCTTTGCGGGTCAGCTCTACCGCCTCGTCCCAGGTAAACTTCATATCGACTTCCGGTACGATCGGGACATAGATATCGTACATATGCAGCTTGTCGTAACCCAGCACATCGCGCCGCAGTTTCATGTAGCGATAGAAAGCGGGCAGCGAGTCATGGATTGCGGACAACAGCGATTCATAGACTGAACCGGGAACGTTATCATCGTGGAGCGCTGCTTCCTGTGCAGAAGCGTGTTTGCGGACTTTTGCATAGAATACATCTGTCTTCATCTGGCCATCCAGCGAAGCTGCCAGTGTATTCTCATTGCCCTTGAATTCTTTGTAGTAGTTCAGGAAGGCATCGCGCCGCACTTCACGGTTGCGCCCTTCCAGTAACTTGATGAATCCGGCGTGAGACAATTTGACTTTGCCACCCTCACCGTCATCGATCTCCGGCAGCCGTGCAGGCAGGTCAACATTATCAAGCATGGAAAAGGTTTTCTCCGAAGCGCCCAGCGGTTCACTCGCCAGTGAAAGAATCTGTTCTTCCTTCTCAGTAAGTACATGTGGTTTGTGACGCAGAATCTTTTCCAGCCAGAAACGATACTCGCTCAGCTCTTCGCCTGCCAGCCACTCCTGCATGGTCGCGTCATCAATCGCCATCAGTTCCGGCTCGAACCATGCCAGGGCAGTACTGATACGGGTTCCCAGACTGGAGGCGCGATCCATCATGTTCTGGGAATCACTGTTACCCAGATCCTCTGAGTTACGCAGGCTGGCGTAGACAATCACCTTCTCGAATGCGCGATAGGCAGTCATCATCTGCTCCACTGACACCTTCAGCATGGCAGCCGACTCAGAGATTTTTCCCTTGTTGGCGGCCATCTTTTCCGGCAGGTTCTCGCACTCATTGAAATCCTGCTCCCAGAGTTCCTGAGAAGCGTACATGTCTTCCAGTTGCCAGGTATCATCCCGTGGCACATCTTTGCGTAATGGTAATGCAGCCATATTCATACTCCTTGATTCAGTATTAATAACGATAATGATCCGGTTTGTAGGGCCCATCAAGCGGAATGCCGGTATAATCCGACTGTTGCTTTGACATCCGGCTCAATTTTACACCCAGTTTATCCAGATGCAGACGGGCTACCTCTTCGTCAAGATGCTTGGGCAGCAGGTATACATCAACTTCATGTTTGCGATCAGCGAGTTCAATCTGCGCCAGGGTCTGATTACTGAAGGAAGTTGACATCACAAACGAGGGATGCCCGGTAGCATTGCCCAGATTAACCAGACGCCCTTCCGAAAGCAGGATGATACCGTGCCCGTCAGTAAACTGATAATGGTGAACCTGTGGCTTGATCTCCCGTTTGACGATTCCCGGCTCCTTCTCCAGCACACTTACCTGAATTTCATTGTCGAAATGACCAATATTGCAGACGATGGCGTTATGTTTCATCTGGCGCATATGCTCAATTGTAATGACTTCGAAATTACCGGTGGCTGTCACATAGATGTCTGCTTCCGGAAGCGCTTCCTCCAGCGTAGTAACCTCAAAGCCTTCCATCACAGCCTGCAGGGCACAGATCGGATCGATCTCAGTAACCAGCACCCTGGCGCCGAAGCCACGCATGGATTGTGCACTGCCCTTGCCCACTTCTCCATAACCACAGATGACAACCGTTTTGCCGGCCACCATGATATCTGTGCCACGTTTGATGCCATCTGCCAGCGATTCCCGGCAACCATAGAGATTGTCGAACTTAGATTTAGTGACCGAGTCGTTGACATTGTATACGGGGAACAGCAGCGATCCCTGCTCCACCCGCTGGTAAAGCCGGTGAACACCGGTTGTAGTCTCTTCCGACACACCGCGGATTTCCTTTACCCAGCGATGCCATATATCCTGATCCTGGCCATAAATTTCATGCAGCAGTTTGAACAGCTCCTGCTCATCTTCCGCTTCGGCAGTGATCTCCGGCAACTGATCGTGAGACAGCATGTACTCTTCAAGTTCGTACCCCAGATGGATCATCAGGGTCGCGTCACCACCATCGTCAACGATCTGGGTCGGCCCCCGGCCATCACTGAACTGCAGCGCCTGCCAGGTGCACCACCAGTACTCTTCCAGCGTCTCACCCTTCCAGGCAAACACCGGTGTACCCCGCTCTGCCACAGCAGCGGCAGCATGATCCTGAGTTGAGAAGATATTACAGGACGCCCAGCGCACATCGGCGCCCAGCTGTTGCAGCGTTTCAATCAAAGCCGCGGTCTGCACAGTCATATGCAGCGAGCCCATGATCCGTTGCCCGGACAGCGGTTTATCTGTTCCGAACTTCTCACGCAGTGCCATCAGCCCGGGCATCTCCTCTTCAGCCAGCCCGAGTTCACGACGCCCGAAGGCAGCCAGTTTGATGTCGGCGACTTTCCAGGGCAGGCTTTCAGTCTTGATTGTCATAGAATCCATTATTGTTTCCTTAAACAGGATCAGGCGAACAGCCCTTTCCGGTCGGTTTTTTCCCAGGTGAAATCAGGCTCGCTACGGCCGAAATGACCATAAGCGGCAGTTTGTGAATAAATCGGACGGCGCAGGTGAAGTGTGTTGATGATACCGGATGGTGTCAGATCAAACTCCCGCAGGACTATGGCTTCCAGCTCCTCGTCGGGACGCTTGCCGGTACCGAGCGTATCGATGAATACCGAGACCGGTTCAGCGACACCAATAGCATAGGCCAGCTGCACCTGACACTTCTGTGCCACACCTGCGGCGACGATGTTCTTGGCAATCCAGCGGGCAGCATAAGTAGCGCTACGGTCAACCTTGGTAGGATCCTTGCCGGAGAAAGCACCACCACCGTGTGCGGCCATTCCACCGTAAGTATCGACGATGATCTTGCGGCCTGTCAGCCCGGCATCCCCCTGCGGGCCACCGATGACAAAGCGTCCGGTGGGATTTATGTGACAGATCAGTTCGGGTGAGCTCAATTCGGGTGGCAGCACATAGTCGATCACTTCACGGCGCACATCGTCCCGCAACATGCGGATATCGAGTTCATCATGTTGTGTTGAAACCACTACCGTTTCAAGGTGATGCGGCTTCCCATCCCTGTACTCCACGGTAACCTGCGCTTTGCCATCCGGCCGTACCCATGGCAGGATATTCTGCTTTCGCACTTCTGCCAGGCGGCGGCAGAGCTTGTGCGCCAGATCTATCGGCAACGGCATCAGCTCGCTGGTCTCATCAGTCGCGTAGCCAAACATGATTCCCTGATCACCGGCACCACCGGTGTCCACACCCACACCGATATCGTCCGACTGCTTGTCCAGCGTCGTCAACACCGTACAGGTCTGTGAGTTGAAACCGTATTCCGGTTTATTGTAACCGATATCGTTGATCTTGTCGCGGGCCAGTTGTGTGATGTCGACGAAATCCGCCTTGGTGGTCAGCTCACCGGTAACCAGTACCAGGCCGGTTGTCACCAGTGTTTCACAGGCCACCCGGCCTTCTTTATCAGCCTTCAGTACAGCGTCGAGAACAGCATCACTGATCTGATCGGCCATCTTGTCCGGATGGCCCTCAGTAACACTTTCAGAGCTGAAGAGATGTGTTCGCATTTGTTGCCCATTCATTTTCAGGATTCGCAATTTTGTCGATTATTAAAATTAGCTGTCTACTATTGCTTCTTCAAGGGTTTTCGTCCGGTAACAATTATGGCAGATAAAGAAACCCGCTATTCCGGATACATGCAGGTTCATGCTGACAAGGCATTTAAGACTTTACCGGTTTGAAAACCGCCCCCGTGGCAATGTCAGCAGGTTGATCGGTGGTGTCAGAAGGTTCATCAGCAGCAGTGCCAGTAGAAATGGTTCGTAGTCAGGAGTAATGAGTGTGGTCAGAAGTGCGGCAGTGCTGCCCAGGATTATTCCTGCCAGCATTCTTCCTCTGCGTGTCAGCGGCGCAGTCACCGTATCGGTACCGAACAGTGTCAGTATCAACCAGAACTCCCCGATAGCGAAGTAGTAGAGAAAATTACCGCCGGCCAGAGGTGAGAAAAGCCCGCTGATCAGGTTGACCAGGGCGAAACTGATCAGTCCCAGCAGCGGCAGCTCCCAGTTGAAAACGCGTCGCCTGGAAAGCCATAAATAACCAAACAGAATTGAAGCAATCGATGTTTCACCGATCAGGCCTCCTGCATTGGTCAGCCAGAATTGATCGGCAGGAACACTGGCAATCAATCTGAAAGCAGCAGCAGAGCGGGAAATATGCTCCGGCAATCCCAGCGCCAGTTCAGCGCTTTCACCGGAAACAATCTCCGCCAGGTAATCGACAGCCTGGTGATACAGGCAGAGAAGCCCACCAGCCTCCAGCGAAGATATGCTGTCCGGCAGGTGCCAGGAAGTCAGCCAGCCGCCAGAACGCCACCAGAAGGGTTGCAGATAACTCTCCCTGAGTATCCCCCCGCTCAATAGCAGCAATGACAGCTTACCGGCAACAGCTTCATGAATGATGTTACCCCCCAGACCCCCGAACAACTCCCGCCCCAGCAGAATCGTAATCGCTCCTCCCAGCAGAGCCAGATAGAAGGGGGTGGCAGGTGGCAACAGCAGAGCCAGCAGCAAACCGGCTGCAGGGGCGCTCAGGTTACGCCACTGCTGCGGAGATCGGCGCAGCAGGCCCACAGCCAGATCAGCCAGAACCGCACCGGCGACAGACCCGATTATTGGTAAAAGTGCCTGTATACCGTAAACGAATACCGCCGCCAGCAGTAGTGGGAACAGTACCAGGGACTGTCCACTCATCCAGCGCCGCATTGTGAGTGTCTCACGATGCAGGATATGTACTTTTTGCGGTTGTTCAGATACCATGCAGTTCAGCAATTCCTTTTTGTAAGAGTGCCTGCAGGTCAATGTGTGCCGGGCAGACCATGGCACAACTGCCACAGAGGCTGCAATGTTCCAGGCCGAATTTTTCAGACCTCTGCCAGTGACCGCTTTCAATCAACCCGGTCAACTGGAAAGGAGTCAGCTTTTCAGGGCATATCTTAATACAGAAGCCACATCGGATACAGCGGTCGGGATGTGCCGGCAGAATTTCACTTCCCTGAATCAGGCAGTGTAACGGTGCAAATTTGCTTGTCTCACGCAGATACCCGTCACCTGAGATCCAGTTCTCACTGTCACCGTATGCAGAAGGAAGCCAGGCACGCGCCACTCCCCTGGTAGTAGCAATAGCCTCTACCCTTTTGTCTGCCGGATTATAGATTGAAACCCATTGCCAGGGGGAGGGATGTTTATGTATCAGCAGATGATAGAAATGCAGTACCGTCTGCAGTTCTACAACCGCAATACCCTGCGCTTCCGGCAGGGCAGCTGGAGAGAGCCGGTTGCCGGTAGCTGCCTGTGAAACCAGATGCTCCAGATGATTGGGATACTTGTTACGGGTCCACTTCAGGCTGGCGGGAAGATGCGGAAGCTCATTTAACAGCTGCCGGCGATGTTCCTGTGGAAGCAGCAACAGCGGCCTGGTTTCAAACAGCTCCCCTAACAACTGCAGCGCGGCTTTCAGTTGCTCGCCATAGACGGAGAGCAGTCGCAGCCGCGTCTCCATGAATACACCTCTGTCGAGACAGTTGATCACCAGTTTCCGTTCTGGATGCAGCGACAGCAGTTTCAGCTTCAGCAGAAGCGGCAGATGGTTGTCCAGCAGAGGATATCTCTGTAAAAGTGTTTCCATCTCCTCCCGGGAGCAGGAACATGTTTCATCAGCGGTAGGAAACCCATGGCTGGGTGTGGCACCGCTGTCCGGTTTCAAGAGCAGCGTTACCTGGTTGTTACTACGCCTGAAGGAAGTCACCTCGCCAGCCAGTGGCGCGTGGACAGGAACAGCCAGCAACCCGCGGGGATCACTTACGGGAGTGTCAGCTTCAACCCTGTCACCCACTTCCACCACCGGTTCCGACCGGTCGAGCGGATAGTGCCTGAGCAGCAGACGGAGATGGCCGGTTGGAGCCAGCCAGCGCAGGGTTGGTTCACGGTTGGTTCCGGGAGGACGTACATTCAGTCGATGACGCAATGTGATTCCTGAGAAAAAATGCCCGGTCAGAGCCGGGCGTAACTACTGGTAATCGCAGTTTACTGATAGAGAGGAAAGCGGCTGGCAATTTCCTTGACCTCCGCCAGGGCACTGGCCAGAACTGCTTCTTCCTTGCGGGAAGCCAGCACGCGACTGACGATGGCGCCGATCTGCCGCATCTCATCCTCTTTCATACCACGAGTTGTCAGAGCCGGTACGCCGATACGAAATCCGGATGTAACGAATGGTGAACGCTGATCAAAGGGCACCATATTCTTGTTGACGGTAATACCGGCCACTTCCAGTGCACGCTCTGCAGCTTTGCCGGTAATACCCTTATCGGTCAGGTCAACCAGCATCAGGTGATTGTCGGTTCCCCCGCTTACCAGCTTGAAGTCATTGCTGAGCAGTACTTCTGCCAGCGCCCGGGCATTGGCCAGAATCTGGTGGGTGTACTCTGTGAAGGAAGGTTGCATGCATTCCTTCAGTGCAACCGCCTTGGCAGCGATCACATGCATCAGGGGGCCCCCCTGGATACCCGGCATGACAGTAGAGTCAACTATCTCCGACATCTGCTTGACCCGTCCGGATTTAGGCGCGACGATGCCATGTACATTTTCATAATCTTCACCCATCAGGATCATGCCGCCGCGTGGCCCCCGCAGGGTCTTGTGTGTGGTAGTTGCTACAATATGGGCGTATGGCAGTGGTGACGGATGATCTCCGGTGGCAACCATTCCGGCAATATGCGCCATATCGACAAACAGCCAGGCACCGACTTCATCGGCAATTTCACGGAAGCGGGCAAAATCGATCAGACGGGGATAGGCGGAAGCACCGGCAACAATCATGCGTGGTTTCACTTCCAGAGCCTTTTCCCGCACCACATCATAATCCAGTTGACCACCGTCCTCCTGGACGCCGTAGGAATGGAACTCGTAAAGACGGCCGGAGAAGTTCACCGGACTGCCATGGGTCAGATGGCCGCCGTGTGCCAGATCCATACCCAGCACCCTGTCACCATTTTTCAGAAAGGAAAAGTAGACACCCATATTCGCAGTACTGCCGGAATGTGGCTGCACATTGGCATAGGCGGCACCGAACAGCTCACAGGCACGGTCACGGGCGATGTTCTCAGCTTCGTCCACGAACTCACAACCGCCATAGTAACGATTGCCGGGATAACCCTCGGCGTATTTATTGGTCATAACGCCACCCATAGCCTCCATCACCGCACGGGAGGTGAAGTTCTCCGAGGCGATCATCTCCAGTTTTTCATCCTGGCGTGTGGTTTCATCGGCTATTGTCTTGAAGATCTCAGGATCAATCTGTTGTAGTGTCTTCATCTCTGCTCCAATGCGGTTATCTTGTCAATTCTTGCCTGATGCCTTCCACCCTCAAAATCTGTAGTAAGCCAGGTTTCCAGCGATTCCAGGTTCTGCTCTTCAGAGCAGTGCCTGCCTGAAAGAGCCAGGATGTTAGCGTTATTGTGCTGGCGGCTGAGGGCAGCATGTTCCGGCAGGATTACCAGAGCGGCCCTGACTCCGGGAGCTTTGTTGGCAACCATGGAAGCGCCTATCCCGGAACCGCAGAGTACTATACCACGTTCGAATTCACCCCGGCCGACAGCAGCAGCGCAGGGATAAATCGTGTCGGGATAGTCCATTGATTCTTCATCAAACGGTCCGAAATCCTGAACCTGGAGACCGCGCTTTTTCAGGTGAACGATGACCCGCTGCTTCATGGCGAAACCGGCGTGGTCACTGGCAACAGCGATAGTCTCCGGCATGCCTCCTCCTGCCTGATGCTTATACTCTATCCGGTTATTCGTAGATCCAGAGGTAACACTCTTTGGTCGGTCTCTCTTTTCCCTGGTTCATGAAGATGTCAGATGTCTGTGGGATATAGGCTTCCAGGTAGTCCACCTTACTTCGAGCACGCTTACCAAAACGGGGATCACTGGTAATCGTCGCAAACTTTTCACGCGCCAGTTTGTAAACCAGCTTGTCATCAAAGAGGATTCCACCGGCACCGGTACAGGCGTCAGCGCTGTTCTCGTAAATCTGACCCAGGATAAAGGTTGCGTGGGGATAGTTCGGGGAAATATTGTTGGCGCGATAAACATAGTTGCGCGCTATTTCGAAGTCACCCTTCATACGGTACAGGTCTGCAATGTGGCACACCGTCTCCACATCATCCGGTGCCAGGTTTGAAGCTGCTTTAAGACTGGTGATAGCGCTCTGATACTGTTCCAGGCTCTCATGGGCTGAGGCCTCCAGCTGCAGCATCTCTGCACTCTGCTCCTGGCCGAGTATTTCCGCGCAGATTGTCAGTGTTTTGCTGTAATAAGTACTCTGGAAGTAGGCCTCTGCCAGACGTCTGGAAATACTCAGATCATCCGGGAAACGGGCATGGCTTTCCTCGAGAGAAGCTATCACATCTTCCGGGTCGAAATACTGCTGCAGAATGCTCTCCTTCTCAAGCTGATATGATTTATCATCAGGATGCATTTCGATCAGCCGTTCCAGGACACCAAGCGCCAGTTCATAGTTGGCCTGGCCGATATATATCTCTTTCATCTTCAACCAGGCATCATGATACTCCGGGTCATCCGGTGCGTGCTCCGTTACAAAGAGGTAGTGTTGAAGGGCTTCCTCCTCGTTACTGTTATTCAGCAGCAAGCCCAGCGCAAAGTGAAGATAAACATTTTCCGGATCCAGGCTGAGGCCATATTCATAAGTAACGCGGGCGCTGTCAGCCTGCCCCAGCCGCACATAGCAATCAGCCAGCCGTGAGTAGTCCTGCGAATACTGATGGTTTACATCCAGCTCCAACTCTCTGATGAAGTAACGTTTGGCCTGCTCGTAATTGAGCTGCTTATAGTATTCAAAGGCGAAGGAACGACTCTTACGCATTTCAAAATCATTTACCTGCGCGATGGAATCCCGTATTGCCTGTTGACGCGCCTGGTCCAATTCGTCCTGATTACCGGCTTCTTCATAACCTGTATAGCAACCGGTCATTGCCACAGCCAGTAGCAGTAACAGCATCAGTTTCTTCATCTCTTCTCCTCTATTCAATAAATTGTGATACACTTCCCTGAAGGATTCCCAGCCGGGTATCCTGTGAGCGCCCTATGGGAGCCCTTTTTCAACTCGCCGATGGAACCACTGTTCCTTGATAGCGATGGCGAGGAACACCCGGACTCCAATCTCCTGACGTCCGTGATCGTCAAGATTACCTCGATTGAACAGCTGTAGTCCCGTATCAAAGGTATTACGTGCCCCCAGTGGCTGCCAGCCTACTCCAGCAGTGAGAGTAATTTCCTGTACCGGTGCAGGCAGCCAGTCACGATCAATTTCCTGCCAGGATAATCCGGTGCGATAAGTGAGACGCCGCCACCAGCGGTTGCTGCGCAGGTTGACACCCTGATGTGAGTACCCGCAGGCTACAACCAGCTGATAATTATCACTGTTGCCCCGCTCGTAATCACGCCAGAGCAGATCCGCTTTATAGCGTGACATATTATGAAGCAGCTGCAGGCCTGCAGTCATCTCGGATGGATAGTGCGAGTCACCACTGGAAACACTATGGTTGGACTCTGTAGAATAGTTACTGATACGAACCCGGTCCTTAAGTGTTATTGCCGGGGACCAGGAGAGGCCGCACTGAATCCATGGCAGAGGAAATCCCACGACACCAAAACGGGTCTGCCAACCGGAAAGCTCCTCTTCGCTGATCACCTGACTGTCATAAGGAGGCGCGGACTGAGCATAATTGAGTGTCCAGATGGAAGTGGTTGAACCGCCGACAAAATCGATTCCCATTCCGACATAGAGCCGTGGGTCGACCCGCCAGGATAGTGATAATCCCGCCCGGTACAATCCGCCACTACGGTGCAGTGAGGTGTAATAGGAGCCATCTCCGCCGCCATCGCTGGAATCCTCCACAAAAGTGGGATCGATTCCGCGTTCATGTGTAAAGAAGGTTGCGTCGGTAAGCTTATGCAGCTGGACGCCTATGTTAACTTCCTTCAGCGGAACATACCAGGCCGTGCCACCGAAGTTCAGCCGTGAAGACCAGTCGCTCTCATGGCCATCCCAGGCACCTTCATTCTGCATATCCAACAGCTGATAAAACCGGGCTCGGCCACTTCCGGCATTTCCGGCCGGATTGAAAAAGTTCACCATGCTTGTATCACAGGTCGCAAAACCGGAGCCACCGGCACTCGGGTTCATTGTGGCCAGCGGTGCCAGAGGTAATCCCCACCCATCTGTATTGAAAGAGGATGCCTGAACATGCTGCACGGGGGTAACTGCCAGCAGGCAGATAAGAGCAACGAAAACAGGCATACCGGTCCTGATAGTCAATAGTGGTATACGAACGGATCTGGTTTCATCTATCATCATCTATACTTCCAGTTTCAGTGCTGTTTAAAAGGGTGATTCGCTTCGGTAGATCAGGAGTTCAGGGGCTGTATCAGTGCTGTCGGCAAGACCGTGATACACGTTCCGCAGGGGATTCAGGTTGTCACCAGCCTGTGAAATACGCATTACAACACCGACATAATCTTCGCGGGTGAGCCAGCGGTTCACCAGACGTGTCACATTGATATCCACGAAGTACTCACCTTCTGAGGCCTGCGTAAAGGAAGTCTGCGCCACCAGTGTATCGATTTCCATTACTCCATCGTCATCCCAGGTCAACATGTCCCATACCTGTGTAGAGGCAAAACTTCCAAAGTCCCATGGTGTTTCAACCTTGGGGAAAATCCTTATCTGGGCAGAGTGAATCGTTTCAGTAATAAGTGAGTGCTCCATATCCGTGCGAACACCATCCTCCCAGTGATATTCAAGGCCTTCAAACTGCAGGGCAAACTGCCAGGCGTCACCTGCGCTGATCAGGAGGTCGCCCTCCTCCGGCACAGCGTTATCCTGCAGCAGATAGGTATCGTAGCGAACATATTGCACCAGTGTGTCTTCGACACCGGTATCGCTGTGGTAGAAGAACTCCAGCCGTGGCCAGCTGCTCTCATCAACATCCTTGGCATTGAAGGTATGCAGGTAACCGTTGCCGGTTGTATCATTTTCCAGCTGATAATCAGCCTCCAGCAACAGATTTACTGTATCACGAAAAGCAGTGCTATCTGTATTCAGGTACTCAAAAAACCAGTCCAACGGCAACAGAGACCGGGTCAGGGTATCCGTAGAACTGACGTCAGGTATCAGCAGGGAATCACTTGTGGTAAACAGCGGAAAGTCATTCTCGTCATAGAGGTGCGAGTAAACCAGTTGAGTTATATCACTACAGTTGCCACAGTTGAGATCAGCCCGGTGAAGTCGTAATTGCGAATGGGCTTCAGCCTGGTAGGGGCCCAGTCCGTCAACACGATGACCCAGCATCAGACTGATTGAATCCAGTGTCAGTGTGTCACTCGACAACCAGGGCGCCGTAGCATCCAGTTCGAAAAACTGCAGAACTAATCTGGCAGTTATCGCGTAATCGTTACGTAATCCAACCCACAGCTGTGTAGCACCGACCAGTGGAATTTCCTCTTTGTAAAGAGTGTCTGCTGCGGCCGGGATAACATCCAGGTGTGAGGCGGTTGTACCACCTGGTCCGGAACCGATAGAAACCGGGTCTTCAGCGCAACCGACCAGCCAGCTGGTAATAATAAGGTAGTATAACAGGCGTTTTGTCATCTAAGCATCCGTCTTCATTCAGTAAGAGGTCAAGTTAAGCGGCAGATTGTCACACTGGCGCATACCTGCTGCCCTGTCCAGGTTGCAGTAAAAACTTCACTATAATCTTAAAATATAGACTCGAAGCCTGCCGCAGTCAATGAATTGTTCCGGTGAGAAACGGAGCGCGATCCAAAATCATTAAATTGGGGGCAGGAAAGAGGTTTGCGGGCTATCTATTGTAAACAATGCAGCGATTCTTACCGGCCTGTTTGCCCTCGTACATCGCATCATCAGCCAGTTTTATCAGGTCATCCAGCTTCTTCATCTGTTCTTCGTACTGAGCGACACCGATAGTCACAGTGAGGTTGTTGTCAGGTTGACTCTTCTGGTTTTCAAACACCGTCTCGGCAATACGCAGGCGTATCTTTTCAGCTACCATCAGGGCACGGTCCAGATCAGCTTCCAGCAGCAGTACAATAAACTCCTCTCCACCATAACGGGCGATGAAATCTGTGGCGCGCAGTGATTCCTTAATCAGGTGCGCAACCTTTATCAGTACCTTGTCACCCATCAGGTGGCCATTCTGGTCATTGTAGTTCTTGAAGAAATCGACATCAATCATCAGCAGCGACATCGGTTTCTTGTAACGACGGCTGCGCTTCATCTCCATATCGAACTGTTCTTCGAAGTAGCGTCGATTGTAAATATTCGTCAGGCCATCCTTGGTTGCCAGGTGGAAAGCGTGAGTGTGTTCCCGAGCATTATCAAGCGACACGGACATTATTCGCGCCAGATCCAGCAACCACTCCTTGCGTGCCTGTGACAGGTTGAGTTTATCGGAATAGTAGAGTTTGAGTAGCCCCAGATGTCGTTTCTCCAGCTCCAGAGGTATCAGCAGCGCATCCTGCAATCCCAGCAGTGATACCAGGCGGTGGTTCATCACATAGGGGCTGTTGGGCATATCAGTCAGGTGATACACTTCCCGATTTCTCAAGACCCGCTCCTCAAGATCGGTCTCCAGGTGGATGGTAAGCCCTTCCGGTGTTGAGTAGGAATGCCGGCTGCTCCAGAGAGCTTTCTGCATCAGTGGTGTATTGCGCTGTTCACAATGCAAAAGTTCACCCAGTTGAAACTTGAGAGTATTCAGTAGAATCCCCCCCAGTATTTCAATCAGGCGTTCGTAATCGAGTTCTCTGGTAACCGCATCCTGTACCTTAACGATAGCTTTTACCAGGTCCAGTTCATTGCGGAGGTCTACCAGAGAATTCTCAGTATGTGATACATAATTGAGGAAGTATGCTTCAGGAGTGGGGTTCAGGTTCCTCGGAATACGACGCTTGCTGAGGCCCATCTGTTGAATACGACGAAACCTGGCATTGGCTTCAGTATTCGCAATCAGTAAATCCAGATAGTGCTGGAAAGTTGTATCACGGAAGGACCAGTAAAGATGCACCGGCACACCCTGTTGAAAAATTGCCAGTTCCAGCTCTTTCCCCCGGGAAGCCAGCAGTGAGAATCGCATATCTTCACCGGCTGCCAGAAAGAGAAACTGCTCCGGAGCCAGGAACTCAGGATTGTTTAAAACCAGCGAGTTGTCCCCTTCCCGCTGATCCGGTGGAAACAGGAGAAAATTATTCTCAATACTGGAAACCAGCTGCCTGTTAAAAGGGATGTGTTCTACGGGAGGGGCACTCACAACAATCAGTGACTGTTCAGGCTTGTCAAGGCAAATGCCGGTTGCAGCAGAGATCATATTGGTGACAGCACCGCTATGCAGGCTGGCAAAGTTAACTTCACCCTCCTGCTCCAGTTGAATCTGCTTCCAGAGTTCACCGGTGGTTTTCAAAGCTCCTCCATCAGCTCGCGTAGTAAAAGGGCATTCTTGACAGCCTGTCCTGCATGGCAATTGTTAAAAAAAATCAGTGTTTCCTCCGCGCCTGAGTCCATCCTCCTGAGAGCCGGCATCAGCGCCTGCAGCTCCTCCCGGGAATAATTGTAGTCATAGCGATCACCCGGTGTGCCCGGCCACCAGCTCTTCCGATTACGGCCGTGCAAACGGAGATAAGCTCTGGTCGCAGTATTCCAGTCTGTAAGTTGAGGCAGTCCCTGTAAACCAGGCAGATCTGCATTTACCCAACTGACCTCCAGCTGCTCCAGCAGCTCCTTCACCCCCCGGGTCAACCAACCGTCATGGCGGAATTCAAAATAGAGTGGATACTCCTGAAAACTGCGCTTCAGGACCGTTAAATAGTAACGATTGGATTTATCGTTCTTGAATGAATAGGGAAAGTGTACCAGAAAACCGAGATGTTTATCAGCCTGTCCAAGTGGTTCGGTGCGTCTCTTCAATTCACTGGCTGCCGGTTCTACCTCACCACCATGTGAGATACTCTGATGCGCCTTCACTACGACACGAAATTCAGGTGGCGTTAAATTGACCAGACGTTCGATTGTTGCAGGTGTGGGTTGTCGGTAGTAAGAGACATTGAGCTCCAGCAGATTGAAATGCACAGCATAGTGCTCCAGCCAGCGATTCTGTGGCAATCCCTTCGGATAGACCACACCTTTCCAGTCAGGAAAGCTGTACCCGGATGTACCGATACAAAAGTTTCCCTGCACCACGCATTACCTCTGTATCTGCTGTCCGGCCAGCCATACCTGGCGGGGCCTGATATTGGGTTGATATGGGATTTCAGCCGGTTCACTTACATTCCAGACCAGCAGGTCGGCATCCCGTCCGACAGTAACTGCACCCTTTCGCTCCTGCAATTGCAATACGCGGGCTCCACCCATGGTAGCCGCCCACAATACTTCCCCGGTTGTCATCTGCAGTTGCAGGCTGGCGATATGCATGATTGTCGGTTGTGACACAAACATACCGGAGCCAGGGTTGAGATTGGTTGCCAGCGCTGTCACACAACCCGCCTCGATCAGCTTCCGGGCCGGTGCGTACTTCTGCATCCGCAGAAACCAGGTCGAACCGGGTAACAACAGCGCAACTACTCCTGCCTGTTGCAGGGCTTCAATCCCGGCAGCATCAATCTCCTCCAGATGATCGGCGGAAAGTGCGCCCAGCTCGGCGGCCAGCTGCGAACCTCCGGAAGCACTTAACTGATCAGCATGCAATCTGACCGGTATTCCATACTCAAGTGAGGCTGTCAGGATGCGCCGGCTCTCCTCAACTGAGAACACACCCTGCTCACAGAAAATATCGCTGCATTCGGCCAGCTGTTCCTGCCCGACCGCCGGGATTATCTCCTCGATGATGAGTTGGATGTAATCCTCACGCCGCTCCCGGTATTCATCCGGAATGTCGTGAGCTGCCAGCAAAGTCCGCACGACAGTCAGATTCTCTGCGGCAGCAACTTCAGTCACCAGCCGCAGGGAACGCAATTCCTGTTCAAGATTGAGACCGTAACCTGACTTGGCTTCAAAAGTGGTGGTTCCATGCTCGAGGCACTCACGCCATCGCCGTCGCAACCCTGCTTTCAGATCATCATCGGTGGCTGTTCGGAATGCCCTGACTGATGACCTGATTCCACCACCTGCTGCAGCGATCTCCTGATAACTGCGGCCCTGGTTACGCATTTCGAATTCCGCGTGGCGATGTGCTCCGAAAAGCGGGTGCTGGTGAGCGTCTACGAAACCTGGTGTGACAATCCCATTCTGTGCTGAAACTCTGTCAACCCCGGCCACACCTGAGAAATCGGCCTTTTTGCCAATCGCTTTTATCTTCCCATTCTCCATCAGGATTGTATCACCGATGGGAGTGTCTATCTGATGGGGTTCAGTTGGACTTGGAGAGTATATCTGGCGGATATTTTCCAGCAGCACTTTCATCGTGGGACACCTCCAGCGGTCAGTGACTGTACTCAGTCGTGTACTGATTCTCAGTCGTAGACTAATTCTCAGTCGTAGACTAACTCATAGATCTTTTCGACAACCAGCTGTGCCTGTTCCTGCATGGCATCATAGTTGTCCTTGTTGATGTCAAGCGGTGGCAGCCGGAATGGTCTACCCACCTGGACGGAGAGCCGGCGCGGCCGGGGAATACTCTTGCCGGGTGGCAGGGCAGCGAAAGTACCACTGACACCTACCGGTACAATGGGGACATCAGCCAGCTGAGCCAGACGCACAACACCGGTTCGGGGACGGGGTGGATCATCTTTGCTGCTGCGACGGGTTCCTTCCGGTGCCATGAAGAATATACCGCCCTCTTTCAGATAAGCCAGCACTGTGTCAAAAGAACGGGCGTCCTGCTCGCCACGACGTACCGGTATGAAGCCGAGCTTCCTTATCCACCAGCCGATAACCGGTGTCTTGAACAGCGATTCTTTTGCCCAGGCGGAAACAATATCGTCAGTAACTGCCAGAGACAGGGCGACAATGTCCAGATTGCTGCTGTGATTAAACGCTACCAGGTAGGGGGGAGCCGGGTAGTTTTCACGACCACGACGGCGGGCACGAAAATAAACCAGCGCAAACATCCTGATCAGGAAACGGGCAGTAATAAACAGCGGAGGACTCATCCGCAGCTGGTAGAGTTCCCCGTCAGTTTGTCTGTCGTCTGTTGTCATCCTTCGCCCGGCTATCTCTTCAGAGTGGTTTCTTCTTCTACTCAGGAAATACTACAACATGGGGATCTTGACACCCCGCTCACGTGCCACATCTGCCGCCCGCTGATAACCGGCATCCACATGACGGGCAACACCGGTACCGGGATCATTTGTGAGTACCCGTTCCAGCCTCCCCGCAGCTTCCCGGGAACCATCAGCCAGAATAACCATCCCGGCGTGAATTGAGAGACCGATTCCCACACCACCGCCGTGATGAACAGAAACCCAGGTAGCGCCGGAAGCAGTGTTGAGTAGTGCGTTAAGCACCGGCCAGTCAGCAATGGCATCACTGCCATCTTTCATCCCTTCCGTCTCACGATAGGGAGAAGCGACACTGCCGGAATCCAGATGATCACGGCCTATGACGATCGGGCCTTTCAGCTCACCTGATTTCACCATCTCGTTCAGCGCCAGGCCAAACCGCGCCCGTTCACCGTAACCCAGCCAGCAGATGCGGGAGGGCAATCCCTGAAATGCAACATGCTCCTGTGCCAGTGTAATCCAGCGTTTCAGTGCTTTATCTTCCGGGAAGAGTTCCAGGATTTTACGATCCGTTTTGAGGATATCCTCAGGATCACCGGAAAGTGCCGCCCAGCGAAAGGGTCCTTTACCTTCGCAGAAAAGGGGCCGGATATAGGCCGGCACAAAACCGGGGAAATCGAACGCCCGCTCGTAACCCTCTTTTTTCGCCTGCCCCCGCAGATTATTGCCATAGTCAAATACTACAGCCCCCCTGTCCTGCAGCTCTACCATCGCCTGAACATGTTCAGCCATTGAGCGGCAGGACTGGCGAATGTACTCTTTGGAGTCATCTGCCCGCAGCTGCAGCGCTTCTGCGTAACTCATACCGTTAGGGACATAGCCGTTAAGCTCGTCATGGGCAGAGGTCTGGTCGGTGACAACATCCGGCACGATGCCACGCTTGAGCAGCTCCGGAAACACATCAGCTGCGTTAGCCAGCAACCCGACTGATTTCCCGATTCTGGCAGTTCTCGCTTCTTCAATCAATGCCAGCGCTTCATCCAGATCCTCGCACATCACATCCAGATATTTCGTCTGCAATCGCTTTTCGATACGCTTGCGGTCCACTTCCACGCAGAGTATGGCCGCTTCATTCATTTTTCCGGCCAGCGGTTGTGCACCACCCATACCACCCAGTCCCGCGGTCAGGATAAAGCGCCCCTTGAAATCTCCACCAAAATGACGTTCACAGACAGCTGCAAAGGTTTCGTAAGTACCCTGCAGGATACCCTGTGAACCGATGTAGATCCAGCTACCGGCAGTCATCTGGCCGTACATGATCAAACCCAGGTCCTCGAGCTCACGAAAATATTCCCAGGTTGCCCATTCAGGTACCAGCAGTGAGTTGGCGATCAGGACCCGCGGTGAATCGGGATGAGTACGAAACACGGCAACCGGCTTACCTGACTGAATCAGAAGTGTTTCATCGTTTTCCAGCTGCTGCAGCGATTCCACGATAGCGTCGTAAGCTTCCCAGCTGCGGGCAGCCTTGCCGGAACCACCGTAAATAATCAGGTTTTCCGGATCCTCAGCGACTTCAGGATCCAGATTATTGCGCAGCATACGCAGGGCTGCTTCCTGTTGCCAGCCTTTGCATTGCAGTTCGCTGCCGGTCTGGGCACGCACAGTTCTACTCATCTGAAGCACTCCATTGTAATTACAGGGTCAGTTCTTTAACACAGTGGAAATTGCCAACAGCGTTCAACTGTTAATCAGTGAACGCAGAGTCTCATCCAGTTTTTCAACACGGTAGGGTTTCTCTATCCGCGCAGAAAAACCATGCTGTTTATAATCAACCATGGCAGGCTCATTGGCAAAGCCGCTGGAGACGACACCGAGTACATCGGGATCGACTTCCTGCAGTTTCAGAATAGCATCCCTGCCCCCCATGCCATTATCGATGGTCAGATCCAGAACGACCGCTGCATAGGGTTTCTGACACTGCATCGCTTCAAGATAGCTCTGCACAGCCTCTTCACCATTGCTGACACAAACGACATCATATCCGTGCAGCGTCAGCAACTCGCTCATCACTTCCTGGATATCGATCTCATCATCCATTAGCAGTATACGCGGTCGGGTCATATCTCGTCTCCTGATCCCTGGTAACAGTGGGTATACGAAAACCTGCTGTTCACATCACCATTTTCATTTCTACAAATTTGTTATTTCGTCACGGAATAGCAATGCTATACCAATTCCCAGAAAGTACTTACGCTTTCAACCAGTTTCTCTTGAATCGGTTAATAGTATCTCTTCGCTTTTGTAATTTTAACCTGAAAGTCTCTTTTGAAATACTATAACGGTTCCGGATAAACTGCGTCAGCGCTGCTGCAACTCCTGCAGTTGTTGTAAATGCAACCTGACATTTTCATCACTCGTTTCCATCAGATTCCTGATCAGTTCATCGGAATCGCTTTCCATACTGTTGAAGAAACGAAAGAGAGCTGTTGCCCAATCGCGGTCACGACCCGATCCTGACTCCCCGGCAAGCTGTTGCGCAACCTCGCGACGATATTCCAGAGGGAAACCTTCCATCACCAGCAGCGCATTGTAATGTGATACATCATGATCACCTGTCAACAGTTGTTGTTGCAGGTCGTCGAGAAACAGATCGGGTGTGGCTGCCATTAAATCACCAACCGCCTCCAGCACACCGGGCAACGGTGTATGCAGCAGCCCGGTGATCTCCTGTTTAAACTCAACCGCACCCAACTCGCGGGACAGTTCCACCAGACGAACAAAGTTGAGACCGAAGCCCGGGCCAATCACATGCTGGCAGAGGACATCAGAGAGAAGCTTCCGGAGAGGATCGACTACGGCTGATCCCAGTGCCTGAAGCTGGTCCCAGGCCTGCTCGGCACGGTCGTCACGATAAAGCAGCAACAGGGCCAGCTGCTGCATGGCAGCCCCTTCACTATCCTGTGGTTCTTCTTCACTCCACTCCTTAAGCTCCCGGGTCAGCTGCAGGGCAGTATCAATTAATCCTACCATCTCCGGTGGTAATTCCTCCAGCAGATTATGGCCCTCATCTTCCAGCTTCTGCAATCGCTCTAATGCTGTAGGATTGTGATCAGCTGCCAGCTCTTCGGTTTCCTCAATAATCGTTTCCAACTCATCCCAGCTGCCATCGGCATGTACTTCCCGTAACGCCAGATACACCTGATCACCGGAAGAGAGTATTGATTCTGTTTTATCCTCCGCTTCAATAACCGGGCGACAGTTCAGCATCTTCTCCCAGACATTCAGTGCCAGAGTGGACAGCTGTTCAGGGGAACAGTCCCCCTCACCTGCTCTGTTCAGTTTTTTGAAGGCCCGCACCACTTCGGTAAGTTGCGCCACCCTGCTTTCCTGATAGTGAAGAAGCTGTTCCTGATCAACACCCAGTGTGATCTTAAGGAACTCCCTGACTTCATGCGCCCGCTGCTCCAGGAATTGGCCATCAATTTCATCCGTTTTAAGAAAAGGGAATTCATCTATTGAGGTGACCGCAAACAGCCAGTTCCAGCTGTGCTCCATCACAACCGCCAGCTGAGATAGATCCTGAGCTCTCAGCCGGGATAGAGTATCCTCTTCCAGCATTGAGAATAGGTCGCCGACGCTCTTCTCTTCATAATGCACCTGCAGAGCCAGGGCACGGGCCAGCAATACTGATAATGGAACTGTGTGGGGAAGCAGGGCATACTCCCGTTGCAGCTGTGTATACTTCATGACTGACTCCATCCTAGCTGCCTGCCCCTGCAGGCCAGCTGACCACTTCGATTTTCACCCGTGTCACACCTGCATCCAGAAACCCCAGCTGTCTGGCCGCTTCACGTGAGCAATCTATAATACGACCCTTTATAAAAGGGCCGCGGTCGTTCACACGCACAATAAGCTGGCGATCATTACTGAGATTTGTCACACGTACCCGTGTTCCCAGCGGGAGTGTTTTATGGGCAGCGCTGATACCATGCATATCGTAAATTTCACCCGATGCCGTCTGACGGCCGTGAAACTTACCACCATACCATGACGCTTCTCCGGTTTCAACCCAGCCTTTGCCGGTACTGCCACCACTTTCATCACCCTGACGATAAAGTGGTGCCGGTGTGCAGGAGGCCATGATAACGGAAGCCATCAACAGCATTAGAACTGTGCGCCTGGTTGCTGCAGCCATATTACTCCTCATCTCTACTCAATCAGTTACCGGTGTTTAACTCCACAGCACCGATAATACTCTGTAACTGCTCTATACCCATTCGGTCGCAAAGCTGCTCCAGTTCAAATACCAGCCGCTCTCCGGCAGCAGGGTCCACAAAATTATGCGTCCCTATCTGCACCACTGATGCTCCAGCCAGCATGAACTCAATTATATCCTCTGCACTGCTGATACCACCGATGCCTATCACAGGCAGCGCAACGGCTTGAGCTACACGAAACACCTGTGCCAGCGCTACCGGCTTGATACCGGGCCCGGAATAACCACCGGTAACCGTACTCAGCCTTGGACGCCTGCTGTTGATATCGATACTCATACCAGGTATCGTATTTATCAGTGACAGAGCATCAGCACCACTGTCGGCGCAGACCCTGGCTACTTCCGCAATATCTGTAACCTGTGGTGAGAGCTTTACAATCATCATTCTATTCGTTGTCTCACGACAGCGCTTCAGTAGAGAGGCCAGCTCAACCAGGTCAGCACTGAATCCGATACCACCCCGCTTGACATTGGGGCAGGACACATTGATCTCTACGCCATCCAGTCGTGGTGCTGCAGCCAGTATCTCACAACACTCCACATAGTCATCCGCAGTAGACCCGGCTACGTTGACAAACAGTCGAGTATCCTGCTCCGACCACCCCGGCAGCTGTTCTTCGATGAAACGTGACACGCCCGGGTTCGCCAATCCGATGCTGTTCAACATACCGGTTGGCAGTTCATAAATGCGAGGTTGTGCGTTGCCGACACGTGGTTCCAGGGTTACCGCTTTGCTGAAGAATCCCCCCAGTCGCCTGAGGTCGTACCATTCAGCAACCTCAGTCCCGTAACCTGCTGTGCCGGAAGCCAGAGTAACCGGATTACGTAATTCCATATCACCCAGTTCCACTCTCAGATCTGTCATCGGTCACTCCTGTATCCGGCGAGCTGATCACTGCGAAAGACCGGCCCTTCGCTGCAGGCACGACTCCAGCTGCCATCACTCATTTCGACTACACATCCCATACAGACACCATAACCACAGGCCATATAACTCTCAAGTGAGACCCAGGTTGGAAGCGGCTGCAGAAGACGGGAAACAGCACGCATCATCGGTTCAGGGCCACACACCATGGCAGCACTGTAGTTGTTGCCGTTTTCCTTCATATGTGCTGCCAGCAGTTCTGTCACCAATCCAGAGTAACCAGCGCTGCCATCGTCTGTTGACAGCAGTGCGTGCTCAAGCCCGGGCATGAATGCTGCCAGAGCTCTATATTCTGCAGAGTTGCGAAAACCTGCCAGCAGGGTAGTTCGCTGTGTGTACTCACGCTCCAGAAAAAGAAGCGGTGCCAGGCCAACTCCACCGCCGACGAGAAGCAGTTCACCCTGCACTTCCGGAAAGGGGGTGCCGAGTGGGCCGGACAGTTGCAGTTGGCAATCTGTATCACAGGCCTTTAAGCGGTTTGTCTCACGACCTACAACCTTCACCAGCAATTCCAGAAAGCCAGTTGCCGACGACATGACCGAAAAGGGGCGTGGCAGAGAAAAGCCTTCATTCGGTATAGAAAGCTCAATAAACATCCCGGGTGAAAATGACAGTTCTGGTGGTACCTCTACTTTCAATAGCAGGTAATCAGCTGTCAATTCCTTCCGCTCAATCAGACGGGAATCCCAAACCTGACGAATTCTGGCCACTTCTGCTCCCTGTTCATATGATGTGAGTCGAATCAAACACTGACTCAGCCGGCCTTTATTTCAGTATGCGATGAACCTCTATCACACCGATGTTGAGCATATGCTCCTGAAAATTGTTTATTTTCTCTTCTAGATAGGCAGCTTCATCAACACGAATAAACATCCCGCTTTCATCCTGTTGTGGTGCGAGCAGGTTTTCCAGGATTTTATCCGCAACTGAATCTGTATCCTCCTCAACACCACTTTCTCCTGGAGTACTACTGCGCCATTCAGCGGCTAACAGCGCTTCCGGACTGGCCGGGTATTCAGCCTGCAGCAGGTCAAAGGCTTCATCCGCTTTTGTCTGGTTCTCCAGAAAGCGACTGTAGAGCCAGGCTTCAGCAAGCAATGCCCGTGGCGCTACAGTTGTCTCCGGATACAATATCACGACTTCCCGATACAGTGCCAGTGCATCCTGATAGTGTAGTGAGTCTATCCACATCTGCTCCGCCAGCAAGCACATTTCCGCGGCAAAATCTTCAGCGCTGCGCTGTGGTGGCAACCCCAGACGGTTGCGCAGGTATTTGGCCTCTTCGGAGAGCGGATACTGTTCCAGCAGCAGATCGTAGTGTTCACGGGCAGCCAGGCTGTCACCATCCAACTCTCTCATCCAGCCGATGAACCAGCGGCGATGTACCAGTTGCCGATCTGAGAGCCAGCTCGTGTCAATGGTTGTCATCAGGGAATCGGCGTCCACCCGGCGATTCATTTCCAGCAGGTAGAGTTCACCCAGTGTCATGATCTTGGTTCCCCAGGCAAGCCGCAGGCTGTCCCGGGTTGATAGTAGATTAACACTGTCGATCTGAGCTGTGAAAACGACACTGTCCATAAAGGAATTGAAGAGCAGTGTATCCTGACGCGCCTGTTCCACCGCCAGCAGTGAATCGTTGACTCCATCGGCTGATGTACTGTCGGAATGCACCATCAAACTGTCAGCATCTTCATTCGGAAAAACCGGAGACAGCGGCTCCTTAAAGAGTGGAGACCGGCGCCCTGACCTGTCATCCTGCTGTGATGGTGGAGGAGTGCCATTCTCCAGAGGGGCAGCTGGTTCGTCAATAACTGGTATTGGATCAACATCCGGAATTGAAATATCGGTTACTTCTCTCACATCCTCAGACTGCTCTGACAGCGGTAACTGACTCTGTGGTGGCAGTTCTTCATGAAGTATTGCTGTGGAGTCACCATCCATAGTCAACATTGATCCGGCAACAGCCAGTGAATCGAAGTTCATTATCTGCAAGGAGTCGGCTACAGCAAGTGAGTCAGATCCCCCAGCTGCTGTAACCAGAGAATCAGCAATAGCCAGCGAGTCACTCCTGACGGCTGCTGCAGCCAGTGAATCAGCTACTCGTACTTCCTCGGCACGGTAGGTATAAGTCCGCTCCCACATTGCCTCAACACGCAACCAGGCCGGATCCATTAACTGCTGATTCATGGTGAGCAGGCTGTCGGCTATTGCCAGATCATCCAGTAAATACAGTAGTCGCTCCAATTTCGTCATCATCACATCAGTAGAATCCCGCCATACTGATTCCCGCTCTTCTGCAGACACCTGTTCATAGTATTTCAGTGCCGAATCGGGTTGATCATAATGTAACAGATAGATACTTCCCAGACGGAAACAGGCGGTGGCAGTCGATGAGAGGCGTGAGTACTCATCAAGATGTGACCGGTAACAATCGATAGCTTCAGAGAAGTCGCCCCGCTCCTCCAGCAGCAGGCACTCCTTCAATTCGAACCGGTCCCACTCTTCAAAATAGTGTTCATCCTTGAGTCCGCGCGCGATCAGTTTTTCCGCCCGCCGGTAGTTGTGCATCCAGATCTCAGCGTCAATGTGTCCGAGGGAAGCCTGCCGCTCAATCTCAACACCGGGATGAAAACGTCCCACCCGCGCAAAGCTGGCAGCGGCCTCTTCCAGGTTATTCATCCTTAGGGAAACCAGGCCCAGCTGGTACCAGGCTCTACCTTTAAGTCTCTTGTCCCGGGCACTATCAACAACTTCACGATACGCGTTAGCCGCCTGTTCCAGATTACCCAGTTCCTCCAGAATCACACCCAGCACCATGCGGCTTTCCACCCATACATCCCGGGGTGCCTTACTTTTCACAATCAGCACCAGCCAGGTTCTGGCCTCATCGAACTCCCTCAGTTCGAGCAGGGATTTGGCCTGCCAGAGATTGCACTGGGGAATCAGTTCAGATTCCGGGAACTTCTCCCTCAACTCACTGAACTTGCCAATCGCATTATAGTAATTCTGCAGGTAGAAGTAGGATTTACCCATCAACAGCAGGGCATCATCAACCCAGCGGGACTCGGGATAGAACTCCAGTACCCGTGAAGCGACCTTGAGGGACTCGTTGAGTTTTCCGGTCTGTGCACGCCCACCCTGCCCCCGTTCGATACTTCTGATCCCCTCCTCATAATAGCGCTGGGCATTATAGTAGGTATTGAAATAAGCACAGCCGCTGCCCAACAGGACCAGCAGCAGCAGTAGCAACACGGTTTTCTCAGGTCTTCTCTTCACAAATACTCCCATACCGGGGCTTGCAGCTAATATCCTTACTGAAATATAGCTGTTTCAAAGCCTCGCTGTTATTTCCGGCAGAACCAGATCCGCAGCATCATCCAGGATTATATCAACCCGGTGTGATGCAACCGTCCGGACAGGATTAATCTCTACAATCAGTGCGCCGGCAACAGCAGCAACTGACAGCAGTGATGCGGCCGGTTCCACCAGCCCTGAAGTTCCCGCCGTAATAAAAAGATCGCAGCTCCGGGCGATTTCCACTGCCTGCTGCAATTCGCTCATCGGCAGTGTTTCGCCAAACCAGACCACATCCGGTCTCAGCATTCCACCACAATGGCAGCGGGGGACCCCTTCCCCCACCGGCGTTGTCATCTTCTCACCACATTCCAGGCAACGGGCACGCCTGATTGAACCGTGAAGTTCCAGTACCTGCCGAGAGCCGGCCTGCTGATGATACCCATCCACATTCTGTGTCACAATCCAGAGTGCGTTGATTTTTTCTTCCAGTTGCGACAGGGCTGTATGAGCTGCATTGGGAGCGCTTTCTCTCACCAGCTGCAGCCGCCAATGATACCATTCCCAGACCAGAACGGGATCGTTCCTGAAAGCCTGTAGTGTCGCCAGTTCTTCTACCCGGTGCCTGCGCCAGAGACCGTCCTCACCTCTGAAAGTCGGTATACCGGAAGCACTGGAGACACCTGCACCGCTCAAAACCAGTGTGGTTTCAGACTGCGCCAGTGCTGTGGCCACACGTTGTAGTTCTCCATTCATAACGAAACTACAAAGCCTCCTGTTGACATGCAACGCCGCGCTGCCGGACTACCGGTGCTTACAAAAAAAGTCCTTATAAAACAGCTGCAGGCATCGGTTGTTTTGAGGCTTCTGGATACTTGTGAAAATAACACAAGGTTATTCAAGCCTCGCTTCAGGATAGTATCTCTAATGAACGCTGAACCTTCCCGGTTGATTACCTGTGGAAATACTATCCCATTTTAGTTAATAAAACTGGCGGAAGCGGAGCATAATCCGTTCGTCATAACGAAAAACCGGGTCATAGGCCATCTCAACCATCATGCCCAGATTTCTGGTAATTCGATAATCGACCTTTAAAGCCTGGCGATACTGCAGATCCTCTGCCAGTAAATCCTTCTGATACTGATTGAAGAGTGATCCGGAGTAGGACAACATCATATTGGGTGTTATGAATTTACCGACGACGAAGTTACTCCCTGCCAGCAGGCTTACCGTTTCATTTTCACTGGTACGGGCAGCTTCTTCCAGGGGATCGTTATCTCCCGGACCAAATAAATGCGCTCCCAGATAGTTGCTCAGGATATCAGTACGCAGTTGAACCATATCCAGGCCAAACAGTTGCTGAATCGATTGTTCCACCCGGGTCATATAGGGCAGCATCGCCTGCTGTAACAGACTACCTGAGATATCCTGCATCGGATTATCCATCAGTCCGCTCCCGAGGCCGATTTCAGTCAGGATCTGAGCACGGGGTGTGCCATAATCATCAGAGAGATCAAATGTCATATTACCCCACCGCCCCCGGATCTGACGGTTGCCATCCTCATCCAGCATATAGAGCGTCAGGTGAATATCCTTTGTGAAACCGGTGGAATCTGCAACCATCAAACTGGCCTGACCGTGAACAAGAGGAAGCAGAGAAG